>JBEKVN010000039.1:0-32671 GCA_049513915.1 Candidatus Aminicenantales bacterium | reverse complement strand
CCTGGTCATGGGCCGGCTCAAAGAACTCCGCGAAAACGGGCTCGAGATCGTCGCCCAGCACCACACCGGCAAAGCCGACGAGCGCGTCTACCGGGGCAGTACCGCCTTTTCGGACCTGGCCGACCACGTTCTCGACTTCCACAGGGTCCGCCGCGGCAGCCTCGAGGAGATCGACGAGGATACCTGCGATCCCGACGCCCTCTTCTCGCTCGGCACCGGGAAGACCCGCTTTGCGCCCGCGCGGTTCTACCTGGCCTTCGATCCCGACACCGGCAACTTCATGCCGGCCCAGGACCCGAAGACAAGCACCCTCGACGCCATCGCAGAGTACATCACCGGCCCGGGCGTCGGGCAAAATCAATCCTCCCTCGTCGCATGGGTAAAGGAAGAGCTCGGCATCAAGAAGCGCGATACCATTCTTGCCCTTTTGAAGCGAGGCGAGGGAGAACGCTGGCGGTCCTCCAGGGGTTTTCGAGGAGTTCGAACCTATGAACCTATTTAGCTGTCGACGTGTCCGTGAAGCTGTCCTGTCCCCTTCTAAGGAAGGGGGACAAGGGGACAACTCACTTCACAGCTGTCTCCGCGCAGTGGGGACAGGTCGGGGACAGGTGGGACAGGTCATCAGTTCTCCCCTTATGGAATTGTCCCAAAGGCTGGGAACAGGTCACCGAAAACAGGACCTCCAAAAACGGCAGAAAAAAAACGAGCTGTCCCCGAGCCTGGGGACAGGTCAAAACGGCCGAAATCGCGGTCTGAGAAATCTGCCCCGCGGCCTGCCTCGTCCTCCCCATGATCGAAAGATAGACCGTCTGACTCGGCATCAGCTGGCCCGGGTCCACTCTCTCGGGGAAAACGGGCGATCCTACGGTGCCTTGTGCCACATTTGTGCCAGTAAAACAGGCGCCCACCAGACGCCCAAATCGCTTAACTCATTGTCCATAAACGAGTTATCCTCTGTCATTTTCAGCGCAGTTTCGGAGGGGTGTGCCAGATGAGCCTTTCTCTGAGGAAAATTGAGGCCGAAGGGGCCAAGAAAACGAAGACGAAACACGGCGTCAAGGCCTATCTCAGGCAGCGATCATCGCCTGCCTTCCCCATGATGAACCTTCCCTCGGGGCGGGCCTGGAAGCGGACGCAACAGGACCTCATGAGGCTCAAGGATGAGCTATTCGCCAGTCCCAAGTACGGTGGGCCCGGGAAGGTCAGCCCCGACGTTAGGGCCATCCTCGAGTCGGCCATCGAAGGGTTGACAGTGCAGAAACTCTCCGCCCTCTACATCAGGCGGGCGGGGATCATGCGCATGGACAGCCTGCTGAAGGGGAACCTCGAGCTGCACAGCATCCTTTCCGGGCAGTTCATCAGCTATGCCAACCTCGTGCGCTTGAACCTCGAGGCCGCGGCCAGGCTTGCAGGACAGAAAATCCCGGAGCCGCCGGCTACTACCCTGGCCGAGATCATTCGGGAGTGTGACGAGGAAGAGGCAAAGGCCAAGGAAGCGGCTGCTGGCGGGGCTGGCGTGAGCCAGGGCGAACGATCGGCAGCCCCTCCGAGTGAGGGTGAGGGGCAGGACGGGGCTGAATCAGGCGACAACAGGCAGGGAGAGGCAGACGGAGCCCCTGGGATCGCGCAGGAAGGGCGATCTTCTGAAGACGAGGGCCAGGACATAGGCGCCGGCCAGGGAGACGACCATGAGTGATGAAGGTAAGAAGGAACTGATCGGCGAGGTCAGCAAGAACAGCCTCGAGACGGTCAAGGTTCACGTCTCTTGGTTCAGGGGCAAGGTCTACGTCGATGCCAGGGTCTACGTGCAGGACAAACCGACAGACCCCACGGCGGTGATCGCGACGAAGAAGGGTCTGTGCCTGAGTCCGGACCTGGTCACTGAGCTTCTCCCGCTGCTGGCCAGGGCGATGGAAGTGGCGAAGAAGGACGAGCGGGGCGGGTCATGAGCGCTGATTCAGCCCGGGCCAAGAAGCGCAGGAACACGCGGGCCAGGGGGAACGACTTCCAGGACCGCTGCGCCGGCTATCTCACGGGCGATGGATACGGCGTGCACAATGAGAAGACCGTGGCCAAAGCCCTACTCATCAAGGGCAGGACTATCTGGACCTCACAACGGAACGACGTCTTCGGCGCCTTCGATCTGGTCGCTGCCAAGGCCGGCGAGAAGCCGCGCTTCATCCAGGTGACTCTTGATTCGAGCGTTTCAAAGCGGGTCAAGGAAGTGAACGGGATCGCCTGGCCGCTCGAGCACATGACGATCGAGTTGTGGCAGGGCAGGGACCGCGGGGAAGTCACCGTGAGCGTCTTCGATGGGACGGAGTTCCGAGAGGCCGGCCGATATCTCCGGGGCGTGTTCTACCGAAAAGAGCTCGACCTGGCCATGAAGACTATGGGAGGGCAGCCGTGACACCGCGGACGAAGGCTACGATAGGGCAAGGCCCATCCGTTTACGCATCCAGACGGACGATCTCCCGTCGTCTAACCATAGCCGCGAGGAAGTGCCCCGTCTGCCTGGGAACCTTCCAGCCCAGAAAGCGCTGGCAGACGTTCTGCTCATTGAAGTGTCGGCAACTGGCCTGGGCTTTGCGGCTCGTGATGGCGGGACTTGATGCCGGGAAGGCTGACGGCCTGCGGTCCAGGATCCGCGAACTTGGAGGGCAGCCGTGAGCGATAACGAAGGCTTTGTGATCCAGTTGGACGGGCCCCGCCGGCTGCGGTTGACGATCGACTCGGCCGCGCGATTCGAGGAGGAATCCGGAGTCCCCTTCCAGAAGGCCTTCCGGCAGATGGAAGGCGAGGGAGGCGAGGCCTGGCTTACGCGGGTCCTCTACCCGTTTTTGATTGCTGATGATCCCGCATTGACACAGGCGGACGTGAGGAAAATCATCGACAAGCACCTGACCCCGCTTCCCCTATTCTCAAAAATTCGCCTAACGCAGGAGATCAGGAACGCGATGCTCAAGGCCGGGCAGGCGTTCGTGGATAGGATGAACTCCGGAAAATTCGTGGAGGAGTGAAAAAAATGGATGTCCGATATGTGATTTCTGTAGATGACAAGGGAGGAATCCGCAAGCTTCAGGAGCTCGACGAGACGATGACCGACCTGAAGCAGAAGTCCAGCGCGGCCGATTCCGCATTCGGCAGACTCTTCGCCACGTTCACCCTCGGAAGCGTCGCGGCCAATCTTATCAATAAAACCCTCTCGTCAATGCAGGGTTTTGCCACGTTGGCCATTCAGGGGGCTATTCAGGAAGAACAATCGCAACGTCGCCTCGCCACGGCTCTTGAGATGGCCGGATTCTCGCGTAGGGCATCTCTTCCGGGCCTTCTGGCCTTCGCCCAGGCGCAATCGCAGGCCACCCTCTACACGCACGAGGAAGTCGAAGCATCAATGGCCCTCCTCGAGTCCGTCACGAAACTCGACAATGAGGGACTCAAGCGGGCCATGATCGGCGTTGAAGGATTGGCCTCGACCCTCGGCCCTGATGAAGGCGGATTGCGGGGAGCGACCATGCTGGTCATGCGGGCCGTCCAGGGAAACACGACGGCCCTTCAGCGGGCCGGGATTATTATCGATCAGTCCATTCCGCCCCATGACCGCTTGAAATATATCATCGAGCGGCTGGCGGCCCTCTACCCTCGAGCCACGGCTGAAATCGAAACGATGGGGGGCAAGGTCACTCAGGCCAAGAAAGCCTTTGCAGAATTCGCAGAAGGGTTGGGCCATGCCGTGATGGATGCAACCCAGGCGGGTGATCTTCTCCCGATTGCTACCCAGGCCCTCAAAGGCATGACCGACGAAACCACGCATGGAACGTCCGAACTGGTCAAATACAATCAGCAAATGGGAGCCATACGCGGCTGGCTGTCTCCCTATACTGTACAGACAAATGCGGCGGCCCAGGCGATGGCCGGGGCGAAGGATAAGGCATTGGCCTTTGGAGCGGCCCTCTTTGCTTATCTCCCGCAGGGCGCATTTCAGTCCACGGTATCCATTAAGGCCCTCGGGAAGGCCCTGGACGATCTCAAATCCAAATTCGACACTGTGAAGAATTTCAAATACGAGGTGCAGGACCTCTTCCCCTTCGGAGATATCCAGGATGTGGACATTAACGATGCCATAGAGAAGATATTCCCCGTAGATGTTCCCATTGAATTACCCAAGTTTTTTGAAGGGATACTCGACGCGGGCGATTCCAAAATGAAAACCTTTTGGGATGCCGAATATCATCGCATGACGGAGGCCAAACAACAGTTTGACCGGACTTGGCAGGGCATGGAGCGCGGATGGGGAAGCGCCATCGGCAATATGATGATGTCTGCCACGTCCTTCAAAGATTTCATGAGCGGCATTTGGAAGAGTTTTGAAAAGGAATTTGCTGACATGGTCGGCAGAATGGCTGCCAAATGGGCCAACGACCTCCTCGGAAAACTCTTCTTCCCTAACCAGGCGAAGGGTGGCGGCGGTTTCTTCGGCGGCGTCCTCGGCTTCCTGGGCGGCCTGATCGGTCTTCAGCACGGTTTTGAGGGTGTCGTCTCGCGGCCCACGCCGATCATCGTCGGTGAGGCTGGCCCGGAATATGTGAGTGTCAGGCCCATGACGGGCAGTCCGAGGGGCGGCGGCGGGGTGACGATTATCAATAACTGGAACATCAGGGCAAATGACGCGCGCGGCGTGGAGGCTTTTTTGAGACAACAGGCGGGGCCCATCCTGCAAAGCATGATCGATCATGGTGATCTCCGGACGTGATGAAGGAATAATGTGAACATCATCCAGGCCATCCATACCAGGGTCTTCCGACCGTTATTCAAGGACCCGTCGACCTGGGCCGCATGGGAAGTCTATCTCCGGGCCCTCTTCGGACTCGGGGTCGACGGCGAGAAGGACCTGGCACTGCTCAAGGCCTGTACGGGGCTCGAGGAAGCGCCGGCGGCGCCGGCCAACGAGTCCTTCGTCATCTGCGGCCGGCGGTCCGGGAAGAGCTTCATGAGCGCCCTCATCGCCGCGTACCTCGGCGCGTTCAAGAGCTGGAAGGCCCACCTGGCGCACGGCGAGAAGGGCTGGATCTTCGTCGTGGCCGTTGATAAGCAGCAGGCCGGGATCATCAAGAACTATATCAGTGGGATATTCAACTCGAATGCGACGCTCAAATCCATGATCGCCCAGGAGACCAGGGAAACGCTCGAACTCACGAACGGCGTGAACATCGCCGTGAAGACGTGTAGCTTCCGCTCAATCCGGGGCTATACGATCCTCTGCGCGATCCTCGAGGAGATGGCTTTCTGGCGGTCAGAGGAGACCGGCGCGAATCCGGACAAAGAAGTCTTGGCCGCGATCCGGCCGGCCCTGGCCACGGTGCCGGATTCGCTGCTCATCGGGATCTCGACGCCGTACAGTCGCCAGGGGATCCTGTGGGACCAGTTCCGCCAGCACTTCGGAAAGACCGGCGGGCCGCTCGTCTGGCGGGCCCCGACGCGGGTCATGAATCCTACGATCGCAGAAAAGACGATCGAGACCGCCCTGGCCTCGGACCGGCAGGCGGCGAAGGCTGAGTGGGAGGCCGAGTGGCGCGACGACGTCTCCGCCTTCATGCCGCTCGAGATGATCGAGGCCGTCGTTATCTCGGGCCGCTACGAACTCCCGAAGGTCGAGGGCGCCAACTATCGCGCCTTCTGCGATCCGTCCGGCGGCCGCCAGGACTCCATGACCCTGGCCATCGCCCATAAGGACGAGAAGGCCGGGAAGATTCTGCTCGACGTCTTGCGCGAGGCCAGGCCGCCCTTCACCCCGGAGAGCGTAGTCAAGGAATTCTCGGAAGCGCTCAAGGGATTCGGGATATCGACGATCCGGGCGGACCGCTACGCCGGCGAATGGGTAACGGCAGCCTTCAGGAATCATGAGATCACGGTCGAGGCCTCGGAGCTCGCGGCGTCCGCGATCTACGTCAACTTCCTCCCGCTCGTGGCCAACGGGACGGTTGAACTCCTCGATCACAAGCGCCTGGTCGCCCAGCTCACGGGGCTCGAGCGCAGGGCCCGGAGCGGGGGCAAGGACATCGTCGACCACTACCCCAACGGGCATGATGATCTGGCCGTCGCCGCGGCCGGCGCATGCGTCCTTGTGGGCCGTGGCGGGTGCGCGATCGGATTTGACGACGGATCGTCGTATAGCAGGGACGACGATGATGACAATGACGACCGAAACGTGCCGGGTGTTTACGGCGACGCTCTCTTCGCCGGGGTTATCCGGCAAGGGCTCAAATAAGAAATCAACTGGAGGTTATGAACATGACAGAAGTCGAAAAGTGGAAGAAATTGAGGCTCGAGTTCGAGGATGTCCACGGAAAACTCGTGGGCCTTCCGGGGAAGATCACGGCGCTCAAGATGGAGGCTTCGGCCGCCCGGGACGAGAGCGTCAGGATGGAACTCCTCGGCGATCTCGGGGCGCCCGCAAAGCGGGCCTCGATCAAAGCGGCCCTAGACGAGGTGCGGAAGATCGAGTCGGAACGGGAAGACCTCGAACATCGCCGCAAGATCCTGCAGTCCGTGATGGAAGAGGTCAAGAAGAAGGCCGAGCCTGAGCTCGCGGCGGTCCATGCGCGGACCTTTGCGCGGGCCGTCAAGGCCCTCGCCATCGCGCTCCGGGCCGCGCACAAGGCGGAGTTCGAACTGGCCACGGTCAGGGAGGAGGCGGTCCAGGCCTTCGGCGAGATCGATTCCCGTGATGTCCCGTTGCCGAGATGGGTGCCGGTCCTAATCCGGGATCTCGGGAGTGCCGGGGCCATGCGGCCGGAGCTCGTGAACTTCCTCGAACAGATGAAGGGCCAGGGATTCGACGTGAGTTGAAGGAGGAATCATGAATAAAGCAGTTTTGGATGAGGCGCTCGCCCGTGATGCCGTGTGGTCCCGGAGGCGCGGGCTGACGGTGAAGAAATTGGAGGGCGGTCCGGCAGCGTCAGCGGCGGGGAAGAAGTTTTTTTATCGGGAGATCAGCGAGAGCGGGGTCGGCGGCGACAAGGTCCGCGCGGCGATCCGCATGGCCGACGATTGTCAGCGGCGCCTCAAAATTCCTACGATCTTCCTGGGATGGTTTTATTTCTGCGATCGCAGCGACCCCGGCGCGAAATTCATGGGGACGAACCCGACAAAGGCTTTTGTCGAAATCGGGGGCACGCCGAAGATTCTTTTGCGCGCCGATCTCTCGCCGGCGGACCTCCAGCTCGCGGCCGCCCACGAGTGCCATCATATTTGGATGGAGTCCCAACCGAAGGACCGCTATGCGAGCCTCGACGCGGCCGATCGGGAGAATTCGGCGAACGCCTTCGCCTTCATGATGTGGAAGGAAGTCCGGGACGCGGACAGACCGTCCGAGTTGGATAGCAGCAAGAACTGGTAGGGCCCGAACGATGACCAGCATGGGCAGAGGGCCGATATACGGGCACGGGCAACTCGCAAAGTCCTCCTTCGCGGTGGTGGGTCCGGGATCTCGCCCTCTTTTCCCGGGCCCGCTATTTCACAACCCGCTTCCGTTGGGCCCGCTGCTCTTTGGCCAGCTTTTCCTTGCGGGCCCCCTCGGCGTCGAGATCCCGGACTCTGCGGAGTTGGGCATCGTATCCAGCGGGGTCTTCGACGTTGGCGTTGACTGTCCGAGCTTCAACCCAGGCCTGTAGCGCCTGAGGGTCGATCAGCACGCGACGTCCCAGCTTTATATAAGGCAGGCCATAAAACCTCATTAAACGCTGGAGAGTCTGGTGAGAGATATTCAGGTATTCCTGGACCTCTTGCTTGGTCAACATCGGGGGCTTTTCCATCGCCCGCCATGATATCCGATATCGAAAAAGGGCGCAAGATTTCGCTTGACAGAGTGATATTGTGTGATATAATCTGTCATTATCAGGCATAGATAGGGAGATAATAATGACCAGAGAAGAGCTTCTGACAGTCGAGGATGCCATGCGCATTCTCAGGCTTTCGCGGATCTCGATTTACCGGGCGATATCCTCCGGCCGGCTCAAGGCGCTCAAGGTGGGCGGCGGAAAGCTCTGGAGGATCCGACCCGCGGAGATCGAAAAGATCATTCGAGGAGGGCAAGCAACGGCGTACCAGCATGACGGGATCCGGACCCCGATGAAGCCGGGCAGGCATTCATCACAAGGGAAATGAGTAAGGGGGAGCATCATGTTATCCGTAGCTTTTTTCAATCTGGCTTTGGGAAAGAAGGCGCCGATTGTCAAGGTCGAGAACAAATGCAAGGGCATTCAGATCACGTTCGAGGACAGCGCCGGCGATGAATTACAGATCGTCCTGAGCCCCGCGGGCCTTGCGGCGCTCTATGCGGCGCTCGAGAAGGGCGGCTGGACGGAGGAAGGGGCCGGGTTCAAGAAAATAGCCTTGGCCCAAGGACCCTGGCCGGCCCCGGTGCCCGGGCAGCAGCTCCCGGCCTGATCGCGGAAGCAATCATGCCGAAGAACAAAAAAGGGCTGGCGGCGTCGGACAAGGCGGAGGCTGAGGCGGTCAAAAACACAATGAAAACCTGCAACCTGCTGGGCCTAAAGCCCGAAGAGATGGGGCTGAGGAAGGGCGCCGATGGCGCATATTATACGACGTACCAGACGGTGCAACTTGCCTCGAGGCTATCGTTGACAATGGCGGAGATGGGACTTCCTGAGAAGGGGAGGACGACGTGAAAAACAAAAAAAAGGATGAGACGGGAACGATCAGACTCTCGGGATCCGTCCATTTGGCGATGACGCCGGACGCGATCGCCAACCTGATCAAAGGCGAGGATGTCGGGATTGTGGATAAGAACCTCCGCGGATTCCATCTGCAGGTCGATAGGGCCGAGAAAAACGCCATCATCAGCTTATCGCCGTGGATCGACCTCGCGGAAGCGGACGTTTTGATCGACAATAGCGTGCGGGAGCAAACCTCCGACGGAGACGGTGATGAGTTTTCAGTCTATAAAACCCTGGATCTCTTTATCCAGGACGGGGCCGACGACGAGCTCGAACTGTCGATTTCTCCCCGCCAGGCTGCCGCGTTGATCGAGATCCTGACGAACTACATCAAGGCCCGGGACGCCTGTCATGCGCTGATGAACATCACGAAAATCAAGCACGCCTGACCTTCTCTCCGGGCCGGGGCACGGGCCCGGGCCCGGGTAAAAGGCCAGGAAGGCCGATCTGACACAGGAGGACGGTATGAAAGCAAAGCCCAGGGCCAAGACCCCCCGCCAGCTCGTGGCGAGACAGTTTCGGAAGCTGACCGGGCCCTTAAACGAGGAAGCCGTGGAATTCCTGGAAGCGAATGGAATCACTAAGGCATCGCTCGAGGCAGGGATCGCGTCGGACCGAAAAATGCTGGAAACGATCGAGCCCATTTTCCAGAAAGCGGCGCCGGCGTCTTTCCCAATCCTGAGATCCATGAGTGGATTGAAGCGGGCGTATCTGAAGGGCATCAAGGTCCGCGAGAAGATTCTGAGCCTGATCGACAAGGCCAGCAAGTAGGAGTCCCGGGGCATGAACGAAGAGAAGCGGCGCCCCTACTTATCGGACCGGCGTTGCGGTCGCTGCTTGGTTCCCTTTGAGCTCGAAGAGAGACGCGAGGGCGGTTGGCTTTTTGTCACCTACCGCTGTCCGGTCTGCGGCAATAAGAACGTCGTCAGTTTCTCGCCACAAGAGCTCCAGGAGTGGGCGCTCCGTGGCGCCCGGGCGGCCGCGAATGTGGCGGGTGGGAAGTGATAACGATTGGGAATGAGCTCAAAACAAATGCGCGGATGCATCCCGCGCATTTCAGGAAGGCCCAAAGGTCCGTCCCTGGCAAGTTGGCCGCAAAACGCCCTTGCCCGGCCTGCAGGGCCAGCGCCGGCAAATCTCTTTGATGGAGGAGATCATGAAAACGATCTGTCAGACCGTCTCTGGCCAAGGCCGGATTTATAAGCGCGGGCCCGTGTGGTACATCGACTATTGGGTCGATGGCCTGCGGAAGAGGGAGCGTGCCGGCAACAAGGAAGCGGCGCTCGAGGCGCTGGCCGCGAAGACGACGGACGTTAAGCGCGGGGCCCTAGGCTTCGAAAAAAAACAGGTCGTCCATTTCTCCGATTTCGCCGAGGAGTACAAGAAGATCAAGGCCCCGGCCCGCTCGATCCGGAGCATCAAGGGGTACGTCAAGCACCTGGTCGCCTTCTTCGGCGAACTGCCGCTCTCCAGGATCACGCCGGAGCTCGTCGAATCCTTCAAGCAGAAGAGGATGAAACAGCGGATCCGGACGAAGGACAAGAACCGCGTCCGGACGGCGAAGGGGTCGACGATCAACCGGGAGCTCGCGGTGCTCAAGAATATCTTCAGCGTCGCCCTGAAACAGCGGCGCTTCCGCGGCGAAAATCCCGTCAAGTCCGTGGCCTTCTTTCCGGAGCAGTCGCGCGATTATGTCCTGAACAAGGAAGAGATCATAAAGCTCCTCGAGGCTGCCGGCGCCGAGCTCCGGAAGGTCATCCTGATCGCGCTGAACACGGGGCTCCGGAAGGGGGAGATCCTGGGCCTCAAGTGGAGCCAGGTCAACTTCGAGGACGGGATCATATCGTTCGCGCGGACCAAGAGCGCGAAATTCCACAGGGTGCCGATGAACACCGTCGTCCTCAGCATCCTCACCTCGATCGAACGGAAGGGCGACTATGTTTTCCCGGGCCGCTGGGGGAGGGGGCGCCTGGTCGACTGCAAGAAGCCCTTCGAGGACGCGCGGGTCAAGGCCGGGCTGCCCGAGCTCCACTTCCATGACCTCCGCCACTGCGCCGGCACCTACATGGACGCGGCCGGCGTTTCGATCAGGACGATCCAGCAGCTCCTCGGGCATCAGGATATTCGAACGACGACGCGCTACATCAACCCGAACGACGAGAACCGGCGCAAGGCCGTCAACGCTCTCGCGGCGCTCTTCGAGGATCCCGGAAAGTCAGCAGGTCGGGAAACACCTGGCACAAATGTGGCACAGACACAGCGCGAGGAAGGCGAAACCGTTGAGATATCAACCAATTAGGACGGGACGCCCGTTGACTACGAATCAGCAGGTCGGGTGTTCGAGTCACCCCGGGCGCGCTTCCTTTTTTCCCCCCTGATTTTTCGATTTATCAGCGATTTACGATGAGCCCTGACCCGCTCATCGTCTTCCGTCCGAAACCTTAGTTTTCCGGCGGTCTCAGTCTGTTTTGGCACGCTGCCGGCACGCGGCCACGCTCATAAGTCCTCTACTTATTTTTCCAATAACGCAATCTCGAGCCGCCATTAAAAACAACGCCGAAAACAAGAATGAAACTGACTGTGGTTTGCCAATTGATCTTATTCCACATTAGGATATTCACTAAGACGAATGAGGTTGTAGCGGCAATCGTTGTCAATAGAGACCGCAAAAGAATCTTCTATATCATTATCTTTGTCTCCTATCCGAGGAGTTTGCGCCCGCCTCGGCCTCTTGCTGTCTCTATTGGCCCGTTAAGCTTCAAGGCGCCAAAAAATGCCCTACAATCCTTCCCATTTTGGAACACCACCGCGACACAGCCGGGGTGGCTTGCACGGGCGTTGAGCGGTCTTGCCGCCAACCGGTTCTTGTGTTCTTGACACTCTGAGAATATCCTTAACCCTTGTTCTAAGGGCGCGAGAAAGGGAAGATATCATGACCATTGAAGAACGTTTGGACGATATGGAAAGAGAACTGGGGCGTGTCAAGCGGCGCAGCCGCTTGCTGCTGGGCGCGATTCTGGTTTTGACGGGCGGGTTGATTGTCTTGGCAGCGGTCAAGACGACCGTCCCCCAGGGGATTATCAAAGAACTCCGGGCCAAACGAATCGCGCTGGAAGACGAAAATGGCATAGTTCGAGTAAGTCTGACGGGGGACAAGGAGATGTCGGGTCTGTGGCTGCTGAACGATAAAGGCGAGCCGCGCGCCAGTCTGAGCGTGGATAAAAATGGTCCCAGACTGTCGTTGACTGCCGGAAAAAACATGCCGAGCGCCTTGCTGGGCGCGAATGATAGCACCTCGGGACTGAATCTGTGGGATGAAAAGGAAGAGACACTCAGCTCGCTGAGCGTGAATAAAAACGGCCCCGGGCTGAGTCTGACTTACAAAAGTGGCAAAGCAGGCGTTTGGTTGTATGCGACTAATATCGGCCCCGGATTGGATCTCAATGACTACAACGGCGAATCGCGGGCCAGTTTCGGCGTGAACAAGCTTGGCCCGACCCTGACGTTGAAAGATGAAAAAGGCATGCCGCGCCTCAAAGCTGGAAGGGCGGAGTTGACAGCGCCCGATGGAAAGACATTGGGATATCCTGAATCTTCTTTGATTCTGTTCGGGCCGGACGGCAAGGTTATTTGGAGCGCCATAAAATAGATTGGAGGATATCCCCGGATAAGGCCGACCTTCAAGCTAAAGGCAGGATGATACGGAAAATAGTGCCTTTCTTGGGATTGTCGAGGATTTCTACCCGGCCTCTGTGAGCCTCAACGATCCTTTTCACAATCGTGAGCCCCAAGCCGGTCCCGCCGTTCTTGGTCGAAAAAAAGGGCAGAAAAACTTCACTCTTTTTGGGCGAGGGAATTCCGCTGCCCTGGTCGCTAACCTCGAGAAACAGGCTCTTCCCTTTTTGAAACGTCGCTACCGAGACGATTCCGCCTTCGGGGGAAGCTTCGACAGCATTGTTCAAAAGGTTAATCAGGACCTGTTTCATCCGCATGGCCTCAAATGAGCACGGAGGAAGGCCTGGAGCTGATTGAACCCGGAGTTCCACTTTCTTTTCTTCGGCCATGCCTCTTACGACTTCGAGGCTCTCGTCTACGACCGGCTGAATGTCATGCGTTGAGGCCTGGAGTTCCAAGGGGCGGGAAAAATCCAGCATCTCCCTGACCATATTTTCCAGCCGCTGAGCCTCCTGAATGATAATATCCAGCTTTTCGTGGTCTTTTTCATCGGACTTATGGTTGCTCTTTATCGATCGGCTGAAGCCGCCTATCGCGATCAAGGGGGTTTTCATATCGTGGGCTAAGAAAGACACGGCCTTTCCTATCGCCGCCAGGTTTTCGGCCTCGCGCAAACGAAGCTGGTCTTTTTTCTCGCGGTCCCGCAAAATCCCCAGAACCACCGCGACGAGATTATAAAGCACCATTTCCAGGAGACTGTTGATATCCTCCGCGGAAAAAGCCGCCCAGTGGAGGATGGTGAAGGGAAGATAGACTACTGTGATACTCAGGGACGCGACGAGTCCGCCTCGCAAGCCGAACCACAAGCCGGAAAGAAGAATCGGGATAAAATACAGCCCCTGATAGAAAATATGGTAGCGGTGGACCTCGAGCTCCGTTAGATAATGAAAAAAAGTGATGGTCGCGACGGCCAGGATAATGACCAGGATTTTGATTTTGGAAGCTTTCATGGCCATCAACTCATCAATTTTATCAGATAACTGAAGTTCTTCCCATTTGGATGCGCCTTGAAGGGAGGGAGGGGCAGCGCTTGACAGAAATTCGTCCGCGGCCTAACCTAGTTAGCCGGAGCCCTCAAGGAGTCAAACGGCAAGGCCGTCTGCGATGAAGATCCTTTTAATCAAGCCCCCCTTAAACCGGAATCTTCTGGTTCCGAATCACGACGAGCCTCTGGAGCTCGAATACCTCGCGGCGGCGGCAGCCGGTCAGGACGTTCGGATCCTCGACATGCGCATCGACGCCAATCTCGACCGGACCCTGTCCCGGTTCCGGCCCGACCTTGCCGGCATCACGGCCTACACCTGCGATTACAAGGCCTCCCTATCCGTCCTCCAGGAAATCAAGAAATTCGATAAGCGGATCAAGACGGCCGTCGGCGGCCATCATGCCACCGTGCTCACGGCCGACTTCGCGTTGCCCCTCGTCGACGTTATTTTCCTGGGCGGCGCGGACGAATCGTTCAGAGATTACGTTGCCCGCTCCGATTCAGGCTGGGCCGTCGAGGAGATCCAGAATATCGCGCTCGTCAAAGACGGGGCCCTGCGCTTCACGGACCGGGTGCCGGTCACGAGCAACCTCGACCTTCTCCCGTTTCCCGACCGGCGCCCGACCCTGGCGTATCGAAGCCGCTACCGGGACACGATGAACAACAGGACCGGGCTGGTCATGACCAGCCGCGGGTGCCCCTTCCGCTGCTCTTTCTGCGCCTGCTGGAAGATCATGGGCGGGAAATACCTCGCCCGGAGCCCCGAATCCATCGTGACCGAAATCGCCGCGATGCCCGAAGAGGTCGAGCTCATCTGCTTCGCCGACGACAACACGCTCCACAGCATTCAGCGCGCCTGGCGTCTGATCGAGCTCGTGCGGGAGCGGCGGATCCACAAGAAGTTCATGATGTATGCCCGGTCGGACACGATCGTGAAAAATCCCGATCTCATGGAGGCCTTGAAGGACATCGGCCTGGAATACCTCTTGGTCGGCATCGAATCGTTCAAGGACGCCGAATTGACCAGCATGAACAAGAACCTCACGTCCCGCACGAACCTGGAGGCGGTCCGGCTCCTTAAGAAGATCGGTATCCGTATTTCCCCGCATATGATCGTCAACCCCGAATTCACCCGGACCGATTTCCGCGACCTCCTCCGCTACACCCACGAAATGGAGCTTTACCGGCCGGTCTTCACGGTCCTGACGCCCCTCCCGGGAACCGATATTTACGAACAAAACCTGGACCGGCTCGCCATCCATGATTACGACTTCTTCGATTTCACCCATTCCGTTCTCCCGACGAAGCTCCCGCGCAAGGAATTCTATCGTCAGTACGGGAAGCTCTACACGCATAGTTACTCCTTCACGAGGTATTTCCGGTGGAAGATCCGTGATCTAGCGGCCTTGGGCCGCCCATCTCGCCGGAAAGCGCTTCACAGCCCGGACAGGATTCCCTTCATCTCTCTGGTCATGCTCCATGTCGTGGGGTTCCCCAGGCTCCTGAAAATGCGGAGACGGTACAAGACGGAACCTTACGGTCAAGCCGCCCGACCCCGGCCCGTTTCTTGACAGGTCGTTCCCCGGCGATTATATTCGTTGACGGGGGGAGATCATGAGCGGTGAAAAAATTCTCGTCAATCGAGCGCCGGTCCTGACTCTCTGGGCCGCGGTGGTGGCCGAACGCCTGGGGTTTGACCGCCCGGCCGCGCTTTCTCTCGGCAAGGCCCTGGCCGGCCTCAACGCCCAGTCCAAGGGACGAAGCCTCGGGATTTATAAGCCGCCCGAGCATCCCGAGGGTATGCCGCCCAAAAAGGCCCGGCTTGGAGAGGAATTCTGGATCGAGCTTCTCGGCCGCCCCGTTCCCGCGAAGACGACCGACGAGGGCGTCCGGGCCGTCGTAGCAGACAGGCCTATCGATTCCGCGGGCGTTGAACGTTATCTTGAAGAGAAGTTCGGGCCCGGGCTCGAAGACGTGGAAAAGGCCATGAAAGCCCTGGCGAAATCGTTCAGCGCAAAGGACCTCGCGACGCGGGCCTATTCTCTTTACGAGCGATTCCGCCCGGACATCCCGGCCGGCGTCCGCGGCTGGGGCGCCAAAGGGGAGCTGGACTTGGGGCGAATCCGGTCGCTCGGAAAATCCGACTAATAAGGAGTACACGGGGGCGAGCCCGGTTGATTGACTCCCTCCGGCGCTCGGTGATATTCTTGAATAATTCTTACTCATGCCTTGGAACGAGAACATTGGTCGGACGACCAAAGGGGAAACAGCCATGAAACCTAGCCTGAAACTGGTTCTGGGCCTCCTTATTCTCTGCGTCTCCGCGGGCTCGACCGTTGAGCAGTTGCAGCCGGGCCGGCCCACAGCGGGAGCTGCAACTCCCGCCGGTCCGCGAATCGACCCCGCTTTCGGCCGGATGCCCTTGTATTTCATTCCGAACCGGGGCCAGCTCGACGGGAGGGCGGCTTATTACATCGCCGGCCGGGACAAGAGCATTTATTTCGGGGCCGACGGGTTGACGATCAGCCTGACACAATTCGGGCCGGTGAAAAGAGGCCAAAAAGGGAAGACCGGTCAAACGAAGCGCTGGGCTGTGAAACTGGATTTCGTCGGGGCGGCGCCGGGAGTGATGCCGGCCGGCGAAGCGAAAACCGGGGCGGTCATCTCCTATTTCAAAGGCCGCCCGGAGGAATGGAAGGCGGGCATCCCCGCTTATGGGCGGATCGTGTATCGGGACCTTTGGCCCGGGATCGACTTAGCCTATTCGGGAACCACCGATCGCCTGAAATACCAGTTTGTCGTCCATCCGGGCGCCGACCCTTCGAAAATCCGGCTTATCTACCGCGGTGCGTCGAGCGTCGATGTGGACGGCGACGGCCGGCTCGAGGTCGGAACACCCCTGGGCGGTTTTCAGGACGAAGCTCCTCTGGCCTATCAGGAAAGGGACGGCCAAAGAATCACGGTCCCCGTGGCCTTCCGCCTCGAACCGAATGATATCGGCGCCGGCCGGAGAACGGGCGCCAGCGTGGATACGGGTCTTATATCACGAGCCTACGGGTTCGCGACCGGCGAATATGATCCCGATCTGCCGCTCGTCATCGACCCGGCGACCCTCATTTACTGCGGCTTTATCGGCGGTTCAGCGAACGACCGGGGGACGGCCTTGGCCGTCGACGGCTCCGGGAACGCCTACGTCACCGGCTTTACCGGCTCCTTTGATTTCCCTGTGAAGGTGGGCCCCGACCTGGGCTTCAATAGCTCCATCGGAGGGATGGACGCGTTCGTGGCCGAAGTGGCGGCTGACGGCACGGGGCTCGTCTATTGCGGTTTTATTGGCGGGTCCTGGGACGATATCGGGAGCGGAATCGCCCTCGACGCCTCGGGAAACGCCTATGTCTCCGGCTGGACGTTCTCCCAGGACTTTCCCGCGATCGTCGGCCCGAGCCTCACTCATAGCGGAAATATCACTCAATTCAGCGACGCCTTCGTGGCCAAGGTCACGGCCGGTGGCACGGGGCTCCTCTATTCCGGCTTCATCGGCGGCTCACTCAGCGACCAGGCGACCGCGATCGCTGTTGACGGCTTCGGGAACGCCTATATCACGGGAGGCACCGAATCAAGCGATTTCCCCACGGTTGGGGGACCCGACCTCACCTATAACGGGGCTCAGGACGCTTTTGTGGCCAAGGTAGCGGCCGACGGCACAGGGCTCGACTATTCCGGCTTCATCGGAGGTCAGTCGGACGAGGCCGGGACCGGCATCGCGGTGGACACTTCGGGCAATGCCTACATCACCGGGATTACGACGTCTTTCCCGACCGAACATTTCCCCGTCACCGTCGGGCCCTCCCTGACTTATGGGGGGACTCAGGACGCCTTCGTAGCCAAGGTCAACGCGTCCGGCTCCGCGCTTGTCTACTGCGGTTACATCGGCGGGACGGACATCGATATTGGCGCCGGGATCGCGGTCGATCCCCAGGGGAACGCCTATGTCACGGGAACCGCGGATTCCGGATTCCATTTTCCGGTCACGGTAGGGCCGGACCTCACCCATAACGGCGGGCACGACGCCTTCGTGGCCAAGGTCGCGGCCTCAGGCGCCAATCTGGTCTACTGCGGGTTCATCGGCGGCACCGGGAGTGATTACGGGGCAGCCATCGCCGTGGACGCGTCGGGTATCGCCTATGTCGCCGGTTCCACGGACTCTCAGTCGGGTTTTCCCCTCTCGGGCGGTCCCTCGAGTGTTCAGGCCGGTTTTCTGGACGCTTTCGTGGCGACCGTTGACCCCTCGGGGGCCAACCTGATCTACAGCGGGTATATCGGCGGTTCCTCCGACGACGAGGCCGCCGGTGTCGCGGCGGACGGAGCGGGAAATGTTTATGTGGCCGGCTATACCCGCTCCATCAACCTCCCGGTCCTCGTGGGCCCGAGCCTTTTCCCGGGCGCAGGCCTGGGCGGGAGCTCGGATGACGCCTTCGTCGCCAAGATCTTCGAGGATCTCCCCCCGGCTCCGCCCGCGAACCTGCACGCCACGAACGTGACGGCCGGCGAGGTCGACATCGCCTGGACGGACCGTTCGACAAACGAAAACGGATTCAGGATCGAGCGAAAAACAGGAGACGCCGGGACCTGGGCCCAGATCGGCTCAGTCGGACCCAACATCACGACCTTCCCAGACCCAGGCCGGGCGGAAGGGACAACCTATGTCTACCGGGTCCGGGCGTTCAACACCATCGGCAACTCGGCGTATTCGAATGAACTCGGGGTCCTGACCCGGCCGGCCGCGCCCACGGGCTTGACGGCCGCGGCGATCAATGAGCGGCGGGTCAATCTGTCCTGGACCGACCATTCGGCCTCCGAAAGCGGGTTCAGGGTCGAACGGAAAATCAATGCCGGCGATCCGTGGGCCGCCGTCGGGACCGTGACCGCCAACGAGACTGCTTTCGCCGACACGCACGTCCTGGAGAACACGACTTACACGTACCACGTCCTGGCCTTCAATTCGGGCGGAGATTCGGCGCCGTCGAACGAGGCGTCCGCGACGACCCCGCCCCTGACGATTCCCATCGCCCCATCAGGGCTTGTGGCGGCGGCCCTCTCCGCCACGCAGGTCAGACTGACCTGGACGGACAATTCCTACAACGAGGACGGCTTCAAGATCGAGCGCAAGACGGGCTCCGCCGGCGCCTGGGCCCAGGTCGGCAGCGCGGCCGCCGACGCCATCTCGGCGGACGACGGCGGACTCACGGAGAGCACGACGTACTACTACCGGATCCGGGCGTCCAACAACGCCGGCGACTCGGGGTACTCCAACGAGGCCCCCGTCACGACGCCGATCAACCAGCCGATCCTGAGGGTCCCGGTCTCGAACGTCGTTTTCGGCAACGTGAACGAGTGCACGCTTCTTGACATGACGACGGTCCTCTACAACGACGGCGGCGCTCCGCTCGCCGTGACCGGCATCGCGCGGACGTCGGGAGCCACGGACTTCACCTATCAAACGCCGGCGGTTCCGTTCAACGTGCCTCCCCTGAGCTCCCAGGCGATCACCGTCAGGTTCTCCCCTTCGAACACGGGCCTCGTGTCGGCGGTCTTCACGGTCCTTTCGAACGATCCCGCGAACGGGAGCGTCCAGTTCGGGGCCTCCGGGACGGGCTTCGTCCCTACGATAGGCCTCGCGCTCCAGGTCCAGCGCCTGACCGAAAGGGCCTGGATCATCCGGCGTGATTACGGCCTGATCACCTTGACCGTCACGAAATCCGCGCCGTTCAACGTGACGACCTACAGGCTGTCGCGGAAGGCGGGCGCCGGCTCGTACCAGACCATCAAAGACTTCACGGAGGCCAATCTCCCGTCCGGGGTTTTGACGTATGCCGACACGTTCCTGGCAACCGGCACGACCTATACCTACAAGGTCGAGGCCCTGGACTGCGGCGGCCGGGTCATCGCCTCTTCGAGCGAGCTCGGGCCTCTATCGACCGTGAAACAGCCCGCAGCCAAGCCCGCGGGCCGCATCGTGAAAAGGTGACACCCATGAAAAAAACATCGCTCGTCCTGATTTTGGTCTTTTGCGCCGGCACGGCCTTTTCGGCCGACCGCCTGCTGGTTTCGGCGGGCCTGAATTACCTTCAGACGGCCGACTCCGGGTATAAAAGCGTCTATGGCCAGAGCCTCTTCTACCCGGACGCCCGGGTGGGCGTGCGGATCGTCCGTGGCCTCCACGCCGTGGCCGGTTTCGGGTTCCTCACGAAAAAGGGGGAGACGCCGGATCTCCATCTGCCCGCCAAATCCACCCAGATGTTTTATTCGGCGGGGCTGGCCTACATCGCCAATGTCGGGGGCATGGTCAATTTCAAGGTCGAGGCCGGGGTCGCCGACATCAGCTACAAGGAAGAGGCGATGGACTTGATCGTTAAAGGTTCGAAGCTCGGTTACCAGGCCGAGTTGGGCTTGCTCATCATGGGTGAGGTCGCCTTCACGGAAATCGATCTGGGCTACATCGGGGCCTCCGATACCCTCGCGGGCGTGAATATCAAGCTCGGAGGCGCGCGGGCGGCGCTCCGCATCGGCTTCCGGATCTAGCGGAGTCGAACAATGCCCCTCAAGAGGCGTGAATTCATTGCCAAGGCAGGGGCTGCGGCCGTTTCGCTGACCTTCGTCAAGCCGGCGCTCGTCCGGGGGACCCAGGCCAATTCGAAAATCCGGCTGGGTCTTGTTGGCTGCGGCGGGCGCGGCGGCTGGATCGCCGGCCTGTTCCAGAAGCACGGAGGCTACGAAGTCGTCGCCGTCGCGGACTACTTCAAGGACCGGGCCGACAAAGTGGGCGCGGACCTGGGTGTCCCTGAAGCGGGAAGGTTTACGGGCCTGGCCGGATATAAGCGGCTCCTGGACCAAGGAGTCGACGCGGCCGCCATCGAAACCCCGCCCTATTTTCACCCCGAACATGCCGCGGCTGCCATCGCTGCCGGCGCCCATGTCTACCTGGCCAAGCCCGCCGCCGTGGACGTCCCGGGGTGTCATGCGATCGCCGCGAGCGCCAGGCAAGCCGCGGCCAAGAAGCTTGCTTTCCTCGTGGATTTCCAGACCAGGGCCCACCCGGCGTTTATCGAGGCCGTTGGCCGGGTCCACCAGGGCGGCCTGGGCGAAATCGTTTTCGGCGAAGCCGCTTATCACGCCGACTGCCCGTTCGACCAGTGGTACGATCTGATCAGGTCCGAACCCGGCAATCCTGAGACTTGGATCAGGGCCTGGGGCCTCGACCGGGCCTTATCAGGCGACATGATCACCGAGCAGGACATCCACGCGCTCGACGTCATGAATTGGGTCATGGGCGTGCCACCCCTATATGCCATCGGCAGCGGCGGATTGACCGCGCGCCCGAAGATCGGCACCTGCTGGGACCACTTCGTCGTCTATTATCAGTATCCGAAGAACGTCGGGATGCAGTTCAGCGGCCGCCAGTTCAAGGGGCACGGGACTTCCGAGGGAATCAAGAACAGGGTGTTCGGTTCCAAAGGCGTGCTTGAGACCGAATACGGCGGCGGCGTCCTCATCCGGGGCGAGAATTATTATAACGGCGGGAAAACGCCCGAGATCTACGAATCCGGGGCCGTCGCCAACATCGCGGCGTTCCACAAAGCCATCCTGGCGCGGGATCCGGGAAATCCGACGGTCGCCCCGAGCGTCCAGAGCAACCTCGTCACGATCCTGGGGCGGAAGTCGGCTTACGAAAGCCGCCTGGTAACCTGGGATGAGCTCATGAAGGACGGTGAGCGCCTCATGCCGAACCTGAAGGGCTTGAAGGATTAGGGAATTGAGCAGGGGAGAAACGGCCATGTCGAAGAAGCTTCGAAGTCTGGCTGTCGTTGCGATCGTTAGCCTGGCCGTCAAAGGCGGTACCAGTCCCGGTCCTGGCAAGGCCGGGACCGTGGAATGGGCCGCCGTCAAGCTCGGCGTCTGCGACTGGACGATCGGGAAATCCGGCGACCCGGCCGCCCTGGACCTGGCGGCGAAGCTCGGGCTCGAAGGCGTCCAGGTCAGCTTGAACGCCAAGAACGATTCGCTGGCCCTCGACCAGCCGGAGCTCCGCCGCGCCTACCTCCAGGCCGCCGAGCGCACAGGCATCGCCATCGCGTCCTTCGCTATCGGCGAGCTTAACAACGTTCCCCTCAAGAGCGACCCCCGGGCGGAGAGGTGGCTGAGGGAAGGGATCGGCGTCGCCAGGGCCATGAACGTCCGGATCATCCTCGTCCCGTTTTTCGGCAAGGGCGAACTCCGGAATGACGCGCCGGGGATCGAGGCCGTGGTCGGCGCGCTCAGGCGGCTGGCGCCCCTGGCCGAACAGGGCGGTGTCGTCCTGGCGTTGGAAAGCTATCTCAGCGCCGCGGACAACCTCAAGATCCTCGAGCGGGTCGGATCGCCGGCCGTCAAGGTCTATTACGACGTCGGCAATTCGCAAGCGGCCGGACATGACGTTCTCCGGGAGATACGCCTCCTTGGGGACCGCATCGTGGAAATCCACGCCAAGGACACCAAAGACCTTTACGGCAAGGGCTCCATGGATTTCCGGGCGGTCCGCGGGGCCATGGAGGACATCGGATACAAAGGCTGGCTGGTCATCGAGGGCACCGAGATGCCTCTCGGCGTCGAAAAGAGCGTCCGGTACGACGCGGATTATCTGAAGACCGTGTTTCCCGGAAAATGAAAGGAGAACTGCGATGAATAAAACCTCCAGGTTCCTTCTGGTCTTGGCCATCCTGCTAGGTCCGCTGGTTGCCGTCCCCCGGGACTTCGCGCAGGAGTGGCACCTCGACGTGCCCTACGTCCCCACGAAACCGGAGGTCGTGGCCAAGATGCTGGAGATGGCCGCCGTGGGCAAGAACGATGTTCTTTACGACCTTGGGTGCGGCGACGGCAGGATCGTGATCACGGCCGCCAAGCTCTTCGGCACGCGCGGGGTCGGCATCGACATCAACCCTGAGCGGATCAAGGAATGCCGGGAGAACGCGGTGAAAGAGAACGTCACGGGACTGGTCAAGTTTCTCGAGCAGGATCTCTTCCAAACGGACTTCCATGAGGCGTCCGTGGTTACGCTCTACCTCCTGAGCTCCGTCAACCTCCGGTTGAGGCCCCTCCTTTTCGAACAGCTCCGGCCGGGCACCCGCGTTGTCTCGCACGATTTCTCGATGGACACATGGAAACCCGACCAGTCGGCGGAGGTGGAGACGGACGGGATGACCCACAACGTGTATTTTTGGGTCATCCCCGCCAACGCCTCGGGCACGTGGGAGTGGGCGTGGCCCGAGGGCTCACGGAAGCTGCCCTGCCGCCTCGACCTGGAGCAGCACTTTCAGGCGCTCACGGGCCGGATCACGATCGGGGGGCGGGAACTCCTGGTGAACGACCTGAGCATCAACGGGGAGCGGCTTAAGTTCTCCGTCGCGCGGGAAGAGGGCGGCAAGACGCGGACGACCTTTTTCGAGGGCCGGGTGGCGCGCAACAGCGTCGAGGGCACGATGACGGTCCAGGGAGAAGGGAAGCCGGGTCAAACGTCCTGGAAAGCGGAACGCCGGCCGGAGTCCATGAAGAATATCGCCACGGATAACGGGAGGGGCTTTTAGAGGCCGTCCGCTATTTCTGGACTTTGGTCCACCTGCCCGATTTGTCGGATTCGACGGCCGCCCCGAGGACGCACATGGCCTCGTGGCCGGTGTGGAAATCGGGGAACCGGACCGCGAAAGGTTTTCCCTCGCGCTTGGCCGCGAGCGCCTCATAATAATCCCGGAAAAGATTGTAGACGGCGTCGTGGTATCCCATGGGATGGCCGGTCGGCAGAGTCGCGTACTTCCGGGTGTCCTGGGCTTGGAGCTGCGAGGATTCATAGAACATTTCGTTGCCCTTTTCGCGGTGACCGATCCATAGAGCGTTCGGGTGGACGTGGCTCCAGGCGTAGGATTCCTTGGTGCCGAAGACCTGAAGTTCGAGGTCGACCTTGCGGCCGGCGGCGACCTGGCACGTCGTGAAGTTCCCCCTGGCGCCGTTGTCGAGGCGGACGAACATCGAAGCATAATCGTCAAGCTTCACGTCGACCTCGATGGTATCCGCGACCTTCTGGGTGCTGAACGACAGAGGACCCGCCTTGGGCTTCTTGCGCCGGGGGATGCACGTGTGGAGCTCGGCCATGACCTCGACGATCTTCCGGCCGGTGACGAACTGGACCAGGTCGCACCAGTGGCTGCCGAGGTCGGCGATGACGTTGGCCCCCCCGGCGACCTCGGGGTCGAGGCGCCAGGAATAGTCGGTGTCGTAGAAAAGCCAGTCCTGAAGGAAATGACCCATGAAGGCCCGGACGTCGCCGAGATCCCCCCGGCGGACGCGGGCGGCGGCTTCCTGGACCACGGGGTAATACCGGTAGCAGAAATTGATCGCGGTCAGGGTCTTGTGCTTGTCCGCCAAGCGGACGAGTTCGGCCGATTCCCTGGCCGTCAAGGACAAGGGCTTCTCGGAGAGGACGTCCTTCCCGGACTCTATGGCCTGCTTGTTGAGGTCGAAATGGACGTTGTTGGGGGCGCAGTTGTGGATGACTTCGATTTCGGGGTCGCCGATGAGTTCCGCGCCGCTCGTGTAGACCTTCGGGACCTCCAGCTTTTCCGCCGCCGCGCGGCCCAGCTTGTCATTGCTGTCGGCCACGGCCACGACCTCGGCGCCGACGATCCGTCGCAGGACCTCGAGGTGGACCATGCCGATGTACCCAGTACCGATCAGACCGACCTTGAATTTCTTCATGTTCTTCCTCCTTGCTTGAACGGTCATTCTCCTAGGCCCGCGACAAAACCCGACGCCCAGGCCCAGGCCAGATTAAAGCCGCCGCGTTTCCCCTGGACGTCCAGGATCTCGCCGGCGAAATACAGTCCCTTTTGCAGTCTGGATTCGAGCGTCCCGGGACGGACTTCCCGGGCGTCCACACCCCCGGAGGTGAATTCGGCCTCGTTCCAGCCGCGCGTTCCGTAGACCGGGAACGACTTTTCCTTGAGGGCCGCGGCCAGTCCCGCCGCCTTTTCCCCGGGATCGGATGGCCCAGCCGGAATCATCCCGGGGACGACCGCGGCGAATCTGTCCGGCAGGATCCCCGCCGCGAGATCTTCCGGGGGCCAACCGGCCCTGAGCCGTTTCAAGACCCTCGCGGCGAGGGCGTTCCGCGTCAGGAAAGGGACGAGGTCGAGGACGATCGCGGTCTGCGTCCGGCCTTCCCGGTTCATGGCCACCGACAGGCTTTCACTCACATCCAGGACGGCCGTCCCGGAGAGCCCGTACTGAGTGAAAAGCGCCTCTCCTTCGGCTGTTTGCGCGGCTTTCCCGTCGACGAGGGCCGTGGCTTTGGCCCGCACCTTCACGCCCTGAAGGAGCTGGCACATCTTATCTCGGGCCAGGACTGGGACGGCGCTCGGGACTGGCGGGATGATGTGGTGGCCGAAGGCCTGCGCCAGCCGGTAGGCGCTCCCGTTCGACCCCAGGGCGGGATAAGATTTCCCGCCTCCCGCCAGCACGACCGTGCCCGCCTCGACCCTCCGGCCGTCCGCGGCGACGATGGAGAAATCCGTTTCGTGCTTCCGGATCTCCGCGGCTTCGAATCCGAGTTCGGTGCCGGCCCCGAGCCTTTGGACCTCGGCCTCCAGAAGTTTAAGCACCGAGGAGGCCTGGTTGGTGACCGGGAAAATCCGGCCCTCCTCGGAATAGACTTCAAGGCCCAGGCCCTTGAAGAATTCGAGGATTTTGTCATTCCCGAACCGGTCAAGGACGGAGGCGACGAGATTCCGGCAGGTGGACGTGAAGGCGGCCGGGGAGAGGCCCTCATTGGACAGGTTACAGCGGCCCCCGCCCGTCGCCAGGATCTTTTTCCCCAGCCGCGGCAGGCGCTCGCAGATAACCACAGAGGCCCCCCGGCGCGCGGCGGTCGTGGCGGCGGCCAGGCCCGCGGCCCCTCCTCCCACGACTGCGACGTCCCACCGCCTCGTCATGGGACAAGCTTACCCGATTCGGCGTGGGTTCGTCAAAAAAAAGACGCCTCGCCCGGGCGGGGCGAAGCGCCGGTTGAATAGCGAACGACGCGCCCGGTGAATATGACGGGTGTTCCGGGCTTACACTTTTCTGCGTGGAGCGGGCGTCAGAACCCGATCCCAACCAAGACCATGAGGGACTTATTTTTGACCGACATCCCGGGGTCCAAGCCCTTGGCGATGTTGGCCAGGCCGAGGTTATAGCGCACTTCCGCGGACAGCTTGATGACCGGCAAACGGAAATCGATGCCGCCGCCGAAGACGAGGCCATAGTCCGTCGACTTGATCCGGTTCTTGATGTCCACCGCCGGTTCGAGCTCGCCGTCGAAGAACGAGACGCCCTTGGCCGACAGGCGATACGCGCCGTAAGGGCCGCCGTAGATCATCGGGCTGATGGGGCCGGGAATAACATGGATCTTGAGAAGCACGGGAACCTGGATGTAGTCCAGCCGGTATTCATCCCAATCCGGAAGCGCTTCCATTCTCCCGCCCTGACGGACGTAGAGGACCTCGGGCTGGATCGAGAACAACCCCAGGCCTATCGAGAAATAGACGCCGCCCACGAGGTTCTTGATGTCAGTCGTCGTCGGGAGGTCGGTGCCGCCTGCGAATCTGAGGTTCGACCAGGCGTACCCGCCCTTCACGCCCACGCCCGCGGCGGCAGTCTGCGGAAGGACGGCCGCGGCGAACAGGATGACCAGGGAAACAATCAGGAATTTTTTCACAAAAGCCTCCTAAATGAAGTTTTGATTCCGTCGGCTTCCAGTCTAACCCGGGGGTGCGTGGGGTCAATCGTCACCCCGGGTGATTTTGCGGGGTGATTTTTCGCCCGTTCCCTCATCGCGCCAGGTGAGTGAGCAGGAGCGCCCGATGGGCTCCCGTACCCGTTGACCGCCTCTTTTTTTCTGTGTTATAACCTCTGGCAGAGCATGAGTCTTCCCCTCCTTCAGGAACTCGTCGTCCTCTTGGCGGCTTCCGTCGTGGTCATTTTTGTCTCCCAGAAGATCAAGCTTCCCCCCGTGGTCGGATTCCTGCTCACCGGCGTCCTGATCGGTCCCGGGGGCTTCTCCCTGGTCAAGGACACGCAGACCATCGACGTCCTGGCCGAAGTCGGGGTCGTCATGCTCCTGTTCATGGTCGGCCTGGAGTTCACGCTCGACCGGCTGAAAAGGATCCAGAGGAATTTCTGGCTGGGCGGCGGGCTCCAGGTGACGCTGACCATTTCCGCGGCCGTCCTCATCCTCGTGCTCCTCCGGGTTCCGGCGCGGGCCGCTATCTTTTTCGGCTTCCTCATTTCCCTGAGCAGCACGGCCGTCGTCCTCAAGATCCTGTCCGACCGGGCCGAAACCGACGCCCCCCAAGGACGGATCTCCCTCGGGATCCTGATTTTCCAGGATCTGGCCATCGTGCCGATGATCGCGCTCGTCCCGCTTCTGGCCAGCGTCCGGGCCGCCTCTCCCGCGGCCATCACGGCCAGGTTCCTGCTGAGCGGGGGAGCGGTGGCGGCCGTGTTCGTTATCGCCCGGCACCTCATGCCCAGAGTCCTTCATCTCGTCGTCAGGACTCGGGTCCGGGAGATCTTCCTGATCGCCTCGCTCTTCGCCTGCCTGGGCATGGCCCTCCTGACGTCGTCGCTCGGGCTGTCGCTGGCCCTCGGCGCCTTCCTGGCCGGGGTGATCATCTCGGAATCGGATTACAGCCACCAGGTCGTCTCGGACATCCTCCCGTTCCGGGACGTATTCAACAGCGTTTTTTTCATATCCGTCGGGATGCTCCTTCATACGGGGGACGCGTGGCACTCGAGGTTTGTCATCGCCGGCCTCGTCCTCTCCATCCTTTTGCTCAAGGCCTTGGTCGTCTTCCTGACCGTCCGCATCCTCGGCTACGACTCGCGGATCGGGCTTCTTACCGGCCTGGCCCTGGCCCAGGTGGGGGAATTTTCCTTCGTTATGGCCGGCGTTGGCCGGACGAACGGACTCCTCCCGGAGAGCGCCTTTCAGGTATTCCTGGCCTCGTCCATCCTGACCCTCCTCGCGACGCCCTTCCTCATCCAGGCCTCTCCGTACCTGGCCGCGAAATGGGGCAAGTCTTCCGAGCTCAGGGGCCGGCCGCGAAAGGTCAGCGGGAGGACGGCCCGGGAATTCAAGGACCACGTCGTCATCGCCGGCTACGGCCTCAACGGACGGAACCTGGCCCATGTCCTGAAGGAGGCCGGAGTCCGCTATGTCGTCTGCGAGCTCAACCCCGAAACCGTCCGGGCGGCGGAGGAGAGGGGAGACCCCTTGATATTCGGAGACATATCGAGCCGCACCATCCTCAGGGAAGCCGGAATCGAGAGCGCCAAGGCCATCGTTTTCGCCATCTCCGACCCGTCGACGACCCGCCGGGGTGTCCGGGCGGCCCGGGAGATGCGGCCGGACATCTTCATTATGGTCCGGACGCGCTACGCCTCGGAAATCGACGAGCTCTATAGCCTTGGCGCGGACGACGTCATCCCCGAGGAATTCGAGACCTCTGTCGAAATCTTCACCCGGATCCTGGAGCGGTTCCATGTGCCCCGGAACATCATCGACGCCCAGGTCAAAATCGTCCGCAGCGAATGTTACGGGGTCCTGCGGGGAACCTGCGAAGCCATCAGGCCTTCCTCGGAGAGGATCTCCGACCTCCTCTCGGCCGGGACCGCGGAATCCTTTTATGTCGGAAGGGGCAGCTGGTTGGCGGGGAAAACCCTGGGCGGCGTCGACCTCCGGAATAAAACCGGCGCCACGGTCATCGCCGTGGTCCGGGGCGAGGAATCAGTCACAAGCCCGGGCGCCGAATTCGTCATCGAAACGGGAGACACGCTGGTCCTCGTGGCCAGCCACCGGGACATGAACCGGGCCTTCCAGTTCCTCTCCTCGGGACGGGAGGAGGGCCCCGGCGGCGGAGATCATGAGGCGTGATATGGACGTCCGGCTTCAGCCGTCCTGGCTGCTCGTGGGGCCCACGGGGGCCGGCAAAACGCCTCTCGGGCTTCTGCTCGAAGAAAGGGGACTGGCGGGCCTGAGGTGCTTTCATTTCGATTTCGGGGCCGAGCTGCGGTCCGTCGGGGCCTCCCCGGAGAGCGTCCCCGGGCTCCAAGGCGGGGAAGTCCAGGTCATCCAGCGCTCGATCGCCACGGGGGCTCTGCTCGAAGACGACGAGTTTCCCATCGCCCTCAAGGTCCTGCGGGCCTTTCTGCGGGCGAAGCGGGTCGGCGAGCGTGACCGGCTGGTCCTCAACGGCCTCCCGCGCCACATCGGCCAGGCGCGGATGCTGGAGGACGTCGTCCGCATCGAGACCGTTGTCAGCCTGGAGGCCACCCCCGAAGCCGTCCGGGAGCGGATCCTGCTCAATACCGGCGGCGACAGGGTAGGCAGGCCCGACGACGAACTCCGGGCCATCAGGCGGAAACTCGTGATCTTCAGGATGCGGACCCTCCCCCTCCTCGAATACTACGAGAACCGCGAAGTGCCGGTCTTCAAGGTCCCGGTCGGGGCGCGCACGACGGCGGAAGATATGTACGGCGCCGTGGCCGAGCTGTTCAATCCCCTTCGCGGCATTCCACGGACCTAAATCCGTGGAGCTTCAGGAAGGCCGGTATCACTTGAAAGGAGAACGCCCTGTGAAAAAAACCCTGGTGAAATTCGTCGGAACGGCTCTGGCTTTGGGCGTCGTCTTCGGCGCGGCTTCGCTCGGGGCGGAGGCGCCCAGGCTCGAGACGATCCTCTACGGGGCATCCTACTACTGGGAATACATGCCGTACGAGCGGTTGGAGAAGGACGTGGCGCTCATGGAGAAGGCCGGGATCAATTTCCTGCGCGTCGGAGAATCGACTTGGGGCGTCCTCGAGCCGCGCGACGGGGTGTTCGATTTCGGGTGGCTGCGGCGCGTGCTCGACCGCGTCCATAAGGCCGGCATCAGGGTCATCCTGGGCACGCCGACCTATTCCATCCCGGCCTGGCTTTACAAGGAGCACCCGGAGATCCAAGTCAAGCCGACGAACCAGCCGCGCTACACGTACGGGCTTCGCCAGATGACGGACATGACCCACCCGGTCTACAGGCGCTATGCGGAGCGAATCATCCGCAGGCTCGTCACCGAATTCCGCGACCATCCGGCGGTCATCGGTTACCAGCTCGACAACGAAAGCCACCCCTCGGGAACGGCCGACGAGCACGTCCAGGCGGCGTTCCGGGAGCATCTTAGGCGGAAGTTCACGACCCCGGATAACCTGAACAAGGCCTGGGGCTTGAATTACTGGGGGCAGAGGATCTCAAGCTTCGACGAACTCCCCCCGCGCGACGGCATCCTCAACCCCGGTTACAGGCTCGAATGGGAGCGCTTCCAGCAGCAAATCGTCACCGACTTCCTGGGCTGGCAGGCGGAAATCGTCCGGGGCCTCAGGCGCTCCGGCCAGTTCATCACCCACGACTTCGTCGGAGGCTTCCCGGGCGATGTCAGCCAACCCGAGATCGCCGCGTTCCTCGATGTCCCGGCCGTCAACGTCTACATGGGCCTCCAGGATGAAATGAACGGGGAGTTCATCGCCTACTGCGGCGACATCAACCGGTCGCTCAAGGGGACAAATTACCTGGTTACGGAGACAACGGCCCAATCGACCGGTTGGGATTCGCGGGAACAATTCCCGCCTTACGACGGCCAGCTCCGGCTCGCGGTCTATGCCAATGTCCTAAGCGGCGCCAACCTTGTCGCGTACTGGCATTGGCACTCCCTCCATTACGGGCAGGAGACATATTGGAAGGGCGTCCTGGCCCACGACCTCGAGCCGGGCAGGATCTACGGCGAGGTTTCGCGGATCGCGCATGAGCTCGCGAAAACCGGCCCCCAGCTCGTCAACCTCAAGAAGAAGAACCGGGTGGCCATCCTCTACAGCATGGACTCCATGAACGGCCTCAATGTCATGCCGTTCGACCGGGACGTCGGATACATCACCGTCCTTAACCAGATGTACCGGGCCCTGTACAAACTCAACGTCGAAACCGATTTCGTATTTCCCGGGAGCCGGAACCTGGCCGATTATGACCTTGTCCTTGTCCCGCCTCTCTATGTGGCCGGTGACGAACTCCTCGAGAGGCTCGCCGGCTACGTCAAGAACGGGGGCCACGTCCTGATGGCCTTTAAGAGCGGATTCACGGACGAGAACTCGACGGTCCGGTGGACGACGATGCCCGGCCCGCTGAGGGAGGCCTGCGGTTTTTCCTACCAGGAATTCACGAACCTGAAAAGCCCCCTCCATCTTTTGGGGGACCCGTTCAAGGCCGGCCGGGAAAACGGCGTTTCCGTGTGGGCCGAGTTCCTGGTTCCCGACAAGGCGGAAGCGCTGGCGTTCTACGACCACCCGGTTTTCGGGAAATACCCGGCCGTGACCAGGAACCGCTTCGGCAAGGGGACGCTGACCTACGTGGGAACGTATCTCTCGGAGGCGCTCCAGGAAAAAGTCGTCACCGGGGCGCTGAAGGAGGCCGGCGTCCCGCTGACCGACGCCGGCCTGCCGGCCGGGGTCAGGTCCAAGCACGCGGTCCTCGCGGACGGGTCCGCCGTCCACGCTTATTTCAATTTCTCGGGAAAGCCCCAGACTTTCGCTTACGGTTATGGCGGGGCGCGGGTCGAAGTCCTGACCGGCAGGACGGTCGCGAAATCCCAGGCGATCACCCTGCCGCCTTGGGATCTGGTCATTATCAAAGAATAGCAGCGCGCCGCCGGCGTGAACGCGCCTCAAGAATTCCATGAAAAGACTGAAGCTCCGCGGAGTTACAGCGGGGGCTCCTGTTGGCTTGAACCCCCCCCCACAGTCGTCAAGAAGCTGCCGAAGGCAGCTTCTTGACGGCGTCCGTGGAATCCCGCAAAGGGGGTTGACAGTTGCACCGCCGTTCTCAATAATCTCTTTCTATCCGTTTTCAAGGAGTGACCGTATGACGATGACATCCCGCAGGAAATCGTTCTTCCTTTCGCTCGTTATTTCATTCTTTTTATTGGCTTCGGTATTTCCGGCCACGGCCGAAAAAACCGCCCAGAAACCCTGGCCCGCGGAATGGGATAGTTGCACGTCCATCGAGGTCGGCCGCCAGGCGACCGTCGACGGCTCCGTCATCACCTGCCACACGTGCGACGGGCCTTACCGCACCTGGTTGAACATCGTGTCCCACCAGAAATGGCCGGACAAAGCCATGAACAAGATCTATTCCGGCAAGATGCACACCGAGACGCCGGGCGACCTTCAGGGCATCCTCCAGACCGGGGAGATCCCCCAGGTTCCCGAGACGTACCAGTTCCTGAACACGGCCTATCCCTGCCTCAACGAGCACGGCCTGGCCATCGGCGAAACAACGATCGGCGGCCGCCAGGAGCTCGTGAACAGCGAAGGCGCGTTCATGATCGAGGAGGTCGAGCGGATCATGCTCGAGCGGGCCAAGACCGCCCGCGAGGCCATCAAGCTGGCCGCGGAGCTCGTCAAGCAATACGGGTACGGCGACTACGGCGAATGCATCACCATCGCCGACGGCAAGGAGGTCTGGCACTACGAGATATTCGGTGCCGGGCCGCTACAGAAGGGGGCCGTCTGGGCCGCGGTCCGGATCCCCGACGATCACGTCGGGATCTCGGCCAACATCCCGCGAATCGCCGAGATCAACCTCAAGGACCCGGACCACTATATGGCCTCAGACAACGTCTTCCAGGTAGCCCAGGACATGGGCTGGTGGGACCCCAAAAGCGGCAAGCCCTTCAAGTTCTGGGAGGCCTACAGCGGCCGCAAGCCGTTTTCGACCCGGGAATATTTCGTCCTGAGCACGCTGGCCCCCTCGTTGAAGCTGACGATGGACATGCCGGAGCTCCCGTTCACCGTGAAGGCCGAAAAAAAGCTCTCCGTGCGTGACATCCTCCGGATCTACCGCGACCCTTACGCCGGGACCGACCTCGACATAACCAAGAACCTTCTCGTCCCGAAGCAGCAGGGCCGGCGTGACCAGGCCGCCCAGAGCGCCCAGCCCGCAACCCCGGAAATGGTCACGAGCCCCATCGCCAGCGCCTGGATGCCTCGCGAAGTCATCAGGCTCATCAACGCCCTGAAACCGGGGACCATCAATATGCCCAGGACGATTCCCATTTCAGGATGT
>JBEKVN010000038.1:0-32918 GCA_049513915.1 Candidatus Aminicenantales bacterium | reverse complement strand
AGGAGTTTCGGCTGGAGGGGGAGGGGCAGGTCGCTGATCTCGTCCAGGAGCAACGTCCCCCCTTCGCTCGCCGCGATCCGGCCGGGGTTGTCGCGGACCGCTCCCGTAAAGGAGCCTTTGACGTGACCGAAGAGCTCGCTTTCCAGGAGTTCGGGGGGAAACGAGGGGCAGGAGATCTGGCTGAAGGGTTTGGCCGCCCGGCTGCTCCAGGAGTGGATGGCCCTGGCCAGGACGGTCTTGCCGGTCCCGCTCTCTCCGCGGAGGAGAATCGTGGCCTCCGCGGCGGCTGCCTGCCGGGCCAGGTTGACCGCTCCTTGCATCACCGAGCTTGTGCTCGAGAAAACGATCTCCGGATGCTCCCGTCCCAGGTCTTCCTGAAGGGCGGCGACCTTCTGTTCGAGAGTCCGCACCTCGAACACCTTGCGCACCGCCAGCGTGATCTGGGCCGGGGTGAAAGGTTTCGGGATGTAGTCGCTAGCGCCCCGGCGCATGGCTTCGACCGCGGTGTCGATGGAAGCGTAGGCCGTGATGACGATGATCTTCAGCCCGGGGGTCGCGGCGAGAAGGGCCGGGATGAGGTCGAGGCCGTCGTCCGTGCCCAGGCGCAGGTCGACGAAGGCCAGGTCGAAGGACATCCTCGAGGCCTCTGCCTGAGCATCCTTGACATTGCTGACGGCCGTGACCTTGTGTCCCTCCGTCTCGAGGCAGACGGAGAGCGTTTTTCGGATGTTGAGCTCGTCGTCCACGACGAGAACATGGAGGGGCGGGTTCATAACCGGGGGGCTCTTCTCTTGTCCCATTTACGATCCGCTTCTTATCTCAAGCATAAAGGACAATCGGGCGAATTGCAACCTGCGGCCGAGCGAGGAAATGGGCGGCGATGAAGGTTGCCCGGAAGATTCCCATTTGCTGCGAAACGGACTACAATGACGCCAAGATCTTCAAAAACGGGTTTCTCCATGGAGGCATCATGACACTCAAGAAGAAACTGACCTTGGGCTTGGGATTCTTATTCCTCATCATCTTTGTTTTAGGGATTTTTTGCTCCTATCATATCGGTAAGCTCTCGCAGGACGCCGAGAACATCCTGAAAGACAATTACAAATCCCTCGTCTTCTCCAAGAACATGATCTCGGCCCTCGAGGATATGCGGACGGCCATCAGCAGCGTCGTCTTCAACGCGGCCGATACCAAGGAAACGTCCGACTACTACCTGAAACTCTTCGAGGCTGGCCGGGCCGAATTCGAAGACAATCTCAAGTCCGAAAATGGCAATATCACCGAGATTCATGAAAGCGAATACGTGGCCACGGTCAACCAGGGTTATGTTTTGTACGCAAGCCTCTGCCAACGCATCGTCAAGGGGGAGGGCGGCCGGGCCCTTTATTTCAACGAATACCAGCCGGCCTTTGAAAAGCTCAGGCACGCCATTAATAGCATCAACGACGTCAATATGCAGGCGGTCGAGCGGAAAAACCAGATGGCGAAGCAGGATTCGGCCAGGATCATCCACCTCATGGCCGTCGTCGGGGTCCTTTGTTTAATCCTGGCATTTGGCTATTTTTGGTACTTCCCGTTTTACGTTTCCAACTCTATCGCTTATCTGTCGGGCAGGATGAAGACCCTCCTGAAGAAGTCTGGCATTAATCTTGATATCAGGACGAATGATGAGAGCTTTATCATTTTGCAGGGCATCAACCTTCTGGAGAATAAGCTGGACGCTAAAGGCCATCCATAAACGTTAGAGATCGAGGGGAACGCCGCACAGAACCTAAAATGTGAAAAGGGCGTCCACGCTGAATGTCCACTGATTTTGATGGCCGCCGTCGAAGACCGGGCGGTCAGAGTGGTCGTATCGAACTTCCGGTCGGAACAGCAAGTGCGAGAGGAAATGGTCTGCTGGGAACGGCTTGCTTGCCACGCCCACGGTGGCCTCGTAGGAGTTGGAGCTGACGGGCGCCCCGGTGGAAAAGCCATTGGAGGCGTCTTTATACCACTCCAGCCGGGTATTCAGTGTGAAGTGCGGATCAATCGCGTAGCTAACGTAGCCGGACACGCCCCCCCACTGCTTGGCACCGCCCGGTAAGCCCGGGATATGCGGAGCATCGACGTAGTCAAAGCCCAAGCCGAGGCTTAGTTTATCAGTGACCTTGCGAGTGATAACCAAGTCCAAAGCGGTCCACCAGTCGCTGTCGTCGCCCGGAGGAAGATTCTTTCCGACGCCCGCCGGGAACTCCGGGCCTTCCGTCATCACGAAAATGATGGACGTTTTGTCGTTGGGCGTAAAAGTTACGCGGCCCAAGAAGTCCAGAGAATCGTTGGCGTCGCGCGTCGACTGGTTCCAGCCGCGCGTGAAGCCGGCGTCAAACGTCCACTGGGGGCTTAGCAAGAAGGTGGCCAAAACGCCCGTCTGCGTGCCCGGCTCGGCGTAGAGAAACTGGTAACTATAAGAATAAAGCGCCCTGGCTGGATCACCGAAGGCCCCGTAGATGTTAGCGCTGAATTGCTCGAAGCCGGCCAGCTCAATCCATTTGCCCACGCGGAGCCGCACCGGCAAGCCGGGGAGGGTCACATCCACATAGGCTTGGAGCAGGTCCCATTGATTGCGCCCCGTCTGCGCATCCATCATCCCGTTCGAGTGGATGAACGCAGCATCCGCGCCAAAGACGCCTTCCACGTGGAATCCCACGTCAAACGCCTTCTTGGTCGGATCGACCGTGCGTTCGATATTCAAACTGATCTTGTCCAGGATGACTGTGTTTTTGAAGTTGTTATATCCCATGTAGGTCGGGCCGCGACCGCCAGGAGCGGAGAAGTCGTGGAAGTAACCACCCTCGGCATAGCCGTAGATGTTGATCCTGGCCTTATTCAAAGGTCCAGCTATTCCCCACTCGCCCAAAGCTGTCATCAACAGCTCCGATGTCGGCGCGGTCGCGGGCGGCGGGGTGGCTTCCTGGATTTTCTTGTTGTCCACTGTCGCTGCCTCTGCATTTTGGTCGGCGCGCAGTGATACATTGATCAACGTTGCAAGGAGTGTACAGCTGACTGCGGCAATACCGAATTTAACGACTTTCATGGGTGTCACCTTGGTTTTATTATGTGCGATCTCTTAAAGATCTTGTCGCTATTGTTTTGCCCAAGACGCCGGATATCGCAAGATTCATGCCAACAAATCTCTGCCGTATCTGATTAAAAATAAAGGAGTTTCCGAAGTCCCGGTTCCGGGCCTGGTTGCATTAATCAAGACGGGTCGTTAATGGCTATTGAGAAATGCAATGGCGGGGGGACAAGGGCAGCCAACATCGCCGCTCAAACCTTAGTATTTGTTTTGTGCGGATCAGACCGTGAGCTCGCCCTTGATGACGGTCACCGCCCGGCCGGCGATCCGGACGCGGTCGCCGTCGAGACGCAGCTCGAGGACCCCGCCCCGGTCCGACGCCTGATACGCGGTCATCGACGCCTTGCCCAGCCGCTGCGCCCAAAACGGGGTGAGCACGCAATGCGAGGACCCGGTTACCGGATCCTCGGGGACCCCGACGGCCGGAGCGAAGAATCGCGAGACGAAATCGAAGCGCGGGTCGGAGGACCGGCTGGTGACGATGACCCCGCGGGCCGGGAGCGATTTGAGCGTGGCGAAATCCGGCCGGACGCCCCGGACGGCCTCCTCGTCGGCGGCTTCGATCAGAATATCCTCGGCGCTCATGCCGATGAAGGAGGGCTTGATTCCGAGCGCTCCGACCACGGCCTCGGCCCAGGCGGGCGGCCGCGGGTTGACCGGACGTGACGGGAAATTGAGTTCGATCAAATCGCCGTCACGGCGCGCCGTCAGCAGACCGCTCAGGGTCTGAAACCGGGCCTCGCGCTCGGGAGCAAGAAAGCCCTGCTCCCACAGGATGTGCGCGGTGGCCAGGGTCGCGTGGCCGCACAGCCGGACCTCGACCTTGGGCGTGAACCAGCGGAGCCGGTAGCCGTCGCCTTCGGGAAGCGGGAAAGCCGTTTCGGCCAGATTCATTTCGGCGGCGACATCCTGCATCCATGACGCTTCGGCCGGGCCGTTGAGAAGACAGACCCCGGCGGGATTTCCCTTGAAAGGTACTTCAGCGAAGGCGTCGACCTGGAAAATCGGAATGGCCATGCTCGTCTCCCTTCTGTTCGCCTCAAAGCTCCAGAAACCGCCCCGTCCGCCAGCCCTATTTCTTGGGCTCCTCGGCCTTCTTCTCCTCGGCTTTCTTGTAGAGCGCGTTTACGTCACGCTTGCCGCGCTCGAGATACGCAACGCCCTTGTCCATCCACTCCGGCCGCGGCTTGCCGAGCAGGAAGTGATCGAAGAAATCGTCCATGTAGACGGTCCAGTATTTCTGGTTCTCGCGCTCCCGTAGGCCGTGTTTCTCGCCGTTGAAGTTGAAGAGGTAGGCCTCTTTCCCGAGGTGGCGGAGGGCGGAGAAGAACTCGATCCCCTGGTACCAGGGTACGGCATCGTCCTCATCGTTGTGGATCGTGAGATACGGGGTTTTCACCCGCTCGACCCAGAAGAGGGGCGAGTTCTCGATGAACTGGAGGGCCCGCGTCCAGAGCGGGGCCCCGATCCGGCTCTGGGTCTTCTCGTACTGGAAGGCCCGCGACATGCCCGTGCCCCAGCGGATCCCGCCGTAGGCGCTCGTCATGTTGACCACGGACGCGCCCGCCTCGGCGGCCGCGAAGATGTTCGTCTGGGTGATCATGTAGCTGATTTCGTAGCCGCCCCAGCTGTGGCCCTGGATGCCGACCCGTTTCGGATCGATGAACCCCATCCCGAGAACCTTCTCGACGGCCGGGATGACGCACTTGAGGGAGCTCGGCCCGGGGTAGCCCACCTCGTAGATGATGTCGGGCATGAGAATGACGTAGCCGTTGCTCACGTAGCGGGTGAAATTGATGTTCGTTCCCGGTCCCGGGGCGTAATACCGGTGGAGGCCTTCGGCCATAGTCTCGTAGAGATAGACCATGAGCGGGTATTTTTTCGACGGGTCGAAGCCGTCCGGTTTGATGAGAACGGCCGGCAAGACGACGCCGTCGCCGTTCGTGTAATCGATGAGCTCGGCCTTGCCCCAGATGTAATCCGCCTGCTGAGGATTGGCGTCGCTCACCTTGCGCGCGCCGGCGAAGTCGGAATCGCTGACCCACAGGTTCGGGAATTCGTCGAATCGCTGCAGGGTGAAAGCGTAGACCTCGGCGTTTTTGGCCTTGCGCAGCCCACCGAAAAGCTTGTCGAGCATGACGAGTTTCACAGGACCCGTCGGGTCCGCCAGCATGACCCGGAAAGCCCCCGACGCCTTAGTCGCGTCGTTTGTCGTCGTCAGTATGATGGGCCGCTTGGCCGGGACGGTCTTTTGGTCGGGGTCGAGGTTGACATACCGGAAGACTAGCTTGTCCCGCCGGCCAACACCGTTCGTGACCATCCGGGCCTTGCTGCCGTCCGGGGTGATTTCCCAAATGTCGTAGCGATCATAGATGAGGACCGACGCGTCCCCGTCTGTCCAGCCGCCGGTGCCGTAGGGCGATGGGTCGTTCGGCGTGTCCCAGGTTTCGTCGACCAGGCCGACCCCGAGCTTGACGGTCAGGTTGAAGGTCTTCCCGTCCGCGACGCGGTAGGCGTAATAATTGCGGTCACCGTCCTGGAAATAGAGGAGGTACTTTCCGCCGGGGGAAATGGCGACACCGCGCGGCGATTTCTCCAGGATCTTTTTCCTCGATCCGTCGGCCAGGCTCACGAGGTAAACGTCATCGTAGCCCTGGTCCCAGGACACGAGCTGGCGGTAGGGGATGTCCGAGTTGCCGACCGCCAGCTTGGCGTCGTCCGAGAGCGAGATTTCGGGCAGGTCGTCCGTCGCGAGCTGGACGAACTTTTTCTCCTTGGGCCCGAAATGGACGACGCACATCAGGCTGCGCTTCTTATCCTCGTCGGCTTGGGCCTTTTGCATGGGCTGAAGGAAAGCATCTTTCCAACTCCAGATGTCCACCTTGATCGGCTCGGGGGGGTCTTTCGGCTCCGGCTTGGGGGCCGGGCCGATGCCGAAAAAGAGCCGGCCGCCGTCCTTCGAGAAGCTAAGCTTGCCGTTTTCGCTTACGGCCATCCCGGCCGGAAAGTTTTTGAACCCGGCCGGGATGAGCTCCGCCGCGGCCGCCCCGGCGGCGGGGGCGAGTTTGATCGCCGGCGCCGCCCAGTAATAGAGCTTGGAGGCCGATTTGTCCGCTTTGTAGTCGTCCCGGTCGCTCGTGAACGCCAGTTGCCCCCCCTTCTCGTCGAAGGCGAAGCCCTTATAGTTGCCGAGGCCTTTGAGCAAGGTCACGCTCTTCCCGGAGGCCGTTTCCCAGACAAGGGCGCCGTCGTTCTCGGGCGTCTTCGACGAGACGCCGCAGGCCAGCCACGCGCCATTCTTCGCCCAGATATACTCGACGACCTCGGCGATTTTCGTTTCCTTGCCGGTCCCGAAGTCGCGGATGACGAGGTCCGTGCCGGGCTCCTTCTTCTTTTCTTCCTTTTTTTTCTCGTCCTTGGCCTCTTCCGCCTTGGGCTCGGACTTCTTCGGCTCCTCTTTCTTTGCCTCGGACGCCTTCTTGGCTTCCTCTTTCTTCTCGTCGGCCTTTTTCTCGTCGGGGGTTTTGACGGGCGGCTCCAGGAGGTAGGCGATCGCGGCGCCGGATTCCTCCGGGACCTTGAAGCTCTTGACCCGGTCGACAGTCTTGACCTCGCCGGTGGCCAGGTTCATGATCCCCAGGCCCGCCTTGGGCTGTTCATCAGGCTTCTTCTTGTCTTTTTTGGCTTTGTCCACGTCGGCCCTAGGCGGAGCGATCGTGAACGCGACGAACTTTCCGTCCACCGTGAGCACCGGCTGCTTGCCGCGGGGCGAACGGAATTCCTTGTTGGTTTTCAGGTTGAGGGCGACGAGCTCGCCGTCGCCGTCCTGCGGGACCAAGGCATAGACAAGCCATTGGCCGTCGCGGGTGAGCTGCGTCCCCTGGATCGCCCGCCAGCCGTCGTAGGCGTCGTAGGACAGGGGTTTCCTGGCCGCGTCAAGCGCAAGGCTCGCCGCCGCCGCCAAAACGCACATGCTGAGGATCAAGACGGAGCGGATGCTCGATGAACGTCGGGTCATGGGGTTTCCTCCCGGGAGTGGTGATGAAGGCCGATGGCCATGAGCCCATGACTATATCAAGGCTGGGCTCCGGCCGTCAATCCGCGCGGGCCGCGCGTTAGCGGAGAAAGACGAGGAGCGCGTCGCTCACCGGCCGTTCGCCCGTCGGGTCGGAGGGCGAGTTGACGGCTTTGCCTCTGATCACCATGGTCGTCGAGCCGCCTCCGTCCAGGTTGACGGCCTCGACCGAGCCCAATTCGATCATCAGGCCCTCGAGTTCGGCGATGGTCATGCCGACGCTCTGCGCCGTCCGGCGGCCGTCAACGGTGACGAGCACGAGCGTGCCGTCGGCCCGGACGCCCACGGCCGTCCGCGGATGCCGCTTCAGAAAGAAGCCCTGATCGTATGCCCCCTGATCTCCGGTGGACGCGGGCCGGCCGTTCCTGACGAGCGCCGGGCCTCCGCCCAGGACGAAATCCGGCTCCCAGCCGGGACGCGGATGCATGGCCGCTTCGCTCCGGACCTCGGCGCGTCCGCCCGGCCGGAGGTTCTCGCGGACCCAGGCCGCCGCTTTTCCGGCCGCGGAAATCACGAGCCCGTTATCCGGGATCATCTGGCTGCCCTCTCCGTCGTGCACGGAGACGACGAGCCCGTCGATCACGACGGCCTCTATCCCGGCGGGGCCCGTGAGCGTCGTCCGGTGGAATTCGGGCGTGAAGAGGATCGCCTCGTCGTTTTCCCGCGGCCGGTTGATTCCATTCACGGGGAGCGTCCGTCCGCCCGCCGCGTCGACGACGGACCTGAAATCGAGGCTGACCACGGCCGCCTTCACCCCCTCAGGCGTGTTAGCGAGGGCCAGGCCCGGCCGGTTCCTGGAAGGCTCACTGAGGACCTTTCCCGTGAGCCATAAGAGTCCGGCCGGCTCGCCGCGGTACGTTCCGGCCGTCCTGAAATAGCCGCCGTTGATCGCGGCCAGCGCGCCGTGCCGGGCCGCTATGGAACTCACCGTCTCGGTCCCGACGCCCTCATCCATCGCCCGGCCGAGGGCCAGCCGCGTCCGCCCCGGGTCGAGCGACAGGACGTGAATGGTCCACCGCTCCGTCTCCGTGCCCGGCGTGAAATCCCCCCGCCGGATCTCGACATGCTCGACCCCGGGCGCCACGATTTCCGAGTGCCGGGTTTCCGGAGATTTGGCCTGGGGGACCCCTGCCAGGAAGAGCGAATTGACCGGAAACGCCAGGAAAAAAATGAGGATCGGGACGGCCGCCGCGGAGAACGGCCGGTCTAAGGCTCCCACGGCCCCAGACAAAGGTAGTCCGCATTCCCTTCGACCCGTCGGTCGGGGATGGCCAGCCCGACTAAAGCCTGCTGAATTCACGCGGAATCTTCCCGACGGCCTGGCTTCGACGGAATCATCTGTCGTCGTCGTCCGGGACGGCCGTTACGGCCCAGCTCGGGTAGGCCGCGGCGCTGCCCTTGACCGCGTGCCAGAGGATCCGGTTGAGCATGTCCTCCGGGCAGGCGTCCACTTTCCGGAAGTTGAGCCGGGCGGAGAGGAGGGCATTCCGTCGCAGCAGGGCGTCGGCGATCTGTTTCGCCGGCGGGTTCATCAAGTCGAGAGGCACCAGGTTCGGAACGGCCTCGAAGGGCCGGAAATCCGGCGTCTCCGTGAAGCAATCGAACATCGGGGTCGCCGCGGCGTCGAACTGGTTCATCGGCGGCAGGCCGAGGATCTGCTCTATCGTCCGGACGAGGCTCGTCGTGTTGTATTGCGTACGGACGACCGCACCGCGCTTCGTGTAGGGACTGACGCAGTAGGCCGTCGTCCGGTAGCCGCTGACATGGTCGAAGCCGTTCTGCGGGTCGTCCTCGATGCCGAAGATGACCGTCTCCTTCCAGAACCGGCTCCGGCTGAACGCCTCGACGATGCGCCCGAAAGCGAGGTCGTTGTCGGCGGCGCACGCTTCCGGGACCGGGGAGCCCTCCCGCGTCCCGCTCGTGTGGTCGTCGGGCAGGCAGATCAGGATGAGCTGGGGCATCCGGCCCTCGCGGTCCCAGGCCGCGATTTGCTTCGTGATGTAGCGCGCCCGCCAGACGTCCGGGACTTCCATGTTCCACCCGACCGTGTCCGCGGGGGAAAAGGGCCGGATCGTCTCGATCCCGGGAACGCTCCCGATGACCACGTCGCCGCGGCCGTGGAGGAATTCGTCCCAGTAATCCTTCCATTCCGGATCGTCCTTGCGGCCCTTGTCCTTCCAGCCGCAGGCGTGCATCATGAATTCGCCAAAGTTCCAGATCGATAGCCCGTGCGCGAGGGCGCTGTCCCAGATGAAGCCGCTCGGCGCGTAGGCCAGGGCGTCGACCTCGTCCGGGCCCATCCCGTCGGGATAGCTCCGCGGCCATCCGGCGAAGGATTTCTCCAGGTAATCGGTCCCGAAGGCCGTCGTCGACCACTGGTGGCCGTCGGCGCTGAGGATGCCGCTGCAGTAGGTGTTGTCGAGGAGGGCGAATTCGAGGACCATCTTGTGCTGGTTGGGGGTCACCCGCTCGCCGAAGAGGACGAGCGACGGGTTGCCGTTTCCGGCGGGGATGTCGCCCAGGACCTGGTCGTATGTCCGGTTTTCCTTGATGACGTAGACGACGTGCTTGAAAACGCTGGGCTCGCCGATCCGCTCCGGCACCGGCCGCGGCCGGCGGCCCCCCCGCGGTTTGGCCAGGGCCTGCTTGATCCGGTCGCGGTGATAATTTTCGTAGACGGCCGCGGTCATCCGCTTGAGTTCCGGCGGCTCCGGCAGGGGGATCAAGGACACCGAACCGTAATACTGGTGGGAATTGAAGCCCGTCCCGCCCGTCGACTTGTCGACCGCCGGCTCGATGGCGTGGCCCTTGATGTTGGCGACGGCCAGAGCGCTCCGCCGCGCGTCGAAGAGGAGCGCGCCGGGAAACCAGCCCGCCGGAATGAGCCCGGCGAGCTTCGAAGAGCGGCCGCCGGGGCTGAAGCGGATGACGGCCACGGCGTTTTGCGTGCCGTTGGCGGCGTAGATGGTCTGTCCGTCGGGCGAGAAGGCCAGGGCGTTCGGCGAAGCGCCGAACAGGTCGGCCGGGCTGGCCTTGGCCCAGATCGTTTCGACGACTTCGTCGTTCCGCGTATCGATGACGCTCAGGTTGTCGCTCGCGGCGTTCGCGCAGACGATATACCGTCCGTCGGGGGAGAGCGCGAGGGCGGAGGCATGCAAGTGCGTGAGGATGTCCTTGGTCACGGTGCCGGCCGCGAGATCCACGACGCTCACCGAGCCCTCGGAGGCGATCCGCCTCGCGGCGTCGACCCGGACTTCCGTGCCGCGTCCGGCCGGTCCGGTGAGGTCGCCGGGTCCGGGCCGGCGGCCGCCCCAATTGCTCACGTAGGCCCTGCCGCCGGCGAGAACGACCTCGTATGGGGCCACGCCCACGTCGATCGTCCGGAAAACCAGCCCGGTTTCGGGGTCGATCTCGAGGAGGCGGTTCGAGAGATTGCCGCAGACATAAAGCCTGCGGCCGTCGGGGGAAACGGCGAGGCCGGCGGGGATCTCTTCTACCCGGCGCGGGGCGTTGGCGGCCGGGAGAGAGATCGAATGGGACGGGCGGACGCCGCCGTCGGGCCCGACCGAGAAGGCCTTGATGCTGCCGTTGACGTTGCTCAGGTAGAGGTGGCGGCCGTCGGGCGAAAAGACCAGGCCCGTGTAGCTCAACTGCCCCTTGACGTCCGGATCGAGGAGGTTCGGGGAGGGGATTTCGGGCAAGGTTTCCCGGAGCCCCTCCGAGGGGAGCTCCGCCCGCTCGCGGATTTCGCCGCTCGCCGCGTCGAGGATGACGAGTTCGCTCGTCTTTCCGGAGACGGCCAGCAGCCGGCCGTCCGGAGACAGGGCCAGCGCCTGGGGACGGAGTCCGGGGAGCGGAATCTGCTTTCCCGCCGGCCTGACGACCTGGTTTGTCGGGACGACCGTCCGGTCCGGCCCGGCCGGGCCGACCGTCGCGGTGTCGGGGGGAGCGGGCTTCCGGCACGAGGCGGCTCCCCAGAGGACGAAAAAGGCCAGGGCGGCGGAAAGGACCGCCCGCCTCACGGGCCGGTCAGCGGGTCGCCGACTGCATCCCATTCTCGTCCACCTTCGGCAGGACGATCCGGCGGATCGCGCCCGCGATCTCCTCAAAAGCCGGCACGCGGACATTCTTCATGTTGACCGTCCGGGCCCCGCTCAGCGAGCGGACGGCGAGGAAAGACTCCAATCCGGGGCCGGCCGCGGACCGGGACTCGAGGGACATGAACTGGTTGTCCGCGAGGGCTTTTTCAATGGCCGCGAATTCCTCTTCGCTGACCTTGAATTCCTTATCGACGGATTCCCCGGCCCTGGACCTTTTATGGAAGGCCCCGGACCGGTTCATGCGGAGCTCGATCATGACCTGCCATTCCTCCTTGCCCACGGGCCCGTACCCGTAGCGCAGGAAGATCTGCTCCGTCCGGCGTTCCTGCTCTTTCTCCTGTTCGGTCTTTCCGAGCTCTTCGGGGTCTGACTGGACGTCGACCGCGACGACCATGTTCGAGCTGATGTAGAAATACCGGTAGGTCCAGCCGAAGTCCCCAACGCCTTCGAGGTCGCAGGCGATCGCCGAGTGCCCGGCGATATCGGCGAGACTCCCGCCCTTCTTGGCGCATTCCGACCAGGTCGAAAGAAACTCGGCCGGCGAGCTCGAGGCCAGCTGGGCCTTTTCCTCCTCGGAGAGGAGCGCGTATTGGACCTCGACTTGTTCCACGATCCGGCCGCCCCGCGTCTTCTGATAGACTACCGAGCTGACCGGGGTGTCGGCTTCCGCGTTCTTATCTTCGACGAGCTGCCATTCCGGGGGGAGCGAGGCCGGGACGGGTTTGAGCACGCCGCGCTCGTTGACGAGTTCGAGGCTCCGGGCTACATCCATGGCCTCGGTCTTCGTGGGGTGAAACCGGTCCGCGACGGGCAGACGGTCCCAGAAATTTTCGGCGCAGTATTCCTTGTCCCCGTCCATGACGGAGAACTTCCAGTCGGGCCGTTTCAGGGGGACGATGAACGTGTCGCCGGCTTCGAGCCGGGAGGGATCGTTGCCGTCGACGGTGAACTTGAGCGAGGCGAGATCGTAAGACGAAGTCGGGGTCAGGACCTGGAACTGCTCCTTGAGGGCGTCCTGCAGGGTGATCGTTGCCACCTGGACGACGGCGTCGTAGTATTTGGTGCCCCCGTTCGGCCGGAGTTCAATGATCGCGCACGTGAGCTCGGGTTTGGGCTTGGCGCGGGTGCAGCCGGACGGCGGAAAAACCGCAGCGGCGAGCGCCAGGAAGGCCAGGAGGGAGGCTCTTCCTTTTCCGGGGATGCCGGGATTGAGATTGGACATGCTCTTCTCCATTTTCCAGTTGCGGGGAACGCGTCGTCCTACCATTATCACAGGCTTTCGCCGGGGGTCAATCCCGTTCGCGGGATCCCACGGACGCCATCAAGCGGCCGCCCTCGGCAGCCTCTTGATGACTGCGAGGGTTCAAGCCAACCGGCCCCCGGCTGTAAGTCCGCGGAGCTTCAGTCGCCGGCGGCCTGACCCGGTCTGGGGCTCACCCGGGAACGCGTTCCCTCTCACCGTATTTTGACGACGCCGCGCGGTTTTTCTTCTCTCCGCCCCGGCCCGGCCTTGATGGGCCGTTCCGGGGGTGCTAGAATGGCCTTATCCGGAATTGATATGTGAAGGGAGGAGAGGGACATGAGTGACGCCGTTAGATATTCCTGTTCGATCTGCAAAAAGGAAGTATCGGTCCCGAAGGGCGAGGCTGTCCCAATCTGCTGCGGGCGGGAAATGGAGCCTTTGCCGTTCTGCACGACCGCCCCTAACCCTGAAATGGCCAGGAACTACGACGAGGACGCGCCCTGCGACCCGGGGACGCTCCCGAGAAAGCGCAAATAGCTCCCCGCCTCAGGCGGCCTTCGGACCTTCCTTCTTCGGCTTGACCAGCGCTCTGTCGTAGACAAAAAGCCCGACGATCGACACGACCCCTATCCCGACAATGATCAGCCACATCGGCACGGTGTTCACCGTCCGGCCCTGCTTGAGGGGCGTGTTGATATAGGTCTCGAAAAGGCGGCCGCCGACCGGGCCCCCGACGATGCTGGCCAGGGCGATGGGCAGACTCTGGTAGCCGAGGTAGAGCCCCTCCTGTCCCTTGGGGGCGATGGCCCCGATGTACTCGTAGATCCGCGGCGAGGCCATCATCTCCCCCACGGCCATGGAGGCGATCGAGACGATCATGAAAATCCCGGCGATGGGGATGGCGACCCCCAGGTTGACCATCCGGGTGATGTCTCCGAAGAGAAGCGGCGGCAGGACGTTCAGCAGCATCCCGGCCGTCACGACGATGGCGCCGAACATGATGGACTTGACGGGCGCCCACCTCTTGACCATCCGGGTGATAAGGAGCTGGAAACTGACGATCATGATCGGATTGGCCATGGTGTAAAGGTCCATGGGCGCGTTCGGGTCCACGTAGCGCATGAAGAGGGGCATGAGGTTGTAGAGCTGGATGTAGAGGAACCAGAACAGGCTCAGGACGATGATCAAGAAGACGAACCGGAGGTTGCGGAGGACGATGAAAATCCCCAGGAGGGCTTGGCCCAGGGTGCGCTTCCGGACCTGCTGGCCGTCCTTGCGGCCGTCGCTGACGAACTGGGGCTCCTTATAGATCAGGAGGACGATGAGGAGGCCGATCACGGCGAAGATCGTCGAGGGGTACTGGAAAATCGCCGGGATGCCAAGCTTGGTCCGGACGAAATAGGAGACGGTCCGTCCCGTGATCGAGCCGATGTTGATGACCATATAAAAGATGCTGAAGGCCAGGGTCGCCCGGAGCCCGGCCGTTTTCTGGACCGTCCCCGCGATGCACGGCTTGACGACAGAACCGCCGATCCCGATCAGGCAGATGCCGAGAATGACGGGCACCGTGAAATCCACGGCCCCTCCGGCGGCGCCGCCGGCGAGACCGGGCCAGAACCGCTGGACGTTGCCGATGATGACATAGCCCAGGGCGATCATCACGAACGCGTACGACAGCGTCTTCTTGAAGCCGTACTTGTCGGCCAGAGTCCCGGACAGGATGGGCAGAAAATAAATGATCCCCCAGAGAAGGCTGCCGTTGAGGAAGGTGGCGAAGGACGGGGTCATGCTCAGGGTCTCTTTCAGGTAGATAACCATGAAGGAGGCCATGGCGTAGTAGGCGGCCCGTTCGAAGATTTCGATGGTGTTGGCCGTCCAGAACGTGGCCGGGAATTTCTGCTTTTCTTCGGCGGGGGCGGGGGATGGCTCGGTCATGTCGGACCTCCTCCTCGAACGATCATCCGGACCTTGGCACGACGTGCCTGGCCTGGTTCTCCGGGAATGGCCCCCCTAAAATAAACCAGGCCCGGCTCCCGAATCAAGACTTTCGTGTCTGCGGGGCGCGCCGGCTTGCCGGGCTTGACAACCATCGCGCGGGACCTATATTGAGATTAGGGAATGGGGAATTCTCTCTTGAGGAGGAGGGACTCATGAAACGGTCTTCCTTCGTGTCATTCTTCCTTCTGTTTTCAGTTCTCCTGGCGTTCTCCGGGCTGGCCCTGGCCGAGACCAAGATCGTGACCATCCCCAAAGGGACGGCCGTCGAAAAACTCGGACCCGGCCACTTCAAGCTGAAGGGGCCCGAGGGGTGTGTCTTCGAGATCAAGGCGTTCCAGAAATCGGGAAAGGGCCAGGGGACGTTCGGGGAGGTGGGCATCATCGGCGATTGTGGGGTTTATGACAAGACCGGGAAGATCATCGCCACCGGGACCAAGGGGACCCTGAAGAGCGGACCAAAGGCGATCATCGGCGACACGGGGAAGGCCATGAAGAACGTCCCGGCCACGGATTACATCAAGATTGACGATGAGGTGACCTGGCTTCCCGCCACGATCGAGTTCACGGCGGTCCGCGTCTTCAACCGCCCGGCGCTTCAAAAGCTCTCGCCGCAGCCCGACCCGCCCGGCAAGCGCTGAGCTCTCGAAGCACTCCGTCCGGCCTCCCGCGAGGGGGAAAGCCCGGCCCGTTCCGGCGGCGCCTCAGGCGCCGATCAGAATCTCCCCGGAGAAGCCCAGCTTTTCGACCCTGATTTTCGCCGGGTCGCTTGTTCCGAGCTTGTAGTCCATGTCGGCCGCGGCCAGGAACCGGGGCGGGGGGGTGATGGGCCAATCCTCGCCTTTCTTGAACAATCGCCGCTTTTCCTCGCAGAGCTTGAGGGCCGTCGTGTCCACGGCGACCGGGTCGGTCGCGGCCATGACGCCCTTGTAATCCCAGCGGTGAAGCGGGTTGATCTGGGGGCCCGGACCGAAATACGGCCTCAGGGCGTCCACGATGATCAGCCTGGTCTTGCCTTTCACTTCGGGCAGGAGGAAGGTTTCGGCGAGCTTCGTGTTACCGTTAAAATGATACGCGCTCGGCTTGCTCGAGAAGTTGATGTAATTCTTGATGGAGCAGGCGATGCCAGTTAGGGAATGAACTTTGATGGACGGTACGTTGATCAGGACCGTGCAGTCTTTGACGGGCAGCCCCCCGTCCATAGTGTGGACACGCTCTTTCGGGATGCCGAGGGCTTCGAGCCTGGCCAGGACGGCATCGACAACGGCCTGCTCGGTGTGGACGCGCATCCATTCGCAGCGGGTGATTTTGACGCCGACGGTGTCCTCACGCTTGACGTAGAGGCCCCAGGCCTGCAGGGGGTCCTCGACGCCAGCCAGGGTCATGACGGCCCGGTCCACCATCGCGGCCACGATTTTCGAGTCGACGGCGTGTGCCGCGTCGACCGCGGCCTCCTCGCGGACGAGGACGATGCGGGCCAGGGGGTCGGCGGCGGCGAAGGCGTCCGGCTGAAGCCCGGCGGCGGCCGCGCCGGGAGCGAGCCTGTGCAAGCCGGCGACCAAACCGAGCGAGCCGTAGGCCGCTCCCTTCATGAAGCTCCGGCGGGTGATCAAGTCTTTTTGTCCGGGGGGGTATTTATCCATGGGAAAACCTCCTGGATTTTCGATGCGGCCGTCCGCAGGAGCGTCTCGCAGCGTTTCCTGTCGGGCGATTCGAACACGAGCACGAGGAAGCAGCCGACAAGGCGCGCCCCCGCGAACTCCCCGTTGTCGATTTGTTCGACGGCCGTCCCGGCCTGGGGATCGATCTTGACGGAAAAATAGGCGCCGCCGAACTTCAGATAGGCGCGGCGGGCGTCGGCGGGCGTCCGGTAGCGGCAGAGGAGGAGCATGGCCTTTCCCCAGTCTTCCCGGTATTGGCCGAGCGCGACCTCGGTCCTCTCGTCGAGAAGGAGGACGTTCTCGTCGGCCAGGTAGTACAGGTTATTGAGGGACACCTGCTTGTGGAAATAGCGGACGCTCTTTTTATCCAGATGCTCCGTAGGGAGGCCATCGAGGAGGGCCGGTTTCGTTCCGTCCACCGAGATGGCCGCCGCGACCTTGAGGCCGAGGCCCGTGAGGATTCTCCGCGTTTCCGCCGTTTCCTTTTCGGCCAGGAGCCTCACGAAATAGGGCCCTTTCCAGAACCGGAGGAGCCCGCCGCCATAAAGGGCCTCGCGGCCGACCCGGACCGTTTCGCCGTCCTGGTCGCTCGAGAAAATGCCGTAGGCGTCGGCCGAAGTGGTCATGTCATAGATTTCGGCGACCAGGGGGGAGCTGGCCGCGTCGACGTATTCCCGGACGAGCACCTGCCGGAAGCCGAAAGCCAGGTAAATCTCGCCCGCCCCGTCCATATAATCAAAGATGGTCTCGCGGGTGAAGGTCCGGTCTTCACCGGCGGGCTTCCAGCCCGCGATCTCGCCGGGAAGCAGCCGGGCGAGATCCGCCCCGGCGCCAGCCGCGGCGGCGAGGGGAGGCATGAGCCCGAGAATGACGAGACACGCGACGAGGAAACGCATCGAGTCCAAAATGTAGCCCAATCGCCGCCCCCTGTCAATTTCGGCATTTTGGTGACACACAACTAAATACCGAAATTATTCCTGGTCACTTCCGTAACAACTTTCGTGATAAGCGCTGACCCTCAAATTGGCCGTTATGATTCGAAGCAGGTAAAAAGCGCGATTCGGCGAATTTCGGTATTTAGTTGTGTGTCACCGAATTACGAGGCGGAGAAGGAAAAAAAACGAGCCGCCGATCAGGGCCGCGCCCGGGATGGTGAAGATCCAGGCCCAGACGATCCTGAGGGTGACGCCCCAGCGGACGGCGGACAGCCGCTTGGTGGCCCCGACGCCCGAGATGGCGCCCGTGATGACGTGGGTTGTGCTCACGGGAACGCCCATGTGCGTGGCCAGGAAAATACTCAGCGCGCTCGCGGTCTCGGCGCAGAAGCCGTCGATCGGACGGAGCTTGGTGATCTTCTGGCCCATGGTTTTGACGATCCGCCAGCCGCCGGAGAAGGTCCCCAGGCCGATGGCCGTGTAGGCGGCGGCCGCCACCCAGAACGGGATGTGGAATGTCTTGGTGATGCCGGCCGAGAACAGGAGGCTGCTGATAATCCCCATGGTCTTTTGGGCGTCATTGCCGCCGTGGCCGAGGCTGTAGAGGCCGGCCGAGAGGAGCTGGAGCCGTCGGAAGGCGCGGTTGATCTTGGCCGGATGCTTCCTCTGGACGATGCGGACCGTGATCCAGATGAAGACGACGCCGAGGGCCATGCCCAGGACCGGCGCCAGGAAGATGAAGATGATCGTCTTGACCCAGCCCTGGACGATAATGACACCCGGCCCGGCCTTGACGATCGCGGCGCCGGCATAGCCGCCGATGAGGGCGTGGGAAGAGCTCGTCGGCAGTCCGAGGAGCCAGGTCAGGAGGTTCCAGCAGATCGCCGCGAGTATCGCCGCGAAAATGACCAGCGGCGTCACGACGGCGAGGTCGATCATCCCGGCGCCGATCGTCTGGGCAACTGCCGTTCCGAAAATGAAAAACGCCGCGAAATTGAAAAAGGCGGCCCAGACGACCGCCTGCCGCGGGGTCAGGACCTGGGTCGAGACGATCGTGGCGATGGAGTTGGCCGCGTCGTGCATGCCGTTAGTGAAGTCGAACGCCAGAGCGACCAGGATGATGAAGACAACGAACAGCAGGCTCGCGGCGGGCATGAGGCTCAGCTGGTCTTGACGATGATGCCTTCGATGATGTTGGCCACGTCCTCGCAGCGGTCGGCGGCGATCTCCAGCCGGCCGTAGATCTCCTTGAGCTTGATGAGGTCCTTGAGCTGGTCGACCCTCTGGGTTTTCTCGAAGAGGTCGGCGATGGCCTCGCGGCAGACGACGTCGGCTTCATATTCGAGAAGGTTGATCTGCTTGCAGAAGGCGTCGACGCGGCCCAGGGTCTCGAGGTTGTCGAGGGCCTCGGAGATCTGGTGGACGGCCTGGTTGAGGATGTCGACGAGCTTTTTCATCTCCGTGGTCGGCTTCGGGACCTTGAAGTAGTTCATCCGGCTGGCCACGCCCTCAATACAGTCCAGGACGTCGTCCAGGCCGCTGGCCAGGCCGTGGATGTCCTCCCGGTCGAGAGGCGTGATGAAGGTCTCCCGGAGTTTGGTGAAGATCTCGTGGGTGATCATGTCCCCCTGGTGCTCGATGTCCTTGATGTGCTGGTACTTTTTTTCGACGTCCTCGTAGTTGTTGACGAGCTCCTGGAGGGCCAGGATGCCGACCTTGAGGTTGGCCGCGTCCTGGCGGAAGAGCTTGAAAAATTTCTGGTCTTTAGGGAAAAAACGGAGTTTCATACGGGTTTCCTTAGGGCTGGAATATATCGGAGGCCGCGCGAATTGTCAAATTCACCGGGCTCCCGCGATGTGGGTTTTTCCGGCGCCGGCAAAGCCTACCGCGGCAGGGATGTCTACGTCACGCGCCCTAGAGCTTGAGAACCACCTTGGCCCGTGTCAGGAGTGTCGTTAGGAAAAGGACGAGAGCTGTCATGACCGCCGCGTTCAGCATGCCCGGCCAGCCCCCCTTTTCGCCGAACGGCCAGACGGCCCGCCAGAGATCGACGTGAAGAAGTCCCCCGGCGAGGACAAGGATGTTGCCGATCTGGTCCGGCAGGAGGTAGGCCGCGAGAGGGTTCCGGCCCACCGGAACGAGGAAGGCGGCCGCCCGGCTGAGCTTGAGCAGGTCGAGGAGTATATAGAAGAAGAGGAACACCAGACAGGAGATGCCGGCCGTGGCCAGCGCCCACGATTCCGTCCCGCCGATCTTGCTGAAGCCGTGGAGGGGCCTGAGGACGTAGCCGGCGGCGAGCAGAACCATCCCCAGAATTGACAGGAAGCGGACGCGGTCCTTCGGCTTTGAGAGGCCGGAACCGGGGAGGAACAACGTCCCGGCGAGCATCCCGGCCGTGACGATCGCGGTGTGGGAGCCGAAGATGCTCCCGACGCCGTGCTCGAGAAACCTGTTGACGGGCCCGAGAAAGTCGAGAGCGCCATGTCGGCTGCCGATATAAAGGGCGGTCATCAATCCGATGGCGCCGGCCAGGGCGGTCCTGTTTCCCTTGCTGAAGATATAAAGAACGGACCCCGCAAAATAAGTCCAGCCGATCATGCCCAGGATGCCCCACCAGGAATGTTGAAGCCAAGTCACGACGCCGTCTTCGCCTTTGCCGCGGAAAATAACGACCAGGGCGATGAGCAGGGCGGCCGCCGCGATTCGCAACCCGAGCTGGATGTTCTTCCTTCGCGGGCCGGCGTTTTTCGGCGTGCCCGCCCACAGGGCAAAAACAGCGCCGTAAGCCAGGAAATACCAAAGAGGCTCACTGAGGCCCGTGTCCGCGGCCGAGAAACGATGATGGTTCACCTCGATGAGGCCGAGGAAAAGCAGGGCCAGCGTGCGTACGACGACGTGACCCAGAAGGCGCGGCGCAGGTTCGCCCGTCTGCTTCCGTTTCGCCAGGGCCAGCGGGATGGAAACTCCGACCATGAACAGGAAGCCGGGAAACACCCAGTCCGTCAGGGTGAAGGCGTCCATGGCAGCGGGCGCGTGCCGGAGGATGAAGGGGATCCCGGTCATGGCCGCGATGAAATTCACGAAGACCATGGTCAGGATGTCGAAACCCCGGAATGCGTCGAGCGAAGCCAGGCGCTCGCGCGCCGGCGGGGCGGCCGATTCCGCGGCGGGGGCGGGGGTCAAGCCCGCCTTGTCCACGGGCGTTCCTCCGCTCAAAATGGGCTCCTCGTGATGTTCATAGCGACGCCAGGGCCCCGCGGACGTAGCCGACGGATTCGGCGAGCCCGGCCAGCGGGTCCTTCGCATCCTTCTCATACTCGAACGACGCCGTGCCGCGATAATTCAATTTGACGAGCGTCCGGAGGAACTTCGGGACGTCGACGACGCCGCGGCCGATCTCCACGAACCCGCCTTCCTTCGAGGCGGCGGACACGTCCTTGAGGTGGACGTCCAGTATCCGGGGAGCGAAGGCTTCGGCCGCCGCGGACGGGTCGACGCCCGCCCGCTGGCAGTGGCCGATATCCAGGCAGAGGCCCAGACGCGGGTCCATCCCTTTGACCAGTTCGTAGGCGCCGGCCGGCGTGGGATAGAGGGGGTCCCCGGGCCCGTGGTTGTGGATGGCCAGCTTGATGCCCGTTTCCTTGGCCTTTTTCTCAGCGAGGGGCAGGAGCTCGTGGTTGGGGGCGCCGATTATGACCTCCATTCCTCCGGCTGTCGCGTAGGCGAAGGCCCGCTCGACCTCGGCCGGGGTCGTCATGTAGATGACCCCGCAGCCGTAGGGGACAAGCCCGCCCTCGCGGACCTTGCGGACGGCGGCCGCGATTTCGGCCTCCGTGCTGGTCAGGGGGAGGTGGAAATCCTTGAGCGAGATCCTCGCCAGGCCGACCCGCCGGGTCATCGTGATCACGGCATCGAGGTTAAACTCCTGGAACGTGATGGAGGCCAGGCCGAGCTCGAACGGCACCCGCACCCTGCCCCGGGCTGGGTTCTCCCGGCCGAAAAGCCGGGCCGGGGCCGGCGAAACCGCCAGGCCGGCCGCGACGGCGGCGCCGCGCTTGAAAAAAGCCCGTCTCGTCGTGAAGCGGTCGCTCATGTCTTTCCTCCTTTCATACGGCGGGCAGGGCCCAGGGACTCCGGTAGGCGCGGCCGACGAGGCGCTGGGCCTCCGGGTCGCCAAGGATATCCTCTTTCTCCGGGTCCCAGCGGACCCGGCGCCCGAGCCGGAAGGCGATATTGGCCAGGTGGGAGGGAATGATCGACAGATGGCCCATTTCGACATCGCCGGCCGGTTTGGCCCGCGTTTTGAGACAATCCACGAAATTCCGGACATGGGCGAAATGAAAATCCTGGGACGAGGTCTGCCGGGGCTTGGCCGTCATCCGGAAGACGCGACCGTTCGGGCCCAGGGCGTCGGTCTCCGAATAAACCTCCCAGCCGCCCCTGTCGACGACCAGGATGCCGTTCTGGCCGTGGAACTCGACGCCGTGCTCGCGTTGCCAGGGCCCGACCCCGCACCCGATCATATGCTCCCAGAGGATGTTATAGGTCTTGAACTCGATGAGCGAGTTCTGAGTGTCCGGCGTTTCGCGGATGTCGTCCGGATAGCCGAATTTGCCTCCCACGGCCGCGGCCCCGACCGGGCTCTCCCCAAGGGCCCAAATAATGACGTCGATCATGTGCGCGCCCCAGTCGACCTGGAGGCCGCCCGAATAATCCCAGAACCAGCGGAAGTTGTGGTGAAAACGCATGGGGTTGAAGGGCCTTTTCGGCGCGGGCCCGAGCCAGAAGTCGTAGTCCACGGTGGCCGGCGGATCCTGGTCCGCCGGCGCGCCGATCGAGCCTTTCCAGTCGAGGCAGGCCCAGGCCCGGACGAAGCGCAGTTTGCCGAGCTCCCCGGACCGGACGAACGCCACGGCGTCCCGGAAGTGGTCGGAGCTCCGCTGCTGGGTGCCGACCTGGACGATGCGATTATAGCGCCGGGCCGCCCGGACCATGGCCCGGCCCTCGGCGATCGACGTGGCCAGGGGCTTTTCCACGTAGACGTCCTTGCCCGCCTGGCAGGCTAGGATCGTGGGCAGGGCGTGCCAGTGGTCCGGCGCCGCGACGACTACCGCCTGGATGTCCTTGCGCTCGAGGATCCTGCGAAAATCCCGGTATCCATCGGGGTTGCGACCGCGGGCCGCCGTCACGATCTGGACCGCCTCGTCGAGCCGCTCCTCGTCCACCTCAGCCACGGCCCGACAGTCGATTTCGGGGACCCGCAGGAACGCTCCCAGGTCCGCCTTTCCCTGGCCGCCGCAGCCGATGACGGCGATCGCGATCTTGTCGTTGGCGCCGACTCTCTGGGCTGCCTGTCCCGCCCCGGCCGCCGGAACCGCCGCTCCGGCCGCGCCAACGGCCGCCCCGGCCGCCGCCTTAGCCGTCTCACCCATGAAGGTCCTTCTCGTGATGTTCTTCATCCGTTCGCCCTCTCTTCTCGCTCTCGATTCCCCTACTATACAAATTTTCCGCGGCCGCGGCCATCCTTTTTTGGACCGAAGCTCCACGGACTTACGGCCGGGGGGCTCCTTTTGGCTTGAACCCCGCAGTCATCGAGAGGCTGCCGAGGGCGGCCTCTCGATGGCGTCCGTGGAACGCCGCGAACGGGATTGAACATCGCGGGGAGATGGGCTACTATAAAGGGGGAACATTAATCGCGAAAAACGAAAGGATCGTGCCTATGGCCGAAAACTTCATGGAGGAAAAAACCCGGAAGGTCGCCCTCCTCATCGATGGCGACAACGCCCAGCCGTCGCTCGTCAACCAGATCCTGGCCGAAGCCGGAAAGTATGGACTCGTGACCATCCGCCGGATTTACGGCGACTGGACGACCACCAGCATGTCCGGCTGGAAGACGGCCCTTCACGACAGCGCCATCCAGCCCATCCAGCAGTTCCGCTACACGATCGGCAAGAACGCCACGGACAGCGCCATGATCATCGACGCCATGGACATCCTCCACAGCCACCAGGTGGACGGCTTCTGCATCGTCTCGAGCGACAGCGATTACACGCGGCTGGCGACGAGAATCCGGGAGATCGGGTTTTTCGTCATGGGCATCGGAAAGCGCTCGACGCCCAAGGCCTTCGTCAACGCCTGCAACGTCTTCATCTATACCGAGAACCTTGTCCCCCGCGAGCCGCGGCGAAGAGACCGGGGCGGGGCGCGGAAGGCCGAGGAGCATGAGGACCGGGGTGACAAGAGCCGGAAGTTCGACCCCGTGCCGCTGCTCCGGGGCGCCTTCGACATGGCCATCCACGAAGACGGCTGGGCCAACTTGGGGGAGCTCGGCTTCTACCTCCGCCAGCTCGACCCCGGCTTCGACCCCCGCACTTACGGATTCAAGCAGCTCTCCCAGCTCATCAAGAGCCAGCCCGCGCTTTTCGAGGTCAGGGCGCGCGAAGAGGCGGGCGGAGGATCCGCGATTTATGTCAAGGTGAGGGAGACCCGCGACGATTCCGAGCGAAGCTAGAACCTGAACCTGTATCCCACAGTAAAAGCCACGCGGACCTGCCTGCCGAACGTCGGGTCCACGCTCGAGCCCGCGTGCAGGGGGAAGTAGGCCTTGATCCCGAGGTTCAATCTCTCGAGGCGTCCGAAGAAGTTATAGAAAACGGGCATTTCAACGCCCGTCGTCAGGAAGGCGCGGCGGAGGTCCCTCCGGCCGTCCCACCATTCGAACCCCAGGAGCCGGAGGGTTACGATGTTCGCCCGCGGCAGGTGGCACTCCAGGACGAAGGGGGATATTTCGAGCGACGCGGCGTAGGTTTGGACGTCCTGGATCTTTTCCCAGACGTTGTAGTCAACGAACCCCAGAGTCACCGACGGCCGCCAGTTTACGAACTGCAGGTATCTATTGAACGGTTCCATCCCCCAGAAGCCTGGACTGAACTCTAGCGACGCGCCGGCGCTTCCCGGACGGGAAAAGTAGGTCGAGGCTACGGTCACTTGGGGCCTGAACAGCGGACGGCGTAGCTCCGCGGGGTCGATGAACCGCGGAGAAACATCCACGACTTCGCCGTTCTTGACGTGCACGAGGAGGTAGTGGTTCCCGAACCAGGCCTCGGGGTCCTTGACCTCGATGGACCTTCCGGCGTCCGGCCCGGATTCGTTCCTCAGTTTCTGATTGAATAAATCTTCACGGACCTGGATCCGGCTGGGAAGGTTGCCCCGCTTGAAAGGGCCGCCTCCGCCTCCGGAGACATACCATTGGAGGGTGTGATCCGGCTGCCCTGGCGTTTTCGCAATGATGGAGAACGTTTCAAGTCTGTGGACGCAGGCGCTGAAGGTCACGGGAGCGTCCGAAAAAATGATCTCGTCCATGAGGGAGGGATTGCCCTTTTCCTCCGGGGTCTGCGGGAAGCCCAGGGCCAGCCAGGAGTTATATTCAATGCCCCGGCTGTAGGGGTCCCGGGATTTATTGAAAATCGAGTGGTGCATCATGGGGATGAGCGTCTTGCCGTGCTCGCGGGCGTAAGCGGCGACGGCCCGGTAGAAATCGGTCTGGCCGTTGTAGGGGCTGAGGGTGAAGAGATTCAGCCGGTGCTGGTCTTTCTTGTCGGGATAAAGAGCCTGCTTGAGCTGGGAAAAGACCGGGTAATGCCAGCCCCGGGCCATGGAATCCAGGAAGAGGTAAACCACATTCCCGGCCTCGAACGCGTAGCAGATCATATTGTCCGAATTGAGGACGGGGAGCGTACCGTAACCGGCCTTCCGGAATAGGGCCGCGAGCGCCACGGCGAGCCGGTCCCGGCCCTCCCGGAATTCCGCTTCCCGGAGGGGCGGGTTTTCGTAGAATTTCAGGTGGTACCGTCCGTCGTCCTTGCGTGCGTAGTTGTCCGCGAGAACTTGACGGTCTCCGGGGTCCGGGAGTTTCGCGGCGAGCTCATGGAATGTGCTTGCTGCCAGGTCGGACGGGACGGGATAAAAAATGTGCGGGTCGGCGATCCAACGGTCCCAATCGAAGAACGCCTTGAACTTATCGACCCCGAGCGGCGAATCGAACAGGTCCTTGTAGCGGTTTTGGGGACGGGGCCGGAAACTCAGGATTTCATGGTTTCCGAGGGCGGGGAAAATCGGCTTGTCCCTGGCCAGAAGCTCAATATAGGGATAAACCGTCCCGTCCGGGCCCCGGCCGGCGAAAGCCTGCTCAAGGCCGGTCCACTGCCGGGCGGCCGGGCCCTCGTAGACCAGGTCGCCGAGGAGAATGACGAAGCGGATTTTGTCGTAAAGCCGTTCCCCCGTTTTCTCGTCGATAGCCCCTTGGATATTTTTGGCGATGGCGTTGAAAACGGGATGTCCGAGGTCCCGGACGCCGTTTTGAATGTCCCCGATGAGGACGAAATAGTAGTCGTCGAGCCGGATGCCGGGAGCGGAGGTCTCGGCCAGAAAGCGCCGGACGCGCTCGAGATTTCCGTCCTTGAAGGCGGGCCCGCCGCTCTTGACCGCGGCCGGGCCGGCCCCGGGCTCGGATCCATAGGCGGTCAGGCCCAGGACGAGGAGCGCCAGCAGCCCCGCAGAGACCGACTTTCTGAAGGATCTCATGAGAACGATCTTTCCCCGCACATGAAAATCCATTATACGCCGCCGGCGGACGATCCGGAAACCGCGGGGACAGGGCCGGGGCCCGCCATGCCAATCCCGTTCGCTGGATCCCACGGACGCAGATCCGTGGAGCTTCAGTCCAGGCGGAAGGTGAGAATTTTCCAGGGGTCGGCGGCGATGTCCAGCCGGCCGTTCTTGACGGTGGCGCCGGCCAGCCGCCGGCCGACGAGATCGGTCGCGGCCGCCCGGCCCAGGGGAAGCCGGATCGTGACGCTTCCGTTGGCGCGGCGGCCCTCGGTTTCGACGACGCGCAGTTCGTAGCCGCCGTCGACCCTCTTCCGGAACGATGAGAAGCCGAGACCGGGGGGAGTTGCGGTGAAAAAGCTCTCCGACCGCGAAAGATCCCCCGCCCGGGGCTTCACCAGCGCGCACGCCAACGGGCGCGCGAACGCGGCCGCCGCGCGCAGGCGGCCGGAGTTATCGAGTTCCCCGCCATGGGGCATCAGGCCGTGACGGTACTCGGCGTAGATGGGCCAGCCATATTCCTTCGAGAAATAGGATTCCCATTCCCGCATGACCAGGTTCGAAACCCGGCCCGACGGCTCGCGCCGGAAGTATTGAGTGCCCGGGTGCAGGATGAGGAGTCCGCGGTCCCCCCCGAGCAGGTCGACGAAGGTCAGGGCGTGGTAGGCCGGGTTCTTCGTCTCCTCGACGCCGAAAGGGTAATCGCGGAGCACGTTGGTCACCGCGAAGCCGGGGGCCAGCGAAACCCAGTACCCCTCCTTGATGTCCGCCGGAGCGACATCGGACTGAGGTGGGACCAGGGCCAGAACCCGGCTCGTCACTTCGAGGTACGGCGAACCCGCCGCGAGGGTGACCCGGGTTTCGAACTTGAGATACTCCCAGGAGTGCCGGGCCCGCAGCGTCGCCCAGAGCGGTCCGCGGGCAACCCAGTCGATCTGGGCCTTGGAGCCGCCGCTGTCGTAGAAGGCCGGGGGCTTGGGCCGGGTCGGGAGGTTCGGGTTCGGCCGGCCCGTAAAGCGGGGAAAAGGCCCGCCGGCCTGGTCGAGCATTTCAGCTCCGGAAGGCTTGGCCGCGAGGCCGACGACGCCTCCGGTGGCCGGGTCCAGCCGGACGCGCATGAACTCGTTCTCCATGGTCAGCTTCGATTCGTCAACTTTAAGGTCCGTCGCCGCCGCGGGCGAGGCCTGCGCCGAATATTGGAGATAGTAGGTGTCGTAGCCCGCCGGAGGCACTTCGCGGGCCATGAAGGCGATCTCAGCCATGGCCAGGCCGCCGGAGGATATTTCCTCGCTTTTGACCATTTGGGCCGGCACGGCCCGGCCGTTTCTGTCCCTCAGCACGACGTCACGGGTTTGCGGCGGCAGGGGATAGAGGCGTCCGGTCGAAGCGACGCCCGTCCGCGGCCAGGCGTGGGGATTGAAGACCACGGCGGCCAGGTCCCCGCGCCGGTTTTCCGCCGTGTTGGCCCGGCCGCTCAGGTATCCCAGGACAGCGTCGAAAACCGCCTGGCCCTGCTTTTGGGCGGCATCCAAGTGGTTATACCCGATCGCCCCCCACGTGAAGTTGTGCCGGTCCTCGATGCGGTCGAGTGGCGCCATTCGGTCGCCCTGCCAGCGCGAGTATTCGCAAAGGCCGACGTCGTGGCTTTGTGAAGCCAGGAGGTCCCGCCAAGCCCTTTCGAGCTCGGCCGCCTGCGATGGACGGCCGAGCGCCGCGGCGATGCCGTCGAAGAGCTCGGCCGCGAGGAGCAGGGCGTCGACTTTCCGGTCGAGAATGCGGACCTGGTCCCCGCCGAGCCCCCATGTGAGGGACTTGTTCCAGGCGTCCATCGGCAGGAAGACGGTTTCTTTGCCCTGAGAACCGTACTCGTCGAGATATCCCTTGAGCGTGACAAACTCCACGTCCTCGAGCGTGCGGTACCTGGCCGGCGCCGACAGATAGGCCGGCTCCTCTGGCGATTCCCAGCCGAACTCCTCCCACGCGAAGATCAGCGGCTTGCCCAGCCCGGCGAGCTTCTGGAATTCGGGCGAGGCCGCGAGCTTTTTCAAATCGGGCGCGTAGCCGAACAGGGCGTTTTTCGGAACACACGGAATGACGGTCCCGTCGATCCCTTTCCACTCCAGGACGTTCAGGTCCTGCCGGGGACAGCCGGCCCGACCCCAGGTGTCCAACTGGGCCAGGCTGGCGTACTGGAATCCGGCCAATCTCGCGATCTGCGGGATCTGGGGGTGGGTGAACTCCTCCTCCTCGAGGAACGTGGCCAAGTCGTAACCGAGGGCCTTGCGGATCACCTCCCGGCCCATGACGATTTGCCGGATGTTCGACTCGCCGCTGATCGTCGTGCCCATCGGCTGGCCGTAGGTGCCCCCGATCAGCTCGACCTTGCCCGCGGCCAGGTAGGGCTTGAGCCGTTCCGTCACCTCGGGGAACTTCTCGGCCATGAACTCATAGGCCCGGGCGTCGAGATTGACGCAGGTCTTCACGTGAGGCGGCCGGTCGGCCATTTCCATGGCGTCCGTGACAGAGAGGACGCAGGACTCGATCCCGAGCTGCCAGCCGATTCCGATATAGCTCCAGTGATTGCAGACGGTCAGGCAGACCCCGTTCCGCGCCGCGGCCTCTGCCTTGCGAGTTCCGATGAGGGGGAGCCCCAAAACGGCCCCCGCGCCTCCCGCGGCACACGTCCCAAGAAATGTTCTTCGCGTCAGTTTTGTTTTCATTGGCGAGGGAAGCATAAAGCATGAGGAGAGAAGCCGTCAATCCCCTCCGCGGGATTCTACGGATGTGAGTCCGTGGAGCTTCAGGCCGCCCCGTTCTCCCGTCTTCGGCGGCCGCCCCCGGTGGACAGGACGGCAGTCCCGTTCGGCAGCACTGACGGCGGGACCTCCCCGGTCGCGGCATCGGCCTTATCAGGGGGGTCCCTCCTGGCGGGACCGTTTGAACCTTCCTTGCACTTGGCACGTTTCTTGGATTTATGAACGCGGGGAAGCCGATGTTCCCCTCTATAGTCAAGGAGATGGGAATCAATGACGGAAAACATGAAAGCCTTCGCCGCGGCCCTCCTAGCCCTGCTTTCACTCGTCCCCTGCAGCGGGCAGACGGGCGAGGCCGTCCGCCGGGGCGAATTATTGAAGCTCGAACGCTGCATCGCCATCGCCATCGAACGCCTGCCGGCCATCATGGCGTCACGAGCCACGTCGGAAGCCGACAAGAGCCTGATCCGGGAAGCCGAATCCAGCTATTTCCCTCAGATCAGCTGGACATCTTCCATCGGCCGCGCTTCGGTCGGCCCGCGGACGTCCTTAGGCATCACGTCCAGGTCCGTCACGTACAATTCTTATTCGACCGGGCTCAACCTTAGCCAGAACGTCTTCGATTTCGGCAAGACGCCCACCCAAGTTAGAATTCAAAAATTGAACTATAACGCCTCCATTTCCGATATCGAGACAGCGACTCAGCTGGCCGTTTTTAATGTCAAACAGGCGTATTACGGCCTCCTCCAGGCCAAACGCAACAGCGACGTCGCGGAAGAGGCGGTCAAGCAGTTCCAATTGCACGTCGACCAGGCCAATGGCCTTTACGAGGTCGGACTGGCGCCGAAATACGACGTTTCGAAGGCCGCTGTGGACCTGGGCAACGCCAAGGTGAACGTGATCAAGGCGCGAAACGCCGTGAAGATGGCCCGGGTCACGTTGAACAACGCCATGGGCGTCACCGGGACGCTCGATTACGACGTCGAGGATAACATGTCTTTCGAGGCGTACGGCATTTCCTTCGAGGATGCGCTGGCCGAGGCTTATAAAAACAGGCCCGACCTGACATCCCTCATCGCCAGGAGACAGGCGGCTGATAGCTCCATCACCCTGGCCAAGAAAGGGTTCTTTCCGGTGGTCAGCGGTTCGGCCTCCTACGACTACGCTGGAAACGTCTTTCCCCTCGCGAGGGGCTGGAGCCTCGGATTGAGCCTCGACGTGCCCGTCTTCAACGGGTTCCTGACGACCGCCCAAGTGGCCCAGGCGCGGGCGGACCTGAACGTCATTCGGGCCAACGAAGAAACCCTGAGGCAGTCCGTTTACCTCGCCGTCCAGCAGGCTTATATCAACCTCGAGCAGGCGGAGGAACTGGTTCCCGTGTCCGAGCTCAACGTGACCGCGGCCCAGGAGAATTATGACATCGCCAACGGCAGCTATAAGGAAGGCGTCGGCGACCCGATCCAGGTCGCGGACGCCAGCGCCGCTTTAATCAGCGCCAAGATCGCTTATATCGAGGCACTCTACGAATGCAAGGTCGCCCGAGCGGCGCTCGAGCAGGCCATGGGGTCAAGATGAGAAAAAGAAATGCCGGAGTCCTTCCTGTATCATTATTGGTCCTCTTGGGGTTCTTCTCCGTCGCCTGTAAGAGCAGCGGGCCCCAATACGTGACCGACAAAATCACGCGTGGCGATATTATCACGGCCGTTACAGCGACCGGCACCGTCAACGCGGTCACGAGCGTCAACGTGGGCACCCAGGTTTCCGGGCGGATCACCAAGCTCTCCGTGGATTACAACTCACCGGTCACGAAAGGGGAGATCATCGCCCTGATCGACCCCGCCCTCTTCCAGGCGCAGGTTGACCAGGCCCGGGCCAACCTGGCCAATGCCAAGGCCAACCTGACCAAGGCCGCGGCCACAGAGGCCGATGCCAAGAGGACATGGGACCGTTATAAGAGCCTCTTCGACCGAAATCTAGTGGCCAAAAGCCAGATGGACACGGCCGAGACCAGCTATCTTACAGCCGCTGCCTCGACCGTCGCCGCCAGAACCCAGGTCGACCAGACGGCGGCCGCCCTCCGTCTCTCGGAAACGAACCTCGTCTACACGAAGATCGTCTCTCCGGTGGACGGCGTCGTCATCTCCCGCAACGTCGATGTCGGCCAGACGGTCGCGGCCAGCTTCCAGACACCGACGCTGTTCGTGATCGCCGCGGACCTCACCAAAATGCAGATCGACACCAGTGTCGACGAAGCCGACGTCAGCAACGTGAAGGTCGGGCAGGACGTGGAATTCACGGTCGACGCCTACCCCGACGAAACGTTCAAAGGCAAGGTGTTTCAGGTCCGGAACGCCGCCGTCACGGTCCAGAACGTCGTCACCTACGACGTGGTCGTGCAGGTGAGCAACCAGGAGCTGAAACTCAAGCCGGGCATGACGGCCGAAGTCTCCATCATCACCTCCGTCGTCCGGAACGTCCTGCGGATCCCGAACGGCGCCCTGAGGTTCCGGCCCATGGAAAAAGGAAAACCGGTTGCCGCGGGGCGGGGGCCGGCGGTCTGGGCGCTCGATAACAAGCTGCCCAAGCGCATCCCAGTCAAAATCGGCTTCAGCGACGGGACCTTTACCGAGCTCGTTTCCGGCGATGTCAAGGAAGGCGAGATTGTTATCGTTGAGTCCCTGTCCAAGCCGGCCAGCCAGACTTCCGGGTTCAGGATGTTCTGACATGGCGCTCGTTGAAGTTCAGGAGGTCGTCAAAATCTACGACGTCGGCGAAATCCAGGTGAAGGCTCTCGACCGCGTGTCCCTGGCGATCGAGAAGGGAGAGTTCGTCGCCATCATGGGCCCTTCGGGATCGGGCAAGTCCACGTTCATGAACCTCCTTGGCTGCCTCGACAAACCAACGACCGGGCATTATCTCCTGGACGGTCAGGATGTCGGAGGCCTCGACCGGGACGCCTTGGCCGAGATCCGGAACCGCAAACTCGGTTTTGTCTTCCAGGGCTTTAATCTGCTGCCCCGGGCCACGGCCCTCGAAAACGTTGAGTTGCCCCTGCTCTATGATGGCGTGCAGCCCAGAGGGAGGGCCCCGCTGGCCGCCGCGGCACTCAAGAACGTCGGGCTCGCCGGCCGGGAATCGCACCATCCCAACCAGCTGTCCGGGGGCGAGCAGCAGCGGGTGGCCATCGCCCGGGCCCTCGTCAAAGGGGCGCCGATTATTCTGGCCGACGAGCCCACCGGCAATCTTGACACCAAGATGAGTGTCGAGATCATGGAGCTTTTCGTCAAGCTTAACGAGGAATCCCACATCACGCTCGTCCTCGTCACCCACGAGCCCGACATCGCGGCCTACGCCGGCCGGACCATCCGGTTCCGGGACGGACGGGTCGTCAGCGACGAGAAAGCGGTGGGCACGAGGACCGAGCGGACGACGGCCGCCTGGGCGAAAGAGGTCTCCCGATGATCAATTTTCTCTGGACTCTGAAGATCGCCATCAAAGCCCTCCAGTCGAACAAGATGCGTTCAGCTCTGACGATGCTCGGCGTCATCATCGGGGTTGGCGCCGTGATCGCCATGCTGGCCGTGGGCACCGGGGCGAGCCAGCGGATCGCCGACCAGATCCAAAGCATCGGCAGCAACCTGCTGATCGTCATGCCCGGCTCGACGACGTCCGGCGGCGTCCGGATGGGCGCCGGCACCCAGCCCACGCTGACCCTGGGGGACGCGATGGCCATCAAAAAGGAATGCCCCACCGTCGAGTATGTCGGGCCCAGCCTCTCGGGCGTGGCCCAAGTCGTCTTTGGCCACACAAACTGGTCGACGGGCATCCAGGGCACGACGCCGGACATGCTGGCGCTCCGGAACTGGCCCGTATCGAGCGGACGGCCGTTCACGGAACAGGACGTCAAGAGCGCGACCAAGGTCTGTCTGCTCGGACAAACGGTCGTCGACAGCCTGTTCGGCAGCGAGGACCCGGTGGGGCAGGTGGTCAGGATCAAGAACATCCCCTTCAAGGTCCTGGGCGTGCTGGCTGCCAAGGGGCAGTCGGCTGTCGGCCAGGACCAGGACGATACCGTCTACATCCCCGTGACGACGGCCCAGAAAAGGCTCTTCGGGACCTCCTTCCCCGGGATGGTCCGCGTCATCATGGTCGAGGCCAAGAGCCTCGAGGAGATGGACGCCGCCCAAAGGCAAATCACTTCGCTGCTCCGCCAGAGGCACCACCTCGGCCAGAAACAGGAGCCCGACTTCTCCATCCGGAACCTCACCCAGTTCATGGAGGCGGCCGAACAGTCCTCTCGGGTGATGACCCTCCTGCTCGGCGCCATCGCCTCCGTTTCGCTTCTTGTCGGAGGCATCGGCATCATGAACATCATGCTTGTCTCGGTGACGGAGCGGACCCGGGAGATCGGCATCCGCATGGCCGTTGGCG
>JBEKVN010000037.1:0-33156 GCA_049513915.1 Candidatus Aminicenantales bacterium | reverse complement strand
TACTCACCTTCCCAGGACGGTCCCGAGAGCCTGCTCACCGACGCTTTTATCAGTGGCGAGGACCCCGAGAAAGCCTACCAGACGCTCAAAAAGTACGAGCCGAACCTGGCCTTCCAAGTCCTGAGCCTGATCCCGGGGGAGCGGCCCTACGCGGGATCGGTCTCCCTGGCCTCGACCAAGCTCATGGCGACGATCTTCGATTCCCCGCAGAAAAAGGTCGAGGACTCCTACGCCGACGCCATTTTGAAGTACAAGGACTTCATCGATGTCGAGTACACCGCGAATTATGTGCCGTGCGACGCCACCCTCCAGGTCATACGGGACGAGTCGGGCGTTTTCGCGGTCCACTACTCCATCGAGCCGGGCAAGATCACCGTGGAGGATGCCGGGGGCAAATACGACGTCCGCTTCCTGGTGACGGGCCGCGTGTCGGATGAGTCCGGCCGGACCATAACCCAGTTCGACCGGGATTTCCCGTTCACCCTGACGCCGGAAGCGCTTCAGGCCGTCCGGGTGCAGACGATATCCCTCCAGGACATGTTCCCGATGTCGCCCGGGAGCTATAACTTGGACCTCCTTCTGAAAAACACCGCCTCCAAGGAATTCAGCAGCGCCGAACGGAAATTCGTCGTCCCGGAGGAGCCGGCCGCTCCCATGATGAGCCCCCTTCTTCTCGCCTACAAGGCTGAGGCGGCCGCGGGCGATCCAAAGGAGCGCGTGCCGTTCCGGACCGGGCGCGAACAAATCCTCTGTCAATCCAGAAAGTCCTTCGGCACGAAGGACACCCTGGTCCTCTTCTTCCAGGTCTACGGCTTGACCGACGAGCTCCGGGCCGGCGGGTCGGTCCGGTTCGCCTTTCTCCGGGAGGACAAGCCGCTTTCCGCGCGGACCCGAAAAATCAGCGAGCGCGGACGGGATGCCGATTTCGTCGAAACCCAGGCGTTGGCCGAATTCCCACCGGGTTATTACCAGGTCGCCGTTTCCCTTGTCGATCCGCAGGGCCGGGAGGTCGCCGCCCGCAAGGAGAATTTCGAGGTAACGACTCTGCCGGCATTCCCCAGGCCCATGGTCATCTCCAAGGTCCTGCCCCCGTTGAAGAGGGAGGATTACCTCTATGAGACGGGCCTGCAGTATGACCGCAAAGGGGATGTCGCAGAGGCCGGGACCCGGCTCTCGGAGGCCTACGCCATCGCCCCGCAGAGAGTCGAACTGGCCGCGGCTTACGGCCTGATGCTTTTCCGGAAGGGGGATTTCAAGCGGACCAAGGAGGTCCTGCTCCCGTTCGCCGGCGGACAAGAGCCCCCGGCCGATGTCCTGAGCCTCGTCGGCCAGTCCTGCCACGCCCTGGGGCAATTCCAGGAGGCGCTCACTTATTACACGGCCTATCTCACCCGCTACGGCATGAATATCGACATCCTGAATTACCTCGGGACCTGCTACTACCAGCTTGGAAACAAAGAGGAGGCCCTCAAGGCCTGGACGAAGTCGCTCGAGCTCAGCCCCGGCCAGGAAAAAATCAGAAACCTTGTCGAATCGCTGAAGAAGAAATAAAATAGGGCGGGGAGCCGGGCTTCGGCGCATTCCTTCGGGGGAGGGGTGACATGACCGTATCTTATTCCGAACCGTTGACGCAGGCCTGGAACCGGATGAGGCTGGCCCTGCTCAAGCCGTTCGACCTCCACAAGTGGTTCGTCGTCGGGTTTACCGCCTTCCTGGCCGGCCTGGCCGACAGCCATCAGGGGTCAGGAGGGTCAAGGGGTCACTGGAACACGAATTTCCGAGATATCCTCGACTTTCCGCACAAAGCCTGGGTCTGGCTCGGGAACCACCCGGCCTGGGCTGTGGTTATCGCCTTCATCGCGTTCGCGATTCTCGTCTTGGGGATCGTCCTGCTCTGGCTGAGCTCGAGGGGCCAGTTCATGTTCCTGGACAACGTGGTCCATAACAGGGCCGAAATCGCCAAGCCCTGGAATGACTATAGAAAGGAAGGCGACTCGCTGTTCCTGTGGCGCCTCGTGTTCCACCTGGCCATCCTGGCCGCCTTCGTCCTGGTCACTATTCTTTTTTTCACCACGGCCTCCCGGATCTATGAAGAGACCCGCTTCGTCCCGCTTCCCGTCTCCTGGATGCTGGGCATGGGGGCCCTCTTCCTCGTCCTGATCGCCGTCACCGGCTATATCGCCACGTTCCTGAAGGATTTCGTCGTGCCGATCATGGCCAAGAACAGGGTCTCGGCGACGAAGGCCTGGGCGCTCTTCATGCCGCTTTTCCGGGAGCACGCCGGTTCCTTCATCCTCTACGGACTGGTCATTTTTGCGCTAATCATTGCCTTCATCGTCTTTGTCGTCATCGCCGGCCTGGTGACCTGCTGCATAGGCTGGTTCCTGCTCGTCATCCCCTATATCGGGACGGTGGTGACGCTGCCGTTCTGGTATACCCTGAGGGCTTTCAGCCTCGAATTCCTGGCGCAGTTCGGTCCTGACTACGAGATCTTCCCGCCGCCTGCCCAGCCTCCATCGGCCGAACCTAGTCCCGCACGGCTTTGAGGAGTTCGTCGATCCGGTCGAAGCCGTAGCCCCGGCCCTGGAGCTCCGTGATCAGGTCCTCGAGCTTCAGATAGAACTTGTCGGTCCGCTCCGGGTCCGTGCCGATGTGAATGAGCAGAATGAAGCCGTTGAAACCGTGCGTGTGCGTCTTCTCCCAGGCCAGGATCCGGCCGTAAATCGCCTCGGAAGAGAGGTATTCCTTCATGGACGGGGTCGTGTAGTCGGCGTTCGACGACGTCCCCGGCGTGAAATTGAACAGGACCAATCCCATCCCGCGGGCCCACCGGACGATGTCCTCGTTGTACCATTCGTAGGGGGGGATGAAATACGGGGCCTGGTCCCGGGCGATGCCGAACTTCTCCATCTCCCGGTAGTTCGCCTGCAAGTCTCGCCGGAATTCGTCCTCCGTGACGAGCGTTTTCGCCCGGTCGTTCCAATCGCAGTAGAGGAGATGTTTGTCGGAATGCGGACCCAGGTAATGCCCGTCGGCGACCAGGCCCCGGACGAGGGCCTGGAACTCCGGCGTCCGGTAAAAATCGCCGGTGAAGAAAAAGCCTGCCCGGACCCTCTTGTTCCTGAGGACGTCCCGGATGTGCCCGCCGCCGTCGGCGAACGATCCCCCGGTGAATACCAGGGCCATCCGCTTTACCGAAACGTCCCCCCGGACGATGCCGCCGCGGTCGCAGGCGAAGGTCCGGCAGGGATCTTGCGCCTCCCCCCCGGCTCCGCTGCCGGCCGAGCCGGCCGCGAACAAAGCGAGGAACGCCCCGGCGACGACGGCAACGGCTCGGGCCCGGGTCACGCCCTTAGCCCTTGATGTTCCAGCCCCTGACCTTGAGGACAGGCTGCTCGCCGCCCAGGTCCTCGGCGGCGAAGACGCCGGCGATTTTCCGCTTTTCGCCAGGAAGGAGGGTGATATAGTTGTCGTCGAGGAAGATCGGCATCACCGTCTCGCCCGACGTGTCCCGGGTCACGCGCAGCTCGATCTGGAAGGCCAGGTCTCGCGAGGGATTTTCGAGCTCGACCAAAAGATCGTAAGCGGGTCCGCTCCGGGAGAAATGGTCGCTGACCTTGAGGTTGACGGGCCGGAGCCCGGCCAGGGCCGTAAAATCGGCATAATCCTTGACGGGCGTCACGAACCATTCCGATTTAGCGAAATCGAGGGTTTCCGGTTTCGCCGACAGGCAGTAGAAGTTCGCGTCGACCAGGGCATTCTTCTCTTTTAGGAGCCTGAGGTCGAGATAGTACACCGGCGTCATACCCTGGACGCCGGGGAGCGTGTCGATTTTCTTGACCTCGTCGGCCAGCAGACCCAGGTCGACGGTCTTGGCGTACTTTTCCTTGAGGTCGAAGTCATAAACGTGGATGACGGCCTTCAGCTTCACGGCCGGTTCCCGCGTGTTGTTCACGGCCACGACCTCCCGCGTCCCGTAGTTGTAGATCAGGTGAAGGGGCTCGCAGGCCTTCCGGGCGCCGTAGAAGGCCCCGTTGGGATTGAGGTAATAGTCGTAGAGCTGCCACCAGAGCTTCGGCCAGGCCGAATTGTACATCCACTGGATGATGCCCGTCGCCTTGGGCCTGTTGGCGACGAAGGCCTCGAACATGGCCCGCATGCCCTCGTAGTTTAGAAACTGGGCCTTTGCGGCGTAGTCCTCGACATTTTTGGCGGGGCCGAGACGATTGTCCATGGCGGCGTTGTAGCGCGTCAGGCCGAAGAACTCGTTGCGGGCGCAATGGTAATACCAGACCGCGTTGATCGGCCAGAGGTCCTTTTCCGGAATCATCTTCCTGAGGCTTTCGAGCGGGGGGACCTGCGGTCCGGGTCCCGTCTCCGTGTTGAACCCGAACGCCCCGCCGTTCTCGGTGTCGGTATACCAGTAGACCGGCGGGACGTAATCATAGGGGCCGGCCATTTTGACGCCGGACTTGCCCGTGAGGGCGCTCGTCCGGTCTTTCGCCGAGATCAGGGCGGGACGCGTCGGATCGTCTTCCTTCAGGATCGCGATGTAGTCCTTCTCCAACTCGGGCCGGGGATTGGTGTCGCTCCCTTCCATCCAGACAAGAATACTGGGGTGGTTGCGGAGCCAGCGGACCTGGTCCCTCCAGGATTGGGCGATGAGCCGGATGTCCTCGGGGTCCTTGATGCATCCGAAATCGTCGTTCGGCTTGCCGACCAGGTTTTCCCATTCCCACTGACAGCTCCATCCGGCCATGAGCAGGACCCCGTGGGTGTCGCAGAGGTTGTAGAGGTCCTCGCTCGTGCCCCAGAAGCCTTCCAGGCGCAGCGTGTTCAGGTTCATGTGCTTGGCGTAAACGACCTCGGCCTCGAGCTTCGGCCGGCGGACGTCCAGGAAGATATCGTCCGTCCAGCCGCCCCCGCGGATGAGGATCCTCCTCCCGTTGAGCATAAAGCCCCGGTGGCCTTGTTCGTTGAAATATGTCGAAACCTCGCGGACGCCGAACCGGACCGTCCGGACGTCGGAGTAGGGGTCACGGCCCATGAAGGGCACCCGTTCCCGGCCGCCCCAGGGTCCTTCCACGGCTTTTCTGTTCTTCTTCTCCTGCTCTTTTTCGGCGGCCTTCGTATCCGCCAGGGCCTTGGCTTCGGCCTCAGCCCGGGCCTTGTCCAATTTCTGGAGGAAGGCGAGCGTCAGACGGTAGAGTTCGGGTTTTCCCAGGTCGTGGGTCCACCAGATTTTCGGGTCCTTGATGATGAGCTCGGGATGGCCCTCCGGGGCGAAGACGACTTTCCTGGTCTCCTTGGGCTCGAGGGCCACCTCCTGGGTGAACCGGACGGCGCCGATCCGGCCTTCGAGGGTTCCGGAGACCTTCGCCGGAGACGTGTTCTCGAGTTCGGCGGATATCGTGAGACGGGCCTCTTTGAGCGTCTCGAGGTCCAGTTTTGTAACCACAAATGGGAAATTGATGGCCACGTCGCCCGTCGTCCTGACCCTGACTTCCCGGAAGATCCCCATGCTGGCGTCGGGCGGCTTGGGGTTCCAGTCGACGAAGCCGATGGTGAATTCTCCTTTGCGGGGCGGGATGACTTCGACGGCCAGGGCGTTCCTGGCCCCCGGCTTGGCGATATCCGTGACATCGATGGAGAAGCGCCGGAAGGGTCCGTAGATGGCGTCCGCGTCGGCGACTTTCTTGCCGTTGAGCCAGACGTTAGCCCGGTAATTGATGCCGTCGAACTCGAGGCGGACGCTGCGCGTCCCGGGCCCGGGCACCACGATGAATTCACGCCGGTACCACCAGGAAACCTCGAACGGCCGGGTCGGGACGGCCTTGAGGTTCTCGCCGACGAAGATGTCCGGGTAGACGTTGTTCTGGACGAGCGTGCCCATGACCGTGGACGGGACGACGGCCGGATACCAGCCTTCGATCTTGAAGCCCGGCTGGGAGATCTGCTCCCCAGGCGCTTTGACCTTCTCCGAGGATTGGAGGTACCAGAGATCGTTGAGGGTCGTAAAGCGTTCCGCGGGGGGCGGCCCCATCCGTTCCCGCTGACCCGGCCCCGTCATACGCTCCTGGTCTCGGTATTGGGCCCGGACGGGAGCCGCGGCCAGCGCCAGAAATAACAGGGTCCCGAGGCCCGCGGAAAAGAGCTTCCTGGGGACGGCTGCGATGGGTTTGTTCATGAGACCTCCCGGTCAGATTCGATTGCGCTCTTCCGTTCCCAACGCCGCCGCACGCGCGGCGCTCGAAGGGCGATGCCACCATTATATCAACTTGTCCGGAATCGGCCAAAGAGGCGGCTAAGGCGTTATTTGGAAAGCCCAGGCATGCCGGCATGGCGGATTCCTGACCGCCTGTTCCGGCAGGGTCAGGAGGACGCCCTTGCCGGCCCTTTCCCAGCGGACGGGCGCCTTGACGCCCAGCATCCGGACCTCGCTCCCCGGCTTCGGCGCGAGGGCGTAGATCATGATTTTGGGGGGAGGCGCGGTCTCGTCCTCGTCGGCGAGATAGATGGCATACACCGTGCCGTCCGCGAGAGAGACAAAGCAGGTCTTCGCCTCCTTGTAGGGCGCGACGGGCCGGGTCTTGTAGATGGCTTGGCCGTTGACCTTCATCCAGGCGCCGATCTCCTCGAGCCGTTTCAGCGATTCTGGCGGGAGCTCGCCCGCCGGGTCGGGACCGATATTCAGAAGAAAATTCCCGCCCTTGGAAACGATGTCCACGAGGAGATGGATCAGCCGGTGCGCGCTCTTGTACTGGTCGCCCGGCAGGTAGGACCACTGGTTGCCCATGGTCATGCATGTCTCCCAAGCGTAGGGGAGGGGCTTATCGGGGATTTCCTGCTCGGGGGTCCGGTAATTCTCGTAACGGCCCGTGACCGTCCGGTCCACGACGAGGATCCCCGGCTGATGCCGCCTCGCCATGGCCGCGATCCTCGGCATGTCGATATCCATGTTTTTGGCGTTCCTGACGAACGTTCCCGGGGCGACCTCGATCATGGGCTGGGGCCGCACCCAGCCGCCGTCGAACCAGAGGATGTCCAGATTCCCGTAGCCGGTGACGAGCTCCTCGACTTGGCGGTAGGTGAATTCGCGGAAGCGCCGCCAGCGCTCCGGGTATTTCTCGATGCTGTAGTTGACGTTCCGGTCGGGGGTAGCCCACTCGGGCGCCCAGAAGTCCGGCGAATGCCAGTCGGGCTTGGAGAAGTAGGCGCCGACGCCGAATCCCTCCTTACGGAAGGCGTTGAAGATCTCCTTGGCGACATCGGCCCTGGGATTCGCCCGGAACGCGCAGCCGGGCCCGGTGATCCTGTAATCCGTCTGCTTCGTATCGAACATGCTGAACCCGTCGTGGTGTTTTGTCGTGAAAACGACATAGCGCATGCCCGCCGACTTCGCCGCGGCCGCCCATTTGGCCGGGTCGAATTTGACCGGATTAAACGTCCCGGGCAGGGCTTCGTAGGCTTTCTTGTAATCAACGTAGTTCGCCATGGGACGGCGGCACCACGGTTCGTCCTCCGAGCACAGGGTCCAGGATTCGACGACTCCCCACTGGCTGTAGGGGCCCCAGTGCATCATCAGGCCGAACTTGACGTCCTCGAACCACTCGAGCTTCTTGAGGACCGCGGGGTCGGTTTCGCGCTCGGAATCACCGGTCTGAGGAGCCGTCCATGCCGGGGCCAGGCAGACGGCCAAGACGAGAAAGGCCATTGCGGATTTGACGGGCTTTTTCATGGCAGCCCTCCTAAACGGCACTTATGAGAAAACTATTACAAATGCCGGGCCGGCGCAAGGAAGAATAAAGAAGGCTCCCGACACGGTGAAACTAACCCTGATCACCGGGCCTTGACAATCAATTAAAGATATATCAAGATATTATTGCGATATATCTTGATATATTAAGATATGCTTAAAGGAGGCTCCAATGATGCACGGATTTCAATTCAGGAATTGGGGGCAGGACCGCTGGTTCCAGAGAGGCGACTTCAAGTATCTCATCCTCGACCTCCTCAAGGACAAGCCGCGCTACGGGTACGAGATCATTCGGGAACTCGAAGGAAAGTTCCACGGGTTTTATTCTCCCAGTCCCGGCACGGTTTATCCCACCCTGCAGTATCTGGAGGACATGGGTCACGTGACCTCAAAGGAGCAGGACGGGAAGCGGGTCTATACGATCACGGCCGAAGGTCTCAAGTTCCTGGAGGATGAAACGAAAACCGTCGACGGTATCAAAGAGCAGATGAAAAGCCATTGGACGGGTTGGACAGCCGAGTGGGGCGACCAGTTCCACGACGTCATGCATGAAATAGCGGACATGGGACGGCTCATCGGGCGCCGGGCCCGCGGCATCAACGGCGAGAAGTTGAGACGCATCCGGGACGTCCTGAAGAAGGCCTATTCGGAAATCGAGAAGATCATTTCGGAAGAGCCGACAACTCGCGCCTGAACCGGCTGAGGAGGGCCGCGGCGGCCCTTTGCGTCCTGGCTTCGGCCTGGATGCGGATGATCGGCTCGGTATTCGACGGCCGGATATGGACGGAGGAGTTTCTGAACCGGATCTTCAGCCCGTCCAGCGTCGATATGTCCTCCGCCGCGTACCTTTTCCTCAACTGTCCGAGGATCCTGTGGGCTTCCTCCGGGGTTCCCTGGACCTTGGCCCTGACCAGGGCGTAGGACGGAATCTCTTTTTTCAAGCGGGAAACGGCCTTCCCCGTGTCGGCCATCAGCTGGAGGACGAGGCCCGCCGCCGCGAAACTGTCACGGCAAGGGTGGACCCTCGGCCAGATGACCCCCCCGTTCCCTTCCCCGCCCACGACCGCCCCGCGGGCCAGCATCTCCTCGACGACGTTCGATTCGCCGATTTTCGTCCGGTAGACGGGAACTCCCGCCTTCCGGGCCAGGTCGTCGATCGCCTGGCTCGCCGATAGGTTGACGACGACCGGACCAGGAGTCCGGCCCAGGACATAATGGACCGCCAGGTCCAGGGTCAAATCTTCGCCCAGGGCCTCGCCGTGCTCGTCGATGACGGCCAGACGGTCGGCGTCGGCGTCCTGGGCGAACCCGACATCCGCCCCGGCCTCGCGGACGCGCCGGCAGAGTCCGGTCAGGTTCTCCGGGACAGGCTCGGACTGGTGGGCGAACGTCCCGTCCGGCGTCGTGTTGAGGGCCGTCACCTCGCAACCGAGCGCTTCCAAGAACTCCGGGAAGAGCACGGCCCCGGCGCCGTTGTTGCAGTCCGCCACGACCCGGATTCTCTTTCCGCGGATGCGGTCGACGTCGAGGCTGCCGAGCAGCCTGGCCAGGTGATGCCGGGTCGGATGGGGCTCCGAGAGGACCGGCCGGTGTTTGTCCGCCCGGACGAAGGAGAAATCGCCCTGGTGGTAGATATCGAGGAATTCTTCGACCTCGCTCGAGGTCAGGTAGAGCCCACGGCGGCTCAGGAACTTGAGCCCGTTCCATTCTTTGGGATTATGGCTTGCCGTGACCACGACTCCCCCGCGGGCCCTGAGGTCTTTCGTCAGGAGAAGGACGGAGGGGATGGGACAGATGCCGATGTCTACCGGCTGGCAGCCCGTGGCGATCAGCCCGGCGAACACGGCGTTTTCGAGCATCTCGCCGGAGGGCCGGGCGTCACGGCCGACGACGACCTTGCCGGGGCCGACATAGGTTCCGAAGGCGGAGGCGAAGCGTCCGGCGAGCTGGGGTGTCAGGCTTTGGCCGACGACCCCCCGGACGCCCGAGATGCTGATCTTGAGGCTCACGTTCTCCGTCATATCAAACCAGTTCCGAGATGAAGGCCGTGACCCGGTCCAGGTCCTCCCTGGCCTTGGCTTGCGACACGTTCTCCGCGATGATCCGGATCATGGGCTCCGTCGCCGACGCGCGGACGTGGACCCAGCCTTCCTTTTTCTCGACCTTGACGCCGTCGACCGACAGAATCTCGTCGTGCGGAAACAGTCTCCGCGTCTCCGCCACGACCGAATGGACCCTGGACGGCGGGCAATAGATTTTTTCCTTGACGATGTGGTATTTCGGGAGCTCCGCGACGAGCCCGGACATCGTCTTCCCGGTTACGGCCATCGCCTCGAGGAGAAGGCCCATGGCGAGGAACGCGTCGTAGGCGGGATGAAACCGCCGGACCGCGACGCTCCCGCTGCCCTCTCCGCCCAGACTGCCTTCCTCGCTGAGGAGGGCTTGGACGACATGGGACTGGCCGACCTTTGTCTTGATGACCGGAACGCCCCGGCGGGCCGCCACGTCCTCGATCATCCGCGAGGTGGAGGTGTTGGTGATAACCGGCCCGGGGTCCTTCACGAGGTAGTGCGAGGCGATGAGCGGGAGGGCGTATTCTTCGGAGAGAGTCTCGCCGTCCTCGGCCACGATGGACACGCGGCTCGCGTCGCTGTTCAGAAGGAAGCCGGCGTCGGCGCCGGTTATCCCGACGACCGAGGCCACTTCGCCGGCGTTTCTCGGCCGCGGCTCGGGGTCGTGGACGAAGAATCCCGTCGGCTCGTTGTTGACCGGCACGAGTTCGCAGCCGAGGCCGCGGCAGAAATCGTCCACGACACCGGCGCCCGCGCCGTTGCAGGGGTCGATGACGACCTTGAAACCCCGGCGGGAGACGGCCTCGGTGTCCAGGAAACGGCCGAGCGCCTGGAAGTATGGGGTCGCGCCGCAGGCTTCGGGCCTCACCCGTCCCAGCCTGGACAGCGGCGCCTTCCGGAATTTCTCGAGATGGTAGACGTCGAGGACGGCCTGGCCCTGGAACTCATTGAGGTAGGTTCCCTCCCGGTTGATGAATGTCAGGGCGTTCCATTCGGCCGTATTGTGCCCGGCCGTGATCGAAATCCCGCCGGCCGCGCGGAGGTCTTTGACCCGCTTCTGAAGGACCGGCGTGGGACAGATGCCCATATCGAGGACGCCGCACCCCGTGGACGCGAGAGAGGCCAGGACCGAGCGCTGGAGCATGGGGCCTGACGTCCGCGTGTCGCGGCCTACGAGCACCCGGCCGCCCTTGAGCTGGGTCCCGAAGGCGCAGGCGAAATCCATGACCAGCTCCGGGGTGATCGTTTCGCCGACGATCCCGCGGACGCCGGAGATGCCGATCTTCAGGAGCTTCATCTTGCTCTGGGCCGATATCCAGGCCCGGCCGGGTCGATCACCTCGCCTGCCGCCGGGCAGTGTCTTTCAACCGGTCATTGGCCATGACGGCCATCCCCAGGCGCGGAGACCGCTGACGGCCCACCGAAGCGCCGCTCCGGGTGGAAGGCTGGCCCTGGCCCCGGTCCACGACCTTCAGCCGGTCGCCCCTGATATTGCGGCCGGCCATATAGTCGGCGACAACCCGGGCCCGGCGCTCGGAGAGGACGACGGCCGGCCCGCCAGCCCCCTCGACATAAGGCTGGCCGTCGATGTAGAGGTAGGTATCGGGATACCTGTTGACGACGACGGCCAGCCGGTCCAGGCACTGCCGGCCGCCGACGAGGAGTTCGAAGCCGCCCGCGCCGAAAAAGAGGCCCAGATCGAACGTGACGTGGATCCCTTCGCCGACGCGGTCGACCTCCGCGCCACCGACGTTGTCGCGAATCTCGGCGGCCTGACGGTCCATGTAGCGCCCGATGTAAGCCCCCGCGGCCCCGCCGATCGCCGCCCCGATGATCGCGCCGAGGATCACGTCCCCCGCGGAATCGCCGATGAGGCTGCCGACGATGGCGCCGCCGGCGGCCCCGACGAGCGCGCCCTCCTCGGGATTGTCCACGGTGATACAGTCTACGCTCGAGAGAATCAACCCGAGAGCCAGGACTCCCGTGAGGATCTTCTTCATTTCAGTCCTCCTCAGGCAATTGGCTAGCAACCACCCTTTCTAAGTTAGCAGGGAAACGGCAGCTTTTCAATTCGTCCTATTTTTCCCCGGCGTGCCTGGTCTGGTAATCCAGGATGACGTTGGCCATGAGGTTCACGCCGAGCGGGATGCCGGCCTCGTCCGCCACGAACGTGGGGGAGTGGACGGCGGTCTTATCTTTGTCGGCGGGGACGATGCCCAGGCCGAGCATGACGGCGGGCGCGAGCTTGCCGAAATAGGCGTAATCCTCGCCGCCCATCTCCGGCAGCTCCTCGACGAGGGCGGCCTTGCCTCCCAGGATACGTTCGGCCACCGGGAGGACCTCCTTGAGAAGGTTGGGGTCGTTGTAAACGGACGGAGTGCCGATTTCATAGGCGAGTTGGAATGTCGCCCCGGCCGCGCCGCAGATGTTCGTGACGAGCCGGGTGATTTTTTCCTTGAGCATCTGGCGCTGGTCCTCGCCGTAGTTGCGGACGGTGGCGTTGAGCTCCGCCGAGCGGGGGATGATGTTGGGGGCCGTTCCGGCATGGAACGAGCCGACCGTGATGACGGCGTTATGGTTGACGTCGAGCTCGCGGGAGATCATGACCTGGAGGGCGATGACGATCTGGGAGCCGACGACGATCGGATCGACGCAGAGGTAGGGGTTAGCACCGTGGCAGCCTTCGGAATTGATGACCAGGCGGAAGCCGTCGACGTTGGCCGATGAGAAGCCCGGCGTATAGCCCACTTTCCCGGCCTTGAGCGTGTCATCGACGTGATAGGCGAAGAAAGCCTGGGGCTTGTCGTCCTTGAAGGCGCCGTCCTGGATCATCTTCTCCGCCCCGGCGCAGCATTCCTCGCCCGGCTGGAGAATGAAGAGGACGGTGCCGGGGAGCTCGGCCTTCATCTGGGCGAGGACCGAGGCAACCCCCAGGAGCACGGTCGTGTGGATGTCATGGCCGCTGGCGTGCATGAGCCCGACCTCCCGTCCCTCCAGGGTGGCCCGTTCCTTGGATTCGAAGGGGAGCCCCGTTTCCTCGGTGATGGGCAGAGCGTCCATGTCGGCGCGCATGGCCACGACCGGCCCGGGCCTGCCCCCCTTGAGGACCCCCACGATGCCCGTGGTCGCGAACCCGGTCCGGACCTCGAGGCCGAGCTTGCGCAGGAAATCGGCGGCCAGGGCGGAGGTCCGCTTCTCCTGAAGCCCAAGCTCCGGATGGCAATGGATATCCTCGCGCATGGCAATGAGCTCGGGGGCGATCTTGTCCGACAGCGCCTTGATCTTCTTTTCGGCCGGAGTGGCGGAATGGGCCGGGCGGGGGAGAATCGCGAACGCAACCAGGAGAATCAGGCCGGCAGCCAGGGGTTTTCTCATCGGGTCCTCCACGGGTTGAAATAGGCCCAATCGTATCGCAAACCCAGCCGGGCTTCAATTAAGATGAATATGAGGGCCTTTGAAAAATGGGGACGGTCCTATTTTTTTTTCTCCGTTCAGCCGGAGATTTCCTCCGCCTATCAAAAAGAAAACAGGACCGTCCCCTTTTTGACGCCCTTTTTGATGACGGCATGGGCCCTTTCGGGTCCGTTTGAAGAGTTTGAGGAGGTAAAGGAGGCAAGGAGGGCCTGGAGAGGAATCCCCGTAATCCTGCTCCATTTCTCGCAGTAGCCTTGGATGAGAGGCCCTCCTTGCGATGGACCCATCGTCGCAGGCGGCCGCGGCGCGGTCAATCGTCTCTCCGGGCGAATCGAAGGGGGATAATTCGCCCTCAGGCCTCACCCGCAAAGATGACCCGGTGGTGGCCGTAGATTTGACCCCGTCCCGCAAAATCGGTTATGCTGAGGCCACATCGAGGGAGGGAGGTACCCGTGAACGTCAATAAATTCATTGAAGCCCAGGTCGAAGAGATCAAGAAAACCGTGGGAAAGGGGAAGGCCATCTCGGCCCTGTCGGGGGGCGTCGACAGCTCCACGTGCACCGTCCTGGCCCACCGGGCCATCGCGTCCCAGCTCAAGAACATCTTCATCGACAACGGGCTGATGCGGGCCGGCGAACCGCAGGCCGTCGTCAAGGCCTTCGCGGACCTGGGGATCGCGGTCGACGTCGTGGACAAAAAAGAGGAGTTTTTCTCCGCTCTCAAGGGGAAGACCGACCCCGAGGAGAAACGCAAGGCCTTCCGGTACGCGTTCTACAATTCCTTCGGCCGCGAAGTCCTCAAGAGCAAGGCCCCGTTTCTTATCCAAGGGACCATCGCGGCCGACATCATCGAGACCCAGAAGGGCGTCAAGACCCAGCACAACATCCTCGAGCAGATCGGAATCGACCCGGAAAAAGGATTCGGATTCAAAGTCGTGGAGCCGCTCAAGGAGCTCTTCAAGCCTGAGGTCAGGCTTGTGGCCAAGGAGTTAGGCCTGCCGGAGGCGATCTATAACAGGATGCCTTTCCCCGGCCCGGCCCTGGCGGCCCGGGTCATCGGCGAGGTGACGCCCGACCGCGTGACCCTGGTCCGGGCGGCCACGGTGATCGTCGAAGAGGAGTTGGCGGCCCTGACACCGTTCCAAGCCTTCGCCGTCCTGCTCAGCGATAAAGCGACGGGGATCGTGGACGGGAAGCGGACCTTCGGCAATATCATCATTATCCGCTCGGTCGAAAGCAAGGATGCCCTGACCGCGGAGCCGACCCCCATTCCTTTCAATCTCCTGGACAGGATGGCCAGGAGAATCACCAAGGAAATACCGGACGTCAGCCGGGTCGCCTACGAGCTGACCTCCAAGCCCCCGGCCACGATCGAGTATATTTAGCCCCCTTCGCGGGATTCCACGGGCGAGAGTCCGTGGAGCTTCAGGCCGGGCCACTCCTGACGCTCTTTCCGGCGAGCACCTTGAGGAATCGTCCGATCGTGAGAGGGGCGCTCCCCTCATAGTGGTTGTTGATGTTGAGATAGGTGAGGATCCTGTTCCGGGCGTTGGCCCGGACGATTTCCGCGGCCGCCTTGAGCCCCTGCGGTTTGGGGGCCACGACCCGGTCCCAGATTTCGGACGTCTCGCCTTCGATCTCCAGCCGGTCGCCGCCGTGGAGACGGACGACCTGGACGCCGGCCGTCACAGGCCGGAATTTCTCGAAGACCTCGCCGATCGGCGGCATGTAGTAGCCGTCCAGGTAGACGAATCCGAGGCCCATTTTTTTAAGAAATTCGAAGAAGGCCGGGGAAAGATAATTCGGGTTGCGGATCTCGACGGCGTATGGGAATCCGGCCGGCGCGCCGGCGATGAATTCGCCGAAACGCTCGAAAAAGGCTTCCTTGGAAGGCATCTTCTGACGGTTCAGGTATTCGAATTGGAACATGATGGGCCCGAGCTTGGCCCCGAGAGGGGAGAGCCGCTCGAGGAATTCCCGGAGAAGGCGGAGGTCGAGGAAGTGGGGATTCGGCTGTCCCGCCACCGCCGCCGAAGCGGGAGGCTGCTTAGCGTAAAAATGAGTCAGCGTCAGCGCGTTGGGGGCCTTGACCGTGAATACGAATCCCTCGGGGACGCTCTTTTCGTATAGGCGGACGGCCCGCGGCTCGGGGAGCTGGACCTGACCGGGAAAGAGGCTCCAGAACCACTGGTCGACCTCGACGGAGTTCAGGACCCCGGCATAGTCGGCCAAATACTCATCCGGCCGGTAGCGCTTGCCCGGCGCGTAGATGAGGTTTTTCCAGGACTCGTACTTCCAGGAACATGTTCCGATCCGCAGAAGCCCCTTGAATTCCGCCGGGATTTCGACCTTGATCGGCATGCCTCGCCCCCTCCCGCAAACCTATTTCACCCCCTCCGGCCGGCGTCGGTTCGGCGGTTGACAGCCCGGGGGGATTCTGCTATTTTTGTTCGGCCTCGCGGGGCCATCGTCTAGAGGCCTAGGACAGGTGGTTCTCAGCCATCAGACCGGGGTTCGAATCCCCGTGGCCCTGCCATCACGAGACCTGCAAGGGAGATCGAAACTCCGTCTCACTTCTCGTGATGACTGCGGGGGCTTAAAACAATGGGACCCCCGGCCGCCACCGCTTTCGGGCCCGCTTCCCGCGTATCAGCCTTTCTTCCAGACCGATTGGATCATCTTCTTCGATTCCGCGTCGGAAACCGGGGCCTGACCTTTGTGGAACTCCTTCATGTGCTTTTTGCCGAGCTCCACGAGCTTGGTCAGGGCTTCTTCATCCGTCTTGGCTTCCGTGCTCAGGACGACGCCGTCCGGGGCGCAAGTGAATGAATATTTCATTGTCCCTCTCCTTTTGAATGTCCCTTTTTACCGCCACCATTGTCCCCCAATTCCAATGTCTAGTCAATAGATAGGAATAATATAGATGGCGGCCCCGGCAGCGGGGGCCCCCCGCATTGACAGCGGCCGCTCCGAGAAGGTATTCTGGCTTCAAATCGCCGGCCCGTCCAAGGGCAGGGGAGGAGGCAAGCCGTGAAAAAACTGACCCTGATCGCACTCATGGGATTAATGGCTTTCATGGGATCCGTCTCGGCCCAGGACAACCTGGCCGGGAATTTCGTCAGGCCGCCGGACTCGGCCCGGCCATGGGTTTACTGGTTCTGGCTGAACGGCAACATCACCCGCGAAGGCATCACGGCCGACCTGGAGGCCATGAAGCGCGCCGGCATCGGAGGCGTGCTGATCATGGAGGTGGACCAGGGCGCGCCCAGGGGACCGGTCGATTTCGCGGGACCGCGCTGGCGGGAATTGTTCAAGCACGCGGTCGCCGAGGCCGGGCGTCTCGGGCTCGAAATCAACATGAACGACGACGCCGGCTGGAACGGCAGCGGCGGCCCCTGGATCAAGCCCGAACAGTCCATGCAGAAGGTCGTCTGGACGGAAACCGAGCTCTCCGGCCCACGGCACTTCGACGGGAAACTCCCTCAGGCGGAGGCCAATCACGGGTTTTACCGGGGCATCGCCGTGCTGGCCTTCCCGACGCCGGGCGACTACCGCATCCCGGATATCAAGTTTAAGGCGCTCTATGAACGCCGCGAGGTGCCGGCCGCCGCCGAAACCCAGGTGCCGCCGGAGATGGCGATCGCGCCCGCCCGCCTTACCGACCTCACGGCGCGGCTGGACAAGGACGGGCGCCTAGCTTGGGACGTGCCGGCCGGCAAGTGGACCATCATGCGGCTCGGCCATACAGGCACCGGCGTCGAGAACGCCCCCGCCCCGGCCACGGGCCGCGGGCTGGAGTGCGACAAGCTGAGCCGGGAGGGCATCGAGGCCCAGTTTGCGGGCCTGATGGCCAAGCTCATCGCCGACGCCGGACCCGCGGCGGGAAAGGCGCTCGTCGCGACGCACATCGACAGCTGGGAGAACGGCGCCCAAAACTGGACGGCCCGGATGCGGGAGGAATTCCGGGCCCGGCGCGGCTACGACCCAATTCCCTTCCTTCCCGCGATCTCGGGCCGCGTCGTGGACAGCCTGGAGGTCTCCGAGAGGTTTTTGTGGGACCTGCGCCAGACCGTCACCGACCTTTTGGTTGAGAATTACGCCGGGCACATGGCGACACTCGCCCACGAACACGGGCTGCGCCTGTCTATCGAGGCCTACGGCGGCCCGTGCGACGACATCACCTACGGGGGCCGCGCGGACGAGCCCATGGGCGAATTCTGGATCGGCGGCGGCGCCTTCGAGACGTTGAAGCAGATGGCGTCGTCGGCGCATCTCTACGGCCGCCGCATCCTGGGCGCGGAGTCGTTCACGGCCGACGACCACGAACGCTGGCTCCAGCATCCCGGGACGATCAAGTCGCTCGGCGACAAGGCCTTTTGCGAGGGCGTCAACCGGTTCGTCTTCCACCGTTACGCGATGCAGCCGTGGCTCGGCTACCGGCCGGGGATGGCCATGGGGCCGTGGGGGTTGCATTACGAGCGCACATCGACGCTCTGGGAGACGTCGCGGCCCTGGCACGAATATCTCGCGCGTTGCCAATACCTTCTGCGCCAGGGTGTTTTCGTGGCCGATATCTGTTACCTCCAGCCGGAGGCCGCGCCCCAGGAGTTCAAGGCGCGGAACCGTAAGGGCTACGACTACGACACGGGAACGGCGGAGGCGCTGCTCGCGCGGATGTCCGTGAAAGACGGCCGGATCATGCTGCCCGACGGGATGAGCTACCGCGTGCTCGTCCTTCCCGAGACGGCGCGCATGACGCCGGCGCTGCTGCGCAAGGTGAAGGAAATGGTCTCCGCGGGCGCGACGGTCATCGGCTCGTCCAAGCCGGCCAAATCCCCGGGCTTGTCCGGCTACCCGGCGTGCGACGCGGAGGTCAAGCAGCTTGCCGATGAGATGTGGGGAAAGGGCAGGATCGTGGCGGACAAGTCGCCCGAGCAGGTCCTGGCCGGGATGGGCGCGCCGCCGGACTTCACCGCGCCCCCGTTCATCCGCTGGGTCCACCGCAGCACTGGTGACGCGGAAATCTATTTTGTAGCGAGCGGCGCCCCCCGGGCGACGGAAGCGCTGTGCGCGTTTCGCGTGACCGGCCGCCGCCCGGAGTTCTGGCAGCCGGAGACAGGAAAGATCGAAGCCGCGGCGGCCTACGAACAGGCCGGCGACGTCACCCGCATCCCCATCCGCTTCGAGCCGAGCGGCTCCGTGTTCGTCGTGTTCCGGAAAGGCGCGACGTCATTCGACCCCGTCGTGCGCGTCACGCTCGATGGCCGGCAGATTCTGCCGCCGCCCGAGGCGAAGGGGAATATCCTCATCGAAAAGGCCGTCTACGGGGTGCCTGGCGACCCCAAGCGGACGCGCGATGTCCGGGCGAAACTCCAGGCGATCGTGGACGGCGGCGAACTGAGCTTTCGCGCGTCGCGAATGGCCGAGGGTGATGACCCGGCCCTCAACGTGGAAAAGACACTCGTCGTGGACTATACCGTTGCCGGGAAGCGCCTCAAGGCCAGCGGACGCGACCCTGAGACGATGACGTTCGAATCCGGACCGGGCGCCAGGCTCGTGGCCGGGTTCCATGCCGGGGATAGCCGGCTGTCCGTCGAGGCGTGGGAGCCGGGCCGCTACGAACTGACGACGGCCGCCGGCCGCAAGTCGGGCGTCCAGGCTCCCGTGCTGCCCCCCGCCCTGGAAATCACCGGCCCTTGGGAGGTGCGATTCCCGCCTAACGGAGGCGCTCCCGAGCGCGTGATCATGGAGAAGCTGATCTCGTGGAGCGAGCACCCCGATCCCGGAGTCAGGCACTTCTCCGGCACGGCGGCCTGCACCAAAAAGATCAGCGTGCCCCGCGCAATGATCGCCGACAACCAGCATGTGTATCTCGACCTCGGCAAGGTGCAGGTGATGGCCCAGGTCAAGCTCAACGGCCGGGACCTCGGCATCTTATGGAAATCGCCGTATGTGATGGACGTCACCGGCACTTTGAAGGCGGGCGACAACGACCTGGAGATCCGAGTGACCAATCTCTGGGTCAACCGGCTGATCGGCGATGAGCAGCTGCCCGAGGACAGCGACCGGAATCCCGACGGCACGCTCAAGGCGTGGCCCAAGTGGGTCATCAATGGAAATGCGAGCCCCACCGGCCGGTTCACGTTTACCAGCTGGCGGCTCTGGAAGAAAAACGATCCCCTGGTGGAGTCGGGGCTGGTGGGGCCCGTGACGCTGCGCGTCTCGGAACAGGTTTCGGCCCGGTGACCCCATCCTTCATCCCGTTCGCGGGATTCCACGGACATAAGTCCGTGGAGCTTCAGTTGACACATTCCGGATGAAGGTGGTATTTTGCGAGCATGTCTAGCCCTGAAAACAAAAACCTGGAGGCAGCTTTGAAACGAGAATTTCCGGTATCCCGCCGCGATTTCATCAAAACGACGGGGGCGGCGGCCGTCACGGCTGCGGTGCTCGGGGAGCCGCGCATTTCCTTCCCCCAGGACACGCCGAAGACCGTGACTCTCGCGTTCGTCGGCTGCGCCCATATCCACACGCCGAGCTATATCGGCCTCGTCACCAAGCGTCCGGACGTCAAGGTCAAATACTGCTGGGACCACGACCAAGCCCGGGGCGCGCGGCGGGCCGGCGAGTTGAAGGCCAAACAGACGTCCGACCTTGGCGAAATCTGGTCTGACCGCGAGGTCGGCGCCGTCGTCATCTGCTCGGAGACCAACCGGCATCGGGACCTGGTCCTGGCCGCCGCCGGGGCCCGGAAACACATGTTTGTCGAGAAGCCGCTCGACATCACGGCCCGGGACAGCGCCGAGATGGCCTCGGCCATAGAAAACGCCGGTCTGATCTTCACGACCGGATATTTCATGCGCACCCAGCCGCACCATCTTTTCCTCAAAGAGCAGATCGCCAAGGGCCGTTTCGGCAAGATCACCCGAGCCCGCGGGTCGAACTGCCACAGCGGGTCACTCGGCGGTTGGTTCGATAAGGAATGGCGCTGGATGGCCGACCCGAAAATCGCCGGCGTCGGGGCCTTCGGCGACCTCGGCACGCATTCCCTCGACATCCTGATGTGGCTCCTGGGCGACGTGGAGTCGGTCGCGGCGGATATCCGGACGGTCACCGGGCGTTACGGCGACTGCGATGAGACCGGCGAAGCTCTTCTCCAATTCAAGAACGGCGTCATCGGGACCCTGGCGGCGGGCTGGGTGGATGTGGCGAACCCCGTGTCCCTCCTGATCAGCGGCACGGAAGGTCACGCGGCGATTATCAACGACCGGCTCTTTTTCACCTGCCAAAAGATCGCCGGCGCGAACGGCGAGCAGCCGTGGCTCGACCTCCCTCCGGCCCTGCCGGCGCCGATGGACCAATTTGTGGACGCCGTGGCGGGCCGACAAGGGCTTCCGCTCGTCACGCCGCGCGAGGCCGCGGCCCGCGTGAGCGTGATGGAAGCGGCTTATAAGAGCGCCCGCACTCATGCCTGGGCCGGACCCGTGTGAGGGCGGGGAGCGGAACAGCCGGATGAAGGTCACCGTCGTCATCCCCACATTCAATGAAGCGGACAACCTGGCCGCCATGGCGGGCGCATTGCTCGCGCTCCCCGTCCCGGCACTGAGCCTGCTCGTTGTTGACGACGAATCGCCCGACGGCACGGGCCGTCTGGCCGACGACTTGGCCGACTCCTCGGCCGGGCGCGTGGACGTTCTCCACCGGCACGGCGTCCGAGGCCTGGGCCTCGCTTACCGCGACGGGTTCCTCCGGGCCCTCGAACGAGGGGCCGACGCCCTCGTGCAGATGGACGCCGATTTTTCCCACGCGCCCGCCGATGTCCCACGCCTTTTGGAAAGGCTCGCGGACTGCGACGTGGCCGTGGGCTCGCGCTATGTCCCGGGCGGAGGCGTCGATGACAAGTGGGGATTCGGCCGTTTCGCCCTGAGCCGATCGGCCAACGCCTACGCGCGAACATTCCTGGGCCTCAGAACCCGCGACGCGACCGCCGGCTTCAAGGCCTGGCGGCGGTCGGCACTCGAATCCGTCGGCCCAGGCCGCGTCCGCTCCAACGGTTATCTTTTCCAGGTAGAGATGGCCTACATCAGCGAACGGCTGGGATTGCGCATCTGCGAGGTTCCGATCTTATTTACCGAGCGCCGCGCCGGCGCGTCGAAGATGTCGCTCCGGGTCAAGACAGAAGCCGCCCTCGGCCTCTTCCGGGTCTGGTGCAGCCATCATCGCCTTCGTCCCGTCGCCTGAGGACACGGCCTAGGCGCCGCTTCCATTTGCTCCCGGCCCGGCCTTCTGGTAAAATGCGTCTGGTCGTTGGGGGTCAAAGAAAGATTGCTTTTTCCGGCATCGTTGTTATGTCTCTGGTTTAGCCATGAAACTCCGGGCCATGAATGGACGTTTAAGAACCTAGAGCCATGAAAAAGAAACTCGTGCCGATCGTTCTTGGAACCTGCCTGGCCATCTCCCTCATTATGTGGATCCTGAAACCCGTCCCCTGCGGCTATGGCTACGAATATGCCGTCCAACTGTCGGTGGCGCTGCTCGCCCTATGGTCGCTTTACGCCGCGGGCCCGCGCCTGATTTTCAAAAAGGGAGTCCTCGTTTTCGTCATGCTTTGCGGTCTTGGCCTGGGCCTCCAGAACTTGATCACCACCAGGTCGGACCCCGAAATTGTCCGGGCCTACGGAACGGTTTTCGAGGCCTTGGACAGCGGAAAGAATCCCTACACCACGGGCACGATCTTTCATCTGACCGAATCGCACGATCCTGCGCTCGGGAATTTCAATTATCCTCCGCTCGAGATTTGGCCCTACTACCTGGCCTTCCGCATCGCCGGGACCTGGAACCTCACCGTCCTGACGATTACGCTCCTGCTCATCCAGGCCCTCAGCTGTTTCATCCTGATCCGCATGTTCCCGCGGATCCGGCTGATCTACCTGCTTCCCTTCCTGTCCGTATTCCTGCTGGGTGAGGTCAAGACCAATCCGGCCATGACCCTCCTCCTGACGGCCCTAATCCTCTGGGTCGTCAAGCGGGAATCGGAAAGGCCGCGCCCGATTCACAGGTATCTCATCGCCGTGCTCTTCGGGCTCGGGCTTCTGACAAAGTTCCTGATCATTCCCCTAATGGCCGCCTATTACTGGAACCAGTTCAACCCCAGGAACCTCCGCTCGCTCGTCCGGATCGGCGTGGACGTGTCCATCGCCCTGGCCACTTGCGTGCTGTTCATGATGCCGTTCGGCGTGGTTGCCGTCATCAAGAACACCATCCTCTTCAACCTCATCCTCAAAGACAGGGCCGTTCTGACCACGTTCTTCCCGAACGTCCTTTCGGGGATCTTCTCCTGGCTCGGCCTGAGCGGCTTGTATTCCGTGGCCGCGGTGGCGGCCCTCGGAGGCTCGGTCTTGATCGCCCCCAGGCTCGGCAGGTTCTCGGCCATGCTGGCCGCGGCGTTCACCTTCCTGTTGGTCGCCCCCACGCCGGAACCGCAGTTCGTGCCCCTTATGCTGTTCTTTGTCATCGCCGCCCGCTGCATGATTAGCGAGGAACAGGGGCAGTTCATTCCGGGCGTCTGGAAAGATCACCCCCTGGAACGCGCCGCGGCGGCGCCCAGCGGATTTCGAGTCCGGCGATGGTCGAGCCCGGAACCGAACGGCGCAGCCGGCGCGGAACAACCCGGACGGGCAGGACCGAGGGCCCGGATCCGGACTCATGCTCAGTCCGGCTGATGCGGCGTCCGGCTGCCGAGTTTCGTGTCCGATACCAGCAGCCCAGGTTCGCTCCGAGGATGAGGCCCGGCCGCCTTTCTGTTGACTTTTTCCCGTCAAGTTGATAATTCTTCCTCCCTGGCGCCGTTATATAATGAAGGACGGGCGTAAAGGAGCCGTCATGCACGAACTCGTTGGAATCATCGCGGAAAAGTTTGTCAAACATTTCGGAACCAAGCCGCTCCTCGTCGTCTCTCCGGGGCGGGTCAACCTCATCGGGGAGCACACCGATTACAATGAAGGCTTCGTGCTTCCCGGCGCCACGGACAAGGTGATCGTCTTCGCCGCCGCCCCCCGCGCCGACGCCGTCTGCCACTTCGTTTCGCGGGACTTCGACCAGGAGTTCCGTTGCGAGCTCGACGCCCTCCATCGCTCACCCCTCCGGTGGCCGGACTATCTTCAGGGCGTGGTCGACCAGTTCCTGCGGGCCGGGCAAAAGATCGGCGGATTCAATTGTGTCTTCGGGGGAAATATCCCGGTGGGCGCCGGCATGTCTTCATCGGCGGCCATCGAGGGCGGCCTGGCCTTCGCCTTGAACGCCATGTTCGGCCTGGGCCTCAACGGTCTGACTTTGGTCAAGCTGGCCCAGAAGGCCGAGAACGAGTTCGTCGGGGTCCGGTGCGGGATCATGGACCAGTTCATCAACATCTACGGCAAGGAGAAAAAGGTCCTGAAGCTCGACTGCCGCTCCCTGGCTTATGAGCACTTCCCTTTCGAGCGCGAGGACCTGCGGATCGTCGTCTCCGATACCTTGGTCCGCCGTGAGCTGGCCGGGTCGGAATACAACGTCCGGCGCCAGCAGTGCGAGGAGGGCGTCAATCTTCTCAGGACATACCAGCCCTCGATCCGGAGCCTCAGGGACGTGACGCAGAGCCTCCTCCGGGAATACCAGACGGAGCTCGACCCGGTCATCTACCGGAGATGCGATTACGTCGTGCGGGAGAATATCCGAGTCGAGGAAGCCTGCGTCGACCTCCTCAGGGGGGACTTCAAGTCCTTCGGCCAGCGGATGTACGAATCGCACGCCGGCCTCCGGGACGATTACGAAGTCAGTTCGGTCGAGCTCAACGCGCTCGTCGACGCGGCCTCGGTGGTCCCGGGCGTCCTGGGCTCCCGGATGATGGGCGCCGGCTTCGGCGGTTGCACGATCAGCCTCGTCGAATCGGCCGCCCTGCCCGACTTCGAGGGCCAGGTCGGCCGGGCTTACGAGGCGGCGACCGGCAAGGCGCCCAAGATCCACGTCATCAAGATCGAGGCGGGCACGCGGCTGGTTTAAAGGTTTCAGTCGCTTCCCCGCTTTCCAATGACTTGACCGAGAGTTGACAAGTTCTTGACAACTTCTTGACAACTCGGGTCTTGCGTCCCATTATCTTAGAGCCGAGGAAATCATGAAAGCCCTCGCCCGACATCCGTTCCAGGCCGGGGGAAACACATCGAGGAAAGGAGGATTCTTCATGAATCAAAGGGTTTTGAGGTTTTTTTGGGTCGCCGGCTTGGTGCTGGGGCTGGCCGTCTTTGCCTGTGCCAACACGAAGAAGCTGACCATTCTCCACACCAACGACACGCATTCGGCGATGGTGCCTTTTGAGACGGGATTCATCCCGGCCGTAGGGCCCGCGCCGAGGCAAACGCCGGGCATCGGGGCCGGTCTCTGGAACGTCTGGCATTTTCCGTTTAACCAGGACTATGCCGGCATCGCCCGGATGGCTACGCTCATCAAGACGCTGAGGGTGAAGGATAAGAACGTGCTGGCCCTCAATGCCGGGGACGTCTTCGTGGGATCGTTCGAGTTCAACAAATATCTCGGCTACCCGGAGCTCAAGATCATGGAGAACCTGTACGACGCCATGGAGCTTGGGAACCACGAGTTCGACCTGGGCGTCGGCACGCTGGCCGGGGTGCTCAACGGACAGATCGCGGGGGCCGCGCCGGTGACCCTCCCGCTCCTCTGCGCCAACGTCGATTTCTCCGCAACGCCTCTTGGGGGGATGGTTCAGTCGTCCATCGTCCGGACGGTCGGCGGGGTTAAGGTCGGCATCTTTGGCCTCCTCACTCAGGAGCCGCAGAATTATAGCGAAAACGTCAACAAGCTTTTTCCCTATCCCTATGATGGCTCCGGCACGACCCTCTGGGAATACGCCACTGGACTTGTGACAGACCTGAGAAAGCAGGGCTGCAAGGTCGTCATCTGCGTGTCCCATCTCGGTACGATGTTGGATGTCGGCGCCCTTTCCAAGGTTCCCGGCATCGACGTGATCATCGGCGGCCACAGCCATGACGCCTACCCGCAGCCCATCGTGGCGAACGGAAAAATCATCGTCCAGGCCGGACAATTCGGCTGGTACTTGGGTGAGCTGAAGCTCAACGTCGGTAGCAACGGCGTCACGCTCGACAGCTGGGTGCTGCACCGTGTCGACGGCCGGATCAAAGAGGACCCGCAGGTCCGGGGGATCGTGAACAAGGTGAAGGCCGGGGTCGTCAGCGACCCGCGGTTCGGGCCCGTCTACAGTCAGCATGTCGCGCTGGCCCTTCGCGACATCCTGAAATCCTGGCCCGCAAACAGCCAGAACAGGGACACGGCCCTGGGCAATCTGGTGACGGACGCCTTCATATCCCGACTCAAGAAGGCCGGGTTACCTTTCCCAGTGGATTGCGCCCTGGACGTCCTGGGATATCTGGGGGCCGACATCCCGGCCGGCAAGGTCGTGGGCAACAATATCATGCGGGCCGTCCCTTACGGCTACAACGAGGCGTCGGGGCTCGGCTTCAAGGTCGTCGTCGTTCCCCTCCCACCGGAGGGGCTCCTGGGCGGGCTCGAGTATGCGGCGGACAATGTGACCCTCACAACGGACCTCGCTGTCCAGGGGTCGGGGATTACGTATTCCTATGATTCAAGCAAGACGCCCGGCAATCGGGTCGATCCCACGTCCGTTATGGTCAACGGGGAACTCGTCGCCGCCCAGATTGGTGTTAAAGACAAATATTATTATGTCGCCATGAGCGAACAGGTTTTCAACTTCCTGAACGCTCTGACGGGGGGCCAGCTGTCAAGCCTGCCGACCGGGCTCTTCGAGTACAATATCGTCCGTGACTACATGAAGTCCCTGAGGTTCGTTCAGTACAAGTCTGAAGGCCGGATCAAAGACACCAACCCCGCGCCCGCGGCGGTCAAGTGACCGTCCGGGCTCAGGGCTGAGGCCTCGAGGGACGTCCGGGGAGCGCCCTCGCCCCCCGGACATGTCCCTTTTTTGCTTTTTGGAACCTCTTTTTGTCCTCCGGGCCTCCCGGTCGCGCTAGGCAGCCTCACCGTGTCCTATTCCCGGCTTTTCACCCTCGTGCCGGCAATCCCTGGGGCTCCTCCGGAGGGGATATTGCGCCTTTATTTTTGCCCGGAAAACGAGGATAATAACGATTTGCCGCCATATTTAAAACCATGAAGGACCTGAAGATGAAAAAAGCCTTCCCTCTCCTTCTTCTCTTGACCGTCACGGCGGGCCTGGCCTGTCAGCCCGGGACCGGCCCGGACAAAGCCCAGGGCCCGACGACTCCCAGCGTCCCCCTGGAAAAGAGGATTCAGCCCCAAGCCCCGCCCACGGTCGCCATTGACCGCCGCCACGACGATTGGATGGGGTTCATGAGCGGCCTGCCCGGGACGGACGCCTCTTATAAAAAGAGGGAGGACGCCGCCTCCTGGCGGGAGTTCGTCAAGTCCGTCGACGGGCAGTGGGCCGCCTTCCAGGCGGCCTTCCTCGAGCCCATGAAGACATGGGCCGTCCAGGAGCTTCGGGAGAGCGGCCTCGTGACCAAGACGCTTTTCTATCCCTTCGGCGGGCCGGATTTCGTCACGGCCTTCGCCCTGTACCCGGAGGCTGGGAAAACCGTGCTTATGGGCCTCGAACCCGTCGGCAACTTGCCGGATTTCGAAAAGAATGCCGCGGAATGGACGGACCAGTATTTCAAGGACTCCGAGACGATCCTCTCGGACTTCCTCAAGCGCGGCTACTTCGTGACGGAGCACATGAACGAGGCCTTCGCCAAAGGCCGCGTGGACGGAGCCCTGCCCGTGATGGCCTTCTTCCTGAAGCGCACCGGCCATTCCGTCGTCCGCATGGCCCGGCTGGCCGTGAACGAGAAAGGGGAGTGGATCGAAACGCCCTACGCCCACCTCAACCGGCTGCCCAAGCGGCCGTCGGGAATCCGTATTGATTATGTCAGGACCGGAGGCAGCCGTGTCCAGAGCGTTTTCTATTTTTCCTGCGACCTGGCCGACTCCGCCTTTACCAAAAATTCGGCGCTCTTCCGGCTCTTCGACGGGCTCGAAGCCGTCACGACCTTCATCAAGTCGGGTTCCTACCTTCTCCATTACGGCGATTTTTCGAACATCCGCAACATGATCCTGGGGAAAAGTCAGTATGTCCTCGAGGACGACACCGGCGTTCCCTACCGTTATTTCCGGCGACAGGGCTGGGAGATCCAGCTGTACGGGGCCTACGCCAAGCCCGTTGAGGACTTTCCCGCCATCGTCGAGCAGAAAGATCTGAAGGCCGCGTACGAGGACCCGGCCAGCCAGGTCCGGAAACTGCCCTTCCATTTCGGCTATCGCTGGGTGTCGAAGATCGACAACCTCCTCCTGATGAAAAGGCCGCCGGCGAAGACGGGGACCTCCTGAGACCGGGGCGGGACCCTTGATGGAGCGTCGAAAGGTCAACCGCGGGCGTCTCGTTGTCCGGATCATTCTCCTGTCCGCTTTTGTCGGGGCCATGGTATTCGCGTCCATCAAACTGTATCCGGCGGTCACCCGGCATATCCGGAGTCCCCAGGACTTTGAAAGATACATCCATTCCTACGGTCCCGTCAGCGCCCTGATCTACATCCTCATCCAGGCCGTCCAGGTCGTCGTCTTCATCGTCCCCGGTGAGATCGTCCAAGTCGCCGGCGGGTATGTTTTCGGGACGGGCCTCGGGGCGCTCTACTCGGTCGGCGGCATTCTCTTGGGTACGATGATCGCGTTTTTCGCCGCCCGGATCCTGGGCTACGTGTTGGTCAAAAGCCTGATCTCCCCGAAAAAGCTCGAACAATTCGAGTTTCTCATCAACGACCCAAAATCCGAAATCGCCTTGTTTACCCTCTTCCTTATCCCGGGAATCCCCAAGGATTCGCTCGTGTATATTTCGGGGCTAACGCCGATCAAGCCGCTGAGGTTTTTTCTGCTCTCGATGGCGGCCCGGTTTCCCGGCCTGTGGGGGTCCGCTTATATCGGCGCCAACCTCCAGGAGCGGGATTACCTGCCCGTCTGGATCCTGTCGGGCGCGGCCCTAGTCCTCTTCGTCGTCGGGGTCCTCTCCAGGGACCGCATCATCGCCCGGCTCCACCGCCTCCGCCGCCACGGGAAGGACGGGCCGCCGGAGCAGCTCCCCTGAGGAGCCGGGCCGCAAGCAGGGGCTTGCCTCCGCTCTTTCCATTCGTGATAAAATGGACGCGAACTTCACGATTGGGGGTCATCAACGCATGATCAGGAAATTGTTCGCCACGGATGGGAATCTGTCCTGGACCATCCTCCGGGTGGCCCTGGGCGTGGCCATGTTCCCTCACGGGGCTCAGAAGCTCCTGGGGTTGTTCGGCGGAAACGGGTTCAGCGCCAGCCTGAAGTGGTTCGAGTCCAACATGCATATCCCCTTCATTTTCGCCCTGGCGGCGATTTTGGCCGAGTCCGTGGGCGCGGTCGCCCTGGTCGCCGGCTTCTTCACCCGGATCGCGGCCCTGGCCATCGCCGTGGAGATGAGCGTGGCCGTCGCCCTCATCCATTGGAAAGTCGGCTTTTTCATGAACTGGTCGGGGACCCAGAAGGGAGAGGGTTTCGAGTACCATCTCCTGGCCGTCGCCGTCGCCCTCGCGCTCGTGATCGGGGGCGGCGGGTTGTGGTCGGTTGACCGCGCGATGGCGGGGAAAAAGAAATAGGGGCGGCCCCGGCGCCTATCTCTTCCTGATGCGCAGGATGCCCTTCTTGTAATCGATGTCCAGCTGAAAATTGTTGAGGAAGTTCTGCCCCAGAAGGCCGCAGTCCTGGTAGCTCGGGATGTCGATAACGAACGCCTTGACGTTGTAGACGCGCTGCCCGGCCAGTTCGACCGAATCCAGGGTGATCTCGTAGGTGAGGCTTCGTCCCGTGACCCCCTCGACGACGACGACGTTCGCGGCGTCCTCGACCTTGAGGCCCAGGCCCTCGACGGCGCTCCACGGAATCGAGCTGGTCGTCGCCCCGGTGTCGATGATGAAGTTCTGGAAGCGCTTGCCGTTCAGGAAGGCCTGGACGGGGATGTGGTCGGTTCCCGGGTCGAACCGGAGGACGGCGACCCCCTCGTCCTTCTGTCCTTCCTGGATGAGGTTTTCGAGCATCTTGGCCCGTTCGGACAGCACGCCCGGATAGCTCCGCATTTGCAGAAACTCCGTGGCCCTCGGCCAGTTCTTCTCCATGATCGCGATCTCGACACCCATCAGGTGGATCTCGACATCGTTGGGGAAAGCGAGCTTGGCCTTCTCGAACGCCTCGATCCCTCCCGCGCCGTTTCTATCGATGATCTGCCTCAGCCAGTCCCTGTAAAGCTGCCCCTTGAACGGACTGAGATCGGCCGGCTTGAGATTTCCCGTTTCCCCGAGCTTTTTTTCCAGCCGCTCGAGGCCCTCAATGGCGATCTCATAATCCCGGCTCTTCGCCAGGGCGAGGACGGCGTCCTTGACGAGCGCCGATGACCCGGCCTCCGTGAGGATCGCCTCGTCGAGAACCCGGACGACTTCGGCGGCCGACCCTCCTTGGACCAGCTCCGCGGCCAGTTCGTGCATCCGGGCGACCACGGCCTGAGGCCTGAGCGCCGGCGGCAAGTCCTCAGATTCGAGAAGGGGAGTGGCCCGGAACCCCTCGGCGAACTTCCTCAATTGTTCGTCGGCCGGCTCCTGGCCGTTTCCGTTCAGGGTCCGGGCGAATCGGGCCTCGCGGCCGTTGGACAGGATGGCGCCCGAGATCTCGCTCACTTTGGTCCTGGGGGCCTGGTCGATCTCCCGCGCGCCTTGCCAGAGATATCCCCGGTCGGTGTCCGCGCCGAACGTCCAGCCGACAACGGCATCCCTTTGCATGAGGAGGCCGGCCTTGCGGATTTCCTCGGGAAGCGGGAAGAACAGGAACGATCCGTTCCGGCCCGGCGAAACCCCGTTTAGGACAAATGAGGAACCATCCGGCTCGAGCGACCGCCATACGAGTTGGGCATCACGCCGCCAGGGGGACAGGCGGAGGGCCTTCCGACCCTGCTCCTTGTCGAGCCGGCAAAGCACAACCGGTTCACGGTCCGCCCAGACGCCCCACCCGATGGACACAGGCTCCGCCTCCGGGCCCGTATACGACAGCTCCCCGGCGTCCAACAGGGCCCAGGTCGGCAGGGCGACCCAGGCGCCGTCCACGACCGCGGCAGCCCATCTCGAGCCCGCCCGGCCGTCCCCCCTCTCGACCGTGAGGTCGCCGGGGGCCGGCACCGAGACCTTCCGCTCAGGGGCGGGGACGGGCTGAGCGGCCTCTTGGGATTTCTGGGAACCTCTTGAGACCTCCGGCCCCGGCGACCTGGTGAGCAGGGTCGCGATAAGGAAACCGGCCGCCAAGAGCCCCGCGCCGCCCGCGAGGAACGCATACCAGGGAATTCTCTTAGCGCCGGCCGGCGGCGTCCGGGTCAGATGGTTTCCGCATTTCAGGCAGTAATGGGCGCCATCCGGGTTTTCGGAATGACATTTCCCGCAAATCATGGGTTCGTCCCTTTTGCCGATTCCAGAATAATTCGGATCGGGCGCTGAGTCAATCCCGTTCGCTGGATTCCGCCGGAGGTGTTATTTCGCGACGCCGCCGACGTCGCCCGGCACTTCCAGGTCGACATCGTAATAAACCGCGGACATCGGCTTCCCGGACAGAGGCTCGGTATTGTCCAGGCGGACGACGGCGTGATAAAGACCTTTTTTCATGCCCGCCGTGGAGATCGAGTTGGTGACCGTCTGACTCTTTCCGTTCCTGGCCAATGTCACGGACAGCCAGGGCGGAAGGTCCCGGCGCACTCTCCAGAAGGGCAGTTCGGCGGAGCCCTTGTTTGTGAGAGTCATCGTCGCGGTAAGCTTCTGGGGGGACGGGCCGGCGGCGCGGAGCGAGATGAGATAAGTGTCGGCGACGACGACCGGCGGCAGCGGGAGGTCCTTGTGGCTTGAAATGCGGTACATGCGGCTATCGTTCGGGGGGACCATGACGGACAGAACGCCGGAGGGGCTGACCGCCGGTCCTGACGTCGTATGCTGCCAGATATCGCGCGTATAAAGGGCCGCCTTCGGGTCGATCCCGAGTTCCGACAAATTGACGAGCGCGCTTTCCGCGTCCGGTCCCTGGTTGACAAAGAGGACCGCCTGGCTGCCGTCAAAAAGGGGCTTGCCCGCCCATATGCCGACCTTGCCGGCCGTGCGGACGAGATGTCCCTGGACGCCCAGCGGGTCCTGGTTGACGGCGATGGCCTCCGGGTTGGTCAGGATGCGGATCGTCGATTCCGACATGTCCCTGAGGTCGTTTCCGGCCATGAGCGGCGCGGCCATTATGCACCACAGGCTGAAGAAGGCGCGGTTCCGGGCCTCGCTCAGCCCGGGCATCCCGGTGATCAGCATGTCGGGGTCGTTCCAGTGGCCGGGTCCGGCATGCAGGTATAGTTTCTCGTTGCCCGAGGCGATTTTCATGGCCCGTTCCCAGTCGGCCCGGCCCGGCGCGCAGATGTCCTCCGTCGTCCGCCAGAGATGGCCGACGGGAGCGGCCCACAGCCACGGCGACCCATCGCCCCAGGAGCAGAGGCTGTGGACGATGGGGCGGCCGGCGGCGTGCTGGGCGTCATGGAGTTTCGTGTAGGTTTGGACGATGTCCTGGCCCTCGGTGTTGCACCAGTCGATCTTGACGTAGTCCGCCCGCCACCCGGCGAATACGCCCATGTCCTCGAATTCGTGGCCCTTCGTGCCTGGCATGGCGCCGCTGCAGGTATGAGTTCCGGCGTCCGTATACAGGGCGTACTTGAGCCCTTTCTTGTGGATATAGTCGCCGAGACCGCGGAGCCCCGAGGGGTAGCGCCCGAGGTTGGTCGTGATCCTGCCGTCGCTTCCGCGCGAGAAGCAGATGCCTTCGTCGGGCCCCACGTAGGTGTATCCGGCGTCCTTCATCCCGCTCGCGATCAGGGCGTCGACGATTTCGCGGATGAGTTTTTCGTTCTGCGGGTCCTGGCCGAAGGTATTCCACGGGTACCAGCCCATGGGCGGAGTGAGGGCCAGCCCGTCGTCCACGGCATGGACCTTGGGGGGCGTTTCTTGGGCCCGCATCGCGAGAAGGGCGCCGGCGGCGGCCAGCCCGACGGCGGTGGTGATCATCCAGAATCTCTTTATGGGTCTCCTCCTGCCGGCGCCGTTCCTTCCAGTCCCGATGCTGGCAAGGCCTGGGCCGGTCCTTCCGGTCCCGCCGCGGCGTCGCCTGAAATGGACAGCCGGACGCCAGCCAATATAAGGCCCCGCCCGCGCGGCTGTCAATCCCGTTCGCGGCGAACGGGATTGATGGGCTGCGGAGATTATGTTAAAATAAAATTCAAGGGATCGTGAAATGTCGCAAAGCCAAAAGGGATTTACTCTCCTCGAATTGATGGTGGCCCTGACCATCATCGCCATCCTGGTCGCGGTCGTCGGGCCCAACGTGCTTCAGAACATCCAAAACGGGCGGCAAATAGGCACGATGGGGGACATGCGGACGATCGCCAACGCCTGTCTCCAGTATATTGCGGAAAATAGCGAGGCGCCCGGGGCCGGGGCCCAGGACGGGCCGCTCCTGCCGGAAAGCGAATTTGTGAAGGCGCTGACGGAAAAATACCTGGCCAAATGTCCGACCAAGGACAAATGGGGAAATCCGTACATCGTCTATTCGGGGGCGGCGGTGGCCCATTTCCCGGGCTTCAGCGAAAGCACGGTCAGCAAAACCGATTTCGTCATCGTCTCCTATGGCCGCAAGGGCCAGGAGGAGCACTTCGTTTTCGACCTCGACCACCGCGAAGCGGGGATTTTCGAAGCGAAGACCATGACCGATTATGACAAGAACCTGGTCAACTGG
>JBEKVN010000036.1:0-36398 GCA_049513915.1 Candidatus Aminicenantales bacterium | reverse complement strand
GAATGTCTCGTCCACCGAGCCGTCCGTGTCCCCCGCGTCGGGATAGAGCGGCGAGTTGTGCCCGGAATGGTCCGACCAGGAGCCGTGAAAATCGTAGGTCATGAAGCCGATGAAATCGAAGTCCGCGGCCAGTTGCTCGTAGTCGATCCATTGGCCGTAATAGCTGTCCGCGGGCGCGGCCATGGTCAGGAGGAGCTTGGGCGTCCGCGCTTTGAGGGCGGCCGAGAGCTCCTGGATGAACAGGACGAAATCCGCCTGCTCGGTCGGATTGGAGACAAATTCCCAGTCGATATCGACGCCGTCGTAACTGTTCGCCAGACAGAAGCTGACGACTTGACCGATGAAATTGGAACGGTTCGCGGACGTCGAGCTCATTCCCGGGAAGCCCGCGCAGTTGCCCCAGCCGCCAAGGCTCATGATCATCTTGACGCCGTTCCGGTGGGCCGCGGCGCTGAGCTCGGGGTAGAGGTAGTCGGCGGGAACGACCAGGTTGCCGGTCGAGTCGGGCCAGGCGAAGGCGTTGGCGATGTGGGTCAGGTTGGCATAGTTGACCTTGGTATGGTCGAGCGCGGCCCGGCCCCAGGAAGGATAGTACCCTATGACGACCTTGGCCAACGGCGTCGGCTGGGGTTCGGGCGCTGGCCCGGAACTCTGGCAGGCGACGCTTATCAAAATGAGGAGGCCCACGGCCGGAGCGAGCATGTTGATGGCCGGAGGCAGGCGGCCGGGCGCCCGAACCGGGCCAGGCTTTTTATCGGTCCGTTGTGTCATCTCGAACTCAGAGAGTTATTTTTATCGCATCCCGAGGTTTTTTTCAATTCCCCTTCGCGGGAGTCCACGGACGCCGTCAAGAGGCTGCCTTCGGCAGCTTCTTGACGACTGCGGGGGTTCAAGCTAACAGGACCCCACGACTGCCATCAAGAGGCCGCCCTCGGCAGCCTCTTGATGACTGCGGGGGTTCCAGCCAACAGGAGATCCCCCCGGCTGTCAGTCCGTGGAGCTTCAGCCCGGCAAAAGGGGACGCGTCTTTTGGGGAAAGGAGAGCGCCCCGTCAGAGTCAGGCGATTTCGGGAAGGCAGAACGAGATCTGATGAGCGGCCCCGCAGCTGCCGCACCGGACTGCGGCTTCGAGCGTCTCACACTTGACGCCCTTGTCGGTCCGGAAATCGATGTCCCAGCGGCCGCCGCAGGAGTCGCACGCGGCCGGCGTCACCAGCATGACCTTGAGCCGGCGCGGACGGTTCCCGGACCGCCGGACCTCGGGGGTTCTGACCCGAAAATCCATCCCGTGTGCCGTTTCGAGTTCGGCCAGAAAGCTCCGGTAGAAGCGGAGGGTTTCCTGCGATTTTTTGCCCGCCAGCTTCCGGCCCGATTCGGTGCGCATGTTCTGCGGCAGGACCGCCGCGTAGGTCAGTTCCTTGCTCAAGTGGTTCATGATGGCCGCCTCGAGGTTCCGGCCGCGGAGCGTGGACTTGACGAAGAATTGGGCGACCCCGAGCAGGCCGAACTTGGACAGGAAGTCCGCGTCGTGGATGATATCGGCCAACCGGTTCCGGCGGGCGCCGCCGTTATACAGAGACCGCAGGGTCCGGACGACGTGCCCCACGCGGGCCATCTCCAGTCCCTCGTCCTCGAGGATCTCGCGGGCCAGCCGGGCCGCCGCCTCCTCCTCGGGCTTCTGGTCGCGGTGATAGCGGCCTCCGCTGAACTTTCCGGCGTCGTGGAACAGGGCCGCGATGGCGGCGAGATCGGCATCCTCCTTCTCCGCTTTCGCCAGCCGGAACGAGAGGGAGGCGACGAGGACCGTGTGCTCCCAAAGAAAGCCGCCGGCCGGGTTCTTGCTCCCCGAAAACTTCTTCTCGGACTCCTCGACGAGCTTGCGGGTGCGCTCGACAAGTCCGGGGTGATGGGAGGTCAGGGACGCATAGAACGGCTGCTGTTTGAGGAGCATGGGGAACCCGCTCATTATCCCGTTCGGCTCCGTGGAAGTCAAGACGCCAATGAGCTATCATGAGAGGGATGAAGCGCAAGATACGGTGCGCGGGCAGGCCGGTCTCGGTCATCGTCTTGGCCGGCGGACGGGGCAGCAGGATGAAGGCCGATAAAGCCGGCCTTCCCCTGCCGGGCGGGACTCTGCTCGAGCGGGTCCTGGGGCAAGTCGGACCTCTCTTCGACGAGGTCCTGGTGAGCGTTTCGCCGGGCCAAAAGATCACGGCGCGGTACGGGCCGGCGGCCGGGGCCTGCTTACCGGACCCCAGAACGGTCGCGGATGAGAGGCCGGACCTCGGGCCGCTTGGCGGAATCCTGGCCGGGCTGCGCTCTGCGGTCAACGACGTCTGCGCGGTCGTCGCCTGCGATATTCCGGACGTCCACGCCCCGCTGTTGCGGAAGCTCGTGAGAGCCGCGAGCGACGCGGAAATCGCCGTCCCGGTCACCGCTCAGGGGAAATTTGAGCCCCTCTTCGCTGTGTACACACGGGCGGTCATCCCAAAGATCGAGGAACTCGTCCGCCACGGGGAAAGGAGCCTCATCCCGCTTTTCGGCCGCTGTCGCACGGAGCGGGTGCCGCTCGGGAAAACGGGCTGGTTGCTCAATCTCAACACGCGCGCGGATTACGAGAAATATCTGAAGTCCCTCCGGTCAAAATCATCGGGAGGGTCCGGATCGCACCCTGAAAATTCTACACGGCCCAGGAAAAGCCTTAAGTCTTCGTTTTCAGGGCCGAAAACAGGCACTTAAGGCCAGAAATGGGCCTAATAATCTGGTTAACTATATTTTTATAAATGAGTTACTGTGGTCCGACCCCAATTAGCGAACTTTCGCAGGCGCGCCGGCCGGAGAGTCCGTAAAACAGGAACCGGCCGCTGATCTCGCCCGCCGCGGCCAGCAAAAAAGCCGTGAGGAGGAGAACAGGCCGGACGGCGATGCCCAGGAGCCGTCCTTCTCCGGCCGCCATGCCCGCCGCGAGGAGGACGGCCGCCCCCGACAGCCCCGAGATGCGCGCGGCGTGGAGCCGAGACGTCCCGACGCCCGGAAGACGGAGCGACGGTCCGGCCTTGACACCGAGGATCCCCCAACCCGGGGACAGTAGGGCGGCGTTCACCAGGCAGGCCAGAACGGTCACCAGGGAGACGGCGGGCAGGACGCGATAAGCGTCCGGCCGTTCGGCAGAAAGGCTGAAAAAGACGGCCGACGCGAGCGCTCCAAGCACAAACGATGTCAGGCAAAACGAAAGCGGCGTGTAAGCGTGATTCCAGGGCTCGATGGCCGGAAGCATGTAGAGTCTCGACATGGCCAGGATGAACAAGCCGCCGGCCAGGCCGCCCAGAACGAACAAGGCCTTAGCGAAAGCCGCGCCCCCGGCGCCTCTCCATTCACGGAGGCCGAGAAGCCCGGCGATTCCGAAAAAAAGGAGCTCAAAAAAAATCTCCCGGCTCAGCCAGGACGTCCCGAGGTTGCTGAAGATCTTGTAGGCGCGGAAGGGGTGATGGAGGTGGAAGAGGGACAAGCCCGTCGCCACGGCCAGACATCCGAGGACCGCCAGGACGACGGCGAGGCGGGCTCCCCCGCCCGCGATGCCGGGCGTGGCCGCTCCGAGAAAGAGCGGCCCGCCGATAAAGGCATAAATCCCGACGGCCAACTGTCCCGTGATCGTGAAGGCCACGAGGGACCACTCTCCGGCCATCTACACTTCCTCCCAGTTGGCCACCTCGGCCCCGCGGCCGGCGGCCTTGTCGGCGTCCCTGTGAGGTTTGATGATCAGGGCCGGCTCGGCCTGGGAGGGTTCGGGGAGCGGGAAGATCTGCCGGTTGTCCCCGTATGTCTTGCGGAGCTCGGCCAGGTCGCCGAAATCGAGCGCCCGCATCGGGCAGGCCGAGACGCAGGCGGGGGCCTCTCCGGCGTCGACGCCGTCGAAGCAGAAATGGCATTTGGAAACGGTGTTCGTCCCGGCGTCGAAACGAATGGCGTTGTACGGGCAGGCCCACTCGCAGTAGCGGCAGCCGATGCAACGCGCCGTCTCGATGAGGACGATGCCATCGTCCCGCTTGCCGATGGCCTTGACCGGGCAGGACATGGCGCAGACGGGCTTCTCGCAGTGATTGCAGGCCATGGAGACGTTGTAGGCAACGACCGCCGGGACCCAGACCTCGCCCCGTTTCTCCCAATTGCCGCCGGCAATCTCATAGACCCGGCGCCAGAGAAGCCCGGCTTCTAGGTTGTTGCGGTCCTTGCAGGCCACCTGGCAGGCCTTGCAGCCCGTGCAGGCCGAGGCGTCGAAAAAGAACGCGTACTGGTTCACCATCCGACAGCCTCTCTCAAGCCTTCTCCGCCTTTTCGACCTGGACCATGATCGTGTGCTGGGCATTGCCGAAAGCCAGGGGGGTCCAGCGCTCCGAGGTCAGGACGTTGACCGAGCCCCGAAGGTCGGTCCCGTCCTTGTCCGGCGTCCACCACGCGCCCTGCGGCAGCGCGACGACGCCCGGCATGATCCGGGGCGTCACCCGGCAGGCCACGACCGTGGCGCCCCGGTCGTTATAGATCCTCACGAGGTCGCCGTTCCGGATCTTCCGCGGTCCGGCGTCTACGGGGTTGATGAACAGGCGCTGAGGAAACGCTTCGTTCAGCCAGTCCACGTTCTCCATGGTCGAATGGACGCGTGACAGATAATGGTGGCCGATCGCGGAAAGCGGGTATTTCGCGGCCTCCGGGCCGAACGGGCTTTCCCATTCCTGGATGTACTTGGGAACGGCCGGGATCTCGGCCGCCTTGTTCATGTCGTAAAGGCGTTGGGAGAAAATCTCGATCTTCCCCGACGGCGTCGGCAGGGGGTGCTTTCCCGGGTCCTTCCGGAAATCGGCGAAGGCGACCGCCGGCCGCGAGACTGGCACGGAATAGACGCCCCGGTTCGACGCCTCGAACTCGTCGAGCGACGGCAATCCCGGGAAGCGTGTCTCCCGGTAGCGGTCGAGGATCCAGGCCACCCAGTCGCGCTCGGTCCTCCCCTCGGTGTAGGCCTCGCCGAGGCCGAGGCGGGCGGCGATGTCGGCCGCGATCCGGTAATCGCTCTTGGTCTCGAAGGGCGGGTCCACGATCTTGGGCATAAGCAGGACTTCGTCGCCATATTTCCAGCCGTCCTCGAGCCCCCAGGTTTCGAACTGCGTGCAGGCCGGAAGAACGAAGTCCGCGAAGCGGGCCGTGGGCGTCAGGAAGTTATCCTGGACGACGAGGAACTCGACGAGCTTCTCGTCCCGGAGGATGCGGGCCGTCCGGTTGATGTTGCCGTGCTGGTTGATCAGGGCATTGCAGGCGACGGCCCAGATGCACTTGATGCTCGTCTCGAGCAGGTCCGCGCCGCGGACGCCGTCCGCGGGCCCCATCTCTTTGCCCCGGAAGACCGCCTCGCTCCACAGGAAACTCGGGATCTGGGCCTTGACCGGGTTCGGTCCCGTCGGAAACACGATCCAGGCCGGCCCGCCGTCGGGCGCCTGCAGGGCGATGCCGCTCGCCCAGCCGCCGGGCACGCCGACGTTGCCGGTGATCGCGGCCAGGACGCAGCCGGCCCGGACCGCCTGCTCCCCGTAGGCCCGTCTCTGCATGCCGTAACCCTGATAAAGGACTCCGGGCTTGGTCGTGGCATACTCGCGGGCGATGCGGGCGATCGTCTCCTTCGGTACGGCGGTGATGGCCTCGGCCCACTCGGGCGTTTTGGGCATGCCGTCGCGCCGGCCGAGGATATAGTCCGTGTAACTTTCCGCGCCCTCCGCGCCGGGCGGCATCTGGGTTTCGTCGAAACCCAAGCAATGCGTCCGGACGAACTCCGCGTCGTGGAGACGTTCCTTGATCATCACGTAGGCCATGGCCGACATCATGGCCGCGTCCGTTCCGGGCCGGATCGGAACCCACTCGTCGGCGAGGGCCACGGCGCTCAGGGTCATCCGGGGGTCGATACAGACCACCCGGGCGCCCTTCTCCCTGGCCTTGCGGACGAAATATTCGCTGTTCGTCCCGTCGCGCATCTCGGCCGGGTTCCAGCTCCACATGAGGATGTATTTCGAGTTGAGCCAATCCTGGCGCTGGTTTCCCGTGACGGCCGTGCCGTAGACCGTCGGGGTCGCGGCCGAGATGGCGGCCCAGGAATAACTATTATAGAAGCCGAGGGAGCCGCCGAAAAGGTTCATCAGGCGTTCGGCGGTTTGACGGCCGTTGAGCTGGTTGTAGCTACCCGTTCCGTAGGGGACATAAAAGGCCTGGTTCCCGTAGGCAGCCTTGATCCGGCGGAACTCGGCCGCGATCCGGTCCAGGGCTTCGTCCCAGGAGACGCGCTCGAATTTTCCCTCGCCCCTTTTCCCCACCCTCTTCAGCGGATACTTGAGGCGGTCGGGATGCTCCTGGCGCCGGCGGTAGGCCCGGCCGCGGAGGCAGGGCCTGAGCTGGGGGTCCTCCAGAGAGTCGCCGGGGCGGTCGTCGCCGTCGATCCGGACGATGGCGCCGTTGCGGACATGGACCCGAAGCAGGCAGCGGCCGCCGCAGTTGTGGGATGGACAGCCCGTCCGGATCATCCGATCCACTACCGGCGCGCCCTGGCCGGCGGGAGCCACACTCGAGGCGGCCTCTTTATTCCTGAGCCTGCCGAATAGTTTTTTCCCGGCCGCGGCCGATGTCCCGACGGCAGCGCTCCAGCGGAGAAAACCTCGGCGGCTCATGGAGGCCATCTCCAGCTTTTTCTTGAGCGGCGTCTCACTCATGTCCGGTCAGTCCGCCGCGCCGAAGAGCGGCAGCCGGGCCTCGCTCTGCGTGTTCATCTCGTTCATTGTATCAGGAAGGCCGGTCCCGTCAAGCTTCACGGACAGAGGAATTCATCCGGCCCTAAGCAGATTGCGGGGCCGTGTCGTATAATTAAGAGAAAGGATTTCCCATGAAAAAAGCAGCCGTTTGGACCGTCTGGCTCTCGTTGGCGCTTCTCTTGGCCCCGCCCGTCCTGCTCTCGGGCGCGACGAAGACCCTGTGGTCCGTAAGCTCCTTCGGGGCGAGCGATTTCCTCCAGGAGCCTTCGGATCTCGAGGTCGACGGGGTTCGATCATTGATCTACGTCGTCGACGCCGGAACCTGCCGTGTCCTCGTCTTCGATTTCCGGGGTGAATTCCTCAGGGCCATCGGCCGCAAGGGCCAGGGTCCCGGCGAGTTCATGAGACCGACGGGGATGTGCCTGATAAAGGATGGCGGCATCGCCGTCGCCGATTTCGGAAGCAACCGGATCCAGATCTTCGACGCCGCCGGGAAATTCGCCCGGTCGGTCACGGTCACGGAGGCGAGGGTGGCCGACCTCGTCTTCACCGACGGCAGGTTCTACACCGTCCCGTCCTTCGGGGCCAGCGGCTACGCCGTCACCATGGGCTCCCAGGATAAAAGCCAGCCGCTGGTCAACGTCCTGGACGAGCAGGGCAAGAAAATTCTGGAAATTTCCGTCGCCGATCTACCGGAAACCCAGCCGTTCGTGAGGGCCATCAAGCACCGCGTCAGCCTGGCCCTCTCCCCCGCGGGACGGCTCTACCTTCCTCATTTCGCCCTGAATCTCGTCCAGATTTTCGAGAAAACCGGCGAAAAGGTCGGCGACTTCTCGAGGCCGCTGCCCTTCAAACCTGTCACTCCCGCGCTTATCGACCAGAGGTCACCCGAGGCGGGAGTCGTCCAGATGAGGGCCGACACCGATGTCGTCAATGCCGCTGCCCGGTTCGGCCCCGACGGAAAACTCTATATCCTGACCGCGACGGAAAGTCTCGCCGAGGGCTTGAAGAAGGCGGCCGGCGGCCGGCACCCGACGTCCATGCGCATCGACGTCATCGATCCCGAGACCCGCGAGGTCGTCAAGACCATCGCCTGCGACCCCGGGATCAGGGCTTTCGGGCTGATGGACGGCGGCCGTCTCCTCTACATCAGCGAAGACAACGAAGGAGAGCTCGTCCTAAAGTGCGTTCAATATTGAGACTTGAGCCGGGTCAGACCTGAATCGACAGGAAGATCTGGAGGCCCATCTGGCCGATCTGGTCCTCAACGGCCTCGATCTCGTCGACGTGCCCGTCCTCGTCTTTCAGGATCTGCTCGAGGACCTCGCGGGTGGCGAAGTCCTTGACGTCGCCGGCGAGGACGATGGCCGCGTTGTAGGACTTGACGGCCCCCATCTCGGCGTCGTGGTCATTCCCAAACATCTTGGGCACGTCGGCGCCGATATGGAGCATCTTCAGGTTGCCGACGATGGGGAGCCCCTCGAGAAAGAGGATGCGGCCGATGAGCTTCTCGGCGTGCTTCATCTCGGTGACGGCCCTCTTCTCGATCATCTTGTGGAGCTTGTCAAACCCCCAGTTGTCGCACATTTCGGAATGGACCATGTACTGGTTGATGGCCGTGAGTTCGTCGGCCAGGAGCGAATTCAAAACCTTGATGAGTTTCGGATCCCCTTTCATAATCGCCTCCTGCTATTGATGGATTTTCAAACACGAGCGTTTGAGACCATATTCTATCCGGATCGCCCGTCCGTGTAAAGCGGGCGCGGCGTCGAGGCCCGGCTCCGGGGGATGGCCGAAACGAGGTTTTTCCGATAGAATGAAGCCACCATCGTAGGAGGGACCCATGAAAAGACTTTCCCTGTTGGCCCTGATCCTGGCCCTGATCATCGTCGTTTCGAGCTGCGCCCCCGGCCCGAACGATTCGGAAAAAACGCCGAACGCCGGAGGCCGCACCGCCGGATTCTGGCTGGGCATCTGGCACGGGCTCATTTCCCCCGTGACCTTTGTCATCTCAATCTTCAGCAGGAATGTCCGTCTGTACGAAGTGCATAACAACGGCGGCTGGTACAACTTCGGCTTCGTCCTCGGCGCCGGGCTCTTCCTGAGCGGAGGAATCCTGGGCGGGAAAAAGAGACGCGGCTAGCGGCAGGCCCCTCCGGGGGGATGCGCCCCGGATTTTGACGGACCTCCATGAATTCGCCGACGCTCGTGCTCCTCGTCACGGCCGTCATCTTCATCGCGGCCTTCGTCCGTTCGTCCCTCGGGTTCGGAGACGCGGTCATCGCCATGCCCCTGATCGCGGCCTCCGCCGGCCTGAAAACGGCCGCTCCGCTCGTCGCGTTCATGGGACCGGCGATCTCGATCCTGATCCTGGCGAGGCACTGGCAGAAAGCGGACTTAAGGTCGGCCGTCAAGCTCATCGCGGCCTCGATCGCGGGGATTCCCCTGGGGATTTATCTCCTGACCCGCCTGCCCGAGGCGCCGCTCCGGACGGCTCTCGGAGTCATCATCCTCCTGTACGGCCTTTTCAGCCTCCTGAAACCCACCCTGCGGATCGAAAACGAAAAGGCGGGATTCCCCTACCTCGTCGGCTTCATCGCCGGGGTCCTGGGAGGGGCATACAACACCAACGGGCCCCCGGCCGTGATCTACGGGATGCTCAAGGGTTGGCCCCCCGAGCGATTCAGGGCCACGCTGCAGGGGTACTTCCTGCCGACCGGCCTCTTCATCCTGCTCGGGCACGGGGCGGCGGGATTGTGGACGGGGCAAGTCGTCAGGCTCTTCGTGTTTTCCCTTCCGGCCCTCTTCCTGGGGGTCTGGCTCGGAGGCCGCATGAGCCGGCGCGTACCCGAAAAACTGTTCCGGCGGATCGTCTACGCGTCCCTGGTCCTCATGGGGGGATTCCTCGTCCTCCGGGGAATCGGGGCCTGAGCCGGGGCGTTCCCACAGAGCTTCAGCGCCGGACTCGCTATTTCCCCCGGAAACCTCTATGATCGAGGCGCATGGACGTAATCCCGTCAGTTGGAAGGTAAGCCCATCAGCATGATTCTCGGCGTCGATATCGGCTCCTCGGCCGTCAAGGCCGCGCTGCTCGATGATTCGCTGCGCCCCCTCGCGTTCCATGAACAGCCGAACCGGGGGAATCCCGCCCAAGCCTTCCGGGCCGTCGTTTCCCGGATGCTCGAAGGCCGCGGCGGCCTCCGGCTCCGCCTCGGGATCACCGGCGCCGGCCGTGAAATCATCAAGGCGCCGCCCGAGGTTTTCCTTTCGAACGAGGTCGTCGCCCTGGCCGTCGGCGCTGCCCGTTTCTATCCGGAAGCCAGGTCGGTCATCGAAATCGGCGCCCAGACGTCTCGCTGGGTCCTGCTGGACAAGGCCGTTCAGGCCTCGCCCGAACCGGAGATCCTCGACTTCGCCCTGAACGACGTCTGCGCGGCGGGGTCCGGCGCGTTTCTTGAGCAGCAGGCGGGCCGGCTGAAGCTCAGCATCGAGGAGTTCTCCGCCCTGGCCGCCTCAGCCGCGAAGGGCGCGACGATCGCCGGCCGATGCAGCGTCTTCGCCAAAACCGACATGATCCACCTCCAGCAGAAGGGCACGCCGCTCGAGGAAATCGCGTACGGGCTCTGCCAAGCCCTGGCCCGGAACTTCGTGGCCACCGTCCTCAAAGGCCGTGAGGCCCTCCCTCCCGTGCTTTTGGCCGGCGGAGGGGCCCGCAACGCGGGCCTCGTCAACGCCTTCCGGGAAATCCTCGGACTGGCCGGCGGCGAGGGACGCCTGGCGGACCCGCCCCACCACCTCGGCGCGCTCGGCGCCGCGACCGGCGCGGCCTCGAGCGCCGGGGACATGGACGTTCCCGGCCCGGAATATCTGTTCCGGTTTCTCGAGCCCCGGCGGACCCGCCATAAGGTCCGGGCCGTGCCCCTCGGCGGCCTCGCGATCGACAAGGCCGGCGAGCCTTCGCCCGGCCCGGGCGAATTCGTCCGGGGTTTTCTGGGGGTCGATATCGGGTCGGTAAGCACCAACCTCGTCCTCATGAACCCCGAAGGCCGCGTCCGGGCCGGCATCTATCTCCCCACGAAGGGCCGGCCCATCGAGGTCCTGCGCGAGGGTTACCGCCTCCTCCGGGAAAAATGCCAGGCCGGAATCGAGCTCCTCGGCATCGGCACCACGGGCAGCGGACGGCACCTGGCGGGCACGCTCCTCCAGGCCGACGTCGTCCACAACGAAATCACCTGTCAGCTGCGGAGCGCCATCCAGTACTTTCCCGGCGTGGATACCATTTTCGAGATCGGCGGCCAGGACTCCAAGTTCATCACCGCCCGCGACGGAAAGCTCCTGGACTTCACGATGAACAAGATCTGCGCCGCGGGCACGGGTTCCTTTCTCGAAGAGCAGGCGGAGATCCTCGGCATCCGGATCGAGGAGGAATTCTCCCGGCTGGCCGCCCGCTCCCTGGCCCCTTCCGACCTCGGCAGCCGGTGCACGGTTTTCATGGAATCAGAGCTCGCCGACTCGCTGGGCCGGGGCGTCCCGGTCGAGGACATCTCGGCGGGACTGGCCTTCTCCATCGCCCGCAACTACCTGGAAAAAGTCGTGGCCGGCCGGCCCCTCGGTCAGACCGTCGTTTTCCAAGGGGGAGTGGCCTCGAATCCATCCGTCGTCCGGGCCTTTTCCCTCGAGCTCGGGCGCGAAATCCTGGTCCATCCGCACAACCGGATTTCGGGGGCGATCGGGGCCGCGATCATGGCCCGTGAAAAGGCCGGGAGGACCGGAAAGTCGTCCCCGGACGCGGAGAGCATCGCCCGGCGGCTCGCGAAAGACTTCAGGGCCGCGAGTTTCGCCTGTTCGTATTGTTCGAACCGCTGCCAGGTGAACAAGATCAGTTTCGAGGATGAGGTCGCGTTCTTCGGCGACACGTGCGAACGATACACGGCCCGCCAGGCCCTCAAGCCCGCCTCGGGCACAGCGGGGGCGCAGACGCCAGCACAATCCGCTCTCCCCGACCTTTTCAAGGAGCGGGAAGGCCTTCTGCGGAGCATCATCAGGAATCCGCCGCACCCCGCCGTCCGGATCGGCCTCCCGAGAACCTCCATTCTCCAGGAATTCCTGCCGTTCTGGGCCGCTTTCTTCAACCGCCTGGGCGCGGAGGTTATCGTTTCGCCCGACAGCAACGCCGAGATCCTGGGGAACGGGATCAAGAAGCTTCCCGCCGAAACGTGTCTGCCGATCAAGATCGCCTTCGGCCACATCGAATGGTTCGGGGACCAGGGCGTGGATTGGATCTTCTTCCCCTCGGTCATCGACCTTCATCAGAATCCCTCGGAATCGCTGCAGCTTTGCCCGTACGCCGAGAGCTTCCCGTTCATGGCCCGGGCCGCGATGGAGGCCAGGATCCTGGCCCCATCGGTCTGCCTCAATGGCAATCCCGCCGATTTCCTGAAGTCGATCACGAGTCTTCGGGAAGTCCTGAACAAGAACGAGTCCGAGCTCAAAGACGCCTACGACGCCGCCGCGTCCGCTCAGCGGGAATTCCAGGCCGCCCTCCGCAAAAGGGGCCGGGAGGTCCTAGCGGCGGGGATGAACGCCGGGCGCCCCGTCTGGGCCGTCCTTGGACGGCCGTATACGCTCCACGATCCCTTCCTCAACCTGAATCTGAGCCGGCACCTGGCCAAATTGGGCGTCCTCGCCATACCCCTCGATTTTCTCCCTCTCGAAGCGATGGGGGGGGCGGACTGGCCGGGCGCGCCGCCCTGGCGCTACAACCAGCAGGTCATCCAGGCGGCCTTGTGGGCGTCTGAGAAGCCGGGCATTCAGCCCGTGGTCCTGACCAGTTTCGGCTGTGGCCTCGACGCCTTCAACCTTCGGCACCTCCTGAGGATTTTCTCCGGCGGGCCAAGTCTCGTCCTGGAGCTCGACGAGCACCGGGCCGAGGCCGGCCTGATCACGCGGCTCGAAGCGTTCCTGGACGAGGTCATCGAGGGGCGGAGCGAGGCCCGGACCGGTCCCGCGGACCGGCGGCCGCCGCGCCCGAGCCCGACGAGTTACGAGTCCTATAAGACCCGAAGGTTCGTCCTCCCCTATTTCGCGGACCACGCCCGCGCGTTCACAGGAGCCATGAAAGGCGTGGGCATCGAGGCCGAGCTGCTTCCGCTTCCCGACGAGAGAACTCTGGCCCTGGGCGAACAGCACAGTTCCGGCAAAGAATGCCACGCCTACTCCATCATCGCCGGCGACTTTGTCCGCTATGCGCGGTCAGAGCGGCGAGGCCATGAGGTTTTCTTCTTCCCCGGGACGAAATACAATTGCGTCCTCGCCCAGTACGACAAGGGACTCAATTACTTGGCCGAGGACCTCGGGATCACCGACCTCGAAGCGCTGGCCCCGACGGCGGATTTCATGCCCCAGGTGCTGACCATGAAGGGCATGGTCCTCCTTTGGCAGGGTCTCGTGTCCATCGACCTCCTGGTGGGCGCCATGTGCGGGACCAGGCCCTACGAGGTCCGCAAGGGCTCGACGGACGCGGCGCATCAGGAAAACCTCCGGGACATCGAGTCCGGCCTGGCCGCCGGGGACATCGGCCCGGCGCTCAAGCGCTCGGCGGAGCGGCTGAGATCCATCGCGCGGCGCAAGGAACGGCGGCCGATCGTCGGCATCGCCGGCGATGTCTTCACGAGGCTCAACCCCGTGGCCAATCACAACCTCTTCCTCAGGCTCGAGGAGCTTGGCTGCGAAGTCCGGCCGCCGTCGTTCTTCGTCCATGACGTGGATTTCGATCTTGGGCGGGAGATCCGGAGCAAGCTCGTGGGCCGCAAGTACGGCGCCTCGGCCGTCATCGCCCTGATGTACCTGCGGAAGGAGCTCGAGAAAAAGAAGGTCCGCCGGAGCCTGGAAGGGACCGGGCCGAATTATAAGGACCCGACCTTCAACGACATCGTCCGGTTCAGTTCGCCGTACATCGGGCTGGCCAACAATCAGCTTGTCCTGTTGAACATCGCCAAGATGGTCGAATTCGTCGACCAGGGAGCGGACGGCGTCATCAACGCCATCTGTTTCAACTGCATGCTCGGGACGGTCTCGACCGCCATCGCCTCGAAGATCCGCAAGGATTACGACCACATCCCTATCCCCACGTTCGTCTACACGGGGTCGGAGCTGGCTTCGGAAAAAACAAACCTCGAGGCCTTCGTCTATCAGGTCCAGCAGCACGCGAGGCGCAAGAAACGGCGACCATAATTACAGTGACACGCAACTACTTCAGCTCGACCGTTTCCGCGGCGCCGTAATAGATCCCGTTGAACAGGAGCTTGAAAGTGCCGTGGGGCTGGCCGCGGAAGGCGATCTCAGGGCCGTAGAGAAAGAGCTTCCCCTTCCCGACCTCGGCCTCGGCGACCTGAACGCTCCGCCACAGATACTGTTCCCCCCACGCCCAGCCGCTCCGGAGAAGCTTCCCCGAGTCGAACCAGGCCACGGGCTTGACGCCTTTCAGCTGGGCGTCCGGCAGGAGCTCGAAGGCCGGGGTGTTGTCGAAGAAAACGTCGACCGTCCCTGGCATGCCGCAGCCAAGCGGGTTTGTGCTGTCCACCCGGGCCCTCATCAGGGACCCGGGCACAAAGAATTTCTCCATCCCTAGAGGCTTTTCCCGGCCGTCCGCCGTCTTCTCGACCAGGGCGTTCGCGATAGGAAGTCCGAGATGATAGGCCAGGGCGGTGGCCGTATCCAGCGCCAGGACCGCCCCGCCGTCCGCGACGAACTGGCGGATTCTGGGGATCGTTTTTTCGGCCGTGATCCTGCCGACGCGGTCCTTGTATTCGGCGGGCACGTTGTCCGGCGCCGGCGCCTGGAAATCCCGGAAACTCATCTCGCCCTGGTCCGCCGGCACGAGCCGCGGGATCGAGCCGCCGACGAAGATGAGGACGTCGAACTTGGCGTTGAGGTTCCCCGCGTCGAGGGCGGGCGCGAACACGAGCTCATACGGGAACTCGAACTGCTCGAGGAGCCAGCGGATCCAGCCGGAGGCCATCGACCCGCCGTACGTGTCCCAGAGCCCGAGGCGCGGCAGCCTCAGCTTGAAGGCCTCGCCTTTGGGCGCCGCGTCCACGCTCTCGATCGTCAGACCGATTTCGCGGGCCGCCTTCTCGAGCACCGGGACGGCGGCCGGTTTCGCTGGCACGAAGATGGTCCCCGCCGCGTACGCTTTTCCGTTGGCCGCGAAGTCCCCCTTCAGCCAGTAGGCCTCGCCGCCGGCTTTGAGAATCCGGTTGACGGCGACAAACGTATCGTTGACCCGGTGGTCGAGGACGTACCCGACCGCGCTCCCCTCCGCCTGGAACATCCCGGCCGCGGGCTTGATCACGTCCGGCAGCAACTCGAACGGCCCGTCGAAGCCTTCGAGGACCCGGTCGAAGGAAATCCCCATCTGGAAAGCCAGCGTCCACCCGGCCGCGTCGTAAGGCGGGACGGGCGGCCCTCCCGGGTAGGCCAAGTCGTTCGGGTGGTCCTGCGGCTCGAACATCGAGAGGACGTGCGGCCGGAAGGCCTGGGCCGTTTTCACGACGTACGACCCTTTGGGATAGACTTTGCCGGCGACCGTGAATTCCTTCGTCGCCCGCAGCACTTCGCATCCGTTCTTGAGCAAGGCGTTGACGAATTTCGTGGCCGTCAGGAAATCGGGCTGGCCGGACGGGATGATGTAGCCGCGCGGGTCCCGGGCGTTCTTGTCGAAAAAGAGGTCGTAATACTTCATTGGGACGCCGCCCCGGCCGCGCCCGAAACCGCCCTGGCCGGCCGGGGGCGCCGGCTCCTGGCCCCGGTCCTTCGCGACGGCCGCCTCGACCCTCGCGACGCTCCCGGGCACGATGGTCCACGAATCCTGGCTCCCCTTCTCGATCGCGTGCTTCCCCATCAGGTAGCGCCGGAACTCAAAGTCTTCGCGGTTCTTGGACGCGACGTCGAGGATGGCCTTGTCCGCCGTGACGGCATATTCGATGGACTGGCGGAAGTGCCATTTCTGGGGGGCGACGGGGAAGGGATAGTCCTCCTTGGGCAGCAGCCGTTGCGGGATGAACGGGATGTCGACGGGGGTCGGGTTCCCGATCGCTTCGGTCAGGATGCCGATGATGTTGTGGAAGTACGCGGTGCTGCGGAGTCCGCCGTTCCACCAGGTCGAGTAAGACGCCCCGGAGCGCATGATCGCCCCGGGCTTTCCCTCGGCGACGAAACGGCTGTGCATGGCCGCGCTGACGACGTCGATCCCGACCGGGATGAGTGGGTCGAAGACATAGTTGAAGGGGTCCCGGAAGGGCGGGGCGAAAAGGACCGTCCCGGCCGGCCCGGTCTGGTGGTGATTATAGAGGATCTGGGGGTGCCACTCGCGGTAGAGCACCCGGTTGACGGCCTCGGTCTCGGGCTGGGTGGCCATGTAGGAATCGCGGTTGTTGTCGTGGCCGATGTACTTCTGATAGAGGACGGGGACTCCGCTCATGGAACGCTTGGCGGGGTCCTTGTCCCGCATGTACCAGTTCGCCACGAGCTCCAGGCCGTCGGGGTTGGAAGGCACGGCGAGCAGGATGACGTCGTCGAGGATGCGGCGGGTCTCGGCGTCGTCGCGGGTCGTCATCTGATAAACGAGCTCGACGAGCTGTTGCGAGCCGAGGATCTCGGTAGCGTGAAGCCCGCCGTCGATCCAGACGACGGCTTTGCCCTCGGCGGCCAGGCGGCGGGCCTGGGCATCGTCGAGGGCTTTGGCGAGGGCGAGGCGCTTGGCGATGTCTTTGTATCGTCCGAGCCGTCCATGGTTTCGCGGCGAGGTGATGATGGCCATGACCATGGGGCGTCCCTCGGCGGTCCGGCCGATCTCGACGAGCGTCATCCGGTCGGACTCGCCATCGAGCTTTTTCCAGTACGCCACGAGCTGGGTGTAATTGACGAGCTTGTAGTCATCGCCGATGGCGAATCCGAACTGCTCTTTCGGGCTCGTGACCTTGGCTTGGGCTTCCACGGCCTGCGGGCCCAGGGCCGCGACCATCAGGAGAACGATGACGGAGAGACGCCGGATGCGGGGATTCATGATGCCTGCCCTCCTCACGCGAAGATCATGAGAAACGACTTATACTCACATCGTATCCGGAATTCAAGCCCTGGAATCCGCCCGACCGGAAGACGTCTTTCCCCCGCCGGCCGGTGACCTGGATTTCCGCTAGCGGCAGAGGGTGATGCTGAAGGAGACCGTTCCGTGGTCAAGGCCGGCCAAAGGCATCAGGTGGTAACGATTGCGGTGGTTGCGCACGACCAATCGGCCGATGAAGTGGCCGAGAACCCCGCCCACGAGGCAATCCGAAAGCCAGTGCTTGCCTTCGGTCACGCGTGACAGCCCCACGCCCGTGGCCACGGAGTAGGCCAGGATCGGCACCCAGACGGTCTCCCGATATTGCATGGCCACGACCGTGGCCAGACTGAAAGCCGTGATCGAGTGTCCCCCGGGGAAGGAATCGTATCTCCCCGTCTGCCCCGGTGTGAACATCTTGAAAAATCCGACCGGCCCGGACCAGTGGTCGACGCCCTCCGCATGATACGGGCGCTGCCTCCCGAACATCCCTTTCAGAAAGATGACCAGGATTTCGCTTTGCAGCATCGCGCTGGAGGCCAGGACGGCGGTCTCGGTCGACTTCTTGTCGCCTCCGATCAGGCCGACGCCCAGGAATACCGCCGCCGTCCCCCAGGCCCCCCATGATCCCATCGGGGTGATGACGGGGCCCACGGTACGGACCCAGCCGTTGCCGTCGCGGTAATTCCTGAAGCCCCGAGAAATGGCCTCGTCGTTCGCGATAAGGAGTCCGGTGACGGCCGCCAACCCCGCGATGGGCAGGATATCGCGGGTCCGGATGTGAACCGGGTAACTCCAGATCTGCCCGGCGTCTTTCAGGAAATCGCGGGACATGGATCTGAGCGAGAATTCCCCGCCCCCCGGCGGGGCGGCGGGAAGAGAAGGACCGGTCGCCGGGGGAGTCGATGTCAGGAAAGCCGGTGGGACGGCCGGGGTGAGAACCGGTTGGGGAGAGGGGTCGGCGCAAATCGACAACGAGAAAAGTCGCGACAGGCTGTTCTCCGACACCTCGGAAGCCTGATCCCTCGCGACGAGCGGGAACGGCAGGGCGGCAAACAACAAGAAGGCCGCGGCCCAAGTCTTGTTTTTCTTCATCTCCATCTTGCCCTCCGGAGAAAATTCGCGGCACAAAATAACGAATCGAGAGATAAAGTTCCTGTCCCGGATGCCATCATCTTTAATTTTAACAGAAAAACCGAGGGTTGTTAATCCGGAATTTAATGGACAGAACGGGACGAGGATTTCCAGGAGCCGCCCCTATCTATCGGGGGGCCGGGGAATAAGCTATAATTATAATAATGATGTCCCCGAGGGAGAGGTTGACATGAAGAAGAGGATCTTTTTCCGGACGTTCATCCTTATGGTTCTCTCCGGCGGAATCATCGCCGCCGGCCGCGCCAGGGTGTCCGTGATGAGTCCTGGGCGGGCCCAGGAGGAGAGACCGAAGTTTTACGCGACCCGGGTCATCTCGGAACAGGGCGTCGTCAACTCCCGGGAAGCGTTGGGGGAACCCGACGGCCGTTACGCCGAAATCGCCCCAGGCGGACAAATGGTTCTTTTGATGGAGAGCAAGATCTATCCCTCCACGACTTTCGACGATGGAATCGTTTTTGTCAAAGAGCAAGCGGACTACGGCCTGGAAGGCTGGTTCCCGGAGAGCGGCTCCAAAAAAGACCCCGGCTTCGCCTGGATGCCCCTGATTAAGGGCCAATCGTCGGGGGGTTTCCGAGTGGCCTACGTCGACGCGCTGGCGGGCAACGCCGGCGTTAACATGATCCGGATCTCCAACAACGACACGAAACCCATCCTCGTCGACGCCGTGGCCGGATACGGCCGTTAATTCTTTTTGCTATTTGCCCCGGCCAAGCCTATAATACGCGTTCAACATTCGGCTACGAAAATGACGGACAATCCCGCTCCCCTTTCTCCGAAATAATCCACTCCGAATTTCGCCCCCTGATGTTGATAGGAATGTTGCGCCAGGACTATTTCAAAATGACAGGCATGAGCACACTTAAGATCGGCGACCTTACGGCGAGGATACCCATCATCCAGGGGGGTATGGGCGTCGGCGTCTCCTTGTCCGGGCTGGCCTCCGCGGTCGCCAATGAGGGCGGGGTCGGGGTCATCGCCGCCGCGGGGATCGGCATGCTCCAGCCGGACGCCTTCTCCGATTTCCTGGGGGCCAACGTCCGGGCGCTGAGACACGAGATCCGCAGGGCCCGGGAATTGACCAAGGGGATCCTCGGGGTGAACATCATGGTCGCGCTGTCCAACTATGCCGACCTGGTCCGGACCGCCGTCGAAGAAAAGGTCGACGTCATTTTTTCCGGGGCTGGGCTGCCGCTCAACCTTCCGGAATTTCTCAAGTCGGCCGGGAGGACGAAATTGGCCCCGATCGTCTCGTCAGCCCGCGCCGCCGGCCTTCTCGTCCGCAAGTGGCTCGGCAAATACAACTACCTTCCGGACGCCTTCGTCGTCGAAGGCCCCCTGGCGGGGGGCCACCTGGGCTTCAGCCCCGAGCAGATCGGGGACCCGGGATTCTCGCTCGAGAAGCTCGTGCCCGAGGTCCTGGCAGAGGTCCGTCCGGTCGAGGAAAAATTCGGCAGGAGGATTCCCGTGATCGCGGCCGGAGGGATCTTCACCGGGGCGGACATCCGGAAGTTCACGGCCATGGGGGCGTCAGGGGTCCAGATGGCCACGCGCCTGGTCGGGACCGAGGAGTGTGACGCCTCCCCCGGATTCAAGCAGACGTTCGTCGATTCCAGGGAAGAAGACCTGGTCATCATCAAGAGTCCCGTCGGCATGCCGGGACGGGCGATCCACAACCAGTTCATCGAGGACGTCAACGCGGGCAAAAGGAAGCCGTTCCGGTGCCCCTATCACTGCATCGTGGCGTGCCATCAGCAGGCCAGCCCGTATTGCATCGCCATGGCGCTTACCAGCGCCCTGCGGGGCCGGTTAAGAAACGGGTTCGCCTTCGCCGGCGCCAACGCCTTTCGGGTCAAGAAGATCGTCCCGCTGAAGGAACTCCTGACTTCCGTGCTCGAGGAATACAGGGAGGCCGTGCGGGGGCAAGCCCCGGCGGACGGCCCGGCGGGCGGCGGCGCCTGACCCGGACGGGCAGGCCGGATTGCCCTTGTGATGCTCCCGCGATTGTGGTAATATATTCTTTCGGATATTCGGCAGGAAATAGTCAAAGCGAACCGTTTTCCCCGCCGGCAAGAAGCCAAATCTAGGACGAAATCCCCTTCATGGTTTAAGGGAATGGATAAAAAGGAAACATGTATTTCAAGGAACTGAATCTCAACCCACCACTCCTCCGCGGGATCACCGAGAGGGGCTATACCGAATTGACCCAGGTCCAGGAGGAGACCCTCGCCCGGACGCTCCAGGGCGAGGACGTGGCCGTCCAGTCCCAGACGGGGACGGGCAAGACCGCGGCCTTCCTGATCACCATTTTCGAGCGAATGCTCGAATCGCGTCCGGAGGCGCGGAAAAAGGCGTTGATCATCTGCCCGACCCGGGAACTCGCCGTCCAGATCGAGGGGGAGGCCAACCTCCTCAACGCCCATCTCGGGCTCTCCATCGGCTGCTTCTACGGCGGCGTGGGTTACGCGACGCAGCTCGGGCTCCTCAAGAACGGCGTCGACCTCATCATCGGGACGCCCGGCCGGCTCCTCGACCTGAGCGACAGCGGCCGCCTGAGCTTGAAGGACGTGGGCTATCTCGTGATCGACGAGGCCGACCGGCTGTTCGACATGGGATTCCTGCCGGACCTCCGGAAGATCATCCGGAAGATGCCCGAGCGCGGACGGCGCCAGAGCATGCTGTTCAGCGCGACGCTCAACCGCCTCTCCCGTCTCGTCGCCGCCGAATACCTCAACCACCCGGTGGCGATCGAGTGCACGCCCGAGCAACTGACGGTGGACAAGATCACCCAGGAGCTCTACCACGTCAAGAGCCACATCAAGCTCAACCTGCTCCTGGGGCTCCTCAAGAGGGACGCTCCCCGGAACGTGCTCATCTTCGCCAACATGCGGCACGTCGCCTTCCGCGTGGCCAAGGAGCTCGAGGCCAACGGCTACCGCTCGTTCCACCTGACCGGGGACCTGCCGCAAAATGACCGGCTCCGGATCATGAACAACTTCATGGCCGGCAAGTTCCCCATCCTGGTGGCCACCGACCTCGCGGCCCGCGGCCTCCATATCGACGACCTGGAGATGGTCGTCAACTACGACATCCCCCAGGATTTCGAAAACTACGTCCACCGGATCGGCCGGACGGCCCGGGCCGGCAAGGGCGGCAAGGCCATCACCCTGGCCAGCGAAGGCACGGACGACCACCTCGAAGCCATAGAGAAGTTCATCGGGGCGAAGATCCCCGTCAAGAAAGTGACCGATGATATGTTCGCCAGGGACCTGAGCCTGGAGAAGATGCCCAAGCACGGCTGGGGCCGGGGCCCGCGGCCCGCGGGCGGACGGTCCGGGCGCGGGTCAAGGTCAGGACCGCGCGGGAACGGACGGACAAGCGGGCACCATTCCTCCCCCCGCCACTGAAGCTCCCCGGACCTTCGTCTGTGGGATCCAACCTTCGCAGGCTTGGGAGCGCCTGCCCTCAAAGATCCGGGCAGGCGGTCGTCACCGCTGCTCGAGGATGAATTCCAGGATATTCGTCGGACGGCTGTAGGAAGATTCGAGCCGGTCGCGGTACGGCCCCAGCGATTTCCCGATGACCTCTGGCACGCCGTCCGGCCAGGGGATGCGGAACGGGTCGGTCTCCATCGGCTTGATCTCGGCTTCCAGGGCCGCGGCCCAGGTCTCGCGGCCCCGGCCTCCCGCGCTTCCGGCGGCCGACCTCAGCCCGGCGAGCTGCTTCTCGAGCATCGGCAGGACCGCCCGGTGGATCCGCCGCAGGGTCATGTCCCGGGTCATCTCCCGGGCATCCTCGCTATTCCGGTTGACGCTTCCGAAGTTTCCTCCGCGGAACTGGACGCTGGACCCGTCCTCCGGCGACTTCTTGAGCCAGGAATAGTAGGCGACGACATAAATGTAATAATACTCACCGAGCCCCATGCCCCGGTCCAAGAGGGCCTGGGCACGGCTCCTCACGAACCCCGAGAACTGGGGAATCATTCCGACCCCCGCCCGGATCGAGGAGAATACGTTTCGCGACCGCCGGCCCCCGGCCTCCCCGGATTCCCGGTCCTTGGCCAGCGTCTCGAGCGAGGTCTCGAGGTCCTTGCGGGCCTCCGCGCAAGCCTCGCGCACGGCTAGGAAGACCTCCAGGCGGTCAGCCCCGATCACGCCGTCGGGGCTGGGGACGTAGGCTTCCGGCGGGCCGTACCTCTGCTCGAGCGTTTTCATTAAACCCTGAGAATCCCGGAAGCCCTGGGTGGTGCTGCGGATGAAGAAGTAGCCCGCGACGACCAGGCCGATGACGACGAGCACGACGCCGCCGCAGCCGATGCCCAGCCCGACAAGCCACTTGTTGGAAGATTTATTGCGGGGCATTTCCATGGCGCACTCCTTTTTCAGAAGATCAAGCCGGTCCGGACCGTCTCCTTTATAGCACATCGCGCGGGCCGGCGGCAAAGCGGGCGGCATCAATTTCTTCGGGGGCTATGATATATTGGAAGCATGAAAAACAGCCTCAAAAGTGTCGGTCTGGCCATGGCCGTGATCCTGGCCTTCTCCCCCCTGTGGGCCCAGGACAAGCCGGAGAAAAAAATTCAGAACGTCGAGATCAAGGAATACCGGGGCGAGAAGCTCGACCCCACGGCGAAATTTGAGGAAAACTCCATCCGGGGCCCGCAACACGTCGACATCCGCAAGTATGCCCTGAAGATCGGCGGGCTCGTGGACTCGCCCGTGAGCCTGACCTACGGCCAGGTGCTCGCTCATGACGCCGAGTCGAAAATCACGACAATCCACTGCGTCGAGGGCTGGGACGTGAAAATCCTCTGGGAAGGCGTACCGGTCACGGACCTCTTGGGGGAGGCGGGCGTCAAGCCGGCCGCCAACACGGTCATCTTCAGGTCCGCCGACGGCTACTCGACCTCCCTGCCTCTCGACTATCTTTGGAAGAAAAACATCCTCCTCGCCTATAAGATGAACGGCGTCACACTGCCGGAGGAGCGCGGTTTTCCGTTCCAGGTCGTCGCCGAGGACAAGTGGGGGTACAAGTGGGCCAAGTGGGTCGTCGCCATCGAGCTCTCGGACAACCCGAACTTCAAAGGCTATTGGGAAAGCCGGGGCTATAGCGCCGACGGCGACCACAGCGGCCCGATCTTCGAGCCGAAAAAAAAGGGAAACTGAGGCCGGCCGGCTTAGCGGGTTTTGAGCGCTGCCAGCCTCTGCCCCGCCTCAGCGACCTGGGGCAGGTCCGGATCTGCGTTTTTCCAGATCTCGGCGAGCTTCTGGTATTGGACCACGGCCTTGGCCCGCTCTCCCTTGTCTTCGTAGAGCCGGGCCAGCCGCAGCCGGCTGAAGGGATGAATGAGCTGTTGCCTGCGGACCATCGGGTCCGGCGACGACAGGAGCTCATACTCGGCGATGGCCTTGTCCAGCTCCCCGGCCGCCTGCCGGCCCCGGGCCGGGATGTCGTTGATCAGGGGGATATTGTTCTGGAGCAGCGTGGAAATCGTGCCGATCACGATCTTCGTCTCGCCCATTTTTTTAAAGGCCTGGGCCGCCGCGGCCCCGCGGCCCTGGCTGAGCTCGATTTCGCTCAGAAGAAAATAATAGGAATTGTTGATCCAGAAAAGGTTGGGGTCTATTTTATCCGGCTTTTCGACGGACCTCGCCTTGTCGATCTCGGCCAACCGCGATCTGGCCTGGTCCGGGCGGTTTTGCCGAACATCGTCAAGCCCGCGATAGAACGAGTAGAGAAGACTGTTATAAAAGTCCGACGGGAGCTTCCGCGCGGCCCGGAACTCGAAGCGGTCTTTGGCGAACTTGAGGTACGAGTCCTCCTTCCCCCAATCGTAGCTGATCCAGATCCTGGCCCTGTAGAGAGAGTCGATCCCTTCGTTGTCGTTCTCGATCGCCAGGAGGTCCTGGGCCTTGTCCAGGTCTTCGAGGGCGGCGCGGACGTTGCCAAAGAGGTAGTGATAGATCGCCTTGAGCTGATGCCCAACGGACTCCATGCCTTTGGACGGGGCGGTCGAGATGTAGTCGTCGATCCACTTCATCGCCGCGCCGTAGTTCTCCTGGAGGGCAAAGATGTAAGAGATCCGGCAGGCCGAGCCGAAACCCGGCTTGAGATGGAGGGCCTCCTTGTATTTCTCGACGGCGGCGTCGTATTTCCCCATGCGAAAATAAAGATCGCCCATCGAGTCGTGGGGATTGGCGTCGCCGGGAAAAAGGGAGGCGTAGCGTTCGAAGGTCCTGATGGCCTCGTCGAACTTGTTCTGATAGCCGTAGGTGTAGGCCAGGAGGTTGATGGCGGAGCCGTACTGAGGGTCGAGGGCGATGGCCCGCTCGAGCTCGGCGACCGCCTCGTCGTACTTTTGATGATTCAGGTAAAAGCTGGCGAGGTCCACCAGGCACCGCTTTTCCTCGGGATAGAGCTCGATGATCTTCTTGAGGGTCCGGAGGTATTTCTCCGGGTTCATTTCGATATAATAGGTCAACAGGGCCTGGATGTAGAGCCCTTCCTTGCCCTTGACCCGGCCCCCGAATTTCTGCAGTTTCTCGAGGGCCCCGCGGGCGGCCTGGGCGTTGCCCAGCGCGGTGTAAACCCTGACCAGATAGGAATGGGCCATGGCGAACTCGGGGTCGAGCGCCACGGCCTGCTCTAATGACACGCGGGCGTCGGCATTGTAGAACCTTTCATAATCGTCCCGGCCTTTGAGGAACAGGTTATAGGCGTCGAAGGAGGCCGTCGTCACCTCCGTGATCGGCGCCCCGCCGGCCCGGCGGGCCCGGCCGAACCCCCGGGCGATCTCCCGGCTCAACTCGTCGATCTGTTTTTTGAGGATGCTGTCGACGCTGTCGCCCTGCGAGCCGACCGTCGTCAGGATCCTTTTGCTGGACACGTCGAGGACCTTGACGTCGGTGGCGAAAGCGTTCCCGGCCTTGACGAAGCTCCCCAGAACGATGGCCTGGATGCCGTCCATGCGGCAGAGCTCGAACCCCAGGTCGCGGTCGATGACCTTCTGGTCGTTCCTGCCCAGCCGCTTGAGCAGGTCCCGGAGCCGTTCCCAGCTGGCGATGCGGATGGATTGGGATTGTTCGAGGCTCGTGATCAGGAGGTTGGGGATAGCGTCCTGGAGGTAATCGTAGGCCTTGTCGCCCGTCTGGTTTTCGAACGTGATGACGGCGACGGACGGCCTGTCCCGGGGGTCGAGAGGCGCCGGCCGGAAAAAGGCGCGCCAGGCGAAAAAGCCCACGACGACCAGCCCCGCGGCGGCCGCAACGGGCACGACGAGCCGCCTCGGCGAGAATCGCACCGTGATCTCCTTGCGCGTGGTGGGCTTCCGGCGGGCGGCGATCCGCTCGGTCGTGGGAAGGCTGTCCTCGATCTTGGCCAGGTCGTCCAGGAACTCCTCGGCCGTCTGGTACCGGCGGGACCTGTCCTTCTCCAGGCATCTGAGGATGAGGCGGCTCAGGTCCTCCGGGACCTGGGGATTGATTTTCCGGGGCCCCGGAGGGACCTCGTTCTTGTGCTTGAAGGCCACGGAGAGCGGGGTGTCGCCCTCGAAGGGGACGCGGCCGGTGGCCATTTCAAAAAGCAGCACTCCGAGGGAATAGATATCGGACCGGCCATCGGTCTCGTGGCCCTCGATCTGCTCGGGACTCATGTATTCGGGAGTGCCGACCATGACCCCCTCGGCGGTCATGCCGCCGGCGTAAATCGAGCGGGCGATGCCGAAATCCATGATCTTGGCGTTGCCTTCCTTGTCGATCATCACGTTGCTGGGCTTGAGGTCGCGGTGGACGACTCCCAGCTTGTGGGCCTCGGCCAGGCCCTCGGCGACTTGCCGGGCGATCGACAAGGTCTTCCCGACCGGCAGAGTCCCCATCCGCCGGATGAGGGTCTTCAGGTCCTCCCCCCGCACGTACTCCATCGTGATGTACAAGGCCGTCCCCTCTTCGTGGAGGTCGTGCATGCGGCAGACGTTGTGATGGGACACCCGGCGGGCGATTTTCAGCTCGTTGCTGAAACGCTGGACAAACCTCTTGTCGGCGGCGATCTCGGGCTTCAGGAACTTGATGGCGATTTCCTCGTGGATCTTCCGGTCGAACGCCCGGTAGACGTTGCCCATGCCGCCCTGGCCAAGCTCCTCGATGACCTCATAGCGGCCGGCGAAAACGGCGCCACGGGAAAGGTCGCCGGTCGGCGTTTCTAGGGTCCTGGTGAAGGAGGGCGGGGCGTCCGGGCCGAGTTTCGCTCCGCAGTCGGCGCAGAAACGGGAGGTGTCGGAAACCTGGGAATGACAATGCGGGCATCTCATGGCTTCGGAACCCTGTTGACCGAGCATCATGAGCTTATCACCGCTCGCGGCGCACCGTCAATCAGGGGCAGGCCCCCCTGCCCCCCCACCCTCGTTTTCAGGGAACGGCGGCCTTCCGCCAGCCCTCCCGCGAGGGCGCGGCCGCGTCCTGATCTAGGCGATCGTCATCCTGAATTTGCATCGTTTTCCGCCCCGGAGCACCGAATCGACGAGCTCGACCTCGACCGGCCGGCCGAGTTTCCTCTCGTGCATCTCCTTGACGTATCCGAGCGAGCAGAGGCAATAGGTCGGGGACAATTTGCCGGGCGTTTGAGCTTCGGCCATCGGGCAGAGGCAGATGCTCTCGGGTGAGGCCTGGCCGGTTTCGGCGGACCCCACGAACTCATAACATATGGTCTTACCCTCAATCGAATAGCCTCGTTCTTTGCCGTGATCCGCGACCCAGCGCGTGAACTTTTCGACGGCGTCAGGAGCCGGCTGCCCTTTCGGGGAACCGGCGTAAGCGGTGAAGCAGGCCTTGCCGTTGGCCAGCATCAGTTTCCGGCGCGAACTCTCGTCGAGATTCCCGTCCATGGCGTCGAAGAAGCGCCCGAGCCAGCCGTCGCCGAACTCCATGCGTTTGGCCGCCCGCTCGACCGTCTTCTCGCCGGGTTTGGTGCCGTCGATGGCCTTTTTCGCAGCCGAAACATCGGCCGGCTTCGGCGAAGAGGTCTGGCCCCCTAAAGCGGCCCCCATGCCGGACGCGGCGGCGCACATGCACGCCCCGGCCCCGAGCCTGCCGATCCTGGCCATGAACTCTTTGCGGTTGATGGGATTATCTTTCATGCACGCCTCCACGCCGATTACTAACAATATTCAGCATATTTCGTGCCAATGAGGCCGGAAACCCCGCCGCCCGAACATGCGGCCTGGCAGGGCCTCTGTGCGCCGGAACGCCAAGAAAATTTACATCATCTCCCATAACTTTTACAAGGGACGATGCGCCCACCTCAATCCCGTTCGCGGGATTCCACGGACGTCATCAAGAGGCCGCCCTCGGCAGCCTCTTGATGACTGCGAGGTTCAAGCCAACAGAACCCCCGGCTGCAAGTCCGTGGAGCTTTAGTCCGGTCAATTGCCCTGGCGACTTCCATATCGTATAATCACGTCGTGAGAAAGAAATTCCGGCGGCTCCACGATCTGGAGAATGTTGTCTTATCATCAGCTTGCGTCCTGCGCATCGGAGAATAATGAGTGCCCGGGTGGCGGAATAGGTATACGCACGACACTTAAAATGTCGAGGCTGCAAAGCCGTGCGGGTTCGAGTCCCGCCCTGGGCACACTCACTTTTTTGTGAATCATGTCTAATAGGCGAGGGACGCAACTCTTTGCCATCCGCGGCGGTTCCTTAAAAGGACTCCGTCGATATTCTCCGCCTGGAGGCCTACCCATGAAGAGACTCGAGAGTAAACTGGCGCTCTGTCTGATCGTCGCCGCGGCCGCCGGGACGGCCGCCGGCGCCCAAAGCGCGGATATCCGTTTCCCGCAAACGCCCGCCGGGAAGGCCGTCGAAGCCTATTTCAAGGCCTTTAACGCGGGGGAAGAGGCCATGAAAGCATTTTTCTCGAGCTTCACCTCCAAGGAGGCGCTGCAAAAAACGCCCCTCGACGTGCGCCTGGACCGCTTCCGCCAGATGCGCGGCCGGCTGCAATCGCTCGAGCCCCAAAAGCTCGCCGACGCGCGCGACAATTTCGTGAGCGTCGTCGCGAGGACGGGGGCGGGCGAACTCGTCCGGCTCGACTTCGAGTTCGAGGCGGCCGCGCCCTTCGGGCTCCTCGGAATCCGGATCGAGGACATGGGTGACGGCGGCGGCCAGGGGCCCCGTCCCGAGCCAAAGAAAGACGACGCCGAACTCGTCGCGTCCGTCAGGGAATACGCCCGCCGGGCGGTCGAGGCCGGCGAATTTTCCGGGGTCATCCTCATCGCCCGGCACGGGAAACCTTTTTTCGAGGAAGCTTTCGGTGAGGCCGACCGGGAAAAGAATATCCCCAACAGGGCCGGTACGAAGTTCAACGTCGGATCGATCGACAAGACATTCACCGGCCTGGCCATCCGGCAGCTCGCCGCGGAGAAGAAACTCGCGCTCGACGACCGGATCGGCAAGTACCTGGCGGACTACCCGAACAAGGACGCCGCGGCCAAAGTGACCATCCGCCATCTCCTGGAGATGACCTCGGGCATCGGCGACTTCTTCGGCGACCGCTACGCAGCCGCCGACAAAGAAAAAATCGTGACGCTCGCCGATTACCTCCCGTTATTCGCCGACAAGCCGCTCGAATTCGAGCCAGGGACGGCCACCAGGTATTCGAACGGCGGCTACGTCGTGCTCGGCCTGATCATCGAAAAGGTGACGGGCGCGGATTATTACGCTTACGTCCGCGACCATATCTTCGGACCGGCCGGCATGCCGGATTCCGACTGGTCGGAAAAGGCGGCCCGTCTGCCCGGCCTGGCGGTCGGCTACGAGCGCGAAGGGAGCGCCTGGAAAACCAATTATGACACCCTGCCGGGCAAAGGGAGTTCCGCGGGCGGCGGCCATTCGACGGCCCGCGACCTTCTGAACTATACGGTCGCGCTGGAGAAGGGCATATTCGGCGCGGCGGGAGAATCGGAGCGCGGCGGGTTCGGCATCGCGGGAGGGGCGCCAGGCCTCAACGCGGCCGTGGAATGGGACCCCCGGCGGGGCGTGACGATCGTCGTCATGGCCAACCTCAGCCCGCCGAGCGCCACGGGGATGACCCGTCAGATCCGGGCCTGGCTGCCGCGCTAAGACTTCCCGATAAGATCACGCAACGTGACGGTAACGTCACGGTCGGCGCCACCCGAGCGCACCCGGAGCCGGACGCGCGTTCCCGCGGGCTCCGTCCTGAGCTTTGACCGGGCCTCGGCCAGCGTTATCTGGCCGGGAGTCTTTCCGTCCATCGAGAGAATCTCGTCCCCCTTTTTCAGGCCTTCCTCGGCGGCCGGCCCGCCGGCCACCACATCAATGATCTGAAAGACCCCCTTGGACAGGTTCAGCCACATGCCCGACCGGTCATAAAAGTCCGGCCGCGCGTTGTTGGCATTGGGCTCGAAGATGATCCGCCCCCGGCCATAATCGAAAATGAGATTGAACCGCTGCAGGACCCCCGCGCCCACGTTCCCTGCAACGTAGGGGTCGACGAACGCGCCTTTGGTTTGAAGGGAAAGCTCCGTGACCGGGCCCCGGACCTCGACGCCGCCAAGCTTGAGGATCCCCGCCCGGGTGATGAGCCCCCGCGTCGAACCCCCGACGCCCCATCCCGTCACGGCTTCGACCTTCGCCCCGTACCGCTCTTTCAAATTGTGCTTTACGGCGAACGGCGCCAGAATGGTCAACGAAGCCCGGCTCCCGGTGTCGATATCGAATTTTCCGGGGACGCCGTCGATCTCGCCTTCGACCTGGGGGATGCGGTCGTTGAACTTGAAGGACACGGCCGTTCCGCTTCCCTTGTAAGTAAACGTGTCCGGCAGGACGAGCGTCAGCCGGCCGCGCTCATAGTCGATTTCGACGACGAACCTCTTGAAGACCTCGTAGCCGATGAGTCCCTGGGCGGCGACGCCTTCGGCCTCCGCGAGGCCTCCCAGGGGATACACGGCGAAGACCTGGTCGGCCAGCGACGCGTCCCCGACCTCGAGCTTCCGGACTTTCGTCAAGCCCACGTCCTCGGATTTCTCGCCGACGCCGCGGCCCTGGATGGCGCCGGCGGACGCGAGGCCCAGCGATTTCGCGACGTCCGGGGTGACGATATTGGCCCCGCCCGTATCACAGAGGACGAGAAAGGGACCTTGTCCGTCGAGTTTCACCTGGAGATAGATATGGCCGTTGACCAAGGTAAACGGGACGGTCGTCGAGGCGAGGCCTCCCGCGATCGCGAAGTCCTTGGGAGCGGCGGCCGGCATCGTGAACATCGTGTCGTCGATCGGGACGTTGATGTCCACGCTCTCGGCGGTCACGGTCTGGTCGTACCGCGTTTCGCCGTTTGTCCGGCGGGTGACGAAGGCCATCTTCACCCCGGCGACGTCCCGGTAGTCCGAAAAATACGTCGTCTGTGTTTCGAGGGCGGCCTTCTCGACGACGCGGTCGAACAGCCAGGTCACGCCATCAACCCATATGTCGAAGGCCCGGCCGCCCTTGGGGGTGATCCTGACGACGTGGAAATGCCGGCCCCCTTCCGCCTTCTCTCCGGCATATTCGATGACGCCCTCCCGGCGTTCCGGATACCAGTAGGCCATCGTACGCCGGTAGGCTTCGCTTGCGGCCCGAAGCCGCGTATCCTCCCCCTCGTCGGCATTCGCCTGCCCCGACGTGTCCTGGCTCCAGACCGTTTTCCCGTCGAAGCCCTCGACGCCTTTCATCGGGCCGAGAGCGAATCGCTCACATGCCCGTCCGGATAGGGTATCCTCCCATGACTCGCCCGTTCCGTTGAGGCCGCCGGTCGCGAACTTCGCCTTCACATGAACCGAACGGATGCCGTCCCAGGCGGCCCCGCCCGAGGCCTGCTTCACCTTGGCCAGGACCTGTGCGGCGCGGTCATCCTTCAGACGGGCCTCGGGGTTGTTCGCGGGATGCCATGGCCGGTAGAGTCGCGCCCGGAACTCCGGCTCGCGCAGAAGGACCGCCTGCAGGAAGCGGAAGCTGTCGGCGAGATAACCCTCGTAGCCGCTCGGCTTTCCGTCCCACATCGTCCAGTCGATCCCCTCGCCGCCGGCGTCGCGGACACCGTTCTGGAATTCGCCGCGCGCCTGGCGCTCGAGCATGGCCCGCAGGACCCTGTCGGCCCTTTCGGGCTCGCCCAGCACGTAGTGGGCGGCCAGGAAATGCAGGACGTGGCCGGCTGTTATCCCGCCGTTCATGTACCAGCCGAAGGTGTCCGTTCCGTCCTCCCGCTTGGGGATGCCGATAGCGTCGGGCTGGAGATAGTCGCTCCTATGGACCGGGATAAGCACGGGCGGGACTCCGAGGTCGAAGCGTGTGAAGCCCGCCTCTGCAATCTTCTTCCAGAGCCGGTCGAGGATCTGGCGGCCGAGCGCCGGATCGACCAGCCCGTATTCGATGGCCAGCCCGTTGAGGGTCGGCGAGGCGTAGTCGTGGAGCTCGCCGTCGGCGCTTTTCCACCAGGCCAGCCAGCCCGTCCGCGGATTGTAGAGGGTTTTCGCATAGACCGCTTTGAGCTTTCCCGCGAGACCGGCGTACCGAGCTCCCCTATCGTTCCGGTCGAGTTTCCGCTCGAGCTCAGCCAGGCAGCTCCAGGCGCGGTAGATCAGGGCGTTCGTGTAGCCGTCCTTGTGGCCGCAGTTGAGGGCGTCCCACCAGGCGCAGGAGCGGTTGGGCTGGTGGAGCGTCCCGCGGTTTCCGCTCTGGACGGCCTCGACGAAGCCGTCATGGTCCACGTCGCGGCGGGCCAGGAAATCGGCCGCGAGCTCGAGCCGTTCGATCCTCGCCCTAAGCCAGGCGAGATCGCCCGTGGCTTCAACGTAATCCCAGGCGGCGATGAGCGGTGAGGCGTTAGCATCGAGGAAGTTTCCATAATCCCAATAGCCCGTGATCTCGCCGGTCCGTCGGCCTTTTTCGTCGCGCCGCATGCGCTGGTCGAGCCAGTAATCGATCGTCCGCCGGACGAGCGGCATGAGGGAAACGCCCGCCGCCGGTTCGGGCAGGAAGAGGGCCTGGTCGGCGTAGAACCAGAGGGACATGCTGGCCGGGTCGCTGATGACGTTATTCCCGAGGATTCCGGGCGGCGAGCTGAACGGCTTGTTCTGCTCGCCCCAGCGGGCGCAGGGCTGGAGGGCGTTGAGCCAGCCGCGGCGCGCGGCCGGCCACATGCCGGTCTCCCGGAGCCCGGGCGGCGGCGGAAGGAGAAGCGGAGTGAGGGTCAGGATGATGGGTTGGCCGGGCGCAACCTCAGGGAATTCGAGCGTCAGGTCGACGATCTTGTCCTTGCGGCTGCCCTCGAGGCGGCCCCGCACTTCCCGGCCGCCGGCTTCCTTGACCAGCATCGAGCCGAAATCCGGGGCGTTGACGACCGCCGGGAGCCGGAACGTGCCGTCATCCTGCCAGGCGCCGGGAAGCACGGTCGTCGAGGTGGCCTTGGGGTCGAAGGGAAAAAGGAGCCGGGCGGACGCGGCGCGGCTTCCCGCGGCGCTTACCACGAGCTTCAGATCGCCGCCGGCGCCGCGTATCGCCCCGGGCTCAATCTTCCACATAAGGCGCGCGCCGCCGGCCTCGAGGTCGTAGACGACGGCTCCGCTCTCCTCGACGCGGCGCTTTTTCATAAGGGCATCGTGCCAGGCGCCGCTCGCCGGAAACTGCAGTCTGACCGCGGCGTCCGCCCGGAGCACGTTCACGTCCGCCTTGTCGCCGCCTTCCGTGTCCCAGCTCAGGAAGGAAATTCCCGGGGCGGTTTCATCGGCGATGCTCTTGACGACCGGGCTTCCCCTATATAAAGGGAGCTTGTCCAGAGGCTCAAAACGCGTCGCGAACCTCTTGCGCCAGTCGAAAAGCTCGAGGACTTTCTTCTTCATGCCGGGCGACATCGCGGCGAACCCGCAGTAATCCCCCCAGCCGTTGGATATGGCCACGGGTGTCTGGTAATTGCGGACGCCGAATTCCGTGTAATCCCAGTGCGTCACGGGCTCCCAGTTGCAGGACCACAGGACGTTGCGGTAATTGGGAAAGACCCCGTAGGACCAGGCCTCGGGCGCGCAATGGGTGTCCTGGTAGGTGCCGTCGGCGACGAGGGCGTAGGGCGGCTTGGTCACCCAGTTGAAGACGCCGATGCAATCCGAGGCCATGAAGGCCACTTCGCGCCCGGCGCGCCGGTTGAAGGCGCGGACCTCGGCCGTGATGTCCCGGGTGAGACGCATCATGGCCCGGTCGGCGTAGCCGGGGCGGGCCTCCGAACCCAGGCTCCCCTCCGGGACATGGAACGTTTCGTCCCAGACGAGGGCGTCGAGCTCGCGGCCATACTCCGCAAGGAGGGCCTTGACATAATCGAGGAAGAAATCATGGACCTCGGGGCAGAGCGGATTCTGGACGTAGGTCCTGCCCTTGGTGTCGGGCCCCTGCCATCCGCCCCAACGGAGGACGCAGTCCGGCGCGTAAATGTCGGCCAGGCCCTCGCCGGCGTTCATCCCGTCGGCGAAGTACAGAGCGACACGGAAGCCGCACGACCTGGCGTAGGCCAGGCGCCGGTGCACGTCCTTGAGCGTCATGGCCACGGGCACGTTCGAGGGGAAATCCTTTTTGACATTGGGATAATTCGAGAAAGCCGTCCACGAGGTATCGAGCTTCCCGGCCTTCCGGTCGAACGTGTAGCGGCCGAGGTAATCATAGTCGACCATGGCCACCGCTCGGAGCCAGCCCGGGCCGGGCGGGACGTCGGGAAGCGCGGTCCTGAAGAACGCGGCCATGGCGTCGTCGGGAACGCCGGAATGGAGAACGATATTGATGGAGCGGCCTTCACGGCCGTCTTCGAGGCCGACGGCTTTGGGGTATGTCCATTCCACGGCGTCCCCGGAAAAAAGGGCCGAATAATAAGGATCCAGGGCCACCGTGACGCGGCCCGGGAGTTCTTTCGAGGGTGAGCTGACCATGGGGATGGCGAGCGGAACTCCGTCCGAACGCAAGGCGCCGGCGAAGCGGTAGGCCGCCTGCCTCTCGGCGGCCATGGGCCTGCCGAGGCCGTTCTTGAGCGGCAGCCAGGTTTCAGGCCCGAGCTTGAACGGAGCGAGAGCGAGGCGGACCGTGATGTCGGCCCCGGGCTTCGGCCCCGGGGACGCGAGAGTGATCTCCCTTGTCAGCGTGGCCGCATCGCCGGCCGCCGCCAGCCGATAGGCGATCATGACCTGAAGACCCGGCGTCGAGGGCAGGTTATAGAGGAATCGCAGCCCGCCGGACTTCTCCTCAACGCTTGCCGGCCGGGCCAGAGGGAATGACGAGGCGCCGAGGATGATTTCACCGGCGGAGTCTGGGCCGGCCGTCTTAACCGGACCGCCGTTCTTCTTTTCAACCGACAAAACGGCGCCGTTCTGCGAAATCGAGACGGAGTAGTCGCCGGCCGTCAGGCGCCGGATGTCGCCGGCAACGGAGCCGGACGAGAAAATGGCCGCCCCCGCGAGAACGATCAAAACGGTCTTCTTCATGATTTCACCTCCGCCCGCGTTCATATCCGCGGGAACGATGAGCGGCCTCGATCACGACCGGCCCGGGGGCCGGCGGCGCGGGGGGCTCAGGGTAAACGGCGGCCTTCGTTCCAGACGATGTCCCCCTTATCGATGCTCCAATCGTCGCCGAACCAGCCGACCGCCCTGATTCCGTCGGTCCCCGAACGCAGGGTCTCCGCCGAAAAGAGCAGGACGTCCGGAAAGCCGGCGCCGGAAACGAAATACTGACCCGGGGACGCCGCGACCCACCCGGCCCGCCCGGTCCAGCCGACGGCGCCCACGGAGGCGAAGGCGCTCCCGGGACGCGGCCGGACGAAATAGGCCGCGAGGTCGGCTCCTATGAATTTTTTCCCGCCGGCCCGCGCCCAACCGTTCCGGATCTCGACGGGAGACCCGGGGAGAAGTTTCAGCCAGGCGGCGTTCGTGTCGGCGTTTCCATAGAGGATCACGCTCCGGTCTTTGTATTTCGCCGGGTCGAAAGCCGTATCCGGAAGGACCTCGACGCCGCTGTTGCCGCGGACCCAGAACATTTCGGCGTCGAACCGCGCCTTGTCAAAGGCCCGGGCGTCTTCGGCGGCGTCTCCGAGCGTCCCGTAGACGAGGACAAAGCCGTGGCGGAAAGCGTCCTTGAAGCCCCCTGACCGATGGGGACCCTTGAGCCCCGGGTCGGGCGGACCGGCGGCCCGCCAGCCGGTTTCACTCCGCTCGAGGAAAACCTGGTCGGCTCCGGGCGCCGGGGACGCCTCAACCTTGGATCCGTCGATTTCGACCATGACCTTGCTTCCGCCGCCCGGCGCTTTGAGGTCGAGAGCCAGACGGAGAACGTTCTCGGTCGTTCCGCTGACCGCCGTCCCCGCCTCGTCCTTTTCAAGGACGACTTTGCTGTATTCGAGAGCGTGCGCCTGGGCCAGGATCTCGACCCAGCGCGAGCGCGACGAGATCCCCGGGTTGGCGGTCACGAACTCGACCTTCCGCACCGCCGCGTCGTCCGGCCGCGCGCGTTCCTTGAGAAATTCGAAGAGCGGCGGCCAGTCGACACACTCGTTCCCCCACCAGTGTCCCGCGCCCGGCCGCTCGTAATAGGAGAAGTCGGGATGGAACGTCCCCAGCAGCTCGCGCATGGCCCGGGCCTGGGCCACGGGCACGTTGTCGTCCTGGTCGCCGTGGAGGATATAGACCCCAAAATGGAGATAGTTGCGGGCCAGGTTCGTCGTCTCGCTCGGATGGTTGGCCCGGGCGAGCATTTGTTCGACGGGCGAAGGATCCTTGTAGACCACTCCGCCGCCGTAGGAGGAGAAGCTCGGCCAGCCGGCGCTCGGCGCGATGGCCGCCCAAAGTCCCGGGAGCGTCGCCCCGATTTGCCACGTGCCGTGGCCGCCCATCGAATGACCGGTGAGGTACGTCCGGGCCGGGTCGGTCCCGAAAAGCCGCGACGCCTCGGCCAGGACCTCGAGGGCGTCGAGACGTCCCCAATCTTCCCAGTCAAAACCGTAAGGCCGGCGGTTCGCCGGGGCGACGATCCAGGCCCAGTCCTTGGGCTTGTAGGCGCGGGCCTGGCCGATGGCTTCGACCCCGGCCCCGTGAAGGGACAGGACCAGGGCGGGCTTGGCCCCCGGACGGTCCATTGTTCCGCCGTCCGTCCGGGGAACGACCCCGAAAGTCTGGACGCTGAGGTCGATCGCGCTGAGGAAGGTCCGCGAATGATGGGACCCCGGCGCGACGGCCTTGAGCTCGACCTTGAGGGGCGGCGTTTCGACCACCCGGCGGCCGGCCCGGGCCCGGGCCCGGATTTCCGTGGGGACGGCCCCCTCCGCGGCCGGGGCGTCGATGG
>JBEKVN010000035.1:0-33965 GCA_049513915.1 Candidatus Aminicenantales bacterium | reverse complement strand
AAGCGCTACGGAGGAACGGCCCAATGGCCGGCCCAGGAGGTCCTTCCCACGACTCCCTGGAACTACGGCCTCGTGGTCAACGCCGCGAACCCGGCCGCTGCCGTACGGGTGGCCTCCCTGAATCCCCCCGGCTTTCAGCCTTTCATGCCGGAAGCTGCCCCGGTCGTCCTGAAAGCCAAGGCCAGGCGCATTCCCGGATGGCAGGCCGAAGGCCGGATGGCGGGCGTCGTGCCGCCGAGTCCGGCGGAGGGCGCGGGGCCCCTGGAGGAGGTGGACCTCATTCCGATGGGATGCGCCCGGCTCCGAATCACGGTTTTCCCGGCTGTCAAAAAATAGGCAACCTTACGGCTTTGCCGTCAACGATTTGCCGAGAAGGAGGGAAAAGTGATCAAAGAGTTTAAAGAGTTTGCGATGCGCGGTTCTGTCCTGGACATGGCCGTGGGCATCATCATCGGCGCCGCCTTCGGGGCGATCGTCTCGTCGCTTGTTTCCGACCTCCTGATGCCGCCCTTCGGACTGCTCCTCGGCCGTGTGGACTTCTCCAATCTGTACGTCGTGCTCGCGGCCGGGAAAGTCACCGGCCCGTACGCGTCGCTCGCGGCGGCCCAGCAGGCCGGGGCGGTCACCCTCAATTACGGTTTGTTCATCAACAGGATCATCAGCTTCGTGATCGTCGCCTTCGCGCTCTTCCTGATGATCCGGAGCATGAACCGCATGAAGAGAAGAGCCGAAGTCGTCCCGGCCGAGCCGACCACCAAAGAGTGTCCGTTCTGCTTCACCGAAATCCCGATCAAGGCCGTGCGCTGCCCTCATTGCACCACGGAACTGAAAAAATAGGCAGAACCGGCGGCATCGCGGGGAGGAGTAGACATGATGAACCATGGCTTGAAGAAGACCTTTATCCTATCGCTGGCGATCATCCTGATCGCGGCCTCGTTTTCGCAAGGTCAGGAGACGGACAAGAACCGGGCCCCGGCCCTTCGGGCCCCCCGGGAATACACCGCACACCTGGTCGGTCACGCCCACATCGACCTCAGCTGGCTGTGGAGGTGGGAGGAGACGGTCAACGACATCGCGGTCCAGACGTTCAAGGGGACCCTGGCCCAGATGGCCAAAATGCCGGGCCTGACCTTCGCCCAGAGCCAGCCGGCCGTTTACGAGGCCATGGAGAAAAATTACCCCTCTCTCTTCGAGGAGATCCGCGGCAAAATCCGGCAGGGAACCTGGTTCCCGGTCGGGGGGATGTGGGCCGAACCGGACCTCAACATGCCGGACGGCGAAGCCTTGGCCCGACAACTCCTCTATGGGAAGCGCTATTTCCTGGACAGGTTCGGCTTCGACGTGACGGTCGGCTGGAACCCGGACGCGTTCGGCCATAACTGGCAGCTCCCCCAGGTCCTGAGCAAGGCCGGCATCCGCTATTATGTTTTCGAGCGGTGCGCGCCGGAGAAGAAGCCGTTTTTCTGGTGGGAAGGCAAGGACGGCTCCCGGGTGCTGTGCCACGTGCCCCAGGGCTGGTACCTCGTCAATCTGAAGGACGGTCTCAACGAGGTCCTCAAGGACGCGTCCACGCAGACCCCCGTCAAGGACTTTCTGGTTCTTTATGGCGAAGGCGATCACGGGGGAGGCCCCCGGGACTCGGACGTGGCGGCTATCGAAAAATACAAGAACGATAGCAACCATCCCAGGATGGTATTCTCCGACCCAGCGGGCTATTTCAAGAAAATCGAAGCGTCCGGCGTGGATTTTCCCGTGGTCCGGAAAGAGCTTAATTTCATCTTCCCCGCCTGCTATACGACGCAGGCCGCGACGAAAAAATGGAACAGGACGATGGAAAGCCTTCTTCTTCAAGCCGAGCGTTTTTCCGCCCTGGCCGTGGCGGCGGGATTCCGGGACTACTACCCCGAGAGGGACATCGACGAAGCCTGGAAAACCACGTTGCGGAATCAGTTCCATGACATCCTCGACGGATCGAGCATCGGTCCGGTCTACGAGGAATCCGGCCGGTTTTATCGGGAGGCCCAGTCGAGGGGCCAGAGGGCTTTGGATTTTTCCCTGGAGACCATCTTGAACGCGGCCGACACGAGAGGGGAAGGAATTCCGCTCGCGGTCTTCAACCCCCTGTTCTGGTCCCGGACCGAGCCAGTTACGGGGGAGGTCGCCCTGCCCAAGGGGACGGAGGGGGTCACGGTCCTGACGCCGGACGGGAAGCCGGTCCCGGTCCAGGTCCTGGAAAAAAGGGCGGATGCGGACCGGACCAGGTTCCGGCTGGCCTTCATCGCGTCGGACGTTCCCTCCTTTGGCTACAGGGTATACCGGGCGACCGGCGCGGCTCAACCCGGAGAGATGGAGACTTCAGGGGCGCCGGTCTCCGCGAGCGCTTCGGCCATGGAAAACGTTTTTTTCCGGATCGCCATCGACCCGAAGACGGGCTGGATCAAGAGCCTCTACGACAAACGCCTGAACAAGGAAATATTTTCCGGGCCCGCGAATGTCCTCCAGGCCATCGCCGATGAGCCGGAATCCATGTCGGCCTGGGAATTGGGGCTGAAGGGCGCGCCCGAAAACCTCGGCACGACGGGGGCGACCGTCGAGGTCGTGGAGAAGGGACCCGTGCGGGCCGTCTTGCGCGTGAGGACACCCTTCCGGCATTCTCTCTTCGTGCAGGACCTCATCCTGTACGCGGGCCTCGCCCGGCTGGATGTTCGCATGACCATCGACTGGCAGGAACGCAACCTGATGATCAAGGCCGCGTTCCCGCTGAATCTGAAATCCGTCCAGGCGGAATTCGAAATCCCGTTCGGGTCCATCACGCGGCCGGCGGACGGCGCCGAGGTCCCCGCCCTGCGCTGGGTGGATATCTCCGACCCCGCTTCGGGGACAGGCCTCAGCCTTCTCAACGACAGCAAGTATGGTTTCGACGTCAAAGATGCGACGCTGCGGATGTCCATTGTCCACGGCCCCACCGCGCCGGATCCCGAGGCCGACCGGGGCCGGCACGAGCTTCTTTATTCCCTGTGCCCGCACGCGGGGACATGGAAAGAGGCGGACACGACGCGCCGGGGCGCCGAGTTCAACAACGCCCTTATCGCCCGGACCGGGATGACGCACCCGGGGACCCTGCCTGCGGCACGCTCGTTTGTCCAGGTCGCCCCGGCCAACATCGTCCTGTCCACCCTCAAGATGGAGTCCGGGTACAACAGCCGGAATCTCATCGTCAGGCTCTATGAAACGTTCGGGAAGAAGACGGAAGCAAAACTCTCCTTCCCTTGGCCCGTCCAGGCGGTGGAAACGGACCTAATCGAAAGACCCGTGAAAGATACGGCCGTGTGGTCGTCTCAAGGGGCGGCCAACGAAATCGCCGTTCCGGTCGGGCCCTATGAAATTAAGACGCTGAAGGTGGTGCGCAAATAGGGGAGGCCGTCATTCCCCTTCGCGGGATTCCACGGACGCCATCAAGAGGCCGCCCTCGGCAGCCTCTTGATGACTGCGGGGTTCAAGCCAACAGAACCCCCGGCTGTTAGCCCGTGGAGCTTCAGAAAGCTTCCTGGACGGTCATATAGAACCCCGTCGAGTGCTTGCCCCAGGCGAAGTCCAGGCGCAAGTTCGTGCCTTCCCGTGTGTCGAGCTTGAAGCGCAGCCCCGCTCCCAGGGAAAACTTGAGACGGTTGAGCTTGATGTCCCGGAGGGTGGGGGCCACGTCGCCCAGCCCCGCGAAGGCGGCCGCGCCGACCCGCTTCCAGACGTGCATCCTGTATTCTGCCTGGAAGGCCAGGAGGGACTTGTCCCGGTACTGCCCGGTGTACGTGCCTCGCATGAGATAGGCTCCCCCCAGCATCGACAACTCATAAAAGGGGGGATTTCCCCCCATGTTCCTGACGAAGGCCTGAAGGGCCACGACGTCGGTTTCGCGGACCGGAATGTATGTCCTGAGGTCGAAACGGGAGGCCGTATAGTGGTAATCGCTGCCGAGGGCGTCGTTGTAGAAATCGGCCACGAACTGGAGGTAGCTACCCCGGCGCGGGAAAAGGACATTGTCCCTGTCGTCCCAGGTGAAGCTCAAGCCCAGGCCTGAGGTGACCCCGCCCGCGCTACCGGGGATATCGCCCGAGGCGAGCAGCCCTCCCGGAACGATCTTCTGAATGATCGTTTTCTTGATCTGATATTGGATGCCGCCAAAGACGCTCCCGAAGATCTTCCTTTTGACCGAGAACTGGATGCCCTTCGTCTCGGGCGTGTAGGATTCCGCCGCCGACGCGGGGACGTCGTTGCCGATCCCGTAGAACGTTTGGGGAAACCACTCGTATTGCAGGTTCGCGGACAGGATAAAAAAATTATGAGGCAGGTAGATCTCCGGCTTGAGCCCGAGCTGGATCTGCTTGTTCAGGGTATAAACCATGAGTATCCAAAGCGACGAGGGACGCGTGTTTTCCTTATCCCGGCCGAGACGATAATTCAGGACACCGCCGGCGCCCATGGCCAGCCTCGTCTCCGGCGTGTAGTAGATGATGGGGAGCATCAAGAGGCGGGGCTTGTACTTCCTGGCAGGGTCTCCCGCCTTGGACGTCGTCTCCTGGCCGAACATGAGTCCGGGCCCTGCCAGGGCCAAGAGCGCCGCGAACAGCAGGGCCGCGCCGCGGAAAGGCGCCCGCGCCGGGGTCCTTGAGGACCCGCCCATAGCTCTGGATATCCGGCATCCGGTCATCTCAACTCCCTGGCTCCTGAACTTATGGCCCCATATCATACAAGCTCGATACCGAAAAGTAAACGGCCGCCCGGGGCGAGCATGCGCCGACCTCCTGAAGCTCCACGGACTTACAGAGGGGGGCTCCTGTTGGCTTGAACCCCCGCAGTCATCAGGAGGCTGCCGAGAGCGGCCTCTTGATGGCGTCCATGGAATCCCGCGAAGGGGATTGAAAAAGGGTCTGGTTTAGTCTATAGTAAATTTCTTTTTCGATCGGTCTTCCGAGTTCGAACAAGAAACCATTCCCGAGGAGGCTCCGTGCAGAAAATTATCGTGTTGGGTTGCGGCATGGTCGGCCGCGTCATGGCCGCGGACTTGGCGAAAGATTTCGATGTGACCGCGGTCGACGTCAGCCGCGCGAACCTGGACAGGCTGGGCGACGCACCGGTCAAGAAGTTGACGGCGGACCTGGCCGATGGGGGTGTCGTCCGGGACCTCGTCCGGGATTTCGACCTGGCCATCGGCGCGGTCCCCGGCTTCATGGGTTTCCAAACCCTGCGCACGGTGATCGAAGCGGGGCGAAACGTCGTCGACATCTCCTTTTTCCCTGAAGACGCTCTGGCGCTGGATGGGACGGCCCGCGCCAACGGGGTGACCGCGGTCGTCGACTGTGGCGTCGCCCCGGGCATGAGCAACATGATCCTCGGTTATCATGCGGCCCGCATGAACGTCCGGAGCTTCAAGTGTTTCGTCGGCGGCCTGCCGTTCAAGCGGGACTATCCTTTTGAATACAAAGCGCCTTTTTCCCCGGCCGACGTCATCGAGGAATATATCCGCCCGGCCCGCTATGTCGAGAACGGCCACGTCGTGGTCAGGCCGGCCCTCTCGGACACGGAATTCCTCGATTTTCCGGAGGTCGGCACGCTCGAAGCATTCAACTCCGACGGTCTGAGGTCCCTGCTGAAAACGATGTCCGTCCCCAACATGATCGAGAAGACGCTGCGTTACCCCGGCCACGTGGACTATATCAAGGCCCTTCGCGACAGCGGCTTTTTCGGGCAGGATGAGATCGATGTCCGCGGCCGGAAGGTGAGGCCGATCGACGTCACCTCGGCCGTCCTGTTCAAGCAGTGGCACCTCCACGAGGGGGATGACGAGTTCACAATCATGAGGATCCTGGTCGAAGGGGAGGAGCAGGGGCGCCCGCGGGCCTATGCGTACGACCTGTTCGACCGCAAGGACCGGCAGACCGGTTTCTCGTCCATGGCCCGGACGACCGGTTTTCCGGCGACGGCCGTCGCGCACCTTGTCCTGGCCGGGACGTTCGCCAAGAAGGGCATCTGCCCGCCCGAGCACGTGGGCGTCGAGGAACGGAATTTCCGTTTCGTGATCGACTACCTCCGCGAGCGGAACGTCGTCTACAAGCTGACGGGCTGAAGTTCCACAGACTTGATTCCTTGGTATTCCACGAACGGGGTTGATTCCCGGAAGAATCTCCTTGTCCGGGGGGATACCCTGGGATATAATGTTGGATCTTGGCCCCGCAAGATCCCATGACCGGAGCGACGCGTCATCACGAAATTCCGCCCGCCGCTATCCATTTTTTCTCCAAATTCCTATCCGTCTGAAGGAGGACTCATGCCTAACCGCAAAACTCTCTGCCTTTGCCTGGTCGTCTGCGCCCTTCTGCTGGCGCCCTTGGGGCTGTCCGCGCAGGGCAAGCCGCCGCAAAAAGGGAGGCCGGCGGCCGCGGCCGTGCCGCTTCCGGCCGGCGATGTCCTGAAGAGCATCGCCTACCGTTCCATCGGCCCTACACGCCAGAGCGGCCGGTTCGTCGACTTCGCTGTCCCCCTTCAGCAACCCAATTGCTTTTACGCGGCCACGGGCTCCGGCGGCCTCTGGAAAACCGTGAACAACGGCCAGACCTTCGAGCCCATTTTCGACAATGAGAAAGTCTTCTCCATCGGTGACATCGCCGTGACGCCCTCCGACCCCAACATCCTCTGGGTGGGCACGGGGGAAGCGAACAATTCCCGTTCGACCTATTGGGGCGACGGGCTTTACAAGTCTATGGACGCGGGAAAAACGTGGACGAACGTGGGCCTCAAGGAATCGCACCACATCGGCCGGATCATCGTCCATCCGTCGAACCCGGATATTGTATACGTGGCGGCCCTCGGCCACCTCTTCACTGAAAATCCCGAGCGCGGCGTCTTCAAGACGACCGACGGCGGGAAGACGTGGACGAAGTCCCTGGACGTGTCGGTCCAGGGGCGGAACGTCGGTTGCGTTGACCTGGCCATGGACCCGGTCAATACCGACGTCCTCTACGCGGCGGCGTACGACCGCATCAGGAAGCCCTGGACCTACCAAGTCGGCGGCCCCGGCTCCGGCATCTACAAAACCGTTGACGGCGGCAGCACGTGGACCAAGCTGTCCGGCGGGCTTCCCAGCGGCATCCTCGGCCGCATCGGGCTGTCGCTCTACTCAAAGAACCCGAACATCCTCTACGCGATGATCGAGAATGCCAACAAGCCCGGCATGTCCGACGCCGACCGCTGGCAGGAAATCCTGGACGGCAAGTCGAGCCAAGGCATGATCGACGGCGAGATCTATCGGTCCGATGACGCCGGCGCAACGTGGCTGAAGGTCAGCCCCGACAAAAGAAGTATCGGTGGCGCGCCCGGCTATTACTATGGCCAGATCGTCGTCGACCCGGCCGACGACAAGACCGTATATGTCTTGAGCGTCGGGGTCCTGGTCAGCCGCGATGCCGGCAAGACATGGAATGCGGCCTTCCGTTTCGGCGGCGATAACCACGCCCTCTGGATCGACCCCAAGGACTCAAACCACATGCTCCTTGGTTATGACCACGGTATGGGCCTGACCTGGGATGGCGGCAAAGCCTGGTACCACCCGGACTTCCTTCCCCTGGCCCAGTTCTACGCTATCGATTTCGATATGTCCTACCCCTACCGCGTAGCCGGCGGGCTCCAGGACAACGGCTCCCTTATGGGACCGGGCAACAAGCGGAGCGGCGGCGGCGGACGCATGTATGATTTCGAGGGCACGGGCGGCGCCGGCGGCGGGGCGCCCATTCGCCTCGAAGATTGGTCCACGGTCGGCGGCGGCGACGGCATGTACAACGTCTTCGACCGCAAGACCAACCGCTATCTCTATAACGAATCCCAGTTCGGACCCCTTGGCCGGCTGGACCTCGTGACCGGGGAAAGCAAGAACATCGCCTACCAGACTCAGAAGCCGGACCTGCGCTGGAACTGGTGCGCGCCGATCCTCGTCTCCGCCCATAACAGCGACACCATCTATCATTGCGGGAATATCGTCGTCATGTCGACCAACCGCGGCGAGACCTGGACGGAGATCAGCCCCGACCTCACGACGAACGACAAGGCCAAGATGCCGGCCGAGGGCGGTAAGGGCGGCGACCAGAACGTCCAGTATTGCACGATCGTCTCATTCGACGAGTCGCCCCTCGTCCCGGGTCTCCTCTGGGTGGGCACGGACGATGGGAACGTCTGGGTCACTCGGGACAACGGCAGGGCCTGGACCAAACTCAATGACAAGATCGCGGGCAACCCCGGGTACTGGGTCAGCCGCGTGGCGGCCTCGAACAGCGACCCCGGCACGGCGTATGTGACCTACTCCGGCTACAGGAACGACGACTTCCGGCCGTTCATCTACAAGACGACGGACTTCGGGCAGACCTGGACGCCAATCGTCGGCGACCTCGCCGTGGGCCCGGTCAACGTGGTCCGCGAGGACGTCAGGAATCCGAACCTGCTTTTCGCGGGCACGGAGCTCGGGGTTTACATATCTGTCGACGGCGGGCAGCACTGGGTCAAGATGAAGAACAACATGCCGACCCAGCCCGTCCATGACCTGAAAATCCACCCCCGGGAAAACGACCTCATCGTTGCGACGCACGGCCGGGGCGCCTTCATCGCCGACATCGGACCTGTCCAGGAGCTCTCGCCCGCCATGCTGGCCGAGGACGCCCACCTGTTCGCCATAAAGTCGAAGGTGCGTTGGGTCGGGTTCGATAGGGCCAATTCGAGCTCGTTGAACTACGCCGGCCAAAGCGAGCCAACGGGGATCGTGATCAACTATTATTTGAAGGCGAAGCCGAAGGGCGAGGTTAAGATCCAGGTCCTCAAGGGGAACATGGTCCTCAACGAAATCATCGGCTCGGGGAATGTCGGGCTGAACAGCGCCGTCTGGAACATGAACGGACGCCGGGAGCGGACTGCCGAAGAGAAGAAAGCCATGCAGGAGCAGGCGCGGCGCAGGCAGGAGATGGGCTACGGCGGCCGGGGCGGCATGGACGTCAATTACGCCAATTTCCCCGTCCAGGAAGGCGAGTATAAGTTCGTCCTGACCGTGGACGGCAAGTCTTACACTGGATACGCTTCGATCCTGAAAGATTACTGGTATCAATGATCCGGCGGGGGGCAGCCCTCGCCTGGCGAGGACTGCCCCTTTTTTTCCCTATGTAAAATCCTTTTACATTCCGCCCGGGGTTTTTCCCCATCATGGCCCGGGGCTCAACTGGTATAAAAGTTGCTTATAGAGTTTGGTAAATGCTCGAGCTCAGGGGTGTTTCCAAGAAGTTTTCGGCCATCAAGGTCGTTAACGACGTCAGCTTCACCGTGGCCCCGGGAGAGGTCCTGGGGTACCTTGGCCCGAACGGCGCCGGCAAGACGACGACCATCAGGATGTTGGCCGGCCTTCTCGCGCCGTCGAAGGGGGAGGTCCTTTTCGAGGGCGAAAACATCCGGTCGGATATCCATGCCTACAAAAGCCGGCTTGGCTACGTCCCGGAACAGTCCGAAATCTATCCCCATCTGAGCGCGCTTGATTATCTCATGATGGTCGGCCGCCTGCGCGGACTCCAGGAACGGCAGCTCAAAAGAAAGATCATCGACTTCCTCTCGATCTTCGACCTCGAGGAGGAAATGGACGCCCCCATATCCTCCTATTCGAAAGGCATGCGCCAGAAGGTCCTGATCACGGCGGCCATCCTTCACGACCCGGACATCCTCCTGCTCGACGAACCCATGTCGGGACTCGACGTCACGACCTCCCTCGTCATCCGGGACCTCATCCGGAGCCTGGCCCGGGGAAATAAGATCATCATCTATTCCTCGCACGTCCTCGAGGTCACGGAGAAGGTCTGCTCGAAGGTTATCATCCTCCACAAAGGCAACATCGTGGCCAACGATTCGGTCGAGCACCTGCGCCAGCTCATGAAGCTCCCGTCCCTGTCCGAGATCTTCAACGAGCTCGTTGTCCACGAGGACACGGCCGTCGCGGCCGCGCGCATCGTGGAGACCATGAAAGGGGAGGGCTGAGGCCTTGGCCGCTCCGCGCGCCCGGCGGCTCGCCGGTCTCGGCGAAGAGACCGGTCAATTCGCGTTCCTCACCCGGCACTTCTTCGGCCGCCTGTTCCGGAACGAGATCGTGGATTTCGAGGACCAGATGAAGGAGCGGCTGATCGCCACGCTTTCCGTCCTGGCGATCGTTGTCTTCTGGAGCTCGGAGCTTCTCCTCTTTAAGTATCATTTCGTCCCCGACACGGGGAGGTCCTGGCAGGAGAAGTCCTATATCTTTTCGGTGGTTATGATCATCTTCGGGATCGTCACCCTTCTCGAGTGGGACGTCCTTTTCCCCGACCGCCAGGATTTCCTCAACCTGACGCCGCTCCCCGTCAGGCTGCGGACTATTTTCGCCGCCAAGCTCGCCTCATTCGTGCTTTTTATCGGGCTGTTCTCGGTGGCCATGAACAGCGGGTCCGCCGTCCTGTTCGCCATTTATCTCGCCCCCTGGAGGGCCGGGGCCAACCTCTTTTTCGCCGGTCGGTATCTGGCCGCCCACATTATCGGCGCTTTCGCGGCCTGCTTTTTCGTTTTTTTCGCCTGCATCTTTCTCCAATTGTTCCTCATGGTTCTGCTTCCCTACCGCGCCTACCGGAAGGTCTCGCTGCTCGTCCGCGGCGTGCTGGTCGCGGTCCTTATTTTTCTTTTCCTGGCCTTTCTTATCCAGCCCGGGATCCTGTCGAGCTCGTTCCTCACGATGGCCAGACTCAAGGACGCCGGGGACCCGTTCCTTCTCCGGCTGCCTCCCCTGTGGTTCACCGGCCTTTACGAAACGCTCCTGGGGACGCGGGACCTGATGTTCGGGGCGCTGGCGCGGACGGCTCTCCTCGCCGTCCTGCTTTCGCTGGCCGCTTTCGCCGCGGCGAGCGGGCTGAGTTACCGCCGCTACGTCCGCAGGACTCTGGAGGCGACCGGAGGCAAGCCTTGGTTGTCGGGCCTCCGCGAGGGTTGGGCGGGACTGTTCGGCAAGGCGGCCCTGCGCGCGCCCGAGGAACGGGCCGTGTACAGGTTCTTTTCGCAGACGATCCGCTCGAGCCAGAAGCAGCGGATCACCCTGACCTATTTCCTGGCCGTCGCGGCCGGGATTGTATCGCTCTATATCATGGCCAACCGGGGCGGATTCCGCCTCCTGACGCCGTCCAACGGGAGCCTCCTGGTCCAGCCGCTGTTCCTGACCTTCGTCATCCTGGCGGGGCTGCGGACCGTCGTCAATATCCCGGCCTCGCCCGGCGCCAACTGGGTGTTCGAGGTCACGGAGACGGGCCGAACGGCAAGGTACGCCGCGGGCGTCAGGAAGGCCGTTTTTTTTCGCTGGCTCCTGCCCTTCTCGGGACTCATTCTGGTGGCCCACGCCATGATTTGGGGATTCATGCCGGCGCTCGAACATACGCTTTTCGGGCTGACCATGGGAGGTCTCGGCCTCCAGGCGTTTTTTTACCGCTTCCGGAAAGTCCCGTTCGCCTGCGCCTCGCTTCCGGGGAAGGTCAAATTTCATACCTGGGGGGTCCCCTTCGCGATCCTCTCCCTCGTCTTCTTCGCCCTGACGACCGCCGTCGAACAATCGCTTTTGAGGAGGCCTTCGAGATTCGTCTTCTTTTTCGCCGCCGCCGCCTGCGTCTGGCTGGCCTTCGCGGCGGGGAACCGACGGTTCTATCGCGGCGCGGCCCTGATCTATGAGGAACAGCCGGAACCGGCGCTGGTCACGTTCCCCGACGCTCCCTGAAAACGGATTGTCTTCCCGCAGGACTTTTGCTAAGTTAGGGCGGGAGACGCGATCATGCCCCGATTCACCATCGAAGAGGTTCGTCAGCGCGTCGGCCGCTTTCCGAAGGTCGACCTCATTCACCTGCCGACCCCCTTCCGGAAGCTCGAGAACCTCTCGGCTGAGCTCGGAGGCCCGTCGATTTTCATCAAGCGGGACGACCTGACGGGACTGGCCTTCGGCGGCAACAAATCCCGTAAACTCGAGTTCATCGTGAGCGACATGCTGGCCAAGCGGGCCGACGTCGTCATCACCTGGGCCAGCGTCCAGTCCAACTGGTGCATGCAGACGGCGGCCGCCGCCCGGAAGTTCGGCATCCGGCCCATCCTCATTCTCTTCAAGACCTACGACTCCCCTCCGGGGCCCGATGGAAACCTTCTCCTGGACTATATTCTCGACGCCGATATCCGGATCAAGGAAGCCGGGAAGGGGAAGGTCGTCAAAGCGGGCCAGGCCATGGACATCCTCGAAGAAACCGCGGCCGAGGTTCGTGCCAGAGGGCTCAGACCCTACCTTGCGCCGGTCGGCGGATCGCTCCCGCTGGGGGATATGGGGAGGCCGCTGGGGGCCGTCAGCTATGTCGGCGCCTTCGCCGAGCTCGTGGGACAGGCCGAGGCCGGCGGGGTCAGAATCGACGCCGTCGTGCATTCAACGGGGTCGGGCGGGACACAGGCCGGGCTCCTTGTCGGGGCGAGGGCGCTCGCGGCCGGGTGCCGTGTCATCGGCATCAGCGTCTCGGACCCCAAGGGGCCTTTTTCCGAGGATGTCCTCACGATCGCCCGGGCGGCCGATTCGGCGTTGGGCCTCGGGCTGGACATCCACGCCGACGACGTGATCGTCACCGATGATCAGATCAAGGAAGGGTATGGGGTCGTCGACCGCGAGGTCGCCGAGGTCATCCGTCTCGTTTTTCAGCGGGAGGCGATCGTCCTCGACCCCATCTACACGGCCAAGGCCATGGCCGGCCTGATCGCCCTCATCAAGAAGGGCGCCTTCGGAAAATCCGAGAACGTCGTCTTTCTCCACACGGGCGGGACGCCGGCCCTCTTTCCCAGCCGCGACAGGATCGTCGAATTCCTGGCGAAAACCTGAGCGCGACCCCTGCCCTCCCTAGCGCCCCGGCTGTTTCAGGTACTTGAGGAACTCGCTGTCCGTGGACAGGATGAGCCAGGTTTCTTTTTCGAGGGCCGTGCGGTAAGTCTCGAGCGTTTTCAGGAACTGATAGAACTCCGGGTCGAGGTTGTAGGCCAGGGCGTAGATCTTGGTCGCCTCGGCGTCCGCCTTGCCCTTGGTCTCCTGGGCCTTGCGGTAGGCTTCCGAGGTGATCCTCTTGAGCTCCCGCTCTTTCTGACCGCGGATCTCGGCGCTCTTGCCGTCGCCTTCCGATCGGTACTTGGAGGCGATGCGCTTCCGTTCGGCGATCATCCGGTCGAACACTTTCCGCTGGACCTCGTCGACGTAGTTGACGCGCTTGATCTGGACGTCCTTGAGTTCGACCCCGAACATGGGCGTGATCTTGGCCGAGCTATCGAGGATGAGCTTGGCAATTTTGTCCCGCCCAGTCTGGATCTTGCCGACGACCTCCGAAAAATCGAGGAGAGCCGCGTCTTCGGTCAGCTCGAAGGTCCGGTTCGAAGACCTGACGATCTCGATCAGGTCGAACTTGGCGATGATGTTCCGCGTTTCGCCGTCCACGATGTCATCCAAACGGCTGTGCGCGCCGCGTTCATCGTGGACTCTTTGAAAATACACCAGGGGATCACTGATTCGCCAGCGGCAGTACGTGTGCACCCAGATGTACTTCTTGTCCTTGGTTGGAATCTGGTTGGGGTCCCCGTTCCATTCGAGCCAGCGCTTGTCGAAATAGTTGGTTTTCTGGATGAAGGGGGCCTTGAAGTGGAGGCCGGCCGTGTTCACGGCGCCGCCGATGGGTTCGCCGAACTGGGTGATGATGACCTGATTCGTCTCGGAAACGACGTAGGCGGAATCCAGCACGACGAGGAGGACGACGAGGGCCGCGCCGATGATAAGCAGGGTTTTGGCCGTCGTGTTCATTTTTTCACCTCCTCGCCGAGGTTGAGGAGGGGCACGATATTTTTCTGGTTCTGGTCCATGATGATTTTTTTATTGATCTTGGGCAGGATTTCGTTGAGGGCCTCGAGGTACAGCCTTTTCCGGGTCACGACGGGGGCCTTGGCGTATTCCCGGTAGACCGCCGTAAAGCGGTTCGCGTCCCCGGCGGCGTTGTTGACCCTCTCGGTGGCGTACCCTTCGGCCGCCCGGAGGGTCTGCTCCGCCTCGCCCGAGGCCTTGGGGATCTCCTGGTTATATTCGGCCCAGGAGTCGTTGATCTTCCGCTCCTTCTCCTGGAGCGCCTCGTTGACGTCGTTGAACGCCGGCTTGACGGTCTCGGGCGGGTTGACGTCCTGGAAGATCAGCTGATTGACCTCGATCCCGATCTCATACGCATCACAGAGGCTCTGAAGCAGCACCTTCGCGTCGTCGGCGATCCGGCCTCTGCCGACCGTGATGACTTCGTCCACGGAGTTGTCTCCCACGACCCGGCGGACAACGGCTTCGGTCATGTCCCGGAACGTCGTTTCCGCCTCCCGCATCTTGAAGAGAAATTTGAAGGGATCGCGGATCTTGTATTGGACGATCCATTCGGCGTCGACGACGTTGAGGTCGCCTGTGAGCATCAGGGATTCGGCTTTGGTATCGGCGTTGATGGCGTATTGGGAATCGATGCCCGGCCTTACGGTCCGGAATCCGAACTCCAGCTTGAGCTGGCGCTGCACGGGAACGCGCATCACGCGCTCGACGCCGAGGGGCAGTTTCGCGTGCAACCCGGGGTCGGTCGTCCGGACAAACTTCCCGAAGCGCAGGATGACGCCAATTTCCTCGGGGGCGACCTGGTAAAAGGACCCCCAAAGGAGGACGACGGCGGCCAGGACGAGGATTGCGCCCTTGACGGCCTTCGCCGGAATTTTCGGCCAGCCCATGTTCTGGCTGAATCTTTGGAAGCTGCCAAATTCATCGCTCATCGGATTCTCCATATGATCAGATTCGACCCGAATAGCATATCACAGTTGCGGGGGGGAGCGGCGGGCTTTTCACGGATGCCCGGCCAGGCCGCGCCCCGCTCGCGGCTTCCCGGCCAGGCCTACGGCCGGGGTCAGGCCAGGGCCCTGAGCCCGTCTTCGAGGCCTTCCAGCGCGAGGTTATGGATCTCCAGGGGAAGGGAATCGAGGGCCTGAGGCGACTTGAGGCCGCTGCCCGTGAGGACGAGGACCGCGCGGCCGCGGACGGCCGGCGCGAGGGCGCCTCCATCCCTAAGCTTGATCAGGCCGGCCAAAGTAACCGCCGACTCCGGCTGGCAAAACAGGCCCTCCGACGAGGCCAGCGATCTCTGGGCCGCGAGCATTTCGGCATCGGAAACGGACACGAGGATTCCGCCGTGGTCCCGGATCATCTTGAGGACCGTGTTGCCGCCCGGCGGCGCGGGGTTGGAGATGGCATGGGCCATCGTCCTCGCCTCCGTCAGTCGTTCGTATGTGGGCCGTCCGGTCTCATAGGCCTCGACCAGCGGGGCGCAGCCCTCGGCCTGGACCCCCACGAACGTGGGATACCCGGGGGTCAAGCCGGCGCGCCCGAGGTCCTCGAAGGCCCGCATGAGCCCGAGGAGGTGCCCGCCCGAGCTGAGCGGGACGAAAACAAAGTCCGGGGCCAGCCGGCCGAGTTGGAGAAAGATCTCGAAGCCCGTCACCTTATATCCCTCGATGCGGAAGGGGTCGATGGAGTTCAGGAAACATATCCCCAGCTTGCGCCCGATCCGCAGGCTGTCATGGAAAAGGCGGCCGTAATCCCCCCGGACGGCCACCAGCGTAGGGCCGAATACTCCGGCGTTCTGGATGCTCGTCCTGGACGTCCCTTCCTTCAGCAGGACGAAGGTCCCGATACCCGCCCGGGCGCCGTAAGCCGCCGTCGATGCGGCCATGTTCCCTGTGGACACGGTCCCGACCTTTTTGAACCCCAAGGCCACGGCCTTCTGGATGGCCAGGGCCGTGCCCCGGTCCTTGAAGCTTCCGGTGGGGTTCTGGCCCTCGTTCTTCGCGTACAGGGCGGGAATCCCGAGCGAGGCGGCAAGCCTGCCCAGGAAAACCAGGGGCGTATCGCCCTCGCCCAAGCTTAATCTCCGGTCGGGCGTGGAAAGGGGCAGGAAATCGGCGAACCGTTCCAGAGGATAGTCCCGGCCGGGCCGGATCGCCCCCGGGGCGTCTTTCAGAGCCGGGGCGACGAGGAGCCCCTCGCCGCAGCCGGGACAGAAGGGCGAAAAAGGGTCATAGGGAAATGTTTTTCGGCAGAAAAGGCACCCGACGAAGTCCATGCGGCGACTCCTCCAAATGAAGCCGGATTATATCCCGAAAAGAGCCCTAAAGGAAGGACCATGGCCCGCCGCTCATCCGGACCGGAAGCCGGGTCGGCCCCTGAAGCGGGATTGTCAAGGGAGGGCGACCCGGGGTAAAATCGCTGCGCGATGACAAAGCCTGCCGTGAAGGACGATTCCTGGTTCATGAGGGCCGCGCTCCGGGAAGCGGCCAAGGCCGGCGATCGGGGAGAGGTCCCCGTCGGCGCGGTTGTCGTTCAAGATGGGAAGATCGTCGCCCGCGGTTCCAACCGCCCGGTCGCTTCGTCCGATCCCACCGCCCACGCGGAGGTCGTCGCGCTACGCCGGGCGGCCCGCGGAGCCGGAAACTACCGGCTGACCGGGTGCGACCTTTATGTCACGGTCGAGCCGTGCGCGATGTGCCTGGGCGCCGTCGTCCAGGCCCGCGTCGGCAGGCTCGTCTATGGCGCCCCGGACCCAAAGGCCGGCGCCGTCCGGTCCATCATGGTGTTCCCGTTTGACAAATCCAATCACCGTCCCCGGATCCTGGGCGGCGTCCTGGCCGCCGAATGCGGTCGGCTGCTCACGGATTTCTTCCACGCCAGACGGCGCTGAAGCTCCACGGACTTGCAGCCGGGGGGTCTCCTAACCCGCAGTCATCAAGAGGCTGCCGAGGGCGACCTCTTGATGACGTTCGTGGAGTCCCGCGAAGGGGATTGAAGGCCCTGTTCAACCCGGGGCATTTCGGTTATAATCTTTTGACCTCGTAGCTTTATTAAGTAACGGAGAGGTGGCCGAGTGGTTGAAGGCGTCGGTCTCGAAAACCGATATATCGAGCAATCGGTATCGCGGGTTCGAATCCCGCCCTCTCCGCCAGATGACGTTCACGAAACGGGGGCAGGCCCCGCCTGACCGTTGAGCCGCGCATGAAGACCGTTCCCATCGCCCTCACGGGATTCGGCCACGTCAGCCGCGCCTTCTTCACCCTTCACCGCGAAAAACGCGCCGAGATTGCGCGCCGATACGACCTCGATTTCGAGATCATGGCCATCGTGAAAGCCGATGGCTGCCTTTTCTCGGGCCGGCCACTGGATGCGGGGCAAGTCCTTAAACTCGAAGGGCCGTTGTTCGCCGACAACCCGGCCTGGCGCCCGGGGATGCGGATCCAGGATGTTTTCCAAGCGGCCGGGGCCGGAGGCTGCCTGGTGGAGTGTACGCCTTCCAACCTCGCGAGCGGCGAGCCCGGCCTTTCCTATATTGCCGCCGCCCTTGAAAACGGCTGGAACGTCGTGACCGCAAGCAAGGGAGCGCTGGTCATCGCCTTCCGCAAACTCAGGTCACTCGCCGGAGATCACGGCCTGGCCCTGCGGTACAGCGGTGCCACGGCCGCCGCCCTCCCGACCCTGGACATCGGCCTCGTGTCCCTGGCCGGGGCCGCGATAGAGGGCATCCAAGGGATCCTCAACGGGACCTCGAATTACATCCTGACCAAGATGGCGGATGGCCTCAGCTATGAGGAGGCGCTTCAGGAGGCCCAACGCTGGGGGATCGCCGAGCCCGACCCCTCCATGGACGTCGAGGGCTGGGATTCCGCGGCCAAGCTTATTCTCATCGCCAATACTTGCCTCGACACGGAATTCGGGCTGGGTGACGTCAGAATCTTGGGAATCGCCGGCATGCCCGCCGATTTGATCAAGGGCGCCCGCGCAGAGGGAAAATCGGTCAAGCTCCTGGCTTCAGCCTCGCCGGGCAGAAAGGGCAAAGGCTGGACCCTCGAAGTCCGGCCGTCAGTCCTCGATCCCTCTCATCCTCTCTTCCACGTCAACGGGACGGAGAAGGGGATCACGTTCCTTACGGATACGATGGGCTCCGTGACGGTGACCGGAGGCCGCTCCAACCCGAGGGGGGCCGGCGCCGCCCTGCTCAAGGACTTGATCAACGTCTATCGCTCGCGTTTCTGAGGGGGACGCATGAATAGATCCGTTGCCGTCGCCACTCCTGTCCTACTTATTTTTTTGGCCAGCGCGGTATGCCAGGGAGTGAGCCGTGCTCAAGTTACCGCCGGCCCCGCGGACCTCAGGGACAAGCTGGAGCGTTATCTCGACCAGAGCGCCGAGGCAGGCTTCGCCTTTTCGGCTCTCGTCTCCATGGACGGCCGGGTGATCGTTCAATCCGGCTCCGGCTGGCTGGACTCGGCCAGGACCGTGCGGGCGACCCCAAGGACGCTCTTCAATCTGGCTTCGATCACGAAATCGTTCACGGCGGTCGCGGTGCTGATGTTGAGAGAACAGGGCCTTCTGGGGCTCGGCGATGCCCTTACGAAGTTCCTGGCGGACGTCCCGAAAGACAAGGCGGCCGTGACACTCGAGCAGCTACTCCTCCACACCTCCGGCCTCGGCCAGAACTACCTCGCGGACGGAATGGCCGAAAGGGACAAGGCGGCGGCTGCGATTCTCCGCGACCCGTTGAAGTTCCCGCCGGGCACGGGCTTTTCCTACTCCAACGAGAACTACGAACTGCTCGCCGCGGTCATCGAGGTCGTTTCGGGCCGATCCTATGAGCGATACGTCCGGGACAACGTCCTGACCCGAGCGGGCATGGCGGACACGAGGTTCTGGGATGAAACGGCAGGACTGCCGCCAAACGCGGTCGCGCCCATGACCAGGGCTCTGGAGCCCGCCAACCTCGGGCATAACTGGGGGTACATCGGATCGGGAGGGATTTACTCGAATATCGTCGACCTCCCGCGTTGGTTCGAGGCCCTGGCCAGCGGGCGTCTCCTCAACAAGAACAGCCTGGAGATGATGTGGGCGCCGCGGCGGCAGCTGACGGACACGGGGGTCGCCCTCGGCTGGTTCGTTTCCAAGGCGCCGGATGGGACGGCCGAAATCTGGACGCGCGGCTCCGAGGACTGGGGGCACAACGGTGTCGTGCGTTGGTTTCCGGCGCGGCGGACCCTGGTCATCGTCCAGAGCAATTCCGGCGAGCGCGGCGACAAGAACATCACCGCCAACCGATCCATCAGCGACGGCATCGTGGCGCTCCTCTTCGACCGCCGCGGCCTCTGAGGCGCGCCTCCGTTCATTGACCGCCCTTCCGTTTTTTGATAACTTAAGGTTCTGTCGGCGTGCCGGCGCGGTCCATTTCACCGGTCGGAGAGGTGTCCGAGTGGCTTAAGGAGCACGCTTGGAAAGCGTGTGTGCGTCGTAAGGCGTACCGCGGGTTCGAATCCCGCCCTCTCCGCCATTTAGAACGGGCGGCGAAGAAGGAGATGGCGGCGTGACCGATCGAAAGTTTGGGACGCTCGAGATCGCGGCCGCGATCGTGCTCCTCTTATCCGCGATGGTCGATCGCAAAATATCCATCGCCTTTGTGGCGGCCGCGCTCATCGGACGCGGCCTTTATCATTTACTGAAGAAATCTTAGGGAGGCTCACCATGGACAGCAAGGATCTCATCACCATCGAGGACCTCTACGGGGCCCACAACTACCATCCGCTTGACGTCGTCATCAGCGAGGCCAAGGGCATCTGGATGTATGATGTCGAGGGCCGCAAGTATCTAGATTTCCTGAGTTCCTATTCCGCCGTCAACCAGGGCCATCGGCATCCCCGGATCGTCAAAGCCCTTATTAACCAGGCCAAGAAGCTGACCCTGACATCGCGGGCATTCCGCAACGATCAGTGGCCGCTCCTGGCCAAGGAACTCTGCGAAATGACGGGATACAACATGGTCCTGCCAATGAATTCCGGCGCCGAGGCCGTGGAAACGGCCGTCAAAACGGCCCGCAAGTGGGCCTACCAGAAAAAAGGCGTTCCCCAGGACAAGGCGGACATCATCGCCTGCGCCAATAATTTCCACGGACGCACGGTCACGGCGATCAGCTTTTCGACCGAGCCCCTCTACCGTCAGGATTTCGGCCCCTTTACACCGGGATTCACTATTATCCCCTTCGGCGACGCGGGATCGCTCGAGAGGGCCATCACGCCCGAAACGGCGGCCTTCATCGTCGAGCCCATCCAGGCCGAGGCCGGGATCCTCATCCCGCCGGACGGGTTCCTGAGGCAGGCCCGGGAAATCTGCACGAAGAACAACGTGCTTTTCATCGCGGACGAGATCCAGACCGGTCTCGGAAGGGTCGGCAAGCTCTTCGCGTGCGAGCACGAAGATGTCCGGGCGGACATCGTCGTCATCGGGAAATCCCTCGGGGGGGGCTGCTACCCGATTTCCGCGGTCCTGGCCGACCGGGAAATCCTGGGCGTGTTTAAGCCCGGGGAGCACGGTTCGACGTTCGGCGGAAACCCTCTGGCCTGCGCGGTCGCCAGGGAAAGTCTCTGCGTCATCCGGGACGAGAAGCTCGTCGAGAACGCCGCCGAGCGCGGCCGGTACCTAGTCGATAAGCTCAAAAAGATCAGAAGCCGGAAAATCAAGGAAATCCGCGGCCGCGGACTCCTCGTGGGGATCGAACTCAAGCCGGAAGCCGGCGGTGCACGCCGCTACTGCGAAGAGCTGATGAAGGAAGGCCTCCTCTGCAAAGAAACCCACGAGTCCGTGATCCGCCTGGCCCCGCCGCTCATTATCCGGGACAAAGATATCAATTGGGCATTGAAACGCATCAAGGCCGTTTTCAAACGTCTCGAAAACTGCTGACCAGGCGTCCGGCGAGCCTTTTTCTGACCGCTCTGGCAATCAAGTGTCGCCTTTTTCGGACATCCGGACCTCGACCGACTCATATCTTGACAGGCATTCGCCTTGGCATATTCCTTGCAAATGACATGGTCAGGAGGATGAAAATGAAGAAAATATCGGGACTTTTTATTATCGTCTGCGTCATGATCGCGGGGTGCGTCATGTATGTGCCTCAAGGGGAGAACGGTCCGGCCGGTCCCCCTCCTGAGGGCACACCTCCCCCCGAAACCCCTCCGCCGCAACAGCTTCCTGATGACCGTTGGGACTCCAGCGGTCAGGACGTGTCGGATTATTACTCGTACCTTGGACCCCAGGGCCTCTGGGTCTCCTATGCGCCATACGGCAACGTCTGGATTCCGCGCGGGGTGGATTACCTGTGGCGTCCCTACACGCTCGGACACTGGGTTTACTCCGATTACGGCTGGACCTGGATGTCCGGGGAGCGTTGGGGCTGGCTGGTTTACCACTACGGCCGGTGGGGCTGGGATGTCCGGCTGGGCTGGTTTTGGGTTCCCGGGACGGTCTGGGGCCCGTCCTGGGTCGCCTGGAGATGGGGAGATACCTACATCGGCTGGGCGCCCCTTCCTCCCGGAGACGACTTCGACATGCGTTACGGATTCCGCCGCCGCACCTTTGACATTCCGGGACAGCACTGGAACTTCGTCAGAGGACGCGATTTCATGAACGGCTCCCTGGGCCGTCTGGTGCTCCCCCCGGAACGGAACGTGACGATCATCAACACCACGCACATCGACGTCAATATCCACGTCAAGGAAAACCATGTGATTAACGACGGCGTGGGCGTCGATCACGTCCGCCGTCTGACGAACCAGGCCGTCGTTAGGCACCAATTGAAGGACGCCCGCCGCCCGGACGAGGCGCGTGTCGACGCGCGGGACGTCGTCCTCTTCCGGCCCGACATCCGCAAGAGCGAGGCCGCCCGGCCCAAAGAGGTGCTGGACAAGGATCAAGCGGCGGCCAGAATCGGCCGGCAGCAAGCGCGTCAAACGCCTCAGATGACCCGGAACGCGCCGCGGGTCGAGGAAGCCACCCTCCGGCAGAGACACGACCAAGAACTAAAACGGCTCGAGCAGGACCAGCGGAACGAAGTCACCGAGATCCGGCGCAAGGCGGACGCGGCCAAGGGGTCGGCCAGGAACGCGGTGGAAAAGCAGAAGATCGACGCCGACGCCAAAGCCAAGATCGCCGCGACGCAGAAGCGCCAAGCCGCCGATAAGGCCAAGCTGGCCGAGCGTCATAAGCAGGAGGCGGACAACCTCAAGAAGAGCCCGCCGAAGAAAAAAGAAGCCGTAGAGAAGTACTGAGCCGAACGGCCGGTCCTCATTGTCAGTTTGAGAGCCGGCCCGCCCTCAAACTCACGGTGAGGGCTGCGGCCAGGATGACCGCCCCTCCCGAGACTGTTCTCAGGGAGGGGCTTTCTTTGAGGAACGCCAGGGCGAGGGCGACCCCGTAGACGGGCTCGAGGGCGCTGATGATGCTCGCCGTCCGGGCCCCGATCCGCTTCATGCCGTTGATGAAAAGGGCATGGGCGGCGGCCGTGCCGAACACACCCAGCAAAACCAGAAGCCCAGCCGTCCTCCAGGTCAGCTCAAAGTTGGCCAGGAACGCGAAGGGCACGAGGAAGAGGATGGCGAAAGAGTCCTGGTAGAACGCCACCTTGAGGCTCGAATGCCTCCGGGCGAGGCTCCGGTTGAGCACCGCCAGGAAAGCAAAGGTCAGCCCCGCGCCCAGTCCCCAGAGGACGCCCTGAAAAATGGGGTCGGAAAGGTCATAGCCGGGAACCATCAGGAACACCCCACCCATGGTGAGGACCGCGAAAAACAGGCTCCAGGGGTCCCACCGCTCTCTGAGGGCCAGGGGTTCCAGGAAGGCCGTAAACACCGGAAAGCTGGAGTAGGACAGGAGCCCGACGGCTACCGTGGAGATCTGGACGGACCGGAAGAACATCGTCCAGTGGACGGCCAGAATGAACCCGCAGAGGATAAAGAGCCTCAGATCCCGGGCCCGTGAGATCCTGAAGGACGCCCGTCTGACCGCCAGAACCGCGCCCAGAGTCAGGGAGGCCAAAAGGACCCGGCCCAGGACGATCAGGGGAGGGGAGAGGGGAAGCCATTTCCCGAAAAGCCCCGGGAAGCCGAACAGGAAAACCGCCAGGTGGATTTCGAGGAGGCTTCGCGTCCTGAGGCCCTTGGCGGTCGCTTCGAGGGGTGGCATGAACGGGCCTTATTATACTGATTCGGAAGGCGCGATTCTATTGCGATTTTTCCTTGATATTTCGGCTGGTTGTGCTAAGATATGTTTTACTTTTTTCGAGGAAACGCAGGAAATTCCCGCCCGCGAAAAGCGGGTGCCACCCATGTCCTATTTGATATTCGCCCGGAAATACAGGCCCATGACTTTCGAGGAGGTCATCGGGCAGAAGTCCGTCGTCCAGACGATCCAGAACGCCATCACGACGGGACGGATCACCCAGGCTTATCTGTTTTCGGGCATGCGCGGGACGGGCAAGACGACGGTGGCCCGCATCCTGGCCAAGGCCCTGAACTGCGTCGACGGGCCGACGCCTCACCCCTGCAACACGTGCGAGTTTTGCACGGCCATCAACGAGGACCGGGCCATCGACGTCCTGGAGATCGACGGGGCCTCCAACCGGGGGATCGAGGAAATCCGGGCCCTCCGGGAATCTCTCAAGTACAAGGCCATCTACACGCGCTACAAGGTCGTCATTATCGACGAAGTCCATCAGATCACCAAGGACGGCTTCAACGCCCTGCTCAAGACGCTCGAGGAACCCCCGGCGAACACGGTCTTCATTTTCGCGACGACCGAATTCCACAAGGTCATGCCGACCATCGTCTCCAGGTGTCAGCATTTCGAATTCAAAAAGATCTCCCACAAAGACATCATCAACCACCTGATGGAGATCACGCGCAAAGAGAGTATCACCGTCACGCCCTCGGGGCTGGCCATGATCGCCGAGGCCGCGGACGGCAGCATGCGGGACGCCCAGAGCCTGCTCGACCAGGCCGTGGCGTTCAGCGGAGATAACATCAACGACGAGGACCTCAAGACCATCCTGGGGACCATCGGTCCGGACGTCCTTTTCCGGTTCTCGTCGGCGGTCCTGGATGAGCAACCCCGGGAGATCTTCCCCCTGGTCGAAGATCTCATCGCCGCCGGATACGACCTCCGCTTTTTTTTCTCCAAGCTCGTCGAGCATTTCCGGGCCCTCCTCCTGGTGAGCTCAGTCGAGAAACCCGAAGACCTCCTGCTCGTGACCTCCGAGGAACTCGACGCGCTCCGGGCCCAGTCCCGGAAGGCGGCCTCTGAGGATTTCCTCCGTTATCTCGTCACCCTCCAGCAGGGGGAGCAGGGGCTCAGGTATTCCTCCCAGCCCAGGATCTACCTGGAGACCTTCCTCATCAAGCTCTGCCAGTTCCGGAAACTCGTACCCCTCCAGGAGCTCATCCGGGATGTCGAGGACATGAGGAAATCCGGGGGAGCCTCGGGGTCGGGCGAGACCCGGCCAGTTCCGTACGCGCCCAAGTCCCCCCCGGCGCCTTCCTCCTCGCCGGCGTCCCCCTTCGGGCCCCGGATCCGGCCTGAGGCCGCGGCATCGGGGGCCGGACAGCCCCTTCCCGCGGCTCCCGTTCCGGAGCCACCTCAGAAGCCGTCTGGCCCATCCCAGAGGGAGACGTTCGGCACGGTCCTCGAACGGCTGGCCAAGGACAGGGCCCCTCTGGCCGCCATCCTGGCGCAGAATTCGTCCGTCCGGATCAAGGATAACCTGATCGAGGTCTTCTTCGAACGGGGCAAGGGCTTTTTCGGAACGACGATCCAGGAGAAGGACGTCAAGGCCGTGGAAAAGGCGGCCATGGAGGTCCTGGGCCGTCCCTTCGCGGTCCGGTTCGCCGAGGAAGGCGAAACGCCTAAAGATCCTGTCCGGCCTGCGCCGGGCCGGGAGATGGAGACGGCCCTCAAAGACCCCACTGTCCAGTATTTCATGAACACCTTCAAGGCCCAGGTCCTTTCGGCCGACCCGGTCAAGTCGCCCAAGGACAAGGAATCCAAGGGCTTCGGCCCCGGGGAGAGCGGATCATGACAAACATCTTGGACCTCCAGAAGATGCTGAAATCCGCCAAGGAGATGCAGGACAAGTTGCAGAAAGAGATGGCGGAGATGAAGGTCGAAGGGACGAGCGGCGGCGGGATGGTCACCGTCGTCCTGGACGGCCAGAAGCACCTTCTCTCGATCCGCTTCGAGCCCGAGGTCGTCAACAAGGACGAGATCGACATGCTGCAGGACCTCACGATCGCCGCTTTTAACGACGCCGCGGCCAAGGTGGACGAGGCCCTGAGCCGGAAGCTGGGCGGCCTCACGGGCGGTCTGAAGATCCCGGGAATCGGCTGATGTTCGAGTACGCCCGGCCGCTTCACGACCTCATCGAGGAGTTGCGGCGGATTCCCGGCATCGGGGCCAAGACCGCCCAGCGGATCGCCTTTTACTTCCTCGGGCTGCCGACGGAGGACGTCGATCACCTGGCGGACGTCATCAAGGACGCCAAGCAGAAAATCTTCTATTGCTCGCGCTGCAACAACATCACCCACGTCGAACCGTGTTTGATTTGCTCCGACGCCCACCGCTCCGACGACGCCCTGTGCATCGTCGAAGAGCCGTTCAACATCTCGTCCATCGAAAAAACCGGCGCGTTCCACGGCCGCTATCACGTCCTCCTGGGCGCCCTTTCGCCGCTCCGGGGCCGCGGCCCGGACGAACTCCGGCTGGAAAAGCTCATCAAGCGGATCCGGGAATCCGCTTTCAAAGAGATCATCATCGCCACTAACCCCAACGTCGAAGGGGAAGCCACCGCCCTCTACCTGCTGAAGGTCCTCAAGGATCTCGGGGTCAGGATCACGCGGCTGGCCATGGGTCTCCCCGTGGGGTCCGACCTGGATTTCGCGGACCAGGTGACGATCAAGAAAGCCTTGGAGGGAAGGACCGAGCTCAAAGAGTAGCGCTGACTCGTCAGAAACGACGTCGATCATAAAGCGATACAAGGAGTCATTCATGAAAAAGAAAATGGAGACGATTGACGGGAACACGGCGGCGACGCACGTCACCTACGCCTATTCCGAGGTCGCGGCCATCTATCCGATCACCCCGTCCTCGACCATGGGGGAGCTGGCCGACGAGTGGTCCGCCCAGGGCCGGAAAAATATCTTCGGCCAGAAGGTGGACGTGATCGAAATGCAGTCGGAGGGGGGCGCCTCCGGCGCCGTCCACGGCGCGTTGTCCGCCGGCGCCCTGACGACCACCTTCACCGCGTCGCAGGGCCTGATGCTGATGCTGCCCAACATGCACAAGATCGCCGGCGAGATGCTGCCGACGGTTTTCCTGGTCTCCGCCCGGTCGCTGGCCTGCCAGTCCCTATCCATATTCGGGGACCACAGCGACGTCATGGCGGCCCGCAACACCGGCTTCGCCATGACCTGCGCCGGCTCGGTCCAGGAGGCCCAAGACCTAGCCATCGTCGCCCACCTCGCGACGCTGCGCACCCAGATTCCCTTCCTTCACTTCTTCGACGGGTTCCGGACGTCCAACGTGGTCGAGAAAGTCGAAGTCGTGCCCTACGAGACGCTGGCCGCGCTCTTCGAGCCCCAGTACCTCGAGGCCTTCCGGCGCCGGTCGCTCAACCCCGAACGGCCCGTCCAGAAGGTCGGGCAGCAGAACCCGGACGTCTACTTCCAGGGCCGCGAGACGACCAACAAGCACTATGCCGAGGCACCGGGCCTCGTGCAGCATTATATGGATAAGGTGGCCAAGGCCATCGGCCGCCAATATCATCTTTTCGACTACTTCGGTGACCCGAACGCCGAAAAGGTCATCGTCATAATGGGCTCGGGCGCCGAAACGGCCGAGGAGACGATCAACTACCTGAACGCCCGCGGGGCCAAGCTGGGACTCGTCAAGGTCCGCCTGTACCGGCCCTTTGACGCCGCGGCCCTCAACGCCGCCATCCCGGCCTCGGCCAAAAGGGTCGCGGTGCTCGACCGGACCAAGGAGCCCGGCTCCCTGGGCGAGCCGCTCTACCTCGACGTCGCCCTGGCCTTGGCCGGCCGCCCCGTCACGGTCATCGGCGGCCGTTACGGCCTCTCCTCCAAGGAGTTCACGCCGGCCATGGTCAAGTCCGTCTATGAGCATCTCGACGGCAAGGCGTTTCACGGCTTCACCGTGGGCATCATCGACGACGTCACCCACACGTCTCTGCCCCTGGGCCCGGTGCTCGACACCGAGCTCCCGGGCACCGTCCGCTGCAAGTTCTGGGGCTACGGTTCGGATGGCACGGTCGGGGCCAACAAGAACTCCATCAAGATCATCGCCGACAACACCGACATGTACGGACAGGGCTACTTCCAGTACGATTCGAAAAAATCGGGCGGCGTCACGATTTCCCACATCCGCTTCGGTAAGAGTCCGATCCAGTCCCAGTATTTCCTCAACACCATCGACTTCGTCGCCCTCCACAAGCCGTCCTATATCGGCCGGCTGGACATTCTCGAGGGTATCCGGGAGGGCGGGACATTCCTCATCAACTCCAACTGGAAGGCGGGGGAGGTCTTCGAGAACCTGACCGAGGACATGCAGAAGACGATCATCGACAAGAAGGTCAAGGTCTTCAACATCGACGCCCTGAAGATCGCGGACGAACTCGGCCTGGGGCTGAGGATCAACTCCATCATGCAGGCTTGCTTCTTCAAGCTGTCCGGCGTCCTGCCAGAGGCCGAAGCCATCGCTCTCATCAAGAAGGCCATCGAGAAGACCTACGGGCGGAAGGGCAAGGAGGTCGTCCAGATGAACTGGGACGCCGTCGACCGGGCCGCCGCGGGCTTGGAAGCGGTGCCGGTCCCGTCCAGGATCACCAAATCGGCGCCGATGATCAAAATCGTCCCCGACGACGCCAGCGTGTTCGCCAAGGAAGTCATCGAGCCGGTCAGCCGTTTCAAGGGGGACAGTCTGCCCGTTTCAAAAATGCCGTTCGACGGGGCCGTCCCCACGGCCACGGCGCGCCTCGAAAAGCGCGGCATCGCCGTCGAGTGCCCGAAGTGGCTGCCCCAGAACTGCATCCAGTGCAACCAGTGCTCGTTCGTCTGCCCGCACGCCACCATCCGTTCCAAGCAGATTGCCCCGGCCGACCTCAAGAACGCTCCCGAGGGCTTTACCGTTCTCAAGTCCGCCACCAAGAACGACAGGGACCTCCAATATCGCGTCCAGTGTTACACCGAGGACTGCGTCGGCTGCGACTCCTGCGTCGAGGTCTGCCCGGCCAAGCCCAAGGCCCTGGAAATGGCGCCCATCGAGGAGCTGCGGGCTGCGGGCGAGAGCCGGATGGCCGAGTACTTCGACCGGCTTCCGGACAACGTTATCGACGGCGCCAAAATCGAAACGGTCAAAGGCAGCCAGTTCCTCCGGCCTTTGTTCGAGTTCAGCGGCGCCTGCGCCGGCTGCGGCGAGACCCCCTACGTCAAGCTGGCCACCCAGCTCTACGGGGACAGGATGATCATCGCCAACGCCACGGGCTGCTCCTCTATTTACGGCGGCACCTTCCCGACGTCGCCCTACGCGGTCACGGCGGAGGGGAGGGGGCCGGCCTGGGCCAACTCGCTGTTCGAGGACAACGCCGAGTACGGCTTCGGCATGAGACTGGCCGTCGACGCCAACCGGCGCCTGCTGGCCGCCTCGATCGACGCCGCCCTGGCCGCCGGCACCACGCCCGAGCTCACGGACGCCTTGGGCAAGATGAAGGCCGCCTGGGCGAATGCCGGGGAGGAGGCCAAGGCCGCGGCCAAGATCGTTCGGGCCGCCCTGCCGGCCGCGTTGGGCAAGGCCAACGGCGCCAAACCCTATCTGGCCAAGATCGCCGAGCTCCAAGATTACCTGGTCGAGAAGAGCGTCTGGTGCATCGGGGGTGACGGCTGGGCCTACGACATCGGCTTCGGCGGCCTCGACCACGTCCTGGCCATGAACCGCAACGTCAACGTTCTCGTCCTCGACACCGAGGTCTACTCGAATACGGGCGGCCAGGCCTCCAAGGCCACCCCGACCGGGTCCGTGGCCAAGTTCGCCTCGTCCGGCAAAAGGACGACGAAAAAGGACCTCGGCCGGATGGCCATGAGCTACGGTTACGTCTACGTGGCCGCGGTCGCCATGGGGGCCAACATGAACCAGTGCCTCAAGGCCTTCCTCGAGGCCGAAGCCTACCCGGGCCCGTCGATCATCATCGCCTACTCGCCGTGCATCAACCACGGGATCGATATGCGGAAGACCCAGAGCGAGGAGAAGCTGGCCGTCGACACGGGCTATTGGATCCTTTACCGCTACAACCCGCTTTTGGCCAAAGAGGGCAAGAACCCCTTCCAGCTCGACTCCAAGGAGCCCAAGCTCGAATACGACGCCTTCCTGAAGAACGAGATCCGCTACCGCACACTCACCCAGCAGTATCCGGAGATCGCCAAGGAGCTGTTTGCCCGCGCCGCCGTGGAAGCCAAGAAACGCTACGCCGACTACAAGAAGATGGCTGAGTAAGCCGCGCGTCGATAGTTCAAAGCCCCGGGAAAGTCCCTCCCGGGGCTTTTTATTTGCCCGGCCATGAAAGGGCTCTGCTGCGACAAAACCACGCGAGATTGGTTTCGGAGACGTAACTGTATAGAATACCGTTTTACGCGGAGGATAGGATGAAAATCACGAACCGGGTTAAGTGTCGGGATCGGGCCGCCTGGCGTGCCTGGCTCGCCGCGAATCACGCCCGTAGGAAAGAAATCTGGTTGGTGTTCTTCAAGAAGCACACGGGGAAGCCCACCGTCTCCTACGGAGAGGCCGTGGAAGAGGCGATCTGCTATGGCTGGATCGACAGCATCCTCCAAAGGGTAGACGGTGAGTCCTATGCCCAGAAGTTCACGCCGCGGAAAGCCGGGACCCGCTGGTCGCCCACGAATGCCGAGCGGGCCCGCAGAATGGTCCGGGAAGGCCGCATGACCAAGGCGGGCCTCGAGAAGTTTCGGGGGGCGACTCCCCACATCGCTCCCGCGAATCGCCCCGGGCTGGAGCTTCCCCCCGAGCTTTTCGCCATCCTCGATAAGAGCTGGCGCGCCCGTCACAATTTCGAGGGCCTCCCGCCCTCCCAGAAGCGCCTCTATATCGGCTGGATTCTCGACGCCAAGAAAGACGAGACCCGGAAGAGGAGACTCGCGGAAGCGGTCGCCCGCCTCGAGCAGGGCCTCCGCTTGGGCCTGAAGTGACCGCCCAATATCGGCGGCCGGCGATAATCAGCGTGGAAATCCGATAAGGAGGGTGCTCAGCGGCCGTCTTTGCCGCCGACGATGATAAGGATGGATTTCGCCGGATCCAGGAACTCCCGGACGAAGGCGTTCATCTCGTCGAGCGTGACGGCATCGAGACGGGCAAAAGCGCCGTCGAGGTCATCGAACGCCAGGCCGAGGACCCGCCAGAATCCCAATATCTGGGCGCGGTATTTCTTGGCCTCGCTCGACCTGAGCAGCTGAGCGCGGGCCAGGGTTTTGGTCATCCTCAGTTCGTCTTCCGTCACGCCCCCGCCGTGGAGCGACTTCAGAACGGCCTCCAGGGCGGTCACGGCCTTGTCCTTTTTCTGGTTCTCCGTCTCGAGATAGGCCTCGCAGACGCCGTTGCCCTTGGTCCAGGTCGTCCGGGCGCCGACGTTATAGGCAAGCCGTTCAGTCACCCGCAGGTCCCAGAGGCGTGACCCGGGGCCGGCCCCCAGGAGCACCTCGAGGAGATAGCCCTTGGCGTAGTCGGCCGGGGTCGCCGGCGGGAGCATGAAAGCCCTGGCCACATAGGCCTGCTTCGTGCCCTTTTCAATGACGAACTCGCGGTCCTTGGGCAGGGAGGAGGCCGTGGGGGAGAGGCCTGCGGCCGGCGCGGCGGCGAATTTCGCGAAGTACTTTTCAAGGAGCGGCCGGATCTTTTCCTTGTCGAGATTCGAGCAGACGGAATAGAAAATACCGTCCCTGGTGAAGAGCCGCGCGTAAAACGAGGTGACGTCCTTCCTGTCGATAGCCTTGAGGCTGGCCTCGGTTCCGTAGTCCGGACCCCCATATCCCTGGCGGCCGAAGAATGCGGCCATGGCCGTGTCGTGCCCCGTGGCCACTGCGTCATCCTCGTCGGCTTTGGCGTAGAGCGACATGACCCGCTTAACATTGTCGATCCTCAGGCCCGAGAAAAGGGGACCCTGGATGATCCCGGAACCGACCCGGAGCGCGTCCTCCAGGTTCTCGGACAGGCATTCCAGGCTGATCACCGAGCAGTCCTCCAGCACCGAGACCCTCATCCGAGTCGCCTGGGCCATGATGTCCTGGGCGACCGAAAAATCGGGAATCTCCAGGGTGAGCCGGGTCACGAGGTAGGCCAGACCGTCCTTGCCGGCCGGGACGGCGCTTTTGCCTCCTCGGATGAAGAGTTCGACGATCGTCATCGCCGACGAGGGATCTTTTTGATACAGGACGTCCCCCCCGGCGGCCAGGCGGAACACTTCCGACTTTTCATTCGGCAGGAAATTCGCAAGAAGAAAAGCCCATGGCCCGAAAAAGAGGAAGGCCAGGACGACCGCCAGGCCCGCGGCGGTGATCCCCGCGCGCCTTCCCCGCAAAACCATGGGCTTCATCTCGCGTCAATCCTCTTTCGCGGGTTTGTCGGTCTTCTTCGGCACGATGGCGACGGTCACGTATTCGCCCCGGCTGAGATAAGCCGCCGCCGCCTTCCTCAGGTCGCCCGAGGTCGTGTTCGCGATATGGTCCAGGAACCGGCCGGGGTTCTCCCGCTCGTTCTCCAGCATGAACCGGGCCAGCGACGAAGCCAGCGCCAAGCCCGACTCCTCGGCCTCCTCCGCCGAGAAGCGGATCTGGTTCTTGGCGCTCCCCAGGAAATCGAACGTGTCATATTTCTCGTCCCCGACGATGTCGTCGCGGGAGAAGTTCTCGCCCCGGCACCTTCTCAGGTAGTTCACCGTCTCCCGGGCGGCCGCCGGCACGTTCTTGGGATCCAGCCTCAACGAGACCACGACCGCGCCCCCGAAGCGGCCGGGCACATAGGTCATATTCAGGTTCTGGACGAGGTCCCGGCGACTTCTCAGAGCCAGATTCAAGAGGGGGTTGACGCCCCGCCCGAGGGTTTCGGTCAGCACGTCCATGGCGAACTGGTCCGGATGGTTATAATCGGGCCCCACGCAGCCGATGAAAAGATAGGCCTCCTGGACGTCCTTTTCCTCCTGGAACAAAACGCTTTTCGCGAGCAGCCCCGCCTTGGGAATCGTCGGTGGCGCAAAGTCGGATCTTTTCAGAGACCCGAAAATCTCCCGGATCTTCCCTTCCATCTCGGGAATCCGAAAATCGCCGACCACGGCCAGGGCGCAATTGTTCGGGATGAAATACTTCCCGTGGAAGGCCTCGATCTCTTCCACCCGGGCGGCCCGGACGACATCCGGCCGGCCCGGAACGGGACGTCCGTAGGGGTGGCCTTCAAACAGGCGCTGCATGACCAGGTCGGTCCCGTGTCTCTGGGGATCGTCCTCCATCTGGTTCATCTCTTCAAGGACGACGGGTTTCTCCTGATCGAGGCCCGCCTGGCTCAGCCCGAAATCGAACAGGATCTCCTTCTGGTTGCGCAGGGCGAAATCGGCGTGTTCCGCGGGCAGGGAAATCTCGAAGACGGCCAGGTCCTGCCCGGTGTTGGCGTTGTAGTAGGCGCCGTGGCCACGGATGTCACGGCTGATCTCGGCCGCGGACCGGCGGGCGGTGCCGCGGAAAAGGAGGCAATGCTCAAGGAGATGGACGAATCCGTTCGTCTCAGCCGTTTCATCCTTGGATCCGGCGTTGACGGCAACCGCGATATTGACGAGCGGCAGGCCGTGCTTCTCATAGAGGAAAACGCGGAGCCCGTTTTCGAGGACGAAAGACAGGCCGGGGTTTTCTTCCGGGGGGGCGGGGGAGAGTCGGGGCAGAGAGAACAGGATGAGGATAGGGAGCAGCAGCACCCCGATCCGCCGCGCCTCGTGAAGTCTGGTCACCGATTGTCCCAGATGCAACTTTTATACCAGTTTAGCATATACCGGCTGGACGCTCCAGAGCCGACCTCAACAGGCTAAAACGGGCGCCGCACGGCTCCGCCGAGCCCGGGCCGGCCGCCGCTCGGGCGCCTCGTGTAAAGAACATTTACTGCGCGTCGTTTTGCCCCGGGCCCGGGAGTGTGCTAGAATTCCTGCCGGGAAGATGGAGAGCTCATGAAACCTGAACGATCGGCCAGGATTCTCGTGATCGACGACGAGGAGAATATCCGCAAATCCCTCAAGATGATCCTCGAGTATGAGGGCTACGAGTTTTTCGAGGCCCCAACGGGCGAGGACGGCCTGGAGACGCTCAAGGAGACCGTAGGGATCGACCTCGTCCTCCTCGACATCAAGATGCCGGGCAAGGACGGGCTCGAGGTCCTGGCCGAGCTCAAGCAGAAGCCCTACTCCCCGGACATCATCATGATCTCGGGGCAGGGGACGATCCAAGCCGCCGTCGAAGCGACGAAGCTCGGGGCCTTCGATTTCCTGGAAAAGCCGCTCCACCGCGAGCGCGTCCTCATCAGCATCCGGAACGCCCTCAAGCAGAACAGCCTGACGCGGGAGTATCAGGACCTCAAGAAGAAGGCCGATAAACATTATGAGCTGGTCGGCAATCATCCCGTCATGAAGGGCCTCTGGAAAGAGATCCTCAAGAGCGCCCCCACGAACGCCACCGTCCTCATTCACGGCGAAAGCGGCACGGGCAAGGAGCTCATCGCCAGGGCGGTCCACGCGAACAGCCTGCGGGCCAAGGAGAAGTTCGTCCAGGTCAACTGCGCGGCCATCCCCGAGGAACTCATCGAGAGCGAGCTCTTCGGCCACGAAAAGGGGGCCTTCACGGGCGCCACCGAGAAGAAGACGGGCAAGTTCGAGCAGGCCGACGCCGGGACG
>JBEKVN010000034.1:0-35323 GCA_049513915.1 Candidatus Aminicenantales bacterium | reverse complement strand
CGCGCCGGAGGTTCCTGGGGGACGGTGTCAAGGCGGCGGCCGCCGGGGTGGTGGCCGTCGGGAGTTCGTGTTCGGGCGGTGATGGGGAACTCGAAGAACGGCCTTTGGATCAAATTGTTTCTTTGTCGGGAAGATGGGCTTTCCGGACGGACCCGCGGAACGAGGGAGAGGCGCTCGGCTGGCACAAGCCCGGCCCGGCCGGCGCAGACTGGGAAGATGTTCAGGTCCCCCACACCTGGCAGGTTTCGGAGAAAACGGCCGATTATATGGGCAGGGCCTGGTACCGGCGGGAATTCGATGTCCCGGCGTCGTGGCATGGTCTGGTCGCGCGCCTGGAGTTCGAGGCGGTCTTCCATACGGCCCACATCTGGGTCAACGGCCACTCGGCGGGCGAGCACGTCGAGAAGGGGTACACGGCGTTTACGATCGATATTACGCCGTACCTCGAACGGGGCCAAAGAAATCTTCTCGCCGTCCGCGCGGACAATTCATTTTCCACTTCCATGCTGCCGCGGGAACGTTCCTATGACTGGGCCCCGGACGGCGGCATCACCAGGCCCGTGAGTCTCGTTCTGACACCGCCGGTCTACGTGGAAAAGCTGCGCATCGACGCCTGGCCGGACCTCGACAAAAAAACGGCGGCGCTCGAGATCGGCGCGGCGGTCCGGAACGCGTCGAAAAAGGACGTCTCCATGGTTGTCGGCTACCGCGTCCTCGAAGAGGCGACGGGCCTCACGGTCCTGGAAAATGCCGCGGCTTTCGAGGCGCGCGTCCCGGCCGGGACGTCGCAGGACATCGCGCTGCCCACGGCCGTCCTCGACGCTCCGAAGCTCTGGCATTTCGACCATCCTCATCTCTACACTCTCGACTTACGCCTGATGAATAAGGGGGAAACGATCCACGGACTCACGGAGACGTTCGGCGTCCGCGGGATCGAAGTCCGCGGGACGGAGCTCCTCCTCAACGGGGAACCGGTGCGCCTGCACGGCGTCGAGCGCATGGCCGGGAGCCACCCCGACTACGGCATGGCCGAGCCCGCGTCCTGGATCATCCATGACCATGACGACCTCAAGAACCTAAACTGCGTCTTCACGCGGGTCCATTGGCAGCAGGACCGGCGCGTCCTGGACTATTGCGACCGGAACGGTATTCTCATCCAGGTCGAGGTCCCGACGTGGGGCGGCGACACGTTCAAGGGCATGCCGGAAAGACCCTCGGACGACATCATGACCAACGGGCTCGACCAGCTCGGGGAGATGATCGGCCGGGACCGGAATCATCCCTGTGTTTTTTCCTGGGGGCTGTGCAACGAGGTCGGAGGGCAGGACCCGGCCGCCAAGATGTTCGTCCGGGAAATGCTCCGCGAGGCCAAGCGTCTCGACCCCCACCGGCTCTGCTCGTATGCGTCGAATTCACTCGAGACGACGCCCGATGCCGACGTGGCCGGCGAGATGGACTTCATCGAATGGAACGAATACTACGAAACCTGGTACGGCGGGAACGTCGAGGCCATGCGGACCAATCTCGAGGCAATCCACCGGGCCTTCTCCGGGAAGCCCATCGTCATCAGCGAGTATGGCTACTGTGCCTGCACGAAGGACCGCCCGGAAAATGACCGCCGGCGGATCGAGATCCTGCAAAACCACGACCGGGTCTTCCGGGAATATCCCTGGGTCGCGGGGCTCATTTTCTTCTGCTACAACGACTACCGGACCCATATCGGCGACAAGGGCCTCGGCGTCCTCAAACAGCGCGTCCACGGCGTCGTCGACACCTATGGGGCGAGGAAGTCTTCCTACGACGTCCTGCGCCGCGAATCGAGCCCGGTCGCGGAGATGAGGATCACCGAAAACGCCGGGAAGCGATCCGTTATCGTCCGCACAAATAAGGCCATCCCCGCGTACATTCTCCGCGGGTACAAGCTGCGCTGGATCGCCTATGGGGATGGGGACATTCCGGTCGAGCAAGGCGAGACGCCCCTCCCCGACCTCAAACCGGGGGACGAAGCCGAGGTTTCCGTCGACATCAAGAGCGCTAGACCGGGACGCGTGGTGATTGATGTCATGCGCCCGACCGGATTCTCTGTAGCGACCTTATCACTGACTCAATAATTATTGATGTCTATTTCTTTTTAACCAGCTCCGCGACGACCTCGGCGACGTGCGTGTTGAATTCGTCGGGCCGCTCGAGCATGGGGTAATGGCCCATGTGTTTCATGATGATGGCGTCGAAATCCGGCTTGATCTTCCTAACGGCCGCGAAGTCGGTCGGATAAAGGTCGCCGTTGATGGCCCGCAGGGGCACGGTCAGCCGCCGGGCCGGCGCGGCCGAGTCGTAGCCGCCCAAGCTCTTGAACATAGCGTACGCGGCATCGGGCGAGGTCCGGGCCATCCGCCTTTCCGCGTCCGCCATGATGGCCGGGTCGGCGTCGGGTTTGAAGAGGACCTTCGTCATCTCTTTCACGCTGCCCGAGAAATCCTTGCGGAAGGCCTCGGCCCGCTTGAGCGCCTCCTCGGGCGTGATCTTATAGTCCAGGCTCTGAAATGTGTCGACTCCGCAGACCCCGATGACCCGGCCGGGCATGAGCAGGGCCGCCTCGACAGCCACCGGACCGCCGAGGGAGTTGCCAAAAATGACCATGTGGTTGAGCTTCTCGGCGTCGGCGACGGCTTTGACGTCGGCCCCGAACTCGGGGATGCCCCACTTCACGCGGTTCGTGCCCGATTCCCCATGACCCGCGAGGTCGAGGGCGACAACCCGGTGCGTGCCCCCGAAGGCTTTGAACTCCGCGTCCCAGAAACTGCGGTCGGCCAGGCCGCCGTGGGTGAAGATGAGCTCCGGCTCGCCCTTGCCGCAGACCGAATAGACGATTGTCACGCCGTCCGGCGCGGCGCAGGTTCTTCTCTCGATCTTGACGGTCATTTGTCCTTCCCTTCCGGCGAGCGCGGCCAGCACTAGGGCTCCCACCGCGACCGCGACGAATATAACCACGAATTTTCGCATGACCAGGTTCTCCCTTTTTCAAAAGTATAATGGACCCCCCCCGCGGTTGTCCAGCGGGGACAGGGGCGAATCTCGTGATCAGAGCGATGACCCCGCGGGGCGATTGACAGAAAAGGCCCGATGAAGGTATATTTCGGCAACCGAGGAGATGTCCATGCAAACGTCCGCGCACATCGTCTCTCTGGGCACCATCGACATCGTCATCATCGCCTTCTATTTCGCCCTGGTCCTGGGCATCGGCTTCTACCTGAAGCGCTTCACCAAGACCGGCAACGACTTCTTCATGGCCGGCCGGAAGATGTCGGCCTGGATCGCCGGCCTGAGCTTCCTGGCCGCCAACCTGGGCGCGCTCGAGCTCATGGGCTGGTCGGCCGCCGCCTACCAATACGGAATCCTGGCCACCCACTGGTACTGGATCGGGGCCATCCCGGCCATGCTCTTCCTGGCCATCATCATGATGCCGTTCTACCATATCTCGAAAACCCATTCGGTGCCGGGATACCTCCAGCTCCGTTACGGCAACTCCAGCCGGACCCTGTCGGCCGTATCGTTCGGCTTCATGACCGTCCTCATGAGCGGCATCAACATGTATTCCATGGCGCTGGTCATGAAGGTCGTCCTGGGCTGGGACATCCACTTCAGCATCTGGGTCTCCTCGATCACCGTGGCCATCTACGTCGCCCTCGGCGGCCTGCTCTCGGCCATTTTCAACGAGGTCCTGCAGTTCGTCCTCATCTGGGCCGGCGCGCTCCTCATCCCGATCGTCGGGCTGATCGAGGCCGGCGGCTGGACGAAGATGGTGGCCCGCATCCAGCAGAATTTCGCCGGCGCCGACCTCACCCACCTGTGGCGGAGCATCGGCTCCTTCTCGGGAAACCCGATGGGCATCCATTGGACGGGCATCGTCTTCGGCCTGGGATTCGTCATCTCATTTGGCTACTGGACGACGGATTTCCTGGTCGTCCAGCGCGTGCTCGCCGCCAAGGACCTGCGGGCGGCCAAGATGGCCCCCATCATCGGCGCGGGCTTCAAGATGATGGTCCCGTTCATCGTCATCCTGCCGGGCCTTCTCGCTCTGGCCGTCATGCCGGGGCTGGTCGGCGAATCGCAGGCCGTGGCCACGGGCGGCCACAGCTACAACGAGGTCCTGCCGCTGATGCTGGCCCGCTACGCCGGGCCGGGGCTCCTCGGCCTCGGGATCACGGCCCTCATCGCCGGCTTCATGTCGGGCATGGCCGGGAACGTCAGCGCCTTCGCCACCGTCTGGACCTACGACATCTACAGGCATGTCCACAAGAAAGCGACCGACCGGCACTTGGTCAGGATCGGCCGCTGGGCCACGATCCTGGGGGTGCTCATCAGCATCGGCACGGCGTATCTCGTCATGCAGTTCGCGAGCATCATGGATTACGTCCAGGCGCTGTTCAGCTTCTTCATCGCGCCGCTCCTGGCCACGGTCCTCTTCGGCATGCTCTGGAAGCGGGCCACGTCGGCCGGCGGCTTCTGGGGGCTCCTGGCAGGGACGGTGTCCTCGATCGGCATGTGGCTCTGGGTCAAGATCAACCCGAACGCACTGGCCATCATCGCCCTCTCGCCGAACGCCAAGGCCATGTCGGAAAACATGTACCGGGCCCTCTGGTCCTGGATGATCGCGGCCATCGTCACGATCGTCGTCAGCTGGGCGACCAAGCCCAAGCCGGAGAGCGAGCTCGTGGGCCTCGTCCGCGGCTGCACGGAGATCCCCTCGGAGGGACACTACAAGCTCTACCAGCGGCCCATCTTCTGGGCGGGTGTCGTCTTTGTCGTGTTCATCGTCCTGAACGTCATCTTCTGGTAGGAGGCGGGATCATGGAACAGCGCGAACAGCGGGAAGCCCGCGAGCATTTCGAAACCCACGCCATATCGATCTGGTTTTTTATCGGCGTCGTCCTTGTCGTCTACGGGGCGTTGATCCTCGGCGCCAGCATTTACGGCCTGTTCGTCCCTCCCGCCCACGAGGTCGTCCTGGGCAAGCTCCACGCCGGCGTCTGGTGGGGGGCGTTGCTTTTCCTCTTCGGGATCATCTATGTCGTCAAGTTCTTTCCGAAGAAAAGCAAAGCCTAGGAAAGAAACGCGGCGGGATCCAAAAGAAACTTCCAGAGGGGGACGCAGCGAACAGGCGTTCCGTTGATTTTTTCTTCTTTATCGACTGCTTTGGTAACGATGACGGCTTTCTTCGTCTCCGGGAATCGCCGCAAGAAAAGTCTGATTCCTGCGTATCTCTTGTCGCCTTCATCAAAGGACGAAACATATTTGACTTCGACAGGCCGGGGCGCGCGGCTGGTCCCTGTCACGAAATCCACCTCACGCTCGCTCTCGGCGAAATAGCCGCTTTCAATCCCTCCTTTGCGAAGTTCGGCAAAAACGGCTGCCTCGGCTTTGGCCCCGTCGTCTCCTGAGCCCGTGATTAGCGTCTTGACGCCGTTGTCAAGGAGGTAGATCTTTTTAGCCGCGTAGGTTTTGTCCGATAAAGAATCACTCCATTTTTCAAGCTGCGCGACGAGAAACGCCGATTCGAGATATGCGACATAATCTTTCACAGTTTCCAAGCTGATATTGAGGACCCGGCTGAGCTTATGGAAGCTCGTCCGCGATCCTACGGATGCGGCCAGAAGCCGCAGGAGTTCCTTCAATGCAAAGGGCTTGCGCACCGCATGGAGCCGGGCGATATCCCTGGCCAGAATATCATCGACCAGATTACCAAGGTATTCCGGCGAGGGCCGGAGAACATTCTCCGGGTATCCCCCCACCGCGAGATACTCGTCGGCCAGCTGCTCGAACTTGTAATCCTCAGAAAGAGAGGGCTTCACGCCCCTGAACTCTATGAACTCCGCGAAGGAGAGCAGGTCAACCCTATTGACGATCTGGCGTCCGGTGAGCTTGCCGCCTTGGCTCTGAATGAGGGCCGATGTTGAACCGCTGCAAAAGATCTTGAGGTCGTTCGCATCATATAGAGCTTTAAGCTCGGCTTCGCAGGACGGACTTTCCTGGACCTCGTCAAGGAAAAGAAACAAACGGTGGCCGATGTCGTGGGAGAAAAGTTTACGGAGAGCTTTGATGTGCTCGGATAGAGGGACGCCCGCCAGCGCCGGGTGGTCCAGGGCTAAATAGGCGATGTCCTTGGCGTCTACGGGCCTGTCGAGGAGGACCTTAATAAACTGCCGGAGGAGGGTCGTTTTTCCGGCCCTGCGGCTCCCGATTAGAACCTCGATCTGCTTGCGGTCCAGGGATGTTTTCAGCTTATCCAGGTAAAGATCGCGGCGGATGCCGGTCTCAAACGGCCGCCCCTCCCACCAGGGATTAAGGGCATAATACGTCGCGTCCATGCCAATAGTTTAGACTATAATCTAATATATTGTCAAATAATTACGATTATAATATAAAATAGGGTGCTTTAATATTCGAGAAAATCGATCATAAAACGGTTGAACAAGCCCGGAATATGGAGATTATACGACCGCTAGCATCCCGCAGTGAGCTTTAATATAATTTTGTGGAACCCATCCAACCAACCAACGACAATGATCGCAACATCTCAGGACATCCCCCGTTTTTTTATCTGTTGGTTTACTCCGGTAACATTAAGGCGATATGTTAGCAGATCATTACTGACCAGATATTCCTCGCACGCCTCTCTATGATCCAGGCCGGATTCCTTTATGCGAACGAGAGCTGGACGCGGGAGGAGCAGACATCCTGAAAGCCAATTTGCTTCATCCTCATCTTGCCTGTTGAATGTCCGTAGCGCCAAAGTTCCGCCTTGAGATAAGAATACAGTTGAGGCTTTATGCCCTATTAGGATATGAGATAATTCGTGCATGACATCGCTCGATTGGCGACCGAGCGAATGAGTGGGATTATAAACGATCGCATTGCGGCCATCGTAAGAGATTGCTACGGCCGACCAATTGCTCCGTTCGGCTCCGGAAAGCGTATGCAAGGTCTCTGCCGACAAGCCCCGGACTTGAGGTAAACTCCAAAGGTATACACCCAAGTGCTTCGCTAGGATTTCGGGACGCAAGGGCGCGATCTTGGCTAAGTTGAGATCAGCGCGGATTTGCAGGGCAAGATTCTCACACCAAGACTTATAGCCTCGCCTGAACATAAGACTGCGTTTATTCCTGTGGTGATTCACCCGCCATCATTCTCTGGGCAGAGAGAATCAATTCTGCCAAAGCTCCTGCTAATTCTGGACTTACAGTTTGTCCAGCCCGAAAATGGGCTGAGGCGACCAGTGGTGCAGGCTGGGCTGGGGTCCCTAACGAGACGGGTTTTTCGACACCCAGTACCATTGCGGGATCGACCCTAAGCCATATACACATTTTCCCGAATGTGGTGAGATCAGGCAAGTTGCCCCTTTCCACTCGGGAAAGAGTCGCCGGGCTGATCCCGACCTCCCGCGCTGTCTCGCGAATGCCTCTCTCGCCCCGCTTCTTCCTCATATTCTCGCCTATTTGGGCAAGAGTGAGTTTTGTCATTTGCCCCTCCTTGTTTCATATATGAAACAGGCCTTGACAAGTGAAACACTTCATGCTAGATTGTATCAGGAATGAAACGCTCTTACAAGAGCGAAACAATTTTTAGGAGGTCGAAATGACAACTGAGCAAATCCGAGAACACGAAGGTAAGGGTAAGTCTTACACGCTCTTCATCGATGACAAAGAGTATGAGGTTAAGAAAGCTTCCCTTACAGGCGCCGAGATCATGGACTTGGGTGGAATCCCCCACAGTATTGGCGTTGTACAGATCCTCGAAGACGATAGTCAGGCGCAGGTCAAGTCCACTGACGTTATTGAATTGAAGCCCGGGCACAGGTTTAAAAAGGCGCCCCGCTTCAGGAGAGGCTAATGTTGGAGCGCCGCTCCCAGGAGTTTAAACTACTTCAGCACCGGTATTGTAAGCTGGAGAACGGACCTAATATGGAGTGGGTTGTTATTAACCCATTTTTATTGCCTCCCGGCTGGTCGGCTAAGACAACCCGCCTGCTAGTTCTGCTTCCACCGGGTTACCCCGTGACCCCGCCTGATAATTTTTATGTTGAGTCTGGGTTACGATTGGAATCTGGTGCACAGCCAGCCAGCTACTCTGAGCCGGTATCTCAGCTTGGCCAAGAATGGGGACAGTTCTCTTACCATATTGAAGCCGGCGATTGGAAACCAGCAACGGATATCGTAAGTGGTCACAATCTCTTGACTTTTATGCTGGGAGTTGAGGGCCGTCTCTCGGAATTGAACTAAGTGAGCAAATTAGTAATACCGCAACTGCTGCACGGTGGAATGTTCAAGCATCTCCTCTGCGATGAGTTTGAGCATCTCGGTTTCTTCTTATGCAATATTGGGTGGTCTGAAAACCAGCCCATTTTCCTTGCCAATGAACTTATCCTCGTGGACGATACTGATTTGGCAGAGCACAGCCAATATGGCTTGGCCCTAAGGCTGGACTGCCTACTTGAGATCATCAACAGAGCCATCAGGGAAAAGAAGGCCCTAGTTGAAGCACACGGTCATACTCTTGCCAGCCCTCCCGAGTTCTCGGCAAGTGATATTGCAGGCCTTCGAGAGTTTGTACCCTATGTAACGGACAGTCTTAAGGGCTTGCCCTATGCGGCCAGTGTTTGGGGAAAAAATGGAATCAGCGGTAGTTCTTGGTCAAATGGTTCCAAGAAACCTGAAGAACTGGAAGTTACAATCGTAGGTTCCATTTTATCGAAGAACCCAAATAAGGATTCTGCTCTGCCGGTTCCTTCTCTATATGATAGGCAAGTCAGGGCTTTTGGCCCAGATACTCAATCACGAATCGGCTCCCTCAAAATTGGGATAGTCGGGCTCGGAGGGTCTGGTTCTCATATTGCACAACAACTCGCCTACCTAGGGGCAAGAAGGCTTATCCTCGTTGATCCTCAGGCGATTGAGGTTACGAACCTGAATAGGTTAGTAGGAGCAACTGCAAAAGACATAAGAAAATCGAAGGTGGCAGTCGCAAGCAGGCTGATTAAGACAATCTCCAGGGGAGCGAACGTTCAAGCCGTACATGCAGACCTGAGGAAACCGGCGGCGCTTGATCTCCTAAAATCAGCCGACGTTATCTTTGGTTGTTTAGACAATGACGGCGCAAGGTTAATTCTTAACGAATTATGCTTGGCCTATTTGATTCCCTACATAGACATCGGGACGGAGATCTACTCTAAGGAAGGGCAGATTGAACTTGTGGGAGGCAGAATGAACTTGGTTTTGCCTAACGGCCCCTGTCTACATTGTACGGGGCAGATAGACCTTGAGGAAGCCCGAATTTCTCTTTCCTCTGAAGCGGAATTTCGGATTGCGCAAGAGAGAGGCTATATAAAGGGCATCGAGGAACCATCACCATCTGTTGTCTCACTTAACGGAATAATGGCTTCTCTCGCAGTGACGGAGTTTCTGAATCTTGTCTGCGGCGTAAGACCTCCCCAGCCTCTCCTAGTTTACGACATGATCGGGGAAGGCAGGGGGAGGAATGCTCAATGGGTCACGCCGCAACTTTTGAACCAAAACACGAATTGCTATGAATGTGGCTTGACGGGAATCGGCGATGCAGTCGATTTGACGAGATACTACAGATGAGGCTGTGGAGGTGTCCTCAAACATCCTGTTTATGTACATATTGGACGAGGTTTCTTAGACAAAAGCGCTAATATTATACCCGTTGTCAGCAGGGTAGGGAGAAGGCATATAACGAGTAAAATTGCGTAGCAAACGCCCAGTGGAAAGTCACGATTGCACTGCTAAAAGATCCGGAATGCCAAGAAGCTTGTCTGGGATGCCTATTTCGCGTAACTCGGGGGGCGGGGCAGATATTGGCCTTCCGGAAGCATACTAATTAGCAGTGGCATCCACGTGGTGAGAGGGCCAAAAACTGCTGCCTAGGGCTCTTCGACCATCAATACTTCATCAGCGGATAATCCATAGAGTTGATAAACATGCTGATCAAGCTGCCTGTCAATTGCAGCAATTTGGCGCTCACAAAGCTCTTTATCTGTCGGCGTTCTCGCTTTGTCACGTTGATCGTGTAGTTCCATAATCCTATCAACGTAATTTACTATACGGTCATGGTGAGTAATGCTTACTAGATTTGAAGCATTAACAGATCTAATAGGAATATCCGCAAGATAGATACCCTTTATATTAATATCAATGTATTTCTTGAGAAAAATGAAGTTGACTAATCTGGAATTAAGTATACCAAGGATATATTTCAGGTTATACAAATCATCCTGGCTGTAAATGACGTTTAGTGTATGATCTGCATAAAGGCCTTCTGAATCAAGAGTAGCCATGATCCTTCTCCCAAGAGAAAGATTCCGAATAGCTTGAACCAGTATTTTCGGAGAGCGGTCGAAATTGGCTTGGACCCGTGGCCAATGCATGGAATACCAAGGCTGTTTTCCCATCCTTACTTCCCGCTTCTTTAAAAGGAGGGCCTTATAGGGGAGTAACCGCGCTTCAATACGAGGCAAATCCTCCAGGTGTGAGTCCTTCGTTACGTAGATGACGAACGTTTTTGGCTGTGGTCGGCCGTAACGAGGGGTCTCGTCGCCAAAAATAGCAGGTTTACAGAACTTCCTTTCAAGCTTCTCTTTTTTAATGTTATCAGTATTGACGATATAGGCCGAGTTACATCCGGTTACAAATCCCTGGAAAACATTGCATATTTCCCCGAGAAACGGATTGTCCCTTTTCATCTTGTTAAAGAGTGAATCAATTGCTTCCGACGTTCTGAGCTCAAAGACATAATTTGGCGGTTTTGATGTAGTTTTCAGATCCTTTATTCCGGTTTCCGTCGCTGAGAATAAACCACTGCCGTATTGCAGCACATCTTTTATCACGGTATTAGGCTCGTCAACTTGGCTTTTCAAGAAGATAAGTATAAGTGTATCGTTGCTAACTCCGCTAAAGACCTTTCCGCCGAGATTTAAGATGGTTTCAATAACAGTCGATTCGAGCAGTAATCTCCTTAGTTTGCTGAAACTACTATTATTAAGAATTGTTGATGGAATAATCATTCCAAAACGCCCCTTGAATCTGAGTAGGGCAATAGACTTCTCGACGAATACGCCAAATGTGTCATAGCGCTTAATAAAAGAACTGTACTTTTTCGATAGGTAAGTTCGGTCAGCATCACTTATGTGCTCGATTTTAAGATAAGGTGGATTTCCGATGATAGCAGTGAATCCTCCAGCTTTCATTATTTCGTGAAATTCATCTGTCCACTCGAAAGGATTAACGCGGTTAAGCTCTTCTGCATCATTGATTAATCGCCCCGAGCAAAAATCCGGACCGATCAGCGAATTTCCGCACTTAATGTTGTCTCCTAGATCCGGCAGGGCACGCTGTTGAAAAAGCCGCAAGTAAGGTTGGATAGTTTGTTCGGTCTCACCCTCAAGTACCTTCAGCAAGAGCGATAGCTTCGTGACTTCGACGGCTTGGGGATCGATGTCCACGCCATAAATGTTGTTGAGGAGAATTCTCTTCCGCTCGGTAATCGTCAGTTTCCAGCCTGTCATCGTTTGCACGAGAACCGGGTCGCGGCCCTTCGTCAAGCTTTGCGGATTATGATCGAGATACCAGACATGATGCCAATCGAGGAGGAATTGATAGGCGTTAATGAGGAAGGAGCCCGATCCACAAGCGGGATCGAGAATGCGGAGTTTCGGAACTTGCTTTGGATTCTTCCCTTCCACGAGCTTCCCGACCGTATGTTTCACGATGTAATCCACAATGTAGGTGGGCGTGTAATAGACTCCGCCGGCTTTCTTGACCTCGGGCTTATCTTCAACGACGGCGCGATGCCCTTCGGTGAGGCGGATAACCTTTCCTAAAAACTGCTCATAAACCTGGCCTAGGATGTCGGATGAGAAGACCGTAAACTCGTACGGGCTCTCGGGATAATAAAGGCCCCTGAGGAGATCGCGGAGGAGTTTGTCATCCACATCGAGATCCAACGTGATCTCGTCGGGCAGTTCATGGCGCCCTTTTTCGGCCTTGAAATGGAAAAGCCCGGAGTTATATTTGGCGTCGGCGTCTTCAAAAACCTCACTGAGAAGATGGTAGATATTCGGACCGTTGGTAAGTGCCTGAAGCCGGCCGTAAAGCTCGATGCCGCGGTCTTCGCAAATGCGGAGGAAAATGACACGGTCGATTATGCGCTGGACGGCGAAATTGAGCTCCCGCTGTGACAAGCGGGAATTCCGCAGGGCGAGATTCTTGGCCAGCTCACTCCGCCAGTGTTCGATCGTGGCCAGGAAATCGTCGTCCACTTCGGCCGTGCCGCGTTTAGTCTTGTTTTCCTCGGCATACTTGTCGAATGAGCCTTTTAGAACGGCATCCTTAGAAAAAATCGAAGCGATCCAATCCCATTTATCGGCATAATTCTGGAATTGACATAAAAAAACCCTGGCTGTGGACGCGGAGTCCGTTTTGTTCGGCTTGATTCGGCAGTCGTAAACAGCGAATTCCTCAAAATCGCTCAGGATGCTTAGCGGGAGCTTCGCGCTCCAGGCGTAGCGGCGAAGCTGATAAGCTGCCGGGGTTTCCTCGCTGATAGCGACGCTCGGCTTCTTGGCCTCCAGGAAAAACTTCCGCGTGCCGCCGATGCGGAAACAATAATCCGGCGCCTTGACCGCCCCACCAATCCGGATGGCATCTTCGTGGACGACGTCTTTATAGGCTTCAGCCAGCCCCTGGGTGTTGTCCATGTCCCAGCCCAAGGCCTTGAAAAAGGGATCGAGGAATTCCGTGCGGAGTTGCGCCTCGTTATATTGACCGGATTTATAAGAATCAAGGTGCTGTTCGAACTTGGCAACAAGACGGAGGATTTCTTTTGGTGCGCTCATCGGTAGATCCTATTCCCCTTAGCTGTTGGAACCCATCCCCATGGGGGAATATAACTCCGGTGAGCAAAGGGTGTCAATTAGTAGGCTCTGCCCCGAGGGACAACAGCCAGGACGCCGATCCGTCTGTTTTCCGGATCTAATTCGAATATCACTCGATATTCCCCAACCCGAAGTCGATAGAATGCCTTCAGTTTGCCTTCTAGTGATCGGACATCCTTATGCCAAAGTGGATTTTCGGCGCACGATAGATTTTCCAGAATATCCAGGATTCGCGGCGAGACCGACTGGCCTGAGCGCTTCAAGTCTTTCAGGGCAGATTTAGAAAATTCAACGCTCCAGCTTTTTTCGGACATCTTTCATAGAGACGGTTTTTCTTTGCCGGAATTCCCGCGACGAAGCACGGACCTGTTCGTAGAGGCCGGGAATAGCCATGAGGTGGAGCGTTTCTTTGCGGCGTTCCATGTATTCGTCGATCAAGTCGACGATAAGATCGTTCATTTTCCGGTTCTCCAAACTGGCTACGGCCTTTAGCAGGTTTTTCTTTTCTTCGGGGATACGGATGGTCGCAGTCTCCATGGGGCTCTCCTTTAGTAATAGCTTAAGCTATTAAGCGCTTTTTGTCAATGGGCGACAGACCTCCAATTCTCCTTCGCCTTACCTTTGAATAAAGACGAAGGAACGTGGGGAAATCGTCATCGGCCATCCCTCTTTCGGGGTTTGGTTAATTATTAGGGAAAGGGCAGGTTTTCGCGAGTCGCACGATTTTTCGCCGGGGGGAATTCCGGCGTCCCACCATCTACCCCCGGGAATGGCGTTGATAGCCCGGCGCGTTCCGTTTCGGCTGTAAATGGTATAATCTAGGCGTAAGAATCGATGCGCATCACGTTACGGCTGATCGTGTCCCTGATCGTCGCGGTGGCGGCGGTGGCCATCGTCTCCGCCTATATCCAGGTGAACCAGGACAGGGGGCAGCTCCAGCAGGACCTCGAGCGCCGCGCTCATCTCCTGGCCTTGGGTCTTCAGGATGCGGTGGAGTCGCTGATTGCCGAGGGGCCCTCGCCGAAGCTGGAAAGCCTTGTCGAAAAGTTCGGAAACCAGGAAAAGCTTTACGCGGTCGGGGTCTATGACCCGCAGGGCGAGCCTCTGGCGGTCACCCCCGGTCTCAAATCCGCTCTCACCCGGACCCCGCGCGTCGTGGCCACGAGCTTGAGCCAGCGGGTGGACATGAGCGAATTCGACCGGATCGGGGGGAAGCGGGTCTATATCTACTCCCTGCCGCTCGAGGACCAGACGGGCCATACGGGAGCCCTCGCCATCATCTATGATACGGCGTTCATCCGCAGCCAGCTGTCCCGGATCTGGCTCCTGTCTTCCGAGAGAATCCTGGTGCAGATGTTCTTGATTTCCCTGGTGACGCTGCTCGTCGTGAGGTGGAACATCATGGGGCCCTTGGCCAAGTTCGCGGAGTGGACGAAGCGCCTGCGTTCGGGCGTGCCCGGGGAAACGCTGCCCGCGCCCAAAGGCGGCCTCTTCGAGCCGATTGTCCACGAAGTCTCGACCCTGGCTAGGCATCTATCGGCGGCGAGGACGGCGGCTGAACATGAAGCGCGCCTGAGGGAGGCCGCGGATTCTCTCTGGACTCCCGAACGGCTCCGGGAGAATGTCAAAGGAAAACTGAAGGGCAAGCCGCTTTTCGTGATCTCCAACCGGGAACCCTACTCGCACTTGCGCCGTGAACGCAAGACGGAGGTGATTGTCCCCGCGGGGGGGTTGGTCACCGCCCTCGAACCGGTCCTTCGGGCCTCGGGAGGTGTTTGGATCGCCCACGGTTCGGGCGACGCCGATTTCGATGTCGTGGACGAGAAGAACCGGATCCGGGTTCCCCCGGACGACCCCCGTTATACCCTGAAACGCGTGGCGCTCACGAGCGAGGAGGAGGCCGGCTACTACTACGGTTTCGCCAACGAGGGGATCTGGCCGCTGTGCCATATCGCCCACACCCGGCCGACCTTTCGTTCGGCCGACTGGGCCCAGTACACCAAAGTCAACCGGAAGTTCGCGGAGATCGCTCTGGACGAGATGAAGGACGTGGCCGAACCGTGCATCCTGATCCAGGACTATCATTTTGCCCTCCTGCCCAAAATGATCAAGGACAAACGCCCCGACGCCCGGATCGCCATCTTCTGGCACATCCCGTGGCCCAACCCCGAAGCGTTCGGTATCTGCCCGTGGCAGAGAGAAATCCTCACCGGCATGATGGGCGGGGACCTGATCGGTTTCCAGACCCAGTTCTTCTGCAACAACTTCCTGGAAACGGTCGACCGGACCCTGGAGACCCGTATCGATTGGGAGCGGTTCGCCATTCTCAAGGAAGGGGTCACGACCATGGTCAAGCCGTTTCCCATCAGCGTGGCCTTTCCTTCGGCGTTCCAGGACGTATTCGGCGATGAGAAACCCCTGCAGGACAAGGCCGCCATGCTCAAAGGCCTGGGCAGCAAGGCCCGGTACCTGGGCGTCGGCGTCGAACGCATGGATTATACGAAGGGCGTCCTGGAACGATTCTGGGCCATCGAACGGTTCCTCGAAAAATATGAGCGTTACCAGGGGGAGTTCGTTTTCGTCCAACTGGGCGCCCCCAGCCGGACGCCGATCAAGCGGTATAAGGAATTCCTGGCGGAAACCGACCGGGAGGTCGAACGGATCAACGCTAAGTTCAAGAGCAGGGATTGGAAGCCGATCGTCTATCTCAAGAAGCACCACAGCCACAAGGAGATCCTCCCGTTCTACAAGAACGCCGACATCTGCATGGTGACCTCCCTTCATGACGGCATGAATCTGGTCGCCAAGGAATTTGTGGCCGTGAGGGACGACGGCCGAGGGGTCCTCATCCTGAGCCGTTTCACCGGCGCCTCCCGGGAGCTTCGGGACGCCCTCATCGTCAACCCCTACGATATCGAAGAACTGGCCGACGCCATCCGGGCCGGCCTGGAAATGGACCCGGAGGAGGTCGCGGTCAGGATGGGGCGAATGCGGGATGTCGTCAGGGAACACAACATCTTCCGCTGGGCGGGCACCTTGATCGAGGCCCTGGTCAAGATCCCCATGGATTGGAAGGCGACTCTTGACCGGTAAGCCGCGTTCGCTATGGACGGACTGGGAGACCTTGGAAAAAGAATGGCTATCCCAGAACCGCCTCCTTCTGGTCCTCGATTTTGACGGGACGCTTTCACCGCTTGCAGAATCTCCCCGACGGGCCAGGTTGCCCGAGGCGACGAAGGCATTGGTCCGAAGGCTCGGGGCCCGGCCTGATGTCGAGGTCGCCGTGATCAGCGGCCGCTCCGTGTCGGATATCCGGTCGAGGGTCGACCTTCGCTCTGTGTATTATGCCGGGAATCATGGCCTGGAAATCGACGGGCCGGGGCTGTCGTTCCAGCATCCCCGCGCGGTCGCCCTGAAACCGGCGCTGCTGGACCTGGCCAAATCCCTGCGGAGGGATTGCCGCCCCCTGGCCGGGGTCCTCGTCGAAAACAAGGGCATGACGCTCAGCCTTCACTACCGGCGGCTTCCCCGGGAGAAGCTCGTCGAACTAAGAGCGCTCCTCCGGGCCTACCGCCTGAAAACCAAGGATCTGCCGTACAGGTGGCGCACCGGCCACAAGGTCTGGGAGTTGGTCCCCGAGGCCGACTGGGACAAGGGCCGGGCCGCTCTCCTTCTTCTCCGCCATCTCCATCATCCTTTTCCCATCGCGCTCGGCGACGACAGGACCGACGAGGACATGTTCCGGGCCCTCCGGGAGAAGGGGACCACTATCAGCATCGGGTGCCCCAGGCCTTCCAGAGCGCAGTACTGCCTGTCATCCCAGCGGGAAACGGATAGTTTTTTGCGCAAACTCGACACCTCCCTGGCCGGGAGGGCTCGATGATTCTCCGGGCCAAGGAACCGTTCCATTTTTATTCGCGGTTGACGCTGACGGTCTTGACGGGAGAGAAAACTTCGAATCTCGCCGGCCTTCTGGACCATCTGAGGAACGCTCCGGACATGGTGGTGTATCAACATACCCACCGCTTCCTCCAACAGCACCAGTCCCTGGTCCCCGAGCCTCCCAACGATTTCGCATATTGGGTAACCCACACGCTCCTGGACGAGGACCTCGGCGAGAGGTTGTCGGCGATCGACGCCACTCGATTCGACAGCCTCAGGGCCCTAAGGGACGCTCTCGCGGCGACCATCTCCCGCGCTCTCCAGGGGTCCGGGCGACGTATCGATGCCCCCTCCGGGAAAGAGTTTTATTTCATGAGGGCGGTCCGATTTTCCCTGCCGACGGACCACTATGCCTTCGACCTGAGGGAATTCCTGGACCGTCTCAACAGGGTCAGCCTTTCGAGCCTTTACCTCCATATTTTTGAGGCGAGGCTCCGGCCGCCGCTGGGAGTCAACGATTTCTCGCTCTGGTTCGAGAAAGAGCTCGGGGAAAAGGAGCTGGCCGCTGCGGTGGACCGCCTGGATCCCTATACCCAGACCATGGAGGGGCTTCGCCGGAGAATTGCCGGCTTGGTCGAAGAACGGTTGGAGGGGATGGCCGATGCAGGAGCTTGAGGAATACCGGCCGATCGTGGGTTCGGATACCCTGGAGGAACTCCGCCTTCTCGGCCGCCGTTTGGCCGGAAAATCCGTCCTCCACGTGAATTCCACCGCCGTCGGAGGCGGCGTCGCCGAGATCCTGAACCGTCTCGTCCCGCTGATGAGAGAACTGGGCCTGACGGCGGGATGGGACGTGGTCAAGGGCGGGGACGCGTTTCACGCGGCGACGAAAAAATTCCATAATGCGCTCCATGGCGAAAAGGAAGAGATCGGCCCCCGCGATTACGCGATATATGAACAGACGCTGGACGAAAATCTGGCGGCCATGAAGCTGGACGCGGATATTGTGTTCATCCACGACCCCCAGCCCGCGGGGTTGGTCAAGGTCCGGATCCCGGGCCGGAACCGCTGGATCTGGCGATGTCATATCGACCTTTCCCGCCCCGACGCGTCCCTCTGGGGATTCCTCAAGGGCTATGTCGAGCGTTACGACGCCTGCGTCTTTTCCGCGCCGAGCTTTTCCCAGGAGCTGCCCATCACCCAGGTCCTGATTCCCCCGTCGATCGACCCGCTGAGCGACAAGAACAGGGACATGGCGGCCGAGGAGATCGATGCCATTCTGGCGAGGCTTCAGATTCCCAGGGACCGTCCGCTCGTGACCCAGGTGTCCCGGTTTGACCGCTTAAAAGACCCGCTGGGGGTGATCGAGGCCTTCAAGATGGCCAAAGTCTACAGCAATGCCCGGCTCCTCCTGGTCGGCGGGACGGCGGACGACGACCCCGAGGGGGCGCAGGTCCTCAGCCGCGTCCGGGAGAAGGCGCGGGAGGACCCCGACATCATGGTCCTTTGCCTGCCGCCGACCAGCCATCTCGAGATCAACGCCATCCAGAGGGCTTCCACCGTCATCCTGCAGAAATCCGTCCGGGAGGGATTCGGGCTGACCGTGGCCGAGGCCCTCTGGAAAGGAAAACCGGTGATCGCGGGGGCGGTGGGCGGCATCCCGATGCAGATCACCCACAGGTTCTCCGGAATCCTGACCCGCTCGATCGAAGGAACATCCTACTGGCTGAAGCAGCTTCTCAACGAGCCGGCCTTCGCCCGGAGGCTGGGAGAGAGCGGACGCGAGCACGTGAAGCAGAACTTTCTTATCACCCGGCAGCTCCGGGACTACCTGCTGCTGTTCCTGGCGGTCGAGAATCCGGGCATGGATATGATCCGGCTGTAGTCTCGGTCCCGGTTTGTCCATCATCCCGGCGCTTCCGCCGGCTCAATTTCCGGAGAATCCCTCTTGTCTCTCTACTCCATTTCGGAATCAGGAAAGCGGAGGCGTTTTGGCGATCAGTTTGTGCAGTCCCCAGCCCGCGTACACTCCGGCCAAAGGGAACGCTAACACAACGACGAACCTGAGATCGTGCGTCAGAATGATCGCACGAAGGGGCAGCCACAGCCCGACCGCAAGCCCGTATAACCCGGGGCGCCGGCGGACGATGAGCCCGAGGATCCCGGCGCAAAAAACCAGGGCGAAAACCGTGATCCCGGTATCATCCCACTTCGGGAGCGAATCAACATAAGCTATCAGGACTCCAACAACTAACGCCGCTGCTAAGAGGATTCGTTGCATTGCCGGATTCCTTTCCTCTTCAAATTACGGGGGCCCCGCGCCGGATTGTCTCCGGACTGAGCAAGGCCGCCGAGGCCGTGTCGAGATACAGGGTCGCGTCAGGATGGGTGCGCAAAATGGAAGCGGGCGCCATGGGGCCAACCGGCCCCTCGAGGCAGAGCCGAACCGCCGCGGCCTTCCGGGCATCGGGCACGACGGATATGATGACCCGCGCTTTCATGAGCTGACGCACGGAGATGGAGATGGCCCGCTCGGGGACCTCGGCGAGCGTCCGGAACCAGCCTTCGCCCACCTGTTGCCGGCGGCAGGCCTCGTCGAGCCGCACGATGAGGTAAGGGACCTCGGTTTCGAAATCGGCCGGGGGGTCGTTGAAAGCCACGTGCCCGTTCTCGCCGATGCCGGCGAAGGCCGCGTCGACGGGCTCGGCCGCGAGGAGGCGCCCCACCCTCTCGCACGCCGCCTCGGGCGCGGACTCCCCATCGAGAAGGTGATAACGGAAGATGCCGGTCTTCCGGATCAGCCGTTCAAGAAGGTATCTCCGGAAACTGGCCGGGTGGTCGGCCGGGAGGCCCACGTATTCGTCGAGGTGAAACATCTCGACCCGAGCCCAGGCAAGATCCGGAGCCCTCGTCAGCGCGTCCAGGAATTCGAACTGCGACTCTCCGGTCGCGGCCAGGATCCGGGCCGATCCGCGTTCGCCGATCGCCCGCCTGAGGACGTCCGCGGCCTGGGCCGCCGCCTCGCGGCTAAGCGCGACCTTGTCGTCGAATACCCGGATGTTCATTTCATACCGTCCAGCGGCTGGACGCGAACCTCGCGAATCTGCCAATCCTTCCCCGTACTCCGGAGGACGATCGGGCCGGCGCGCGGAGCGGAATCCACCCCCGACCAAGCGAGGCCGCTATTGATCGTCAGCGAGACGATCGGACCGCGGGCCACGACTTCAAACCGGTCCCAGCCCTCGGAGAGGCGCAATCCCTCGCTCATGACCAGCCCGGGCGGCGCGGCTGCCACGATGGGAAATCCGTCCGGCGCCGTTCCGGCTCCGCCGCCGGGGGCGCAGCGAATGAAAACGCCGGTGTGGTCCCCGGGCGCCGGCGCGCGCAGCTCGAAAGTCAGCCGGAAGTCGCGGTAGCTCCGTTCGCTCACGGCCCACCCCGGCCTCGTCTCCCCCGCCGCGACGGTCGAGCCGTCCGCGGCCGTGAAGAGACTCTCCATCGGCGCCGCTTCGTCGTCGGGCACGCCCATCCGCCTCAGCCGGGCGGCGAATCCCGCCCGGTAGCGCGCCTCGAATTCCGCCGCGTCGCCCGTCGCCCGGTCCTCAGACCAGAGGTTTTCCGCGACGGCCAACAGGCGCGGATAAAGCCTACGCTCGGTCAGCCGCTGTTCCGTCGCCCAGGCCGAGGCATGGCCGCCGAGGATATGGGCGTTCGCCGAGAGTGCCTGGTATCTGAGGGTCCGGTCTCCAAGCCGGGCCCCCGGCGATGGGAACCGGGCCGCGTTCCACGCTTCGACCGCGGCGAGCGGCAGGCCCTCCCGCAGACCGAAGGACGTGAGGTAGAGCGGTCCGTTCGACGAGTTGAGCATCGTATAGCCCGCCTCCGCGAGCGGCCTGACCGTCCCGAAATCCACCCAGGCGTCGATCACGATGTCCTTGGGGGGCATCGGCGCGACGCCGGGATGGATCGCGTCGCTCCACACGATGAGCTTTTTGCCGTGACGCCGCACGAGTTCGTCGAGGTCGATGACGAAGGTGTGGTAGAGCGCCTCGAGGCTGGTGACGCCCTTCTGCTTCATGCGGGCCCGGCAGTCCGGGCAGTCGGCCCAGCGTTTGATGGCGTACGGCTCGTCGGCGCCGAGATGGATGTAGGCCGAGGGAAAAACGTCCGCGGCCTCGCCGAGCAAGCGGTCAATGAACTCCCAAGTGAAGGGCCGGCCGGCGCAGAAAATCGCCTCGTCCATCTTCCGCGGCCGGCGCTCACAGTCGAGCTCCGGGTAGGCGTTGACGGCCGTCATGGAGTGGCCGGGCACGTCGAATTCGGGGACGATCTCGACCCCGTAGCGGGCCGCGAACGCCACGAGCTCGCGGAGCTCGGCCTGCGTGTAAAGAGGCTCGCCGGGGCGGTTGCATTTCGGGAAGGCCTTGGTTTCGAACCGCCAGGCCTGGTCGTCGATCAAATGGAGGTGCAGGACGTTCAGTTTGCAGGCCGACATCACGCGGATCGTGCGGCGGACGAAATCCAGGTCGAGGAACGACCGGACCGGGTCGAGCATCAGTCCGCGCCAGGGTCGGCTCGGGCGGTCGGAAATGGTCCCCTTCGGCACGGTCGCGGATGATCCTGACACCTGAATGCTTTGCAGGAGGGTTTGCGCGCCCCAAAGCAATCCGCGCGGGTCCGACGCCGTGATCTCGATCGACCGCCCGACGTCGAGCGTATAGGCCTCGGGGTCTTCGGTTCCGCGAACGGCGGCCAGCGTGAGCCGGATCGTGCCTTTCGCGCCGCCCGTCCCGCCCCGAACTGAGGACGCTTCGACGCCGGCCGCATCTCTCAAGCCGTCACTGAGAATGCCGGCGATCTCCAAAATCCGGGCCCGCGCCTCCGCCGGGACGATGATCCGCATCCGGCGGTCGAGCGTCAGCGCTCCCCTCGTATATTCGACGTGTTTCGGGGCGGGGATAAGGGGCGGCTTCACGGACGTGTCCCCTCCTCCGCGGGAACTGGCCCCGGCGATGAGCGCGACAAATAAACCGGCTGACAAGCGACATAGATCCATGCGGACGCCTTTCGATTGCGAAGTTTCCGAAGACTCACGGTGAGCGGCCCTATCTTACATCCCCCCACCCGTCGAAGACGACGGGTGGGGGGCGCGGTTCGACGCGGCTCACGCCTCCCCGAAGTCCGGCGGCCGGAAGTCCTTGTCCGTCACGAGGACGGCCCGTCCATGGACTGTGTATTGGCCCTTAACCAGCACCCTGTAAACGCGCCGGGCGGACTCGACGAGGATGACGACGGAGCAGAACATGATTACGGCGGTCAGGACGACGTTGACGACGCCCAGGACACTCTGGCCGGGGACTGAAACCGAGGGCAGGAAATTATCGAAGATGTTCCGCCAGCCGGCGTAGAGGGTCGTCGTGGCGACGAACGCCAGAGGGACCAGGCTGACCCAGACGTAGCGCACCTTACCGGCGTTGATGATGACGACCGTGACGACCGCCAGGGCCACCCCGGCCAGGAGCTGGTTGGCCGTCCCGAACATGGGCCAGATGTTGCTGACGTTCCCCGTCCAGATGAAGTAGGCCCAGGCAAAAACGACGAAGGACGTGGCCGCGAACGCGCCGGGCAGCCAGTTGGTCTTTTCCATAGGTTTCCAGACCCGGCCGGCAAACTCCTGGACGAGGAACCGGGCGATGCGGGTCCCGGCGTCGATCGTCGTCAGGATGAAGAGCGCCTCGAACATGATGGCGAAGTGGTACCAGTAGGACATCAGGCCGCGCATGCCGGGGATGCTGGAGAAAATCTGGGCGAATCCGGCGGCGAGCGACACGGCGCCTCCCGGCCGGCCGGCCAGGTTCTCCCCGACCTGCCTCGACAGTTCGGCCACGTTGACGGGCGTGAGGCCCAGCCCGGCGAACTTCTCGGGGCTGAGGTTGATGGCGAAGTAATCGGCCGGGAAGAGCGAGCAGGCGGCGATGAGGGCGACGACGCTGACGACCGATTCGACCATCATCGCGCCGTAGCCGATCATCCGGATGTCGGATTCCCGGGGGACCATTTTCGGGGTCGTGCCCGACGAGACGAGTGCGTGAAAACCGGATATCGCGCCGCAGGCGATGGTGATGAACAGGAAGGGGAAGAGCTTGCCGGGGATGATCGGGCCGTGGCCATGGACGAATTGGGTGACGGCGGGCATCTTCAGGTTGGGGTGGACGATGAGGACGCCGACGAGCAGGGCCAGGATGGTCCCGATCTTGAGATAGGAGCTGAGATAGTCCCGGGGCGCGAGAAGAAGCCAGACCGGCAGGACCGAGGCGAAAAAGCCGTAGATCGCGATGGCCAGGATGATACCTTCCCGGGAGAGCGTGAACACGTGGGCCAGTGACGAGTGGGCGACCGTGTTGCCGAAGATGACCGCGGCGAACACGCCGATGACGCCGATGACGCTGGCTTCGGCGATCTTGCCCGGCCGGATTTTGTTCATCCAAAGGCCCACGAACAGGGCGATGGGGATGGTCATGGCGATGGTGAAAGTGCCCCAGGGGCTGTCGCGGAGGGCGTTGACGACGGCTAGGCCCAGCCCGGCCAGGGCGACGATGATGATGATCAGGATGGCGACCGAAGCGACCGCGCCGCCGAGCGGGCTGACCTCGCGGCGGGCGATCTCGGCCAGCGACTTCCCTTTCCGCCGGACCGAGGCCGCGAGGACCAGGAAATCATGGACGCCGCCGGCGATGACGGCGCCGAGGAGAAGCCACAGGAGCCCGGGCGCGTAGCCGAACTGGGCGGCCAGGACCGGGCCGATGAGGGGGCCGGCGCCGGCGATCGCGGCGAAATGATGGCCGAACAGGACCCACTTATTCGTGGGATGGTAGTTGGCCCCGTCGTTAAGGGCATGGGCGGGCGTCACCCGGCTGTCGTCGAGGGCCAGGACCTTGGCGGCGATGAAGGCGCTGTAATAGCGGTAGGCGATGGCGACGAACAGCAGGGAGCCGATGACGATGGGGACCGCGTTCATGGTTCTTCTAAAGGCTAAGATTATACTCTAGGAAGCCGCCGTTGTCGCATCGGGGGCGGCCGGGTTCTTGGCCCAGAGCCTGTTGATGACCCGGAGAAGCACGGTCCCGCTCACGAGGAAGATCCCAAAGAGCACGAGCGCGTACGTCGTCCGTCCGTAGAGGAAGTTCCCGACCGTGAAAAGGGCCGACCAGATCGTGAGCGAACCGGACACCCAGCCGACGAGGGCCACGGGGAAGTTGTCGCCGGTCGACTTGGCGTCAGCCTTGGAGATGCCGGCCTCTTTCCGGACGGGCTCCCACCCGGGCCCAAACGGCCGGATCTTTTTATAAAACGTAATGAGCGTCTGGCGGTCGGTCTTGGGCCCTAAAAATGCCGTCAGCATCCAGACGACCGTGGTTGCGAAGACGGTTAGGATGAGGGCGTAGTGCGTGGGGATGACCACACCGGTTTTGCGCAGGATGAGCAGGAGCACGGAGAAGCCGAAACTGCTGACCATGGCGTTGACCTCGCACCAGGCGTTGACCCGCCACCAGAACCAGCGGACAAGGTAGAGGAGGCCGGTCCCCGCCCCGACCTGGATGATGATGTCGAAGCTGTCCTTGGCCGTATCCAGCACGAAGACGAGCCCGCCCGCGGCGAGGAAGAGGGCGATCGTGGCCAACCGCCCGACCATGACGTAGTGCTTCTCCGTGGCATCCTTCTTCAGGAAGCGGCGGTAAAAATCGTGGACGAGATAGGACGCCCCCCAGTTGAGGTGGGTCAGGTTGGTCGAAGAGTTGGCCGCGATGAGCCCGCCGACCATCAGGCCGATGAAGCCCACGGGCAGGAACTTGAGCATGGCGGGGTAGGCGATGTCATGGCCAAGGAGGCTCGGGTTGAGATGCGGAAAGGCCTTCTGGATGTCCGAGAGCTGGGGATAGACGATCAGGGAACAGAGGCCGACCAGGATCCACGGCCAGGGGCGGAGGACGTAATGGGCGATGTTGAAGAAGAGGACGGCGCCGAGCGAGTCTTTTTCAGACTTCGAGGCCAGCATCCGCTGGGCGATGTAGCTTCCGCCCCCGGGCTCCGCGCCCGGGTACCAGGCGGCCCACCACTGGACGGCGATCGGCATGATGAAGATGGCGATGGCCAGGTCCCAGTTGCTCTTGAAATCCGGCAGCATGTTGAGAAAATGGACGCCGTTCGGCCCCGTGACTGCAGACAGCTTCGTGACCAGAACGTGCATGCCGCCGACGTATTTCACGGCGAAGTAGGCGGCGGCGATGACGGCCGTCATCTTGATGAAGAACTGGATCATATCGATGACCAGGACGCCCCAGAGGCCCGTGACCGTGGCGAAGACGACGTTGAGCAGGCCGACGAGAAGGAGCGTCTGCCAGCGGTCCAGTCCGAACAGGATGGCCGCGATCTTGCAGGCCGCCAGGTTGACCGTGGCCATGATGATGCAGTTGAAGAGGAATCCCAGGTAAACCGACCGAAAGCCGCGGACGACGCCGGCCGCCTTCCCGGAGTAGCGGAGCTCGTAAAACTCGAGGTCGGTCATGACCTCGGAGCGCCGCCACATGCGCGCGTAAAAGAATACCGTCGCGACGCCGGTCAGGGTGAAGGCCCACCAGACCCAGTTGCCGGCGACGCCGTTGCGCCGGACGATGTCGGTGACGAGATTCGGGGTGTCACTCGAGAACGTCGTGGCCACCATGGACAGGCCCGCCAGCCACCAGGGCACGGCCCGGCCGGATACGAAAAACTCCGAGGTGCTCTTGCCCGACCGCTTGCCGAAGAACAACGCGGGGATGAAACAGACGGACAGGGTGGCGAAGACGATGACCCAGTCGATGGTCTGAAGATGCATGATTATTTTCCTTTCGCGGCGGCGGACGCAAGGCGCATGATTGAAATATTATATAAGCCAACTCGCGCGGTTTGTAAATGGAATTTCCGGGCGCCCGGCTTGGGTCTTTCCCGCAAGAATCCCTTGAACCGCGGTCCGGCCCCGCTTATAATTGCGTCGTCCAGCAATAGCCTTAGGTTGGCCCGTGACCCGGAGGATTCTCCTCGCCCTGACCGCCATGTCGAGTCCGTCGGGCGGTGATTCCTCCGGAGCCCGAATAACACGAATTTCGAGACTGTCTGAAGGGAGGGTAAAATGAAAAAGATTCTATTGCTGGGACTTGTGGTGATCGTGGCGTTCGCCGGATGCTCCAAGCCCGGGAAGACCGGGTCGGAAGGGACGAGTGCCGCGGTGATCGGGCCGTTCGACGGGCCCTATGGCGCTTTCAAATCGGCCTTCGAGGCCAAAGACTACGGCAAGGCCCTGGCCGAACTGAGGTCCCTCGTGGAATCCTTCTGGGCCGACTCCTCGTTCGTCCTGGGGAATGTCAAGTATGTCAAGGGCGCGAATAACAGCTACGGCATCTATGAGCCCAAGGAGAGCGACGTTTTCTCGGCCGGCGAACCCATCTATCTCTATATGGAACCGGCCGGATATGCCCTGACCAAGAATCCGGGCGGGTATTACGAGTTCGGGTTCACAGCCGACTTCCAGGTGGTCGACGCCACCGGCAAGATCCTCGGCGGGCAGAACAATTTCGCCAGCATGCCCTTCAAGTCCTGGAACTTCAACACCGAGATCGCCCTGACCTTCACCTACACCCTCAGCGGGCTGGAAAAGGGAAAATACAAGACCATCACCCAGGTCTCGGACACCCATTCGGGGAAGAAGGTCACGGTGGAAAAGGAGTTCACGATCGAGTGAAACCCGGGGCTACTTTTTCCCGGCGTCCGCCTTTCCTGAACAAAATGGGGACTAACAAAATGGGGACGGTCCTGGTTTCTCGGAAAAACCAGGACCGTCCCCATTTCACTTGTTCGCTTGATGCGCCTCTGCGCGGGTCGGGTCGAGGTAAAGCCCGAATTCCGAAATCGAGGCGCACCCTCGCGTGCTCAGGATGCGGAGCCGGGCCTTGACCGCCTTGACCTTAGGAAAGCGCAGGAACCGTTTATGGCCGATGGTCGTGGCCCGCGCGGCCTCCTGCCAACCCTTCCCGTCCCAGACGTCGAGGACGAAGGACTCGACCCGCTGGCCGGAGCGGATATCTTCCTGGATCATCGCCACATTGAATGTCTTGATTTGACCGAGATCGTACTCGACCGCGGCGCTCGTGACGCCGTCGCCGGTCCGCCAGGCAGTCTTCGGGTTGCCGTCGACCGTCTTTTCCGGGCCGTTACCCGGGGACACGCTCTTGACCGGGACCGGGGCCGCCTTGGCGCCCGCAGCCAGATTTACGGCGAAGGTCGTCCTGAGCGCTTCCCCGAGCCGCTTCAAGGCGAGGACGTCGTTCTCATGAAGACGGCCGCGCCGGTCGGGCGGGATATTGAGGAGAAGCTGGGCGTTCCCCCCGACGGCCCCGTAGTAGATGTCGAGGAGATCGCCGACGGTCTTGACTTTCATGTCCTCCGCGGCGTGGTAGAACCAGCCGGGCCGGATGGAAACGTCGACCTGGGCCGGGTACCAGATGAGACGCCCGCCTTTCTTCGCCGTCTCCGCGATGACCTCGAGGGAGCCGAGGTCTGGGGCCGTGGCGTCGAGCCCCGCGATCCCTCCCGGATCCTTTTCGGCAGGACGGTCGTCCGCCCGGGCCACTGGGATGACGCTCCATTCGCTCTCACGGTTGACGCCGGCTTCGTTCCCGATCCAGCGGACGTCGGGACCCATGATGGAGATGACCGCGCCGGGCTGAAGTTCGCGGATCAGGCTCCAGTAGCCCTCCCAGTCATAGACCTGACGCTTCCCGTTCGGGCCCTCGGCGCAGGCGCCGTCGAACCAGACCTCGGAGATATCGCCGTACCCCGTCAGGAGCTCGCGGAGCTGGTTTTTGAAATGTTCATTGTAACGGGGCGAATCACCATAGCTCGGCTCGTGCCGGTCCCAAGGAGAAAGATAGACTCCGAATTTCAGCCCCGCCTTACGGCAGGCGTCGGCGACTTCCCCTACGACATCGCCCTGACCATTCTTCCAGGGGCTCGCTTTGACGGAATGAGCGGTGAAGCGACTCGGCCAGAGGCAAAAGCCGTCATGGTGCTTGGCCGTGACGATGACGCCCCGGACCCCGGCCGCCTTGACGGCCTCGACCCATTGGCCGGCGTCGAAATCGGTCGGGTTGAAGAGTTTGGGGTCCTCGGTCCCCAGACCCCATTCCCTGTCCGTGAATGTGTCCATGCCGAAGTGAACGAAGGCCTGGAATTCGAGCGCCTGCCAGGCCATCTGGCGATCGGAGGGAACGACGCGGGCGGCTTTTTCGACGAGCTGCGCCGCGGTATCTGTCGGGAGGATCGTCATGCCTCCGGGCCTGTAGGATTTGTCTTCCCCCCCGCCGTCCAGGAGCGCCGCGAGGGAAACGAGCAGGAAAACCGAAAGGGGAAGTTTCCGGACGGGACCTTCCCTGACCGCATTGGCGAGAATTCTCATAGGCCCCCCTTAATATACAAAAATCCCGGCCCCGCTTCTAACGTTTTCTTCGCCCCTGAAGGCCGTTGTCGGATGCCCCGGCATATCTTGACGGTCTCTCCACGTCGGAGTAAGATACGTTGACTTTGGGTGGGGGACCTACGGGGGGATTTACTGAGGAGCGGATGGATGGACGCACAACAGAGCACAAGCGGCCCTGATATCACGGGACTTAAGATCGACGAGAGCTCGCGGAACGACCGGCGGGGCAGCCGAAGGCTGCGCGCGGGCCTGTTCATAGGGCTGGCGATCCTGGCCGTCGCCGCAGCGGTCATCGCCTTCCGGGGGAGGACGCCCGTGGTCGAGGTCACGACGGCTCGGCCCGCCGGAGGGGTCGAAGGCGCGACCCTGCTGAACGCCAGCGGCTACGTCACGCCACGGCGCCGGGCCACCATCGCGGCCAAGCTCACCGCCCGAGTCCTCGAGGTCCTGGTCGACGAGGGCCTGAAGGTCGCCGAGGGCCAGGTCCTCGCCCGTCTCGACGATTCCGACGCCCAGAAGCGCCTGCTCGCGGCGCGCACCGCCCGTGACGCGACGGCGGCGCTCATCGCCAACCTCGAGGTCAACCTGGCCAACGCCGAAAGGGAGCTCAAGCGCCAGTTGGAACTCGAGAAGGCCGGCTACTCGGCCGTCCAGACGCGCGAACTCGCCCAGACGACCGTTGACAGCCTCCGGGCCCAGATCCAGGCGGCGCGCGCGCAGGTCAAGGCCGCCGACGCGGAGATCGGCGTGGCCCGTCAGGACGTCGACAATTGCACCGTGCGGGCCCCCTTCGCGGGCGTCGTCGTCTCCAAGGACGCCCAGATCGGCGAAATGGTGTCCCCCATCTCCGCGGGCGGCGGCTTCACCCGCACGGGGATCGCCACCATCGTGGACATGGCCTCGCTCGAGATCGAGGTGGACGTCAACGAGTCCTATATCGCGAGGGTGGCGCCCGACCAGAAGGTGGACGCCGTTCTCGACGCTTACCCCGACTGGCATATCCCCTCGAAGGTCCGGACCGTCATCCCCACCGCGGACCGGCAGAAAGCCACGGTCAAAGTCCGCATTTCTTTCGACAAGCTCGATCCGAAAATTCTGCCGGACATGGGGGTCAAAGTCGCCTTCCTCGCGGAGGAGGCGCCCGGCGGCCCGCGGGCGGCGGCCCCGCGGGCCCTGATTCCCCAGGCGGCCGTGCGCGAGGAGGGCGGGAAAAAGGTCGTGTTCTTCGTCCGGGAGGGCCGATTGGAACGGCGGGCCGTGGCCCTCGGCGGAACCCGCGGGAGCGACGTCGAAGTCATGGCCGGAGTCAACGAGGGCGATACCATCCTGTTGAAGGGGCCCGAGGGCTTGCGTGACGGCCAGCGCGTCAAGACAAAGTGAGGAGAATATGGTCAACATCAACGGGGCGATGACCGGAAAGAGCCTGATTCGGGTGCGGAACCTGGGCAAGACGTATCACCGGGGAAGCGAAGACCTGCACGTTCTCCGGGGGCTGAACCTCGACATCGAGCAAGGGGAGTTCGTGGCGTTCATGGGCCCCTCGGGCTCGGGCAAGACGACGCTCCTGAACCTGCTCGGCGGGCTCGACGTTCCGACCACGGGCAGCGTCGCCGTGTCCGGGGAGGAGATCACGGCGTTGTCGGCCCACAAGCTGACGGCCTGGAGGGCGCGCCACGTGGGTTTCGTCTTCCAGATGTACAACCTGATCCCGGTCCTGACCGCTTTCCAGAATGTCGAACTGCCCCTCCTGCTGACCAAACTTTCGAAATCCGAACGTCGGAAGCACGTCGGCACGGCCCTGGGGCTCGTGGGCCTGACCGCGCGGGCCGGCCATTTTCCGCGCCAGCTCTCCGGCGGTGAAGAGCAGCGCGTGGCCATCGCCCGGGCCGTGGTCACCGACCCCACGTTTCTGCTCTGCGACGAGCCCACCGGCGACCTTGATAGAAAAAGCGCGGACGAGATCATGGACCTCATCGACCGCCTCGTGCACGAACACGGAAAGACGGTGCTCATGGTGACGCACGACCCGAGGGCCGCCGAGCGGGCCCACGCCGTCCTTCATCTGGACAAAGGCGCGCTCATCGAGGGGACGCCGAAATGAAATACCTGGCTTTGGTCCTCGCCAATCTCAGGCGGAAAAAGGTCCGCACGACGCTCACCATGGGCTCGTTCGCGGCCGCCCTCTTCCTCTTCGTGCTGCTCATCGCCGTCCGCGGCGCGTTCAACCAGGGCGTCGAGGTCGCGGGCGCCGACCGGCTCATCGTCATCAACAGGGTGTCGCTCATGCAGCCCCTGCCCATCGCCTACCGCGACCAGATCCTCCAGGTTCCGGGGGTGAAGGCCGTGACCTTCGCCACGTGGTTCGGGGGCGTCTACCAGGATGAACGGAACTTCTTTCCTCAGATGGTCATCGAGCCCGGAAGCTGGCGCGAGATGTACCCCGAATACCTCGTCTCGGACTCCGAGTGGGGCGATTTCATGAAAGACCGCCAGGCCTGCATCGCCGGCGAGGCGACGGCCAAGCGATTCGGCTGGAAGATCGGCGACCGCATCCCGATCCGCGGCACCTACATCCCGGGCGTGTGGCAGTTCAACCTGCGCGGAATTTACAGGGGCGCGCGGCCGGACGATGACACGACCCAGTTCTGGCTCCGCCGCGACTACCTCGAGGAGAACGGGCCGCCCTATTGGAAGGGGCTCGTGGGCTGGTACATCGTGAAGGTCGCCAACCCGGACGATGCTCCAGGCATCGTGGCCGCCATCGACGGACGCTTCGCCAACTCCCCCTGGGAGACAAAGACCGAAACCGAGAAGGCCTTCGCCGCCTCCTTCGCGAAGCAGATCGGCAACATCGAGTTCCTCATCCTGACGATCGGGGCCGTCGTCTTCTTCACCCTTCTCCTCGTCACCGGCAACACGATGGCCATCGCGGTCCGCGAGCGCACAGGCGAATTGGCCGTGCTCAAGACCGTCGGGTTCGGGGACGGCCTGATCCTCTGCCTGGTGCTGGGCGAGTCGCTGTTCCTCGCGTTCATCGGGGGAACGTTGGGCGTTCTGGCGGCCAAGGCCATCGCCCCTAAATTGTCCGGTTTCCTGTACGGGGCCCCGATCTACGTGCCCGCGGCGGACCTCGCCGTGGGGATTGCCCTCGCCCTCGCGGCCGGGGCTCTGGCCGGCGTGCTTCCGGCCGTCTCGGCCATGCGGCTCAAGGTCGTCGACGCGCTACGGAGGGTCTGACCATGCCGATTCCAGTCATCTATAACATCCGCAGCGTCCGGCAGCGCTGGACTTCGGGAATCGTCGCCGTGCTCGGCATCGCCGGCGCGGTCGGGGTGTTTGTGGCCATGCTTTCGATGGCCCGCGGCTTCAGAGCCACGCTCGTGGCCTCGGGGTCGCCCGGGAACGCGATCGTCCTGAGGGCCGGCGCGGCCTCCGAAATGATCAGCATCATCTCACTCGACCAGGTCCAGGCCATTCAGAACGCCGCCGGAGTCGCCCGCGGCCCGGAGGGCCCGCTGGTCAGCCCCGAGGTCGTCGTCATCGCCGCCTTTCCGCTCAAGACAACCGGGACCGACGCCAACGTCCAGATCCGCGGGACGTCTCCCCGGGTCCTCGAGGTCCGGGAGAACGTGAAAGTCGTCAAGGGGCGCATGTTCGAGACCGGGCTGAATGAGCTCATCGCCGGGCGCAACGTGACCGGCACGTACACGGGCCTCGACTTGGGCAGCTCGGTAAAATTCGGCGGCGGCACGTGGACCGTCGTCGGGATTTTCGACGCGGGCGGGAGCGCCTTCGATTCGGAGCTCTGGTGCGACGCCCTCGTCCTGAACCAGGTCTACAAGAGGCCCCAGAATATTTTCCAGTCCATGACCGTCCGCCTCACGTCGCCGGACGCGTTCCAGGGGTTCAAGGACGCCCTGACCTCCGATCCCCGGCTCTCCGTCGAGGCCGAGCGCGAGCGGACGTATTACGAGAAGAACTCCCAGCAGCTGACGAACATGATCACCGTCCTGGGAACGCTGGTCGCCTTCGTCATGGGCATCGGGGCTGTATTCGGGGCCCTCAACACCATGTATTCGGCCGTTGCGGAGCGGACACGGGAAATCGCCACGATGCGGGCCCTCGGCTTCGGCTCCGGGAGCGTCGTGATATCCTTCGTCTTCGAATCGCTCTTCATCGCCGGCCTCGGCGGGGTCCTCGGCTGTGTCGTCGTCCTTCCGGTCAACGGCTGGACCACCGGGACCATCAACTTTCAGACCTTTTCGCACCTCGCGTTCGCGTTCAAGGTTACGCCGGATCTGATGGCCGTCGGCGTGGGCTTCGCCCTGCTCATGGGGCTCATCGGGGGCGTCCCCCCCGCGCTCCGGGCCGTCCGGCGCCCGGTGGCCGCGGCGCTCCGCGAGTTGTGAAGGCGAGTCCCTGCGCGGCCTTCGGCTTCAGGGGAATATCGGTGCCAGCTATGCCGTGGATCAGGCCGTTTCCTCGGCCGCTTTCTTGATGATGGCCTTCAGCATGTTGATGACCTCGTCCACTTCCTCGGGCGAGATATAGTTCCAATCCCAGCCGACCATACATTCCTTGGTTCTTTCCAGGCTGTCGAGGGCGTCTTGCAGGGTCCCTTCGATGATGCCGCAGCTTCTGTCCTTGGTGAGCATGGTTCACTCCTCTTCGAGATTTGGAGGGCCGGGGCCGCCCTGACCATCTTTCGCGCCCGGACGGCCCTGGAGCTGAAGGATGGCCCGGTTCTAACGGTTTTCTTTCCCCCACCAGTTATTTTATCCTGCCCCGGCGTGGGTGTCAAAAGCGGGCCGGCCCCCGCCTGTCCCCTATCGGACGGTCGTCATGTCATCCGATTTTCCAGAAATCCAAGGAGCCGTCGTCCGCGTAGATGTCCGCCGCCGATGGCTGGATCTCCGCGAGCATGTGATCGCGTTGATAAAGAGGGCCGGGGCCGTCCGGGCCGTAATAAACTTCCTTCTCGGCCTTGTCGAAATCGGAGTATCCGGTCCTGGCGTCGTTCCCGACCGGCTCCATCCGGACGACGGTGTCGCCCTTCCAGGTCACGCGATAGCGCCATCGCCGGAAGCCGGGATTCCCTACCGAAACGTCCTCGGTCCGGATCGGCAGCGGATAGGCCACTTCGACCCGGTCCCCGGCGAGGAGCGTCCCGATCTCGAGATAGTTCCCGAACGGCCGGGCCGGTTCCAGCGTTCGTCCCCGCCCCGCGACGGACGGCGGGCCGCTCTTGGGATTCGCGGCGTCCGGCAGCTCAGTGCCATTCACCCGGACACGCATGTGCGCGGGCGTCGTGAACGCCGGGATACGGACCCTCAAGGCGGCGTCCCGCTTCAAGGCCACGACGAGCCGGCCGCCGAAGGGCTGCTCGCAACGGATCTCGGCCTGGGGCAGATTTTTGTCGAGATGCATGTGGACGGACAGTGTGCCGGCCTCGAAGCGGGCGGCGTTTTTCCAGAGGATGAAAAGCCCGTGAACGCCGGAGCCGCCGCAGCAATTCTGAAGGGCCCGCGTCTTGTTTTTGAGCTCCGCCCCGCCCCAGTGGGCGTTCAGGGTTTCGCGGGCGGCCAGGATGTGGTTCGGCGAGCTCCAGCCCGCCCAGGCGCCCGCGACACGTCCTCCGATGTCCCGATAGGTGAATTGGGCCGTGTCCGGCCGGGCGTCGTCGGATTTGAGCCAGGAAGCGTCGTGGACCTGACTTTCGACATAATGGTTTCGGGCCAGACGCTCCATGTCCCCCCAATACTCAGGATGCCCGTGGTTGGCGAGCGTGACGCCGACGCCCGCGTAATCCATCAGGGCGCAGGTTTCGCAGGCGACGATGTCGCCCCGCCGGCCAATGACCTCGGGCAGAAAACCGAAGCTCGTGCCGGTCGATTTGACGTAGCGATAAAGGGCATCCACGCGGCCGTAAAGGACCGGGTCGCCCTCGGCCAGGGCGTAGTCGGCGGCGCCGGCCATCGTCCTCAGGTTGCCGTGCATGTGCCCCCAGGGACCGAACGTGTTGTCGGGCGTGAAGGCGCGGCCGTTCGTGACGGACCGGTCAACGAGCATTCGGGCCGCTTCCATGGCCGCGTCGCACTGGAGATGCCTCGCCGTCACCATGAGGCTCTTGATCGCGAAGCCGTCCCCGGGGAAGCGCCCGGAGCGAAGGCCGGACAGCATGGCTTCGGCCATTTTCACGGCCGCCCGCCGCGAGACGTCGTCGCCTTCAGCGGCCGCGGTGGCCAGTGCGTAGAGGCTCAGCGAGGCGTCCCCCCAATCGGCGGACGGCTTGCTGAAGGAGGTCGCCGGACGATGGAGCATGCCGTCGCCCGGATCAATGAGGCCCAGGCTCTTGCGCCGCCAGACTTTCTCCGTGGCGGCCTCCCGGCCGGTCATCCGCCGCAGCATGACGGCGCCCTGCCACTGACGGCTCATCACGTCGCCGAAGTCCGGCCAGTCGTGCGCCGCTTCGGCGGGCTCGGTCCAAAACACGTTAAAGTACGGCAGCCCGCCGGCGTCAACGAGGCGCTCGAAGTAGTTGATGCTCTTCGCGGCATAACTTTCGAGCGTGAAAGTGGACGGCGGGGCTGCGGACCGGGGCGGGCCTCCGCGGACGCCGAGCGGCGTTAAGGCGCCGGCCATCGCGGCCGAAAGAGAGCGTCCGATAAAATCGCGTCTCGATATGTTCATGGGCGCGCCTCCTCCGCCGTTTGATCAGGCCCTCCGGCCTTCTTATTCGTAGCGCAGGGCCATGATCGGGTCGAGGAGCGACGCCTTGTAGGCCGGATAATAGCCGAAGAAGATCCCCACGATCGCCGAAAATCCAAAGGCGAGGATGACCGAGAACGGCGAGATCAGGGTCGACCAGCCGGCCAGGGCCGAGATGACTTTCGACACGCCCACCCCGGCGATGATCCCCGTGATGCCCCCGATCATGGATAGGGTGAGCGCCTCGGCGATGAACTGCATCCGGATCGCCC
>JBEKVN010000033.1:0-35425 GCA_049513915.1 Candidatus Aminicenantales bacterium | reverse complement strand
AGTGAGCCTTGGGCTTTTTCGTCTCCGCCAGGAGCTGTTTTTGGCCTTCGAGCCAGCCCTTGTCCGCAACCTTGCCCCCGGCCAGGACATTCAAGGCCTCGAGCCCGGCACCGGCCGCCGATTCGAGGGCCTGGGACAGGGTTTCGATCTCGCGAAGCGCCGGGGATGCGGCGATGAACGGAAGAACTAGCGGGTGGTTGTTTTTCCAGCGGACGAGGATCGTCCTCAGTTCTTCGGCGAGCACCGGGCTCCTGGCTTCGAGATAACGCTCGACCTTGACCGAGAAGGCCCGGGCCGTGAGCGACTCGGGGAAGCAGGCGTCGACGAACCGGCTGTAGGGTGAAAGCGAAGTGTAGGTGATGCCCTGGCTGTGCCGCTGGTAGCTCTTCAGGGGCTCCGTCGCTTCCGCCAGGACCTTGAGCGGCTGGACGGCCGCCCTCCCGGCCAGGCGCCGGAGCATCATGGCCTGGTTCTTGATATGGGTCAGCCCAAATTCCTCGAGGTCCACCTCGATGAGCGCGAGCCGCCGGTACATGTCATTGACGTTTGTGACCGACGCCGGGGACCAGAGGCGTTCGGCGATCGCGGCCGTCCTCGGCCAGATCCGGGAATCGATCGTTTCAGGCGTGACGATCTCCCCCCACATGGTCGCTTCCCCTCCGAGGACGAGGGACTTCTGGGCGTCCGTCAGGGGCGATCCCTGCGGGATGGGGTCGTTCAGGTAATGCTCGACGGCGGGCTGGCAGAGGTCGATGTAATAGCCGTTGGACAGGATGCCCTGGTAGCCCTTCTGGGCCGCCTCGACCAGAGCCTGGGTTCCCCGCCACGAATGGATGACAATGTTCTTCGGCAGGCCCGGCTGGAAGATTTCGTCCCAGCCGACCATCTTTTTTCCGTGCTTTGTCAGGATCTTGAGGATCCGCGTGTTGAAATACGCCTGGAGGGCGTGATTGTTCGCCATCCCGTTCTTCTTCATGAAGGCCCGGATGGGCCGGCTCGCGTTCCACTGGTCGGGATTGACCTCGTCCCCCCCGATGTGGATGTAGGGATCGGGGAACAAGCCCGCCATCTCCTTGAAGAACTTGTCGAAGAAGACGTAAACCTTCTCGTTCGTCGGGTCGAAGGCCGGGCCGAAAACGCCGAAATGCCTCTCGATGGCATAGGGCCCGGGGGCGCTGGCGTATTCGGGATAGGCGACAAGCCAGCTCGTGGAGTGGCCGGGGATGTCGAACTCCGGCATGACCCGGATACCGCGGTCCGCGGCGTATCGGATGATATCCCGGATCTGGTCCTGGGTGTAGAACAGCCCGTCCGAGCCAAGCTCCTGGAGCTTCGGAAAGACTTTGGATTCGACCCGGAAGCCCTGGTCTTCGGTCAAGTGCCAATGGAAAACGTTCAGCTTGACGGCCGCCATGGCGTCGAGGTTTCTCTTGATGACGTCCACGGGTTCGAAATGGCGGCCGACATCGATGAGCAAACCGCGCCACGTGAATCTCGGCTTATCTTGGATCGCCACGCACGGAAAATAATAGCCGGCCTCGTCGGCGCTCAGGAGCTGGAGCAGCGTCTCAAGCCCGTGGAGGACTCCGACGTCCGTCGCGGCTTCAAGGACGACCCCCTCGGGCTGGACCGCGAGCGAGTAGGATTCGTCGTCGTTCGGCTGGAGTTTTCCGATCGTGGAATACCGGTAGACCACGGCGGCTTTTGCGGCGCCCGAGCGGGCCTCAAGAAAATCTTGTTTCACGAAAAGACCCGTCCGGGCGCTCAGCCGGGACATGAAACGGGCGGCGGCCTTGAAGGCGCGCGGGCTGGCCGGCCCTTGCCCGATGATATCCAGGTTGTCGTCGACTCGGAAGCGGCCCGCCTGGACGGTCATGGATTCCGGGACCGGCATGAGACCCAGGACGTCCCGGCCGGTCTGGGCCCGGCCCGGAACGGCCAAAAAGGCCATCAGCAGAACGGCCCCCGAGATGATTGTCGTCGATCGGCGCGCGGATTTCCTCACAGACTCCTCCTTCAGGCTCCCTTCCTCCCGCTTCTCCCGGGGGACGACCGGCGGATTCAGCCGGCTTTCAGTTCACGTTCCCGACCATGGGGTCGGCCTTGACCACCAGGTTCTTCGTCTCGACGTCCTTGCCGTCGATATTCAGAACCACCTTGTAGGTGCCCGCGGCGGCCTGGAAACCGCGCCCGAAGCGGCCGCCGCCCCCGCCCATCCTCCCAGGCTGGTCCTGTCCTTGAGGCGGACGCCGGGTGAGTCCCCAGAAGACCTTCTGGAGGCCCGCCTTGGCCGGACCGGTGATCTCCTGGACCACGGTGCCCTCAAGGTCCTTGATCATCACCTTGACCGACTTGGGCTCGGCTTTGAGCCAGTAATAGATGCCGGCCCCGACGGGCGGGTTATCGACCTTGGCGAATTCTCCGTACTGTTCGCCCCCCATCTCCAGCCGGTTCCAGCGGATCGTCTCCTTGACGTCGAAGAGGACGGCGTCTTTTCGGAAAGTCTCGGGATTGACGTCCTTGAGCGGGCCGATGTCGGCGATGTAAAAGCCGCGGCCGTACGTGGCGATGGCCATTTCGCGGTCCCGTTTCTGGATGGCGATGTCGCGGACGATCACGTTCGGGGCGGAGGTCGAAAACGCCATCCAGGTCTTGCCCTTGTCCAGGCTCACAAAGATGCCGTAATCGCCGGCCATATAGAGGACGTTGGCGTTGTCGGGATCTTCTTCCAGGTCGAAGAGCGGGTTCATCATCGTGCCCGACAGGTCCTCCCAGGTTTTGCCTTTGTCGCGGGTCGCCAACACCCACGTTTTGTCCTCGCTGTGCGTCCGGTAGCCGCTGAAGGCGACGTAGCAGACGTTCTCGTCGAAGCGCGACGGCACGACCCGCTTGACCCAGCGATCAAAGGGGATGCGGTCGCCCTTGACGCCCTTCTTGGGGTTGCCCGCCGCGTCATAGAACTGGGCCGTGATATTCACCCAGGTTGTCCCGCCGTCCGGGCTCATCTGGACGTTTCCGTCGTCGGTGCCAGCCCAATACAGCCCGGGAGTTTTGGGCGATTCCGCGAACGTGTAGATCGTCGCGTACTGGAGGTTGGTTTTCCTGGACAGGTCGATCTTTGCTTTGTCGGCCTTGGTCAGGTCGGGACTGATGGTTTGCCACGTGTTCGGCTCGCCGCGTGTCAGCGACCGGTTGACGAACTGGGAGCAGACGAAGACGATGCCGGGATTGTGCGGCGAAAGGACGATGGGCGCGTTCCACTGGTAGCGCTGGACGGCCTTCCCCGCGGCTCTCTCCTCGGACGTCGTTCTCCGCGACAGGCCGATGATTTGACCGGTTGCCATATTCTTGCGCATCGACGAGCCGAACTGGCTCTCGTAATAGACGAATTCGGAATTCCACCAGTCGCGGACGACGTAGAAGCCGTCCCCGGACGGGAGATAGCTCCAATCCCTGGCGAAAACGCCCCACTGGTTTCGGGTTTGCGAGGGCCCGAGCCAGCAGCCGTTGTCCTGCGTCCCGCCCATGACGTTGTAGGGCACTTCGTTGTCCACGGAGACATCGTAGAACTGCTGGGCGCTGATGGTCGATTTCTGCATCCAGTGCTTGCCGCCGTCCCAGGTTTCGCAGGCGCCGCCGTCGTTGGCGCTCAGAATATGGTTCCCGTTATCGGGATCGACCCAGATACCGCGGTGGTCGACATGGGTCTTGTAGGCGCCCTGGTCCCACCCCGCGACCTTGAAGGTCTTCCCGGCGTCCGTCGAAAAAGTCACGTTCGTATCCGCGCAATACACCGTCTGGTCGTTTGTCTGGTCTATGACGATCCGGCCGTAGTAGCCGGCTTCGGTCTGGTTGACCAGCGCGCTGCCGCCGGTGATCTTGTACTCGGTCATCTTTTTCCAGGTCTCGCCCTGGTCCTCCGACCGGAAGATGATGCCGGCTTTCTTGACCGTCGACTGGTTCGCCAGAACGCCGGCGTAGAGAATCTCGAGGACATGCCGGTTGAGGATCTGAGAACGCCCCTTGGCCTCGGTCGAATCCGGCTTGGGGGCCTCGGCCTTGAGCAGGGCTTCCACCGCCTTGACGTTGGCCATAAGGTCTTCGTTCTTGGCGTAGAGCTTCCGGGCCTCGGCGTTGAGCTTGCCCAGGTCCGCGCCGGTCTTGGTCAGGAAGTCCTTATCCTTGACGAAATCGGTGAGCTTCTTCGCCAGGTCGGCTTCGGAGTCGGCCGCCGGCGGCGTGAACTTGACGAGCTTGGCGACCTCCGGGCGGATCTTGACGGTCTTGAACTTATCGAAATACCAGTCATCCGTGAACACCTGTCCGGCCCGGAAATCGGCGATACCGTCGCGGGGCGAGAAGCCCAGGTCGATCTCCTCGTCGACCCTGGCGTAGACGATGTTCGGGTTCTTATCGAAGACGGCCAGGCCCGTCCGGCCGAGGTCGATATCGAGGGGAAGCCCGCCCGCGAGTTTCTTCCACGTCTTGCCTCCGTCCGTCGTTTTATAGACATGATTCCCGGGCTGGCGATCGATATATGTCCAGGCCCGGCGGAAGGTCTTGTAGCCGGCGGCGATCACGACGTCGGAGTTGCGCGGGTCGACGACGAAGTCCCCCACGCCGCGGTCCTTGTCGGGAAAGACGTTCGCCCACGTCTTGCCGCCGTCCGTGGATTTGTAAAGGCCCCGCTCGCAATCCATATCGTTGCTGTAGAGCTTGCCCTCTGCGGCGGCGTAGACGATGTCCGGATTCTTCGCGTCCACGGCGACCTTGGGGATGAAATAGCTCTTCTCCAGGCCGGCCCTGGTCCAGGTCTTGCCGGCGTCGGTGGATTTCCAAAGCCCATTGCCATGGGCGCTCGACCGGGCGTGCATCGGCTCGCCCGTCCCGAGATAAAGGATCTTGGCGTCGGAGGGCGCCACCGCCAGGTAACCCATGCTCATATTCCCGTACTTATCGAAAATGGGTTCGAAATGGATCCCGGCGTCCTCGGTCTTCCAGAGCCCGCCGCTGGCGGTCAGGACGTAATACGTCAGGACCTGACCGCGGGGAACCGCGAACTCCGTGATGCGGCCCGAGAAGTCGACCGGGCCGATCCAGCGCCACGTCAACTGGTTCAGGTCGTCCGAGGTGATGGGCAGCGGGGCCGGAGCCTGGCTCGGGGCCGCCTTGTCATCCGGTTTCTTGGCCGGCGTCTGGGCCGTCAGCAGGACGGAAATGGCCACGAGCGCCGCGAGAAAAAGGATGCTCCATCTCATGGTCCGGGAATGGCAGTTCATGGGTCCTCCTTGGTGCGGAAGTCAGAAGGAACTCTTTATAACACAGAGGACCTGTCAAACAAAAGGGGGAAAATGAAAGAGTTCGGCGGCCGGCGCCGCCGCGCCTTCAGGGGCTCCGGAAACTCACTCCGCCTCGCGGGATTCCACGGACGCCATCAAGAGGCTGCCGAGGGCGGCCTCTTGATGACTGCGGAGGTTCAAGCCAACAAGAGACGCCCGGCTGTAAGTCTGTGGGGCTTCAGTCGGTGTCGATCTTTTCGACGACGATGGTCAAGTTCGACGCGAGGGCGGCGACGGCTCCCACGGCGGCCAGGATAGGGGCGACCAAGGCGCCGACGACCCCGACCGTCAGTGGAATTTCCATGAACGTCTTGCCGTGCTCGTCCTTGAGGGTGATCCGGCGGGCGTTGCCCTCATGGATGATCTCCTTGATCTTGTTGAGGATTTCGCCACCGTTGACGCGGAATTCTTCGGTCCTGGTTTTGTCCTGGCACTTTTTTTCGTCCATTTGAAGCCTCCATAGAAACCGATTTCTGGAACCGACGGGTTCCGCGCGGCACCCGGCCGCTCTTCCTCTATCTTACGGAAAATTCCGGAAAGAGTTTTTTCAGGACGGCGAGCGAATCCGGAAAAAGCCCGGTCAGGGGAACTGTTTCCCAGCCGGCCGAGGTGATTTGCCAGGCTCCCGCCGGGGTTTTCGAAAGACCCAGGTCGAACCGGTAATACTCTCCCGCGTACGGAATGAGTTTCCGGAAGACCTCGGCCGCCCCGGAAGACAGCATGGCCTCGACCCGAAGCGCGGCCAGGCCTTGGGGCTCGATGGTGTCGACCTTCACGCTCAGAAGATGAATGACGATCCCCGTCCGCCGAAAGTACTCCCGGAGGAGGCCCTCCGTCGCGATCTTGTCCCGGCCCTCGAAATCCGCGTAGTCATCCGCGAGGCGGTCCAGCACCGCCTTGAGATTCCGCTTTTGCGCGGAGGCCATCGTTTGCTTTATGAACTCCACGACGCGCGCCTCTTCGGAGGGACGCCCGCACCCGGGCGATATGATCGCCAGGGCCCCAAGAAGAAGCGCGATCGCGGCGCCTTGTGCCGGAAGGGTCTTTGTCATCGTCAGTTCTCCTGGTCGTCCGCCCGACCTTCCACGGGCCGAGGTCAACCCGCCCCGCCGCCCCCGCCTCCAACGCCGCCCCCTCCGCCGCCGCTGAATCCGCCGCCTCCGCCCGAGGAATAATGAGCGGCCGACGTGCTAGCCTGGCTGACCGTGGTGGCCATATGCTCGATGCTGTTGATCATCCCCGTCAGATTGCCGGCCGAAAAGAAGGCCGTCCGGTTCGCCCCGGCGTACCAGACGGGTACCGTCGCCCGTTCGCTCTGCAGGATGACGGGCAGGGCTTTGAGGATCTTCTTAGCGTTCCCAAAAAGGATCCCGAAGACGAGGTAATGCTCCCAAAGCTTTAGCGCCTCGGGCGGCAGCTCCCGGAATTCGGAAAAATCATTGAGAAAATGCCGGAAGGCCTTCCACAGCTCGTTCTCCCGGGCCCAGGCTTGTGTCCTCCGTTTCATGGTCGGAATGAGGACGCCTGCGAAAACGAGCAGGACGATATTGAATGTCAGGATGGCGACCGGAAGTGAGACGACCAGGAAGATGTTCCGGGCCCGCACGCTCTCCGGCTCGAGAAACCCCAGAGGCTTGGTCTCCGCTTTGATCTGCTTGGTCCAGTCCCGGTACCATTTCTGGAATTCCTGGGGCTCCTTCTTCAGATAATCCTTCAGATTGTCCAGCGTTAGGGACGACCCCTTGCGGTCGCCCGGTTCCCCGAGCTTGCCGAAGAGAAGGTCGAGCAGGTCCTTCTCGTGGGGCTTGAGGTCGGCGTTGCCGTCGAAGTCTCTGGTCGAGGTGAGACGGGTTTCGACGCTTTCTTTGGAACCGAACAGGGTCTTTCGTTCCACGGTCCGGTCTTCCATCCTCACCCAGCCCCGGCGGGCCAGGTCGAAGAGGGTGGCCGTGAACGCGGCCGGCGTGATGTCCCGGCCCTCCCGCATAAGGACTTGGACAAAAGAAGGAGGCAGGTCCGATGGAAGCTCACGGTAATATTCAGGAAGGCCCTCGAACCGGTAATCCTTCCCCACTCTTGACCAGATCCGGAAATAGAAGATAAGCCAGATGATTGGGCCGACGATTTGCCATATCCCCCAGGCCCCCAGCCCCTTGAGCCAGGCCTGTTTCTTCTTTTCCTGGTCCTGCCTGGCGCGCTCCACGCGGCTGATCGTCTCACGGACGAAGCGCGCCTCTTCCTCTTTGATGGAGACCAGGCTCTCCCCCGTTTTCGGCACACCTGAGACAACCCCTGACGGCCAGACGACGCGGATTTCTACGAGCTGCCGGGACGGGATATCGATGGCTGAGAAGCGTGCGGTCCTTTCGTCAACGACCTCCGCCCAGCCCGTGAGGGGGCCGTGCCCCCAGACCTTTAAGTCTCCTTTGCTCGCGAGAGGCACGGGGAGCCGCACGTCGATAACGACCTTTTTCGTCGGCCTTTCCCACCAGGAGCCGATGACCTGGCAGCAAAGTTCGGTCACCTCCGGATAGCTTATGATCCCGCCCCGCATCCTGTAATGGATGTGGAACGTCCTGCGTTCGTTGGCGGCGGAATAATACCATTTGGCCGCGAACACACCGTTCCGGGCCGAGCTCTCAACCTTCAACGCTCGGCCGTTTTCGTCGCTGACCGCAAACTCCGAAATCGAAACCTCGCGTCCGGGACCCACATAGCCGGCCTCAAGGGGGATGCGGATATCGGCCCAGGAAAACCGGCCCTGGAATTCATAGGTCCGGTACTCATCGACGAGGAACGACCCGTCTTTTTGGATCGCTATCTCGACCCGGACTCCCGGAAAATAGTAATTTTTTGTTTCGGCCATCGCCGCGACGGCTAGCGCCGACGCGAAGAGGACGACGCAGGCGGCTTTTTTCATGAGCGGCCTCTACTTCAGGGAAATTTCGATCACGGGGATTTCGGTGCCGGGCTTCCCGACGGGAAGCTTCAGGGTCACGGTGTCCGCGGGCTCCCCCGCCCTTTCCCCCGGCAGAAAGCCGGTCTCCGCGCCTTTTTTCGCGATAGGGATCTCCGACCCGTCGGTCAGGAGCTGGGCGTAGGCCACGCGCCCGGAGAGACCATCGAGGTGGAGGATGCCCGGCGGCCATTCAAGAACATGAACGTATAGCCGTTTCGTGCCCGGATGATAGGTCAGGAGGCTCCTCTCCGGAGCGCGGAACTCCTCCGGCGCCTGGGTGCAGCCGTAGATGGCGCGTCCGTGAAATCTCATCCATTCTCCGAGGCCTTGGAGACGCTCGATAGCCCTCGCGTCGAAGGTTCCGCGGGCCGTCGGTCCGACGTTGAGAAGGAAATTCCCTCCCTTGCCGACCGTCTCGATCAGCATGACGAGGAGCTGGCGGACCGACTTCCAGGTCGTTTCGTCCCGGTGATAGCCCCAGGACCCCGAAAACGTCTGGCAGGTCTCCCAAGGAACCCGGCGCCCCCCGGCCATCAGCCATTCCCGGGGTATGAATTGCTCGGGCGTACGGAAATCCCATCCTCCGGGGACGTCGAGAAGGTCGAGCCGGTCGTTGACGAGGATGCCGGGCTGAAGCTCCCGGATCATCCCGATCAGACGCTCCGAACTCCACTCGTTCCGTCCCTTCCCGTCGGGGCCGGGGAATGAGTAGTCCAGGAACAGGATATCGACGGGGCGGAAGCCCGTCAGGAGCTCCCGGACCTGATTGAGCATATAATCGGCATACCGGCTGAGATCACGGCCTCCGGCCTTTTCCACATAATCCCTGTCCTCGCGCATGGGATGGAAACGGTCGACCGTATAATCCGGGTGGTGCCAGTCCAGGAGAGAGTAGTAAAGGCCGACGCGCAGGCCCTGGGCTCTCATGGCCTCGACGAGCGGCCTGATCAGGTCCTTCCCGGCCGGCGTGTTCGGGGCTTTGTAGTCCGTGAAACGGGAGTCCCAGAGACAGAATCCATCGTGATGCTTGGCCGTCACGACGAAGTACTTCATGCCGGCGTCCCTGGCCGCCCTAGCCCACGCGCCGGGGTCGTAGAGGTCGGGGTCGAAATGGTTGAAGTACTTCCGGTAGCCTTCGTCGGTGATCATCTCCCGGCTCCTGACCCATTCGTGACGAGCCGCAAGGGCGTAGAGCCCCCAGTGGATGAAGAGCCCGAAGCGTGCCTCCGTCCACCATTTCAAGCGAGCCTCTTCCTCAGGTCGTGAAATCTTCGTCGGCGGATTCAAGATGGATTCTTTTTAGCTCAGGACGGGCGGAAATGCAAGCCTCGAAGGCCGGTCAGCCCCCGGACTCGCCCTTGCCGTAAAGGTGGTCGATGAGGACGAGCTTATCGGCGGAACAGATCTCCTCGAATTCAAGGCCCATATCATAGACGTGCTTCCCAAAGAGGTCCTTGACCCAGCGGACGCGGGCGACCGCCTGAATGCTCTTGCGCGGTTTCGACAAGGTGATCTCCAGCTTGACGCGGGAGTCGACGGGCAGCGGGGCATCCGTCATGATCCTGATCCCGCCCATGGAAATATCATTGGTCAAGGAATAGAAGGTCTGCTTTGGCCGTGGGGCGGTCCCTTCGGGGATCAAGGTCAGGACGATCTTGTTTTCTTCTCTGAACCTAGGGTCCCGGCGGCGTTCTTTCATGCTCCCTCGCTCCTTCAGGCGGAGGATTCCATTTCCTCAGCCCCCACGACACGGGCCGTCGGCCGGCCCCCGATTCTTTTCAGAAAAAGCATAGCAAAGCCGGCGGAATACGTCAATCGGTCTCCGCGATCCCCGGACGCGTCATTTCCGCACCGCATCGGCCCCATAGATCACGGCCGACCGGATCACGAGCTCCGCCAATCCCGACGGATTCAGGACCTTGACCGCCAGCCGGTGCTTCCCCGGGACCAGGTCATAGACCCAGAAGAGCGGGTCCCTCCGCCACTGGGAGTCCGTCGTGAGGTCGCAGGTCTCGGCCTTTCTCCCGTCCACGGAGAACTCGGCTTTGATGACGTGATCGGGCCGGCCTATTTTACGGGCTTCGCCCCCGACCACAATTCCGCACCCCACGAAATCTACGGTGTATTCCTTGTCCACTTTGATGTCCATCTCCTTCTTTTCCGTCGGAACAAGACCCGGAAAATTGACTTCGAGCCGCACCGGACGGATGGATCCCTGATCGATGAGCACGTCCTCCCCGAGGACGCGGCCCCCGTTCTGCGTCACGACCCCCAGGGCCTGATCAAACGAGAAGCCGTAGAGTTCCGCCAAGCTGAAGTCCATATAAGGGAAGCGGGCCCCTTCGACGGACCCCAGTCCGGCTTTCCAGGACTCCGGGATCTTCGAGAAACCTAGGATGGTGCCCAGGATGCCTCCGGCGCTGGCGGGATTGCAGTCGGAATCGTCACCGCACCGGGCGCTGATATCCAGCGTTTTGCCGAAGTCGCCCCCGCCATAGAGGAGCCCGATGAGGATCCAGGCCGCGTTGATCTTGGCGTCGATGTTGAAAGGCGAGAACACGCCCTCCGGGCAACCGATATCCTCGGACCAGGTTTTCTGGACCTTGAACCATGTGTCTTTCCAGTCGCCGGGATTTTCGCGGTGCCACCGGACGACATCGCTCATCACGGCGTGGAAGCGGCTGGCCTCGGGAATGACCTTCAGGGCTTCGGCGGCGATGAACTCCACGTCGCTCGAGACGAACGCCAAAGCGTACATGGCCGCGACATAGACCCCTCCATACCAACCGTCGCCCGAATTCATGATATGCCCGGCCCGGTCGCAGATCCCGGCCGCCGCCGCGACCATGCCCGGAGACATCAGCCCGGCGAAGTCAGCCTCGATCTGAAAATCGATATCGTCGGCGTGAGGGTTGTTCCGCCAATTTCCGGAGGCGGGCGGCGCGAGGCCCCGCCGGATGTTGGCCCGGCCCATCTGGTTGGCGTGCCACAGAGGATAAGGGGCGTTGGCGAAGGCCCGGGCCAGCGATTCGGCCGGGGCGGCCAAGCCATCCTTCTTGAAGACCTCCACGAACGTCATGTTCATGTAGACATCATCGTAAAGGCCCGGCGCGTTCTTGAAATACCAGGGAATGGCCTGGTCCGTCCAGGCCAGCTTCTGGTAATCCTGGATGAAGGTGCCCTGGAAGCGGAATTCCGTGGGGCCGCCATAGGTGCAGCCGATGACCTTGCCGGCCCAGCCGCCGCGGATCTTGTCCCGGAGCGCCTCTTTCGATATCCTGAATGTCCCGGCCCACGCCGCAGAAACGAGAAGGGCCGCAAGACCGAGGCTGCCGGCGCCCTTTTTCCATCCGTTCATAGGAACCTCCGCACGCCGAGGGGACTTTCCGTGAGGCCCGGAGGCCTTCTTTAAAAGGATTATCGTCCAACCGGGCTGAAATGGAAAGCTCCTTTTGACATTTGACCCGTCCAGGACGTACGATGAAGCGGGCGGCTGAAGCTCCACGGACTCACGTCTGTGGAATCCCCCACGGGGGTTGATTGGCCAGGAGGGCGGACATGGCGCATCGGACTCTCCCCCAGCTTTTTGAAGACAGCGTCGGGACATACCCCAATAATGTCCTGATGTGGGAAAAAAAGGACGGACGATATCGGGGAACAACTTATCTCGAGGCACGGCCGCTCGTCCACCGCTTCGCGGCCGGACTGAAGGCCCTGGGCCTGGCCAAGGGCGACCGGGCGGCCCTCATATCGGAAGGCCGCAACGACTGGCTCGTGAGCGAGCTCGGAGTGCTATATAACGGGGCCGTGAACGTCCCTATTTCGGTCAAGATCGATGAGCTGTCCGACCTCAAATTCCGGTTGGCCCACTCAGGCACCAAGTTCGTCATCGTTTCGAAGTCCCAGGTCGGCAAGATCCGCCAGATCAAGGGCGACCTGCCGGAACTCGAAAAAACCGTGCTCCTCGACGATATGCCCTCCATCCAAGCCGATGAAATCCTGGCCCGCGATATCTACCAAAAGGGCGGAGCTTACTTGGAGGCCCATCAGAAGGAGTTCGACGAAACCTGGCGATCCATCAGGGAAAACGACTACGCGAATATTTGTTACACCTCGGGGACCACGGCGGACCCCAAAGGCATCATCCTGACTCACCTCAATTACGTGGCGAACACCGACCAGTCCCGGGGCCTGGTGGATTGTCCCGAACATTACGTTTCTCTTCTCTATCTCCCCTGGGACCACGCCTTCGCCCACACCGCCGGCGTATACAGCCTAATGAGAAGCGGGGCCTCTTTGGCTTCCGTCGAAATCGGCCGGACCTTCCTCGAGACCTTGAAAAACGTCCCCCTGAATATCAAAGAGGTCCGCCCCCATTTTCTCTTCAGCGTCCCGGCCTTCGCCAAGACGTTCCGGAAAGGCATCGAAAAGGGCGTACGGGAGAAGGGGCCTACTGCGGAAAAGCTTTTTCAAAAAGGGTTGAAGCTTGCCTACACGTACAACGCCGAGGGTTGGAACAGGGGCCGGGGCTTCCAGAAACTCAAAAAGCCCCTGTATTTTTTCTACGACCAGCTGGTCTTTAAAAAGATCAGGCGGAATTTCGGCGGCCGCCTGGAGTTCTTTATCGGCGGCGGCGCGCTCCTCGACATCGAGCTGCAGCGGTTCTTCTATGCCCTCGGGGTTCCCATGTTCCAGGGCTACGGCCTGACCGAGGCCGCGCCCGTCATCTCCTCCAACTCCAAAAAAGCCCACAAATTGGGCTCCTCGGGAAAGGTCGTCCCCGGCCTGGAATTGAAGATTTGTAACGAGGCGGGGGCTCCGCTCCCCGCGGGCGAGAAGGGTGAGATCGTCATCCGGGGCGAAAACGTCATGGCGGGTTATTGGAAAAACGACAAAGCGACCCAAGAGGCCCTGCGTGATGGATGGCTCTACACGGGGGACATCGGCTACCTCGATAAGGACGGCTTCCTGTATGTCCTGGGCCGTGTCAAAAGCCTCCTCATCGGAAACGACGGCGAAAAATACAGCCCGGAGGTCATCGAGGAGGAGATCTGCGACCGCTCGCCCTATATCGAACAGCTCATGCTCTATAACAACCAGTCTCCCTATACGGTCGCGCTCCTCGTCCCCAACAGGGAGGCGGTCGGTCGCTGGCTCGAGAGCCAGGGGCACTCGGTCCGAACGCCGGAGGGCCAGGAGGCGGCCCTAAGGCTCCTCGAGGCCGAAATCAACGCGTTTCGCGAGGGGGGGCCGCTCGGCGGGAAGTTCCCCGGCCGATGGCTGCCGGCCGCCGTCGCCGTCCTTGGAGAGCCCTTCAGCGACCAGAACCAGTTGCTGAATTCAATGCTGAAAATGGTCCGGGGAAAAATCGCGGATTTCTACCGGAGCCGACTCGATTTTCTCTTCACGCCTGAGGCCAAGGACATCTGCAATCTCCAGAACCGGACGATCGTCAGCCGCTGGGAGTAGGTTTTCCGGGGCAACTCCGCTTCGACCCGCCGGTTTGTTGACAAGCCCGCCGCAACTAAGGTATGTAGGGAGCCGCGCGATGGAGGTCTCATGAGCGTGAAGTTCCGCCTGGGCGCGATGATGTTTCTCCAGTACACGATCTGGGGGTCCTGGATGCCCGTGCTTTCGGCCTATCTCCAGAACAATCTGGGCTTCAACGGCGTTCAGACCAGCCTCATCTATAGCCTGCTGCCCCTGGCCACGATCATCTCGCCCTTTGTCGGCGGGCAGTTCGCCGACCGCTGGTTCCCGACCCAGAAAGTCATCGCCGCGCTCCAGCTCGCCGGCGGCGTCCTGCTCATCGCCATGGCCGGCATCACGGCCTTCACCCCCATGATGTGGCTCATGCTCCTCTATTCTCTCATCTATGCCCCGACCCTGGCCCTAACCAATTCCATCGCCTTCGTCAACCTGAAGAGCTCGGAGAAGGAGTTCGGCGCCATCCGGGTCTGGGGATCGATCGGCTGGATCGCCGCGGGCCTGGCGCTGGCCGGGTGGCGGGCCCTGGCCAAGTCGCCCGACGGCGTGGCCTTGAAGGGCGATACGCTCATCCTAGCCGGGCTTTTTTCGCTGGTCATGGGGGTCTTCGCTTTCAGCCTTCCCAGCACGCCGCCGAAGAAGGAAGGGGCCAAGCCCTGGGCTTTCCTCGAAGCGCTCAAGATGTTCAAAGACAAAAGCTTCGCTATATTCGCAGCCATCTGCTTCGTCGTGGCCACGGAGCTTTGGTTCTACTATATCCTGACCGCCCCCTTCCTCACCTCGGCCGCGATCGGGCTCAGCCAGAGATACGTGTCCGCGGTCATGACCATCGCCCAGGTCGCGGAGATCTTCGTCATGGCCTTCCTCCTCTCCCGCGCCCTCCGGAAATACGGCATGCGGAAAACGATGACCCTAGGCATCCTGGCCTGGCCAATCCGCTACATCATCTTCGTCATCGGCGCGCCCGCCTGGCTCGTCATCGCCTCGCTCGCGCTCCACGGCTTCTGTTATGTCTTTTTCTTCACCGCGGCGTACATCTATGTCGACAGCGTCGCGCCCAAGGACATCCGCCATTCCGCTCAAGGCCTGATCGCGATGATCATCCTCGGGCTGGGAAGCTTCCTGGGCAGCCTTTTCTGCGGCTGGATTCAGAACGTCTTTACCACGACGACCGTCAACGCGGCCGGCGAAGCCGTCAAGATGGTCAATTGGAGGGGGACGTTCCTCGTGCCCGCGGGCCTGACGCTCCTTTGTCTTTTCGTCTTTCTCGCCTTTGTCCGGGATAAAATGCAGACGCCGGCGGACCGGAAGCCGGCCTGACGAAAACCGGGCCCGTCCCGTTTCGTGAGACCCGGTCCGGGAGCTAAGGAAGGAGAGGTCCCGCATGAAAAAAAAGGACAGGCTGGGCATCGGTTTTGTGGGAGGGGGGTTCATCACCCGCTTCCACATCCGCTCATGGGTCGGTGTCAGGGACGCCGATGTCCTGGGAATTGTCGACCCGGACGAGACGAGGGCTCGAGAGGCGGCGGCCCTGGCCAAGAGCCTGCGCGTCGGGGAGCCCCGCGTCTTCAAATCTCTGGCCGCCATGGCGGCCGACCCCCGGATCGACGCCATCTGGATCGGTTCCCCGAACTACACCCGCCTCGAGGTCATGGACGAGATCGCCCAGGCCGTGCTCAAGGGCAAGGCCGGGCTCGTCGGCGTCGCCTGCGAGAAGCCCCTGGGCCGGAACGTCGGCGAGGCCAAGGCCATGGTGACCCTGGCCCGAAAGGCCGGGCTCCTCGACGGCTACCTCGAAAACCAGGTCTTTTCGCCGGCGGTCGTCAGGGGGAAGGAGATCGTCTGGGCTCGCGGCGCGAGTCTCTGCGGACCGCCCTTCCTGGCCCGGGCGGCCGAAGAGCACAGCGGGCCGCACATGCCCTGGTTTTGGGAGGGAACGCTCCAGGGCGGGGGCGTCCTCAACGACATGATGTGCCATTCCGTCGAGGAGGCCCGCTTCATGCTCACCCCACCGGGGGCAGCCCGTGACGTCATCAGGCCCGTCAAGGTCACGGCCTATGCCTCCTGTCTCAAGTGGCAGGACCCGAAATACGCCAAGATTCTTGCCGATCAGAGCGGGGGCAAGACGGATTACCTCAAGCGGCCGGCCGAAGACTTCGCCCGCTCTCTCGTCGAATACCGGGACCGGGCCGGCCGAAACCTCGTCGTCGAGACGACGACCTCCTGGTGTTATGTCGGCGCCGGCCTGCGCCTGTCCATGGAGCTTCTCGGCCCCGAATATTCTCTGGCCATCAACACCCTCGATTCGGGCCTCAAGATCTTCTTCAGCCGGAAGGTCCGGGGGGAAGCCGGCGAGGACCTGGTCGAGAAGCAGAACGCCGAGGTCGGGCTCATGCCCGTCGTCAGTTCCGAAGAAACGGAGTACGGCTACACCGCCGAAAACCGGCATATGGTCCAGGCCTTTCTCGACGGCCGGCGGCCGGACGAGAATTGGAGCGATGGGCTCAACGTCACTGAACTCCTGATGGCGGCCTACATGAGCGCGGAGCAGGATCGGACCGTTCCCTTCCCGCCTCCTGGACTTGAAACGTTCATCCCCGCCGTCGCCCAGGGCCGGTGGAATCCGAAGAAAAAGAAATAGGGAGACGCCATGAAAAAAATCAGCACGCTGGTCATCATCCTCTCCGCTTTTTCCCTGCTGGGATACGCCCAGGAAGGTCCGAAAAAGGCGGCCGGAGCATCGATCATCCCCCAAAACATCGTGGATCAGGTCAAAGCCACGAATTACCGGGACGTCCGGATCAAGCCTTTTCCGATTTCCGTTGAAGGCTGGACCTACCGGAAATACACGTTCTTCGAGACCGTGGACAAACTGAAGGGGCTCGGGATCGCCTACCTCCAGGCCTATCCGGGGCAACCCCTGGGGAATGGGGATCCGAAAGCCGTCTTCGATGAGTCGATGCCCGAGGCGGCCATGAAGGCCGCCCAGGCCAAGCTACGCGAGGCCGGAGTCTCCGTTGTCGCCTACGGCGTCGTGGACATCGGGACGACCGAGGCCGGCATGCGCAAGGTGTTCGATTTCGCCCGGAACATGGGCATCCGCACGGTGGTTTGCGAGCCCCGGGACGAGGCTTTTCCGATGCTCGAAAAGCTCCTCAGGGAATACGACCTGCGGGCCGCGATCCACAATCATCCGCAGCCGGCCAAATACGCCTTCCCCACGACCACCCTCGAACGTCTCAAGGGCCGGGACAAGCGCATCGGCGTCTGCGCGGACACTGGGCACTGGATGCGCGAAGGGCTCAATCCGGTCGAATGCCTGCGGCTCCTCCAGGGCCGGATCCTGGACGCCCACCTCAAGGACAGGACGGACTACGGCAAGGGTCCGGTCGCGAAGGACGTGGCCTGGGGCTCGGGCAAAGCCGGCGTCCGGGACATCCTGGCCGAGCTGACCCTCCAGGATTTCGACGGGTACTTGACCATGGAGTACGAGAACGAAGAGGAGGTCATGACGCCCGAGCCCGCCATTCGCAAGAGCGTCGAGTTCGTGAAAAGCGTCACGTATTACCAGGATTACGAGCAGCTCCTCAAGCGCAGCGACGGGGCTTATGAAAAGCACGGCTGGAACCATTACGGCCCCGGCTATTTCGAGCTCGACCCGGAGACGGGCGTCCTCAAGTCCCAGGGCGGCATGGGGCTTCTCTGGTACAGCGCCAGAAAATACCGGGACTTCGTCCTCGAGCTCGATTTCAAGTGTGCCCGGAAAAACACGAACTCGGGAGTGTTCGTGCGCGTCCCGAACATGCCCACGAGCGACGACTACATCTATCATTCCTTCGAAATCCAGATCTATGACGCCGGCGAGGGGATCCACGCGACAGGCGCCGCCTACGACGCCGAGGCCCCCAAGCTCATGGCCTCCCGGCCGGCCGGAGAATGGAACCATTTCAAGATCACCTTCAAGGGAAAACACCTGGAGGTCGAGCTCAACGGAAAACTCGTCATGACCTGGGAGGCCGCGCCGAGGGGAAAGATCAAGGACTTCGCCGCCGAGGGCTATATCGGGCTTCAGAACCATGACAGCCAGTCGCCCGTCTTTTTCAAGGACATCTTCATCAAAGAGCTTTGAATCAGGCGCCGCTTTTCGAAAAAAAAAGGGGACGCCCCCGCGGGACGTCCCCCGGAATGACTCGAAGACTCTCTAGAATCCCGGGCTGATGCTGAACTGGAAGTGCCAGCCGCGTTCCGGCCGCTGGATCGGGTAAACATAGTTGAGGCCGATAACAAGCATGCCGAACAGGTTGGTCCTGAGGCCGATGCCCGTACTCGAGATCGGCCTCCGGTCGCCTCCGGCGAACCAGGGCCGGACGTCCTTGGCCACCAACCCGCCCCACCAGTAGCCGGGCTGGCTGGCGTAGGCGATGCCCCAGTCGTAGAATCCGTAGAATTCGAGGGGCCAGGCCCCGAAATAGCCCTTGCCGATCCCGAGGAGCCTGAGGAGTGGAAACCGGAGCTCGACGTTGCCGACGAACATCTTGCTGCCGAAGAGCCGGCCGTAGTCAAAAGTGTTGTTTTCGGTGAACGATTCGTAGCCGCGGACAAGGTCCCAATAAGCGATATACAGCGGATAAAAGCGGCTGTCCTCGGCGTCCTTCCCGTACCGGCCTAGGTGGAGTGCCCGGAAGGCCAGAGTGAACGGCTTGAGGGGGACGATGTACTTCCGGAAATCGAGCGAAAGCGTCGTGTAGCTCACACTGCCGATGGCCGGAGACACGGCCAGCCCGTAGCTCTGGCCGATGATCGGGCTCGTCGCGCCAAAAATCCCCGTGTCATAATAGAGGCCGGCCATGACGTAGCCGTAGCTGAGGCCCGAGTACGTACTCGGATGGGTCTTGCTATAGAAAATCTGGGAGCCCGTGGTCTCGGAGAAGGCTCGCGTATAAAGCGTATCGCTGAAGCCAAGGTAGCGGAAACCGCCGCTCAATTCCACCCTCTGCGCGGAATTCAAGGGGTAGGAGCCGAAAGCCGAGACATCATAGTTGATGATCCGGAAAACCTCGTATTTCTGAACGATAGCCGGCTCGCCATAGGTCGCGGGATCCTCATAGGGGTAATAATAATAAGGATAAGGATAAACGATCCGTTGGGCGGCGAAACCCCAGTTTAGGCGGTTCTTGCTGTTGAGGTAGGCCAAGACGCCGGATGTGTCGATGAACTGGGGCCCGGTAATGGCCGTCGTAATAATCGTGTGGTACCCCAGCATGTCGCTCCAGTAGGCGGAGACGCCTCCGGCGCCGTAGGTCCCGTACCTATCCACTCCGATGGCCAGTGAGGGCGGGGTGACGTAGTCCAGGGTCAGTTTCGGCTTGTACGGCGAGACGGCGAAATTCGTGTCCTTGGGGAGACCGAACAGGGGGTTCTTGAGAAGGCCCAGGAGGGATCCTTCGGCCTGGGTCCGCGCCGGCAGGATGGCGGGGTTCCGGTCGAACTGGGCCATGAACGCCTGCCCCTCCAACACCTTGGGGTCGTTAATGGAATAGACCGTGTAATACCCCCCGTCGTAAGCGCTGATGACGACCCGTCCCGTCTGGGCCACCGACATCGCGGGGCTGAGATCCGTGATTCCGGAAATGCCCGCGTAGAGGTTGGTGACTTCGAAAATCTTGCCCGACTCGAGGTCGATCCTGTAGAGGTCGGTCTTGCCGTTCTGGTCCGATAGGAAATAGAGCCCTTTGCCGTCCGGCGTCCATTGGGGGTCGATATTCTTACCGTTGGGGAACGCCAGGATCTTCTGGACTTGCCCGGATTCGACGTCGAGCAGGGCCAGTTCGTAATGGCCGACATCGACCCACTCCAGGTTGGTCGAGAAACGCTCCGTCACGAAGGCGATCTTTTTCCCGTCGGGAGACCAGGCGGGCTGAAGGTCGCCATAGACGTCGCGGGTCATATGCTTCAGGACGTTGTGGGCCAGGTCGTAGATGAAGATATCCGTGACGCCGCCGGCCAGGGCGGAGAAGGCGATATACTCCCCGTCCGGCGACCAGCAGGGGCTCAGGATCTCGCCCAGTTCGGTGAAGGGGATTTCCTTGACGACCTTGTCCTTTTTCATGTCGAGGATGGTCAGCTCGGGGCGCCCCTTGGTGATGCCGCCGAACACGAACCTCTCGCCTTTGGCGTCCCAGGACCCGGCGGAACGGATAAACTGGATGCTCTCGAAATGGGGGTCGAGGGCCGTCGAAATCAATTTCCGCTTGACCTTTCCGGTCTCCGCGTCGGCCAGGAACATGTCGATCGAAAAGAGATCGCGGCTCGAAAGGAACACGAGCTCCCGGCCGTCCGGGCTGATCGACGGCGAAATATTGTACCGGCTGTCTTCGGAACCCTTGAGAAGTGTTTTGGCGAAGGTGTCCGCCAGCTGGGTCTTCTCAAGGACCGGCTTGTAGGCGTCGTTCATCGCCTTGTGCCAATCCGCCGCAAGCGCTTTGATCTTGACCCCGAGCATGCCCTCCAGAATGATCTCGTAATCTCCGGCGCGCCCGACCGTCTTCATCATCTTGCCGATGACCTCGTCCCCCCACCGGCTCGTGATGTAGGCCCAGAGGGCCTGCCCCCAACGGTACGGAAAGTACTTGTACATATTCTCGAGTTTAGGGATCGTCGGCAGGTCCTTCCGCCGGACCGCGTCCCTCATCCACATGGCCGTGTTCGGGTCCACGGGTCCGATGGACAGGTACTCGGCCATCCCCTCGATGAACCAAAGGGGAATCCGCAGGCTCTGGTCGTTCATCCGGGCCGCGTCCGAATGGCCCTGGGCCATAATGTCGTATTGAAAGGCGTGGACGAGCTCGTGGCCGATGACATGGTCGGTCTCGGCCATCGAGGCCCCATAGGGCAGGACGATCCTCCTTTTGAAAGATTCCGTGACGCCGCCCGTCCCCTCCCCCATCAATTCGGGGATGACCGTCGTCTGCTGGAACTGGGGGCTGCTGCCGTAGAGAATAAGCGGCTGACGGCTGCGCATCTCGTAATTGAACATCCGTGAATAGCGGGAATACCAGCGCTCGGCCATGAGCCCGGCCATCTTGACGGTCTGTTCGTCCTCGAGATAGAAATAAATATCGAAATGGCGGGTCTTCATGATTTTAAAATCGAAGCGCTGGTATTGGACCTTGTTCCGGCCGTAATACTGAGCGTTGAGGCTCGGCGCGAGCGCGCCGGCCGTGAAGACCAGCAGAACCGAGACGGCGAACGATTTCAGAATAGCGGGCAACCGCATCATGGGCGTCCTCCTTTGGTGGTCCTATTGTAGCGGTAAAAAGGCAGGAATCAAATGGCTCCCCGGCGAGGGGGGTCGCGTTACGTGCATAGGTCGAAACTCCTTTCGACCCCTTCCCGGAACTATTCTATACAGTGTCCCAATAATTGTCCAGAGCCCCGCGCCTCCCCGACGTCCCGGCGCCGGGGACGGGCGGAACGTCCGTTGACCTCGCTTCGCCAAATACAGTAAGATGCGTGAGGTTCGCGATGATCACAGAGATTCTTATCATCCTGGCGGTCATGGGGGCCGCCTATGCTCTGGCCAAGGCGAAGGGGCTGTCCGTCGAGCTGAGCATGTTGGCCTCGGCCCTGGCCGGGGGATTGGCCGGGACCGTCGTCAAGACCCCGCCCTTCGGCGAGCTCGGACGCCACCTGGTCGAAGGGACGTTCACCTACCTCGACGTCATCCTCGTCTTTTTCACGGCGACCCTCTTCATGAGCGTCGTCCACGAATCCGGAGGCATCAATTATGTCGTCCGGGGGACGATCCGGGCTTTCGCCCGGAAAAGGCTCGCCGCGCTTCTCGTCCTGATGATCATCGTCCTTATCCCGGGCGCCCTGACTGGCGCCGGCAGCGTTTCTCTTCTCGTGGTCGGGGCCCCCGTGGCCATGGCTCTCGGCCGGCTCGGCATCCCTCAAAAAAGGGTCGCAGCCATCTTGTTCATCCTGGCCGGCTTGAGCGCGGCCGCCCCTCCGGTAAATATCTGGGCCATGATCCTCTGCGCCGGGACGGCCATCCCGTATGTCGGTTTCGAACTCGTGCTTGGCATCCCGTGCCTGATCCTGGGCACCTTCACCGTCCTGCTTCTCGGCTGGAAGAAAGAGCCCCTCGAGGCCGGAGCGTCCGCCGAGTTGCCCGAGGTCCCGGCCGGGATGACCTGGTGGCGGGTCCTCATACCCTTCGTCATCTTCTTCGGCCTGGTCGTGGCGGGCCGCGTCTGGCCGTTCGCGACGCCTATCCTCGGCCTGGCTCTGGAATTCTCCATCGCGGGCATCGCGGCCTTCCTGCTCAGCCCGAAGAGAATTCCCATCCTGTCCCTGTCCCGGGACACGGTGAAACGGCTTCTGCCGCTCCTCTCGACGATCGTCGTCGTCGGCGTTCTGCAGCAGGTCATGACCGCCACCGGCGTCCGGGGCCTCCTGTCCTTCGCGGTCATCTCCACTCCCCTCGTCCTCCTTTTCATCCTCCTGCCCGTCATCATCCCGTTCTCAGAAGGGATACTGACCTTCGGAGGAGCGGCCATCGTCGGCATCCCCCTGATCTGGTTCCTCGACTCGATCGGCTACCATGCCACTGTGGTCATCGCCGCCTTGAGCTTTCTCTGGGCGCTCGGAGACGGACTGCCGCCCACGGCCCTCATCGGGCGGCTGAGCAATATGGTCGCAGGGTATCGCGGTTCCTATTGGGCTTTCCTGAAATCGACATGGGTCCCCTGGCTGGTGATCACGGCCGTGGGGATGCTCATGATCCTCTTCAGCTCCAGACTCGTCTTCCTGGTCCGGTGGAGCATGTGATGGCCGCGCGGCCTGGAGCTTCCGGGAGGTCAAAATGCCGCTGGTCATGATCGCCTATTACGCGATCAGCGCCTTTCTTCTTGCGCTGCTCGCCTGGAACTTCGTCCGGGAGAAAAAAAGCCCGGACAACCTGGTCCTCTATCTTCTGGTCATGATCCCGCTCGTCCTGCGGCTCCTCCGGGTGAAATAGGCGGAAACAACGATGAAACGCGACGGACTCGTAAAGGCGCTGCTGGCGGCCTCGGCGCTCGGCCTGCTCATCTGGGGCGGCATCCCCCTCTACAGGCACCGCCATTTTAATTTCCCCGTGGTCAAGGGGCCCGGCGTTACGGGCGTCGTGCGGCTCAGCGACTATTCCCCCGGACTGAAGCATACCCTTGCGGACACGTCGGTTTTCATCCTCCAAGGGAAGGAGCCGGGCGGAAAGGTGATCCTCCTAGGAGATTCCCATTCCAATGAACCGGAAGGGCTGCTCGCCTCCCTCATTTTCATCGAGAACGCGGTTGTCGAAAAGGGGACCGTGTATGTCATTCCGTTTTTCAACAACAGCGGCAGCCGGAACACGCGTCCCGGAGACGGATACCCCCTCTATTTCGACGTTCCCACGTCCTGGGGCGCCCTTAAAGTCCGCATGGGGAACAGAGACGCTTCTCCGCTCGACCAGTGGCCGGATCCGGATGTCTATGTCCACTACCCCGACCGGCAACTCCTGTCCTTCATCGACGTCCGCAACGTCAACCGGACTTGGCCCGGACGCCCGGACGGTCCGCTGATGGAACAGGTGACTTACGGCGCGATGCAGATCATGAGGCGGGAGAGCGTGGATATCGCCGTGGACATCCACGGGGCCGAGACGATGTTCCCGGTGACGAATTGCATCGTGGCGCCGGAGAAATCGGTCCGGATCGCCACCCTGGCCGCCCTGACCGTCAAAGCCACGGAAGGCTTCGAGAACCACGTCGAGCCCTCCCCGGCCGGATTCCGGGGGTTATCCCACAGGGAGATCGGGGACGCCTCCGGCACACTCCCTTTCCTGCTCGAAGCGCCCATCCCCTTTCTCGACCAGCCCACGGGCCCCAAGACGACGAAATTCCTTCTCGACGGCAAGGACCCGTTTCTCCTGAGCCTGGCCAAAAAGAAAAAACTCTTCGTGCCCTATGACGAATCGGGCTGGCCCCTAGAAAAGCGGGTCGGCCAGCATTGCTCCGTCATCCTCGAGATCCTGCGCCAGTTTTCCAAGAAAAGCCCCCAGAAGGCCATCGTCATCCGCGGCGTCCCGCGTTACGGCGAGGTGCTCAAGAACGGGGTCGGCCACTACTTTCTGGATCCGGGCCGGGCGGACGTCAAGGCCATCGTCATGAACTGACCGATCGCTCATACATTTTCCGGAGGTGCGCCAGATGGTCCTTAAGGAAAGGCCGGGTTTCATCATTATCCTGGCGGCCGCCCTTTTCGCCGCGGGCGCCGCGATCCTCCCGTCCGGACCGGCGAAAAGCCCCGAGGCCGGGGACTTCTACGGGCCGGAGAACTGCACGGTCATCATGGTAGGCAAAGACGCCTCGACAGACGGGTCGACCATGACCACCCACGCCGCCGACTGCGGCGTTTGCGATTTCACCTGGCGCCACGTCCCCGCCGCCGACCACAAGCCCGGGGACAAGAAAAAGATCTACCACATCAACCAGGTCCGGACGTGGCCCCCCTCCGAGGGGCTGAAATGGGACCTCGTCAAGAAGGACTTCACCGGCGTCGAAATTCCCGAGGTCCCCCACAGCTTCGGCTACCACCATGCGGTCTTCGGATACCTGAACGACCAGCAGCTGGCCATCGGCGAGTCGACCGTCGGCAACCAGCGCAAGATGTCGAACCCCACGCCCTCGGGGACCATGGACATCACCATGCTCACGCTCCTGGCCATGGAGCGCGCGCGGACCGCCCGGGAGGCCATCAAGCTCATGGGCGGGCTGGGCGAGCAGTACGGCTATGGCTTCCATGACGGCGGCGAGATGCTGGCCGTCGCCGACTCCAAAGAAGTCTGGGTCTTCGAAATCATGCCGGTCGGGCCCCTGTGGACCCCGAAGAGCGGCAAGCCCGGAGCCGTCTGGGCGGCCCAGCGGGTCCCGGACGACGAGGTCTCTGTCTGCCCGAACGAGTCGAGGATCGGCGAGATGGACCTCGCCAACGCGGATTATTTCCTGGCCTCGCCGAACGTTGTGTCTTACGCGGTCGAGGCCGGGCTCTATGACCCAAAAGGCGGCAGGCCCTTCAGCTGGAAGAGGACCTATAACCCCGCCGAGGCGAGCGCCGTGACCGATCCACGCCGGTCCCGGCTCTGGCGCTTCCTCGACCTCGTCGCCCCGTCACGCAAGTACAGTCCCGAAACGCCCAACATGGATTTCCCTTTCTCCGTGAAGCCGGACCGCAAGCTCTCCGTCCGGGACGTCATGACCCTGACCCGGGACAAGTCCCAGGGCACGGCCTTCGACCCGGTCCGGGGGCTCAGGGGCGGCCCCTTCCAGAATCCCAATTACTATAAAGGAGCGCGCCTCATCAGTGTGCCCAACGTGGAATACACGACGGTCACCCAGTGCCGGGCCTGGCTGCCGGACATGATCGGCGGCATCGTCTGGGTGGCCCTCGGCTCCCAGGACACCTCCTGCTATATTCCCTTCTACGCGGGAGTCACGGACATTCCGAAGTCCTTCTCCGTCGGCGACCACTGGGTCCTCAACCGGGAGGCGGCGCGCTGGGCCTTTGATTACGTCGATTTCCACGTCCAGGTGGCTTATAATGCGGCCATCGCCGACGTCCGGGAGGCGCAAAAAACGTGGGAGGACGGGGCCGTGGCCCGCCTCCCTGAGATCGACCAGAAGGCCGGCGAGCTATTCAAGAAGAAACCGGCCGACGCGGCCCGCTTCCTGACCGGCTTTTGCCTCAACAACGCCAAGAACGTTGTCGACGCCTGGTGGAAGCTCGGCGACGACCTGTGGGTCAAGTACAATCACGTCATGCTCTACAATTCCGGGAAGAGACAGACCGGCCGGATTCCGACGGCCAACCCGGACTGGTGGAATAGGGCGGTCAGGGCCCATGACGTCCTGACGGAAGCCGAAGGCAAAAAATAGCCCCCGGGAGCGGCTCTTCCCGGAAAACGTCATATGTTCAGATCAAGGAGAGAACGCATGAAACGCCGCAAAATCCTGGCCCTGGCCGGGGCCCTCTCGCTGGCGCTCCTTCTTGCGGGCGCCCTCGTCGGCCAGAGAACACAACAGGTCCCGGCAGGTCCGGAAGAGATCTTCCCGGCCCGGGACGCATGCACGTCCATCCTCGTCGGCAAAGACGCTTCCGTCGACGGGTCGGTCATGACGACCCATACCTGCGACTGCGGCACCTGCGATTGGACCTGGCGGCACGTGCCGGCCGACGACCACAAGCCCGGTTCGACGCGCAAGATCTATCATGTCTCACAGTATCGAACCTGGCCCCCCGCCGAGGGGCTCAAATGGGACCTTTATAAGAAGGACCACGCCGGCTTCGATATCCCCGAGGTCCCCCGGACGTACGCCTATCATCACGGAATGTTCGGCTACATGAACGAGCACCAGGTGGCCATCGGCGAATCCTCGATCGGCAACCAGCGCAAGATGTCGAACCCGACTCCCTCGGCCGGATTCGATTTGACCATGCTCACCCTGCTCGCCATGGAGCGGGCCAAGACGGCCCGCGAGGCCATCCAGGTCATGGGAAGCCTGGCCGAAATGTACGGTTACGGATTCCATGACGAGGGCGAGATGCTGGCCGTCTCCGACCCGAACGAGGCCTGGATCTTCGAGATCATGCCCGTCGGACCGTTGTGGACCCCCAAGAGCGGCAAGCCCGGCGCCGTCTGGTGCGCGGAGCGCGTCCCCGACGGCGAAGTCAGCGTCTGCCCCAACGAATCGCGGATCGGCGAGATCGACCTGGCCAAGAAAGACCTTTTCATGGCCTCGCCGAACGTCGTTTCCCTGGCTGTAGACATGGGCTACTATGATCCCAAAGGCGGCAAGCCCTTCAACTGGAAAAGGGCTTATTCGCCCCAGGAGGGCAGCGCCGCAAGCACCAACGGCCGGATCCAGAGGCTGTGGCGGTTCTTCGACCTCGTGGGGCCCTCCCTGAAGCTCAAGCCCGAGACGCCCAACATGGACCTCCCCTTCTCCGTAAAACCCGACCGCAAGCTTTCGCTTCAGGATGTCATCAGCATGACCCGCGACCGGAGCTACGGGACGCCATTCGACCCCGTCCTGGGCATTCGGGGGGGACCGTTCAAGAACCCCAACTACTACCGGCAGACGCGGGTCATCGACGATGGGCGGGCGGAATACACGACCGTCACGCAATGCCGGGCTTCGCTTCCCGCCCCAATCGGCGGCATCGTCTGGATCTCCTTCGGCTCCCAGGACACGGACTGCTATATGCCGTTCTACGCCGGCGCCACGGAGCTGCCGAAATCCTTCTCCGTCGGAGACCACTGGGTCTTCAGCCGCGATTCGGCCCGTTGGGCCTTCGACTACGTGGATTTCCATGTCCAGGTCGCCTATTCCGAGGCCATCCAGGACGTCCAGGCCTCCCAGGCTGTATACGAGGGCGAAACGATCGCCCGCATCCCCGAGATCGACAGGCAGGCCTTGGAGCTCTACAGTAAGAAGCCGGCCGAGGCGGTCCGATTCTTGACGGCCTTCGGCTTGAACAACGCCAAGACGGTCCTCGACGCCTGGTGGAAGCTCGGCGACGACCTCCTCGTCAAGTACAACCGCCTCTACCTCTACGACACGCAAAAAAGGATCTACCAGCGTGGCAAGCCGGCGACGCCGGACTGGTGGAAGAAAGCGGTCCGGGTCTTTGACATCCTCATGGAACCGGACAAGAAATGACGCTGCCGGATGCCTCAAAAAAATGACACGGCAAAGATGAGGAGCCATCCCATGAAAAAACACTCAAGAATCCTGATCTTCGCGGCTTGCGCCGTCGCGGCCGCCGGGCCCGCCCTATCCGGCCAGACGGTTCCAAAGGCCGGACTCCCGGTGCTGACGACGTCGGCCGGCCAAAGCACCGACGTCGAGACCCTCAACATCATCATGGAGGAAGCGGGGATCAAGTACGATTATTGCGACGTCCCGACCGTCGATCTGTTGGCTTCCGGCGTAGGCCTGGCCGGAAAGCAATCGGCCGCGACCGGGTTCCATGTCGAGGTCAACACGGATCTCGCCAAGTTCCCGACGGGGACGCCTTACAAAGCGGTCATCTTCGCCATCGGGGCGAGCCTCAAGGGTATGGGGGCATCGGGTCTCACACTCGATAGCGAAGAGGCCCGGCTCAAAAAAATCATCGAGTACTGCAAGCAGAAGAAGATCCTCGTCATGGCCGTGCATATCGGGGGCGAATCAAAGAGGGGCGCGCCGGGAAGCGACAACGAGCGCATGATCGACGCCGTGGCCCCGCTGGCGGATTACCTCGTTGTGACCAAGGACAGCAACAAGGACGGCCGCTTCACCAAGATCGCCAAGAGCAAGAACATCCCCCTGACCGAGATCGACTACGCCCTCGGCTTGGTGGATATCGTCAAGCAGGTCCTTCTCTGAGAGGCTGGGGCCCTATTCCGCCTCGGCGGGCGCGACGCCGAATTCTTTGAGGTCTTTCCCACGGAGGGCCTGGACCGTTATGGGTTCCCCCGCGGGCCATTCGACCAGGATCCTGTAGATGTCATCGATCGTCCCGACGGCGGCGCCGTTCAGGGTAACGATGACGTCCCCGGCGAGAAGCCCCGCTCTTCTGGCCGGCCCGACCGTCTCGACCACGTTAATGACCGCCCGCGAATAGGCGTCCAGAAGCTCGGAATCCCGCGCATTCAGTCCCGCTTCCTCATGGCGAACCGGGTCGTCTCCGGCAGGCCCGTCCCCGAAGGCCGGCGCCGGGGGCCAGGTCAACGATACTCTTTTTGACTTTTCCATTCCGGGGTCTTTCACCGTCAGGCCTCTTCTTCTATTTTACACGACCGCGGAAGGACGTCCGGTCCCCGCCGCGGCCAGACCCTCCCGGAGTCGCTGCCGCCCGCCCCAAGCTTGGCTATCGCCCTCGAAATGTGATAGAAAAAAGCGAGACCGGGGAGGAGAAAACCTATGAAGCAACGGCTTGTCCTCGTTTCCACGATTCTCTTATTCGCTTTTATTCTGGTACTGGCCGCCCTATCGTCCGGGATTGCCTCGACGGTCCCGGACGGCAGGGCTGCTGCCGCGGCCCCGCCGGGCGGGGCTGCCGCGGTTCCCCGCGCCAGGTACCTGGACTTCGCGCGGGCCGCCGCCGATTGGGCCTTCGCCCATTCCGCCGACCTCGTCGCCCAGTGGAAAAAGTCGTTCGATCCGCTCAACGTCTTCGGGTACAGGCCCCCGGGCGGGTTCCTGGAGATGGCCGTCATTTATTCCTTCCTCTACGAAAAGGAAGGAAAGCCCGCGTATGCCGAGCGGGCCAAGGCCGCTCTGTTGACCTACGGCGATTACCGGTCCGCCTATCCCGAATCCTCCGTCAAGCTCAGGCCGGATTACGCCGATGGCGTACCCGCCCTGCCGGATTTCTTCACGGTCATGCGCTACATCCGGGCCTACGATACGCTCGCCCGGCTCGGCCGCTTCACCCCGGAAGAGAAAAAAAAGGCGGAAGGGCTGATCGCCGAGAGCATGCGCTACCTCCTCCGGACGCAGGAATGGGGGCCCATGAACAGGTCGGCGCTCAGGGCCGAGTCCCTGGCCTGGGCCGTCCGGGCCCTCCCCGGCCACCCGGACGCGCCTCTGTGGGAGATGCAGCGCCGGGCCCTCGGAGGCGACAACTGGGGGCACTGGCAGATCGAGGACGCCACGATCTATAACGGGATCTGGCTCTATTCCATCCTGGGCTACGCCGACGCCCTGGGCCGGATGGACGAGCTGTTCAAAACGCCCGAGATGACATATTACGCCGCCTATTATGCGGACCTCATGTGCCCGGCCGCCGTCGTCCCCGATTTCGGGGACGCCCATTGGACTTCGAACTGGACGCATTTTCTGGTCTTCTTCGAGGCGGCCGCGGCCAGGCTCAAGGACCCCGTCCTGAAGTGGGCCGCTGCGACGATCGCCGGCCGGTTCGTCGATTTCTCGAATCCGGCCAACGTCGGCCTTGGGGCCATGCTGCTCGACTGCTACCGGTTCGGCACGGACGATGTCCGGCCGGCGCAGCCCTCGGTGCTGTCCGGAGAGGTGCTGGAGGACATCGTCGGGAAGAAGATCGTGTTCCGGGACGGCTGGACGCCCCGGTCGACCTACCTTCTGCTCAATTACCGCGACGAGGGCGACGGCGGTTTGAATTACCGCGACTACCTTCGCGACTCTATCCCGGTCGAGGAAGAGAAGATGACCCACGGCCATGCCGACGAAAACAGCCTCGTCCTCCTGATGTCCGGGGGCTCGGTCCTCCTCCACGACGCCGGCTACCGGGACTACATGCCGTCGGGGCCCTTCGGCGCCTACCGGCAGGATTATTTCCATAACCGGCTCTGCGTCCGGCCCGAGAAGATCTGGATAGGCCAGAAGACGGGCGAATTCCGGTACAGTATGCGCGATGCCGTCCCGGGCCAGGGCCTGCTCGAATTCCTGCGCGACGCCGGCTCCTACCGCCGGACCCGGACCCAGAAAATCGATTTCCTGAGTTTCCCCGACTTCGATTACAGCCGTACCCGGACGACCGACGAGGCTTGGGGATACCAGTCGGACCGGGTCGTCGTCTACGTCAAGAAACCGGAGTGCTTCGTCGTTTTCGATATTTTCAAATCCCTGCGCGAGGAGTACTTCACCCTGGCCGGGGCCTGGCATACCCAGACGATCTACGCCCGGGGCGACCATTGGTACGATACCGGTTACGAAAAAATCCAAAACGCAGCCCTGCCTGTCGACAAAAGGCTGCTCATCGTCTTCCCGTCACCCCACGGCCGGATCGAGGGCACCGAACCTGAAAAGAGGCATTATCAGGATGAATGGCTGGTCCACCAGACCTTGGCCCAGCACTTCGAGATCGGCGGGACGGCCGTCCTCGTGACCGTGCTTGTCCCCCACCCGGCGGCCGAGGATCCCCGGGCGTGGCTGGACCGCGTCTCCCCCGCTCCCTCGGGACCGGAGGGCAAGGCCGCCGGAGTCCGCATCCGCGGCGATAACGGGGACATCTGGGTCGGCGTCAAGACCGACCTTCGGGTCGATATCAGCCGGGACTGGCGGAGGCCGCGCTATACCTATGACGCGGGCCGGATCCAGGTTGGGGACATCGAAACGAACGGGGATTTTGTTTTCGCGGCGGACGATGGGAATCGGCTGCGTTACACGATCGTCAACCTGACGAAGGCCCTGTTCAAGGGAATCCCGCTCATCGAGGCCGAGCCATCCCTGTACGGATTGGCTTTCGACGGCAGCCCCGACAAGGGGGGGGCAGGGAAATTGCGCTACTGGAGGGATGAGGCCGTCGTTCGGAAATAGGGGAGCGTCACAACGGCAGGCCCTGCTGCTTCCGCTGGGCGGATTTCTGGAGCTCCTGGCCGTCGGCGATGAGCTCGGCCAGCTTGTCCAGGGTCATCCGGATTTTGATGTTCTGAAGCTTCCGCTTTCCCGTCTTCTGGGCCTCGAAACGGGACCGGAGATAGCCGTCGACCTCCGCGGCGGTCATAACGGTCTTGATGAATTCATCGTTCTGGAGTTCGGCCTTCAGGTCCTCGAGAGTCTGTCCCTGGACGACGATCTTGTTTTCGACGAGAAGCCTGGACCGCAGCTGTCCGAAATCCTTGGGCGCGTAGACGGGGATGGGGCCCAAAAGCTTTTTGGCGTCCTGGAGGGTCTGGTCAAAGAAGGCCTTCCCTTCCTTGAGGAAATTCCTGGCCCGGTAATACTCAGGGTCGTTGGCCGGGACGCGATCTTCAAGATATTCCCTGAACGTCTTGATGGACATCGTGAGCAGCTCCCAGGAGCGAGTAGCCCGGATGTAGATATCCCGCTCGATCTGGACCTGCATTTTCCCTGAGCCTTGGGCCGAATCTAGCATAGGCCGGGGCCGAAGTCAATTGGAGTTTTTTGTCCCCGTAGGCCCCCGGGGCCCGTCCGGGCGCCGGCATCTATTTCCGGATGATCGAGGCGGCGACCACGTTGGCGACCTTGCTCCGCATGGCGATAATCTCGCCCTTGTCGTCGGGATGGACCCGGTTCGTCAGGAAGATGACGGCCGTCTTCGTCTCCGGGTCGATCCAGATGGAGGTCCCCGTATACCCCGAGTGCCCGTAAGAGCCGTACCCGAAGAGGTCTCCGCGGACCGTGCCGTAGTCGGACGTCAGGTCCCAGCCGAGACCGCGCCCGGATTCCGCGGTCTTGGGGAATATCTCGACCATCCTTTCGACGGCCAGCGGGCTGAGGACGCGGACGCCGTTCCATTCGCCTCCCCGGAGCATCATCTGGGCAAACACCGCGAGGTCGTCGGCCGTGGAAAACAGCCCCGCGTTGCCCGAAACCCCGCCCTGGAGCCTGGCCAGGGGGTCATGGACGATCCCCCGCAGTGGACGGCCGTCGATAACCTGGGTCGGGACGCACAGGGGGAGAAACTGCGCCGGCGGATTGTAGAAGGTCCGGGCCATGCCCAGCGGCTGGAAAATGTTCTCCGCAGCGAATGCCGCGATCGACTGTCCCGTCAGTTTTTTCACGATCGAGGCCAGGGTGATGTAGTTCAGGCAACTGTAGGTGAACTGCTTGCCTGGTGGAAACTGCTTGGGGATCCGGGCGATGACCTTGACCAGATCCTCCGTCGAGCACGGGTTGCCGTACTGCTTCTCGACCTCCTTGGGGTCCGTGTATGGTGGAAGCCCCGAGGTGTGGGTGAGGAGATGCCACAGCCTCGCGTCCTCCCCGGGGATCCCCTTCTCTTCAATGTACGCGGCGAAGTCAGGAACATAGTCCTTGACCTTGTCCCATAGCCGGATCCTGCCGCGCTCGACGAGGATCATGACCGAGGTCGCCGTGGCCACGGGCTTTGTCACCGAGGCCAGGTCGAAGATCATGTCGATGGTCATAGGTTTGGGCTCGGGAAGCCACTGGCTGTCGCCGAATGCTTTCCGGTATACGGCTTTCCCCTCCCGGGTCACAATGAGCACGGCGCCGGGAAAGTCCTTGCGCCCGATGGCCTCCTGGACGATCTGGTCGAGATATGCCAGGTGCTTCGAGGACATGCCCACGTCTTCCGGCCGCGCGGCCGGCACGGGCTGCCCGAGGGCCGCCGAAAGGCAGGCCAGAACCAGCCCCGCCGACACCATCATCCTGAAGAACCTGTCCATCGCGGTCCCTCCTTGCTCGATATGTCCGCCGGCCTATTTATTGGCCGGGGCTCCCGCGTCGTCCTTCCAGACTTTGCCGTCCTGCCGGATGTGCCACGTCGCGCCCGCCTTGTTGCTGTAGACGGCCTCGAACAGGCTTCTTGTGGTCTGGATGACCGGCGGATAGATCCAGTCTTTGACCTTCAGCTCCTTGGCGCTTTTCAGCCCCAAGGCGCCGAGGTCGGACACGAAAGCTCCCTTCCCCTCGTAAAAGGCCCTTTCGCGGTAATAAATCCTCCGCAGGGCCCATTTCACCTTTTCTTCGGGGCGGTCGACGAACCCGTCCCCGCCGGAACCGGCTTTTTTCCCGGAGAACTGGACATATCCCCACATCTCCGGGTAATGGATGTTGATGACACCCTGGGGGACCCAGGTCCAGTTGTCCTCGGGGAGCGGCTGGCCCGTCGCCTTATCCTTTGCCTTGGCGTACTGATCACCCACGACGTTCAAGACATACTCGACCCTCGAAAAATTCATCCTCCACTGGTCGCCGACGGCCGGACGCTCGGGCTTTCCCGGGATGCACTCCTTGAGGACGTCGAACGGGATGGCCATCTCCACGGTCCAGGCCTTGTCCTTGTCCGACGGATCGTTGATCGTGCCGTTGACGGCCACGGCGGTCTTGAGGCCCTTGATGTCCCAGGCGTGGACGGCCGGGCCGCCGTCACGGTACGGCTTGACGAGCAACAGGTCCCAGACGGTGTTCAGGGCGTTGATCTCGAGCTCGTAGTACTCGTGGGTGTCGCCGTCCGGGTCGATGAACACTTCAAAGTCGTTGTCCTCGAAAATGATCGAGTCCCGTTCCGTCAGCGTGGCCCAGACGTTGGGCTCCTCGAGGTAGGCGCCGATATAGAGGTAGCGGTCGTCCCAGAGCATCTGGACCCGGGTCCGGTAACGGGGCCGAGGCTTGACGGATCCCTCGATATCGCCGAAGACCTCGGTCCAACCGGCCTTCATCCAGGACTCCTCGTTGAGCCGGCCGTCGACCTGGATCGGGCCGGCGCTCCGCTGGATGACGTATCCTTCCGGAGAGAACGGAATCCGGGGTTCCGGGACACTCTGCTGCGGATCGGAGATCAATGCGAGCCCGCCGGCGACGATGCCGACGACGGCCAGGAAAGCCTTCGCGGGCCGGATCGGTCTCGGCCGGGGCTTCATCACCAGGTGTCCTCCACGCTCTCAGATTTTTAAATAGCGGACGTCGTTCCCGCACCAGGCCAGGAACTTTTCGAAATCCGCGGACGCGATGTCCAGGGTCGCCGTGTTGACGTTGGGATGGAAGCCCAGGAAAGGGCTGCTCCTGAGCTCTTCGTCGACGATGACCCGGACCTCCTTCTCCCGGTCATTGATGAGGCCGAAGGGAGAAACGGAGCCCGGTTCGAGGCCGAGACACTTTTTGAGCCGCTCCGGCGAGCCGAAGCTGAGCCGGTCCTCGTTGAGGAGGCCGTTCAGGCGCCTGAGATCGATGGTTCTCGACGTCGGCGCGATGACAAGGTAATGGCGGTTCCCCTTTTTGTTGCGCAGGAAGAGGTTCTTGCAGTGCGTGCCCCGGAGGTCCGTCCAGTACTTATCGGCGTCCTCGACCGTGAAGACGGGCGGATGTTCGTAGCGGACATAGGCGATCCCCAGGCGGTCCAGGACATCCAGGACGTTCCGCTCGATCTCGATGACGGGCATCTCGAAAGGCCTCCTCGGGCGATTCAAGGGTAACAATAGACCAAATGGCGGGCCCCGCGCAAGCCGAATCTCCTCAGCCGTTTCCAAGATCCCCCGTTTCGGCTAAAATGGACTTCGACTCCGTAAGAAGGCGAGGACCCATGGATATTCCGGCCGATAAAAGCGCTTCCATCCTCTTCACGCCCGTCAACGTGGGCCGCATGAGGGTTCCCAACCGCTTCGCCCGCTCGGCGACCCAGGACTTCCTGGCCACCGACGAAGGAGAAGTGACGGACCGTCAGGTCGAGCTCTATACCCGGCTGGCCGAAGGCGAAATCGGGCTCATCATCTCCGGCCACGCCTTCGTGCAGCCGTCCGGGAAAGCCAGCCCCCGCCAGCTCGCCGCTTATGATGACCGTTTCGTCGCCGGACTCAGCCGGATCGCCGCCGCCGTACATCGCTCCCCGTCGCGGATCGTCCTTCAGATCGCCCACGCGGGCCGCCAGACCAAGGAAAAATTGTGCGGTTGCACGCCCGTCTCCCCCTCCTCCGTCTACGACCCCGTTTCCAAAGTCATGCCGCGCGAGCTCGCCCCCGCCGAAATCAAGGCCCTCATCGAGGATTTTGTCCAGGCGGCCCGGCGGGCCGGGGAAGCCGGGTTCGATGGTGTTCAACTTCACGCCGCGCACGGCTATCTCCTGAATAGCTTCCTGTCGCCGCACACCAACCGCAGGACGGACGAGTGGG
>JBEKVN010000032.1:0-35580 GCA_049513915.1 Candidatus Aminicenantales bacterium | reverse complement strand
GCCGCGATTTCCTGAAAACGGCCGCCGCGGCCGCGGGATTCACCATCGTGCCCCGGCATGTCCTCGGCGGGGCGGGCCGGCCGGCGCCCAGCGACAGGCTCCGCATCGCGGGGATCGGTGTGGGCGGCATGGGGGCGTCGAACCTGGCCAACATGGAGACGGAAGACATCACCGCCCTTTGCGACGTGGACGATGCCTACGCGGCTCCGACCTTCAAGAAGTACCCGGCGGCCAAGGTGTACAAGGATTTCCGGGTGATGCTCGATAAGCAGAGGGATATCGACGCCGTCGTGATTGCCACTCCCGACCACACCCATGCCGTGATCACCGTCGCCGCCATGAAGGCGGGGAAACATGTCTATTGCCAGAAACCATTGACCCACACGATCCAGGAGGCCCGCGAGGTCGCCCGGGTCGCCCGCGAGACCAAGGTGGTCACCCAAATGGGCAACCAGGGGCGGTCCGGCGCCGGCGCCCGGCTGATCGAAGCCTGGATGCGCGAGGGCGAAATCGGGACGGTCAGGGAGGTCCAGGCCTGGTGCAGCCTGACCTATTACCCTTGGGGACACGAGACGTGGAGCCCGATTCTCAGTCGCAAACCCAAGGCCGCGCTTCCCGTACCGCCGACGCTGGATTGGGACCTGTGGCTCGGCCCCGAGGCACGGCGCGATTACCACCCCTGCTACCACCCTGCGAGCTGGCGCGCCTGGTGGGACTTCGGTTGCGGCATGATGGGCGACAGGGGTGTTCACACTCTGGGCCCCGTGTGCTGGGCCTTGAAGCTCGTCCATCCGAAGAGCGTCAGCGCGAGCGTGACGGACCTGAATGAAGACACGCACCCCATCTCTGCCATCGTCACCTATGACTTTGGGGCCCGGGAGGGGATGCCGCCGGTCAAGCTCGTCTGGTACGAAGGACTCGAGCCCCCCCGGCCGGATGAGCTCGAGGACGGCCGAAAGCTGCCCGCCGAGGGCGGGCTCCTGCTGCGCGGCGAGAAGGGGACGATCATGGCCGGTGTTTACGGCGACAGCCCCCAGCTTCTCCCATACTCAAGGATGAAGGACGTCAAGAAACCCGATCAGGGGTCTTTGCGTGTTCCGCAAAGCCATGAGCAGGATTGGCTCGGGGCGATAAAGGAAGGACGGAAGGCCCTCTCCGATTTTTCTGAGTCCGGACCTCTGACGGAATTCGTGTTGTTGGGGAATATCGCGAAGAAGACGCAGGCCAAGCTCTATTGGGACCCGCAGAGCATGAAAATCACCAACGACCGGGAAGCGAACCAGTTGCTGTCCCGCCCCCGCCGGCCCGGCTGGGAACTTTCCTGAGGTCAGGGGGAGCCTCTTTTCTCCTTAACGAACAGAAGGAGGACGGCAGCCGCCGCGGTCAGCCCGATGGCCAGATAGAATGGGGCCGACCTGCCCACGTTGTCCCAAAGCCAGCCGGCGGCGAGCGAAGCCGGGAACGCGCACAGCCCGATCACCATCTGAAATCCGCCGATGACGCTGGCCCGGAATTCGGGAACGCAGAGCTCGGCGACGAGCGTCCGCTGGACCGGCTCGAGAGCCGCTTTGTGGACGCCGTAGAGAATGAACACGGCGGGGACGAGGACCATACCTCGGATCGCGATAACCCCCAGGCAGACGGCCGCCCAGGTCCCGAACGACATGAAGAGGACGGGTTTGCGTCCGATACGGTCCGAGAGCCGGCCGAAGGGCAGGGAGAATAGGGCCGCCGCCACGGTAAAGACCAGATAAAGGACGGGGACGAAACCGACCTTGAACCCGGCCGTCTTGGCGTAGATGAGCAGGAAAGAATAGGTGAATGCTCCCACGGCGAAGGTCGCGTTGGCGCCGAAATAAAGCGCCAGGTTCCGGTCGATATGCCGCAGGGACATCCCCTTGTAGATTCTCCGGTCCGGCGCCCGGGCTTCCTTGATCCGGGCCAGGACGAGGACGGCCCCGATGACCGAGGGGATGGCCGCCAGGGCGAAGATATGGCGCAACCCCACGATGTTGAGGAGGAAGATCGAGGTCGTGATGCCGAAGACCGCGCCGAGGTTATCCATCGCCCGCAGCAGGCCGAAATGGCGGCCCCGGTTCTGGTCCGTGGAGAGATCGGCGACCATGGCGTCCCGGGGCGCGCCGCGCATCTTGCCGACCCGGTCCAGGACCTTGAAGGGGATGAGATGCTGCCAGAGCGTGGCCGCGGCGTAGCCGAGCCGGGAAGCGGCCCCGCACAAGTAGCCCGTCCAGACGAATATTTTCCTTTTCCGGATCTTGTCTGAGACATATCCTGAGGCCGCCTGGGACAGGGATACCAGGGCTTCGCCAAGCCCGTCGAGAAACCCCAGGGCCGACATGTTGGCCTTGAGGACCTGCGTCACGAACATGGGCCAAACAGGTGCGATGATGTCCGAACCGAAGTCGTTGAGGAAGGAGGCCGCGGCGAAGGTCCGTATCGTTTTTTTTGTCTCGGTTGCCGCGTCGCGTTGCATCAAGTCTTACCGTTGCCAGGCCCATTTTAGCGTTTCCGGAGGCCGGCTATCAAGGACTCCGAAGCTGCCGGGCCAGGATGAGCAAAGGACGGGCGTAGCGCGTTGACTCTCCTTTGTGCCGGAGATATGATACGTGGGAATCTTCCGAAGGGAGGAGTTCATGAACCTGATCAGACGCGGCGCCGTTTATGGCGCGATTCTTGGTTTGGCTCTTTCTGCGGTTTACGCTCAAGTCCAGCCAAAGGCCCAGCCCCAGGCCCAAGCCCAGACTCAGGCCCAGGCGCCGGCCGCGGGCGACAAGCCCGATCCGACCCTGACCATGAGGATCGGCAATCCCGGGCTCAAGGATAGGACCATGGAGGTCGGCCTAGGCATCATCATGTCCGGCGGGACGGGGAGCGCGGTTGGATTCGACCAGATGATCCGGGACATGAAATTCAGCCGCTTCGTCTACGTCGGGGAAAGCCACAATTCTCTTCCCATGCACGAGATCCAGTTCCAGGTCCTCCGGGCCCTTTATGCCCAGGACCGCAACCTGGCGGTCGGCATGGAGATGCTCCCGGTCACGGTTCAGGAGACCCTGAACAAGTGGACGAGCGGTGTCCTGACGAAGGACGAATTCATCCGTGAGGTCCAGTGGTACGTCAACTGGAATTTTAATTACGGCTTCTACGAGAAGATTTTCGACTTCGCCAAGGAGCACCGTCTTCCCGTTTATGCCCTGAACGTCCCCCGCGAGATCATCACCAAGATCCGGATGCAGGGCTGGGACGCCCTGACCGACGAAGAGAAGAAATTCATCCCCAAGGCCCCCGACCTGACCAACCAGGATCACCGGGCCCTGATCCGCAAAATCTTCGAATCTTCCGAAATCCCTCATCAGATGAAGGGTGCCGGGCTTGACATGATGTTCGAGGGCCTCTACCGGGGCCAATCGGCGTGGGACGAGGTCATGTCCGCCAACGCCGTCAAGGGCGCCGAGAGCGAAGGCCGCCGGCTGGTGGTCTGTGCGGGGTCGGGGCATCTCCTGTACAACCTCGGCCTCAACATGAGGGCCTTTGAAAAGAGCGGACTGCCGGCGAAGACGGTCATCGTCGTCACGGTTCCCGCCGGGCAGAAAAGCCTCAAGGTGTCGCGGACCTATGGGGACTACGTCTTCGGGATCGCCGAGGAGGCGAAGCCGGCTTTCCCGTCCATCGGACTGGCCCTCAAGAAAGTCGAGAACCTGGAAAACCTCGTAGTCGAGAGCAAGCCCATCGACGGCGCCGCGAGCCGCGCAGATTTCGAGAAGGGGGACATCATCCTCTCGGTCGACGGCCGGGCCTACGCCGATATCAACGAGGCGCGGACCTACATGGCCCGGTTTAAATGCGGCGACGAGATCAAGTTCCGGATTCTGCGGGGCGGACAGGCCAAGGACGTGCTCATTAAATTCGACAAGTGCCCGCCGCCGGCCGCGGAACCGGCGGATAAAAGAAAGTGAGGAGGCGGGAGATGACAGCCAAGGGCAAGGGCATCCATAAATTCGTCGTCGTCGCCGGCATTGCGGCGCTGGGCCTTGGGCTCGCCGCGGCCCCGGCGGCGCTCAAGACCCCCGCCGAGGAGGCCGGCTACAAGCAGTACTCCCAGAACGAAGCCATCGGGAGATTCCTGAGCGAAGCCGACGCCCTGGCGCGGGAGCTCACGGTTCAGGTCGTCGGGCGGACGAGGGACGTCGAGGGCTTCGCCGGCCAGGAGATTTTCCTGGCCGTGCTGACGGAAGAGGGGGCGGCGCGGCCGCAGGACCTCGACCGGAAGAAGCCGACGCTCCTCCTCACCGCGGCCCAGCACGGCAACGAGCAGTCGGCCAAGGAAGCCGCTCTCCGGCTCATCCGCGACATCGGGCTCGGGGAGATGAAGCCGCTCCTCAAGAAGCTGAACGTTCTCATCATGCCCCAGACAAACCCTTACGGGAACTGGTTCGACGTCCGCCGGAACGAGACCGGCCTCGACATGAACCGTGATCACGTCAAACTCGAGGCCGCAGGAGTCGAGGCTATCCACCGGGTCTTTCGGGCCTGGATGCCCGAGGTCACGATCGACGTCCACGAGAAAGGCGACGACTATTACAAGGTGAACGTGGGCTGCGTCTCGAACGCCAACATCAGCCGGCTCCTCCAGGATTACTCGCGGCGGACGGTCCTGGCTGAGGTCGAGGCGGCGCTGAAGAAGAAAAATATCACCTTTCACGAATACCTCGTGACGGAGGAAATGGGCTCGACAGGCGCGGCGGGGGTCGAAACGCCGGGCGCGGCGGCCGCGGCCCCGAAGGAAGAGTTCACTCGCTACAGCACGACCGACCTTAACGACGGCCGGAACAGCCTCGGGATCTACGAAACTCTGTCCTTCATTCAGGAAGGGGCTTCGCGCCACGACCTGGAAACGCTCGAGGCGAGGACGCGTGACCAGTATTACGGCCTGCGATTCTTCATGGAGTCCGCGGCCGAGCACGGCGTCGAAATCCTCAAGATCGTCCGCGACCTCCGGGGAAAACTCGTGGACAAGGGGGCTGCGTACGCCGGCGACGATCTCGTGCACCTCCGGATGGACTTCGCCCGGGACCCCAAGAAGCCGACATTAACGCTGCAGAAGTATGAGGAGCCGGCGTCGGGGCCATCCGTCCTGGGGGTCCTCAAGGTTGATAAGAAGGCGGGCGAAACGTTGACGGGCCAGGATATCGTGCTTAGGAGGCGGATGGCGGGGCCTAAGGTCGTAACCGAAGTCATCAAGAACTGGTTCCCGGAAGTGACACCGACTTTGAGTGTCGTGAGGCCGCTGGGGTATATCATCCCCGCGAAGCATGCCGACGTCGTCGAAACCATGCTCCGCCACGGCATCGCCGTGGGAATGTTCATCCAGGACAAGGCCGTCGAGGTCGAAGCGTACGATGTGCTGGACATCGTCCCGGCGGCGGACGACTACCTGGCCCCCTCGAAGATCGTGGTCGAAAAGAAAGCCGTCCCGACGATCGTCAGGCGGGGCGATTTCTATGTGGGCTGCGGGCAGGAAGCGGCCAACCTGATTCCCTGCCTCCTCGAGCCCGAATCGGACTTCGGGTTCATCAGATACCGGAAGTTCGGCCTCGTTCCCAAGGCGGGGGACATCTTCGCGTTTTATCGGGTCGTCAAGCCCCAGACGCTGCTTCTCGCGCCGTACAAGCCCTGGCCGGCAGGGAGCGGATTCTGAGAAGCGACCGGCAGAGGTGCGGCTGAGCAGCTCGAAGCCGCACCTCTGGTGAATATCCGAAACAATTTTTGGTTTTGGGGAGTGATTGCCCTTCGATAGTCCCCTTCGCGGGATTCCACGGACGGGAGTCCGTGGAGCTTCAGTTAGCGGCTGTATTTGCGGATCGCCTCAAGGATCTCCGGCTCAGGCACTTGGGCCTTTTTGAAGAGCTCGCGGGCTTTGGCCGGCTCGCCGGAGCCGTCGAGAACGAGGGCGCCGATATAGGCGTTCGGGCCCGGCTCGTCCCAGTGCTCAAGGGTATAGGCGCGGATCGCTTTCCTGATGTCCCGGGCCGTGGGGCCGTTCCCCATCTTCTCCTGGCAAACGGCCAGGAAATAATCCTGGAGCCTCACGTCGGGGGCGAGCGGCGCTCCCGTCCCCAGCTTTTCCGGGTAGAGCTTCGATTTTTCCAGGTGCTCGACAGCCGCGGTCCAGTCGCGCCTGCCCATCCGGTCGAGCGCGACGGCGATATGAGCCCTGACATACAGCACATAGATGTCGCTCGCGCCTTCGTAAGGAAGGGCCTGGAGCCCGTCCACGACAGTGGCGGCTTCGTCGTTGCGGGCGAGTGCGAGAAGCGCCTTGACCTGGTCGACCTGGATCGGCACCTCGTCCGGGAATAATCCGGCCGCTTTCGCGGCCACGTCCAACGCGTCGCTCTTCCGGCCGAGGGTTTGGAGAAATCCGGAAAGGTGGTGCCAGACCCGCCAGTTTTTTCCGTCGATTTCGACGGCCCGTCTGAAGTCGGACAGGGCCTTATCGGGGGCGCTCTCCTGCGCGAGGTAGCCCCGGGCGAGGAAGAAGGGCGCGAAATCGGCCGCGTCCAAGCGGGCGAAAAGATCCTTCGTTTCCTCAATCCGGCCTTTCGCCCACAGGATCAGGCCGAGGTAATACTTCGGTTTCCACGCGGTGGGCCTCGACGCCGCCGCCCATTCGAAAACGGGGATGGATTCCTCCCGGAACGGGAAGACGAGAAGAGGGGAGAGGCCGATGGATTTGTCCAGGAACGCCGCGCTCTCGGCCGGGGCCGCGTCCTTCAAAAGATAGGCCAGCCAGGCAGATACTTCGGGCTGGGCCGGGGCGTTCTTCAGCAGCGTGATGGCATCCGCGGGGCATCCCGTCCGGATGTAGACCTGGGCCATCTCGAGATAGCTTTCGTGCGGGAGTTCATTTCTGATCAGCGATTTGAATTCCGTGAGCCGGGCGTCCGTGGGTTCGAGTAAGTATCGCTCGAAGCGGATAAGATGATCGAGCGGGTCGAATTCTTCGAGCCGGTCCAGCGCCCGGCGCGCCGCGTCCGGCTGGCCCAGTTTTCTCGAAGCCAGGGCCACGATTTCGCAGGCGCTCGAATTATAGCTGTTGGCGTCCAGCGCCTTCTCCGCGTAATCGCGAGCCAGAAGGTAGTTGCCCTCGACGGCCCCGATTTCCGCGAGTTGAACGTAGGCGGGGGACCGGTACTCGGTGCCGCGGGTGGCCCAGCTCAGGGTCTCCTTGGCGTCGGCCAAACTGCCCAACCGGCGGGCGATGAAGCCATAGACGTAATTCGCCTCGGGGTCATACATGGAGACGTCCAGGGCCTTGGCCGCGTAGTCCAATCCCCGGGAATATTCCCCGCGCCGGGCATAAAGCTCTGCGGTCCTGGCAAGCGCCCCCGGATGCCGGGGGGCCCGGGCCAGGCAGGCCAGGTATTTTTCGAGGGCCTGATGGTACATCCGTTCCTGCTCGGTACGCAGCCCGGCGAGATAAAGGCCCTCAGCCGTGCCCTCGTCGGCCGCCCTGAAGCTGAGCGGCCGGTTGAGCTGTCTCGATTCGGGGCTATTCGCGTAGACGAGCCGGCTGCCCACCCGGACCTCATAGGCGCCGGGCCGGCCGCCGAACGGGATGTCTTTCTTGAAAATTTCCTCGGGCTTGAGCCGAAGGCGCTCGCGGAAGACTTCTTTTCCTCCGGATAACACCGTGAGGTCCTCATCGACGGCCTGAATGGGGAAGAACGCGAGGGCCAGCCCCGCCTCCGTATCCGCGGTGCTTAACACACCGATCGGAGAGGCTTTCTTCATAGGCCCGATTCCCTGATACGGGAACCAGATCTCCTTCCAGCGGTCGGTGACCGAGGGGAAGAGCCGGCCGTGATCGGACTGGTTGAGGAGCCTCCCGGCTTGGGGCTCCGTGTACTGGCCGTCCTTGTCCGTGAGAAGGTCCACCCAGATCTCCCCCTGCCGGGACAAGTCCCAGATCCAGACCTTGCGGCCGGGCATATCGTCGTACAGGGCCCAATGGCCGAACCCCGCATCCGAGTTCTTATACCAGGCCCCGTAAAAGTCTTCGTATTCGCCCACGGTGAAGTAGCTCTTGGAACCCGGCGAGCCGTTGTTTTTGTACCAGGAGAGATCGAGCCCCTCCCGGTCGACGGGCCAGGGTTCTAGGGGGACAGCGTAATCGTGCCCGATATGGAAACGGCCGGGAAAAATGTACCGAAGGTCGTCGGCGGTCTTGATCGCCGCGCAGGACCAATAGTAGTACGATTGGCTGTAGGCCGTGGGATTGTGCCAGAACCCGTTGGTCTCGAAATAGGCCTTGTCCTTGGGCAGCGTAACGGTCACGCTCCATCGTGTGCGCGAAGGCAGGTCCATGGTGCCCACGATGCAGCTCGCGCTGCCGTCGGCGTTGCGGCGGAGGATGTAATCGACAGGGGACGCCGTGGATGGGGCGTGGCCGACGATCCCGAAATTGAACTCGATTCCGCCCGAGGTCCAGGGGCCGCGCAGGGCGATTTCCCGGAACTTGAGGACGTGGTTGGTGTAGAGAAAATCACGGTTCGTGGCCTTGTCGGCCGCCCCCCAGACTTTGCCGCCCACTTCGGGCAGGACGGCGACGCGGACATAGGGATTCTCGAGGCGGACGACCGTCCAAGCCTTTTCCACGGCCGTCTGGCTGAAACGGTTGTAGAAAAAATAGGGGTAAAGCCTCAGCCCCTGGCCCCACATGGTCGATCTGGCGAAGATCGGGACGGGGTCGGGATCGGCATAGGGGTAGGTCCGGATGGTCTCTTTCGTCTCGGAAACGGTGGCCCCTCCCGGTCCGGAGCCGGAGCGGCACGCGGCGGAGATAATGACGGCCGCACTCAGGACGGCCAGGATTACGGCGGATGCGGTCTTTTTTGACGTCATCGGGCGGGCCTCACTTTTGAGCTCGGTTGAACGTTCTCCGGCCCCGCGAAAATCCTGTCCGGGGGCGGGACCGGCGGCCGGGGCCGTGTCGGCCGCGCCCGCCTACTTCTTTTCGGTCAATTCGAGATAGATGACCTCGACCAGGCTCATGAACTGGGGCCTGCCGCCGGCGGCCTGGTCCTGGACCTGAAAGATCTTCTTGATGTCGTCGAGGGACTTGCCCTCGGCGATCAGGGCCTTGATCCTGGCCTGCTTGATTTCGATGGACCGGATGAGAGTTTCGACCTCCGCCCGCGTGATCATGTCGCCGTGACCGGGGATGAAGGTCTCGATATGGGGCCGACGGTCCAGGATGGCCCTGAGGGTCTTAACCAACCCGAAAGAGGAGCCGTTCTTGGACCGGTGAATCAGAGGGTCGCGGCCCACGACGACGAGGTCGCCGACAAACGCGGTTTTGTCCCTGTCCACGTAGACCACGGTGTCTCCGGTCGTGTGAGCGGGGCCATAAGAGCGGAGGATGACGGTGGTGGGCCCGGACTTGAGCTTCAGCTCGTTCTTGAAGGTCACCGTGGGCAGGTAATCCTGGAGGGCGGGGAGGTCGGCGGCCGCCTTGATCATATCCGCCTTGACTTGATCTTGGGCGATGATGGCGACCCCCCGCGGAAAGCCCGGAAGCCCGTTTACGTGATCCGCGTCGCTGTGCGTGAGGATGACCTTGGTCACCGGGAAGCGGACGGTCTTCTTGATCTCTTCGAGCATCGCCTTGACGCTTTCGGGACTCATCTTGGCGTCGACGGCGAACATTTCCTTGTTCAGGATGATAAGGCCGGAATTGGCCCCGGAGCCGCCCTTGACGAGCAGCAGGTTGAAGGTGATCGGCTGGATCGTGACGGGAGCCTGATCCTCGCGGGAGGCCGGATTCTGCTGGCCGAACGCGAACACTGCCAGGATCATCAGCGCCCCCCGAACGACGCCACGCGCGGGCTGGAGATGGGATGTCATGCGAGGGCCTCCTTGAATCCGGTGTCCATCCCCTAGGTTTTACTCGGAGAGAGGGATTTTGTCAATGCGACGCGGGGCGCGGGGGAGCGCGGCCGCGTTCAGATATTGATCCGGATCGGCAGGATCACGGTCGTGATCCCCTTCCAGCGAAGCTCCTGCTGGATGGCGAACGCCGTTTCGTTGTGGAGAAGCCGCCGGATGATACTCGTCTGACGGAAGACGGACTGGCCGGCGAAGACGGTCGAACGCGGAAATTCCGAGGCCACCTTTTCGCAGAGACGCGAGGCCGTCGCGACGATATCGGTGCCGAGGTCATAGCGGAAATCGGCCGGGAAGCCCATCCGGCGGGCCAGGTCGACATACTTGCGCAAGGAGTCGCAGGCCGAGTTCTCCAGGCAGGAGACCGCGTCCGAGCCCTTGAACGAGCCGACATCCACCTCGGCCACGGAGACGAAGATGAAGTTCTTGTAGAGCCCCGGGAAGCTCCTGATGACCGTCAGGAAGGTGTGGACGCCGAAGCCGTTGTAGCCGTTGACGAGCTGGATGGCCGTCATCTCTTTTGGGTTCGGCGCCGCCGTGTTCGGCCGGCCCGAGGTCGGGATGTTCAGGAGGTCGTCAAGCTCCCGGACCCCGCCCTTGACTTTATTGTAGTGGGCCCGCGTCATGTAGCACAGGACGATGACGAACGTGGTGATGACCAGGGTCAGCCAGCCTCCGACCGGGAATTTCTCGATGGTCGTGATCGTCAGAACGGTCAGGCAGACCGTAAGGCCCGTCAGGTGAACGGGGAGATGTTTTTTCCAGTGCGGCTCGGTCTTGCGGTTCTTAATGAAGAACCTGGACATGCCGAGCTCCGACAGCGAGAACGTCAGGAAGACGTTGATCGAGTACATGACGACGAGTGTCGTGATATTGCCCTTGGAGTAAATGAGCAGGCAGACCGCCGAGCCGCCCATGAGGAGGACGCCGTTTTGGATCGTGAAGCGGCTTGAGAGGGACGCGAAACGGTGCGGGAACCAGTAATCCACCGCCATGTTGGCCATGACACGTGGGCCGTCCACGAATCCGGTTTGGGCCCCGACGAGGAGCAGCGCGCCCTCCGAAAAAATCGTGACCAGCGCCAGGATGCCGCCGATCCCCCACCCGGAGAAGACCTTGCCCGCCAGGACCGCGTTGAGGGTTTTCCCGGCCACCGGGGAAACACCCAGCAACAAATAGCACACGAGTATTCCGCCGGCGGTGATGGCCAGCGACGAGGCCAGATAGACCATAGTCCTCTTGCCGTTATGGACCCGGGGCTCGCGGAGGATCTGAAGCCCGTTCGATACGGCTTCAATCCCGGTGAAGGTGCCGCCGCCCATGGAAAAGGCCCGGAGAAATAAAAAGAGCATCCCCCAGCCGCCCAGGGACACGAGCCCTGTCTTGTAATCCGCCCGGATCTGATGCGCGACGGTGCCGATTTGGCCGACGTGGGAGAATATGCCGTAGCCGATGAGAAGGATATGCGTCACGACAAACGTCAGGAAAATCGGGGCCAGCATCGTGACGGATTCCTTGACGCCGCGGAGGTTGATGACGACCAGGAAAAAGATCGCCGCCAAGTCGAAGGGGATCTTGTAGGGCTGCAGGGCCATCGGAAAGAAGCTGAAGATGGCGTCCCCGCAGGATACGATCGAAACCGTGATGGTCAGCATGTAGTCGACGAGCAAGGCCGCTCCGGAGACGACGCCGGCCCTCTCGCCGAGCGTGTGTGTGGCCACGATGTAGCCGCCCCCCCCCGAGGGGAAGTATTCGATGATCCGGGAATAGGCATAGGAAATGATGAAAACCGTCAGCGCTGTCGCCAAGGCCAGGAAGATGGCCAGATATGTGTGATGGCCGAGCGCTTTGAACGCCTCTTCGGGGCCGTACGAGGCCGATGAAAGGCCGTCCGCCCCGAGGCCGATCCAGGCCAGAAGCGGGATGAGGGCGAGCTTGTGGAAAAGGGACGGGTCCTTGATGTTCCGCGGCTTGCCGATCAAGATGCCACGGATCTTCTGGAACAGCGACCCGTTTTCTTCTGACATCTTGTTCAACCTCTCCGAGATTGGCCTAACGATCGTTCGGCGCCGATGCCCCTGACCCTGAAAACCGGCCTATTATATGCCGGCCCGCCGTCAAAATAAAGGGGGGATGGGGCTTGGAAAAGGCCGGAGGCGGCGACGCCGCCCCCGGCCGACCCTTGCGTGTTCGATCCGTATTAAAGCTTCGTTTCCTCGACGGTCTTCTGGACGCCGCCGACGGTCTTCTGAAGCATGGCCTTCTCATCGTCGGTGAGCTTGATCTCGAAGATTTTTTCCACGCCTTTGGCGCTGATCAGGCAGGGCACCCCGATGAAAAGGCCCTTGACGCCGTACTCGCCTTCGCAGAGGGCGGCGCAGGGGAGGACGCGCCGCTTGTCGCGGAGGTAGGACTCGGCGATGACGATCGCGCTCCACGCCGGGCTGAAGAACGCCGAGCCCTTGCCGAAGAGTTTGACGATCTCGGTCCCGGCCTCGCGCGTCCGGAGCGCGAGCTTGTCGATCTGTTCCTTGGTCGCCATTTCGGCCAGAGGTACGCCGCCGACGGTCGTGAGGCGGGGCAGGGGGACCATATCGGGGCCGTGCCCGCCGAGGACCGTGCCTGCGACATCGGCGACCGACACGCCGAGCTCCATGGCGATGAAGGCGCGCCAGCGGGCCGTGTCCAGGGTCCCGGCCATTCCGACGACCTGGTGCTTGGGGAAGCCCGTCAGCTTGGAGAACGCGTAAACCATCGCGTCGAGCGGGTTCGTCACGATGATGCAAAACGCCTTCGGGGCGTGCTGCTTGACGCCGTCGGCGACCCGCTTGATGATGGCCAGGTTGACGGCCAGCAGGTCCTCCCGGGTCATCCCGGCCTGGCGGGGACGGCCCGCGGTGATGATGACGACGTCGGCGCCGGCGATGTCCTTGTAATCGGAAGTGCCGGTGATGTTGGCGTCGTAGTTGCCGTGGGGGGCCATCTCCATGAGGTCGAGGGCCTTCCCCTTGGCGGGGTTTTCAAACTCGGGGATTTCGAGAATGACGATGTCCCCGAGTTCCTTCTGGGCGACGATCATGGCCAGGTTCTGTCCGATCTGGCCGCCGCCGACGAGGGCGATTTTTTTGCGCATGATAGTGCTCCTTCTATTTGAGAAGGCGGCGAAGTCTGCGGGCCGCGCCGCCCCGTTTTGCCTGAGTGGGCTCGTCCGGCGTGGGGATCACCCCTTGACGAAGCCTTCCCAAGTCGCCTTCAGCTTCGGGCTCTTCAGCCACTCCATGACGTAATCCGTGAACGCCGCGCCCGTGACCCCCGTGGAACGTCCGGTGATGGTCATCTTCTTCTCGTATTGGCCGGTAATGTCGAGGGCCATCTCCAGGGCCTTGCCCTTCTCGGGATAGCCGATGTGGCTGAGAAGCATGGCCGCTGCGCGGATCATGCTGCAGGGGTCGGCGTATTGGGCGCGGCCCTCAGTGACCATGCGGGGGGCCGAGCCGTGGATGGCCTCGAACATGGCGTACCGCTTGCCGATATTGGCGCTCCCGGCGGTCCCGACGCCGCCTTGGAACTCGGCGGCCTCATCGGTCAGGATGTCGCCGTAGAGGTTGGGCAGGACCATGACCTGGAAATCGCGGCGGCGCTTCTCGTCGACAAGCTTGGCCGTCATGATGTCGATGTACCAGTCGTCGGCCTCGATCCCGGGATATTCCTTGGCGACGCGGTAGAAGTTCTCTAGGAAGCGGCCGTCGGTCGTCTTGACGATGTTGGCCTTGGTAATGCAGGTGACCCTCTTCCGGGCGTTCGTCTTGGCGTGCTCGAAGGCCAGCCGGCAGATGCGTTCGGAGCCGGGCTTGGTGATCACCTTGAAGTCGATGGCGATGTCCTCGTCGACCTCGATTCCGTAGGGGCCGAGGGCGTAGAGGTCCTCGGTGTTCTCCCTGAAGAATATCCAGTCGATGCCCTGCCTGGGAATCCGCACGGGCCGGACGTTGGCGAAGAGGTCGAGCTCCTTCCGCAGGGCTACGTTGCAGCTTTCGATGTTCGGCCAGGGGTCGCCCTTGCGCGGTGTCGTCGTGGGGCCTTTGAGGGTCACGTGGTAGTTCTTGATCTCGGCCAGGACGTCGTCGGGGATGGCCCTGCACTGGGCGGCCCGGTTCTCGATCGTCAGCCCTTCGATGTCCTTGATGAAGACCTTAGCGGCCTTGACCTCGTCCTTGAGGAGGAACTCGAGAACGCGCTTCGCTTCGGCGGCGATATAGACCCCGATGCCGTCGCCGGGGAGGATGCCGATCTTGACCGGCGAGATCTTCTTGTAATCGATCCAGTCCGGCGCGGCCTTGACTTTCTCCATCCGTAGCATCTGGACCTCGAGGAGCTTGCCGAAATGCTCCTTGGCCCGGTTGATGGCGGCGTTATCCATGCGTTTTTCCCTCCGTATGTTGAAAATTGAGACAAAAAAACAGGAAAGGAATTTTATAGCTTTTCGGGAAAGAAATCAATCCCCTTCGCGGAGTTCCATGGACATTTGTCCGCGGAGGAATAGCGAATCCCCGCTCCGAGTACTGGCGCTCCAAGGCCGGCAAAGGTTCGATCCCTCGGACATAAGTCTGTGGAGCTTCAGCCACGGCACTCCCGAGGGGCGCCGGGAGGCCCCCTCCTTTGACAAAACGGCCCAAACAATCTATACAGTATGTTGCGATGTCGCGCCAAATCCGACGACCAGGAGTCATGTCATGTTGGAGTCCTATCTCGACCAGGAAAAAGAACGCGCCAAAGCCGGCCTTCCACCCCTGCCGCTGACGCCGGCCGAGGTCGAGGATGTCTGCCGCTTCCTGGAGAAGCCCGATCATGGAAAGACCGAGGTATTCCTCAACCTCCTCAAGAACAGGGTTCCCCCAGGCGTAGACCCGGCGGCCGGGATCAAGTCCGACTGGCTGACGAGGGTCGCCCAAGGCAAGGTCTCGTCCCCCGCAGTGGCCCGGACCGAAGCCGTTTTCCTGCTCGGGACCATGCTGGGCGGCTTCAACGTCGCGCCCCTGGTTTCCTTCTTAAATGACCGGGACCTGGCCCCCCAGGCCGCCGAAGCCCTGAAAAAGACCGTTCTCGTCTACGGCCAGTTCGAGGCCGTCGTCCAGATGTCCAAGACCAATCCCTATGCCCGGGCCGTGCTGGAATCCTGGGCGATGGGGGAGTGGTTCCTCTCTCGTCCCGCTCTCCCCGGGCAGAGCGTCCTCAAGGTCTTCAAAGTCGACGGGGAAATCAACACGGACGACTTCTCGCCCGCGGGCCACGCGCCCACTCGGCCCGACATTCCCCTGCACGCCCAGTCTATGGGGCAGACCCGGTTCCCTGGCGGAACCGACACCATCCGGCAGTTCCGGGAAGAAGGCCATCGGGTCGCCTTCGTCGGGGATGTGGTCGGGACGGGCTCGTCCCGCAAGTCCGCCTGCAACTCCCTGATGTGGCATATCGGGGAAGACATCCCGTTCGTCCCGAACAAGCGGCGGGCCGGGGTCGTCATGGGCGGGCTCATCGCTCCCATCTTCTTCAACACGACGGAGGATTCGGGGGGCCTGCCTATCATGTGCGACGTCACGGGGATGAAAACCGGAGATGTCATCACGCTCGACACCGGGGCCGGAAAGGTCCTCGACGGGTCCGGGAAGGTCCTGACCGCGTTCGTGTGGAAGCCGCCCACCCTCAAGGACGAATTCCGGGCCGGGGGCCGGCTGAACCTCATCATCGGGCGCCAGCTGACGGCTAAGGCCCGTAAAACCCTTGGCCTGTCGGAAGCGGATTTCTTCACGGCCATCGAAAATCCGGCGCCCAAGCCCGGCCAGGGATACACGCTGGCCCAGAAAATCGTCGGCCGGGCCTGCGGCGTGTCCGGCGTACTCCCCTGCATGGCTTGCGAGCCGCATATGACGACGGTCGGTTCCCAGGATACGACCGGCCCCATGACGGCCGATGAGCTCAAGGAGCTGGCCTGCCTGGAATTCCAGGCGGAGCTCTTCATGCAGTCTTTCTGTCATACCGCCGCCTATCCCAAGCCCGCGGACGCCAAGATGCACCGGACGCTGCCCGGTTTCATGATCGAGCGCAAAGGCGTCGCCCTGAGGCCCGGAGACGGCGTCATCCATTCCTGGCTCAACCGCCTCATTCTCCCCGACACCGTGGGCACGGGCGGCGATTCGCACACCCGGTTCCCCCTCGGGGTCAGCTTCCCGGCCGGGTCCGGTCTCGTGGCCTTCGCCGGGGCGCTGGGCTTCATGCCCCTGGACATGCCCGAATCCGTTCTGGTCCGGTTCAAGGGCCGCATGAACCCCGGGATCACGCTCCGGGACGCCGTCAACGCCATCCCCTATTTCGCCATCCAGAAAGGCCTCCTGACCGTAGAAAAGAAGGGCAAGAAAAATATCTTCAACGGCTGCGTCCTGGAGATGGAAGGACTCGGCGACCTGTCCGTGGACCAGGCCTATGAGCTGACGGACGCCTCGGCCGAACGGTCGGCCGCCGCCGCGGTGATCGCCTTGACGGAAGAGAAGGTCACCGAACACCTCAAGAGCAATGTCGCCTTGATGGAAAAAATGATCGAAGAAGGCTACCAGAACGCCGAAACCCTTCGCCGGAGGATCGACGCCTGCCTGAAGTGGCTCGAAAAACCCGTCCTCCTCAAAAGAGATGAGCACGCGGAATACAGGGCCGTCCTCGAGATCGACCTGGCCGAAATCAAAGAGCCGCTGGTGGCCTGCCCCAACGACCCCGACGACGTCAAACCCCTGTCCAAAATCGCGAACGATCCGGTCCAGGAAGTGTTCATCGGGTCCTGCATGACCAACATCGGCCATTTCCGGGCCGCCAGCCGGATCCTTGACAAGGCCGGGGTCCTCAATGTCCGGCTCTGGATCACCCCCCCGACCAAGATGGACGCGGCCCAGCTCATGCAGGAAGGGCACTACGCCGTCTTCGCCGCGGCCGGGGCCAGGACGGAAATGCCCGGCTGTTCCTTGTGCATGGGAAACCAGGCCCGGGTCAAGGCGGGGACGACCGTGTTCTCGACCTCCACCCGGAACTTCGACCACCGCGTCGGGGACTGGACGCGCGTCTACCTGGGATCGGCCGAGCTCGCGGCGGTCGCCGCCCTCAAGGGCCGGGTTCCGACGGCCGATGAGTACATGGCGGTCATGAAAGAGAAGGTCCTGCCCCGGGCGGCGGAGATCTATCGATTCCTAGAATTCCACAAGATGGGCGACTTCAGCCTGGGCTATGCCCGGTGAGTCCGTCCCAACAGGGAAAACCGGAAGGGCGGCGGCCCTGTTCCCGCAAGGAGGCCCCATGATCCGACTAAATGGACGAAAGGCGCTGATTACGGGTGGCTCGAGAGGAATCGGCCGGGCGACGGCCCTTCTCTTTGCCCAGGCCGGTTGCGACGTGGCCATCAACTACGTGAATAACAGCGAGGCGGCCATGGCGGTCCGGGACAGCGTCGGGAACATGGGCAGGGAATGCCTCGTATACAAAGCGGAGATCTCGTCAAAAAGCGACGTGGAGAACATGGTCGCCGACATCCTTTCCCGTTGGGGAGAGCTCGATACGGTCGTCAACAACGCCGGCGTCTGGACCTATCTCGAGATGGGCCGCATGGAGGAGTCCGTTTACCGGGAAACCATGGGCGTCAACCTGGACGGGGTCTTTTACGTGACCAACGCCGCCGTCCCCTCGATGAAAAACAAAGGAAGGGGCTGGATCATCAACGTGACGTCCACGGCCGGAGTCCGGGGGGAGGCGCTCCACTCCCACTACGCGGCGAGCAAGGGCGCCCTGGATGCCCTGACCAAGTCGCTTGCGGTCGAGCTTGCGCCGTACAATATCCGGGTCAACAGCGTCGCCCCAGGCTGGGTCGATACCGACATGTGCACGGGCGTTTTCAGGGAGCCCGGGGCCAGGGAAAAGGTCCGCAAGTCTATCCCCCTCAACCGAATCCCCCCGCCGGAGGACGTCGCGGGGCCCATCCTTTTCCTGGCGTCCGACCTCGCGCGGCATATCACCGGCACGGTCCTGAACGTTAATGGAGGCTCCGTCCTATGCGGCGGCTGAGGATAAAAGGCTTGACATCGTTTTCTTATCCATGGTACTAAGGGGAGGATTCATGGCCAAAAAATTTCTGTCCATAATCATCGTCCCCCATACGAAAACGAGCACCAGGACTTTGTCCTTCTCCCGGCGGACGCTAAAGACGCTGGCCGGGACCGGCATTTTCCTGGCTCTCGTCCTGGCCGTTTTCCTGACGGACTATATTTCCATGAACGTGATCCGTCAGCGGTACAAATCCCTGACGCGGGAAACCGCGGACCAGAAGCTCAGGATTGCCGACTATGAGAGATCGATCGGGGAGCTCCAGGCCAAGGTCACGAATTTTGAGAACTTCGCCAAGAAACTCAACGTCATGGCCGGGCTGAAATCCCCGGACGTCCTCAAAGCGCCGGCCGGTCTTGGCGGCGGAGCCCCGGAGTCGGAGGCCGCCGACACTGGCGAAACCGGTCCGGCGGGGGGACCCCAGACGCTTTCCCAGGGCTCGATCCAGGGATTGAACCAGAAGGCCCAGAGCGTCGAAAGCAACCTCAGCAGCCTGGTCAACTTTTTTGAGAGCCAGAGCCTCCGGCTGGCCACCACGCCTTCCATCATGCCCACGGCGGGGTGGATCAGCTCACAATTCGGCATGCGGGCCGACCCGTTCACCGGCCGGGATCAAATGCACTGGGGCGTGGACATCTCGACGAACACCGGCAATCCCATCGTGGCCACGGCGGACGGCATCGTTCTCCAGGTCCTGACCGATAAATACCTGGGTAAGCATATCATTCTCAGCCATGGGAACGGCATTACGACCCTCTACGGGCATATGAACGGCTTCGCCGTCCGGGCCGGCCAGCAGGTCAAGAGAGGCGACGTCATCGGGTATGTCGGGCAGACCGGCAAGGCGGTCGGTCCCCACGTCCATTACGAAGTCCACCGGGATGGAAAGCCGGTCAATCCCTACTGGTTTCTTCTCGACGAATAAAGCGCCGCCCCGGCCGCCCTCAGTCCCCCGTCAATAATTCTCCCGGGTCAATCTTGGCGCCGAGCCGGAATTCGCTTGCCGACATCCTTTTCTTTCCCTCGGGCTGGAGCTCCTCGATCAGGTAAGTGCTTTCGGCGCCGCAGGCGACCTTCAGGCCGTCCTTGCCCGCGTCCAGGACTTCGCCCGGCCTGGCGCTGTGCCGGCCGGCCTCGATGGGCCGTCCCCTGTGGACCTGGAGGCGGCGGCCCCTGAAGAACGTGAAGGTCCCCGGCCTTTCCGCCAGGGCCCGGACCTTCCGGTCGATGAACTCCGCGCTTTCCGACCACCCGATCCGTCCATCCTCCTTTTGGATTTTCGGGGCCAGGGACGCCCGGCTGTGATCCTGGGGAAGGTGCGGGAGGGAATCGACGGCTTCGAGGGTCTGGACAAGAAGGTTGGCGCCCAGATCGGCCAGGCGTATTTCAAGCTCCCCGGCCGTCTCACGCGGCCAGATCCGTGTTTTGGCTTGGGCCAGGATATCTCCCTCATCCATCCTCTCGTTGAGCTCGATGATCGTGACGCCCGTTTCCACCTCGCCGTTGAGGACGGCCCACTGGACCGGGGCCGCCCCGCGGTATTTGGGGAGGAGCGAGAAGTGGACGTTGAGGGAATGATGCCTGGGGTAGTAGATGATCGATGCCGGAATGATCTGCCCGTAGGCCACGACCACGTGGATATCCGGGCCGGCGTCCCGGATCCTCGGGAGCACGGACTCGTCCTTGCGGATCTTCCCGGGTTCGATAACAGGGATTCCGCGCTCGAGAGCGAACGCTTTGACCGGGCTGGACGTCATCCGGCGTCCGCGCCCGGCGGGCTTGTCAGGCTGGGTGATAGCGAGGCCGACGGAATGGCCTCCGTCGAGGAGTTTCCGGAACGAGGGGAGTGCCGAGGTGGGGCTCCCGAAAAAAACGATTCTCATAGTTTCAGGCCGGCGTCGCCCGTCTTTTTTATTTTCTTGCGAATCAGGGTCCTTTTGAGGGGCGAGAGCCGGTCGGTGAAAAGCTTGCCGTCCAGATGATCGATCTCATGGCAGAGGACGCGGGCCAGCATGTCTTCGCCCTCGATTTCAACCTCTTTCCCCTCGAGGTCCAGGCCTTTGACCAGCACTCGATAGGGGCGGGCGACCTTTTCCCGGATATCCGGGACCGACAGGCAGCCTTCTTCGGCGACGACTTCGCCTTCCTGGCGGAGGATTTCGGGGTTGATAAGGATGATCAGCTCCTCCGCATTTTCCCCCACGGAGAGGTCCACGGTGATAAGCCTCTTGCTGACGTTGACTTGGGGCGCGGCCAGCCCGATGCCCGGGGCCCGGCGCATGGTCTCAACCATGTCCCTGGCGAGCCGGACAAGCTCGGGGTCGATCGTCCCGACGCGCTCCGCTCTCTTCGTCAGGGTGGGGTGTCCGACGATCAGAATTTCGAGAACGGCCATGTGTTCATCCTGCGGCCTTATTTTACGTGATTTCCGCGGCGGCTTCCAGCCCATCCGAAGAAAGGGGGACGAAGAAAGCGGGGACGGTCCTGTTTTCCCCTTGGCAGCCGGGCGACGCTATGGCACGTATGAAGCTGGGAAAATAGGACCGTCCCCATTTTCCTAAATTACGGCCGAGGGCGGCGGCGGCTCGTCCGCGGCTCCGGCGTTCCGGAGAGGCACACGCACGAGGTAGAGGCCGATAAGGACGAGCACGGCCAGGCCGCCGACATAAAGATCAACGGCTCCGAAATACTTGCCGTTCTTGAAGATCGTCGGGACATCGTGCCCGATGAATTTCTGCAGGAACAGGAATTTCCAGAGCGCCCTCAGGAGCCCCGTAAGTGCCTCGCCGGCGATAAGCCCGGCTGCCAGCAGGATGCCGACGTTCGTCGCGCGCGCGGTTTGGGCCGCGTTGAATTTCCTTTTGACCATGAACTTGTCGACGACGCCCTTCATCATGCCGCCGACGAAGATCGCGAACGTCGTCTCGAGGGGCAGGTACATGCCGACGGCGACCAGCATGGGAGACCGGACCTGGACCAGGATCAGGGCGAAGCCCATGAGCATGCCGACGATGACCAGCGGCCAGGCCATCTCCCCCCCCACGATGCCGCGTGCCAGGGCCGCCATCAGGCCGGCCTGGGGCGCCGCCAGCTCCTTGCTGCCGAAAGTGAACGCCCCGTTGAGGAGCATCAGGGGAAAATACATCACGAGGGAAGCGATGAGGATACCGAAGATGTTCCCGGCCTGCATCTTCCAGGGCGTGCCGCCCAGGATGTGCCCGACCTTGAGGTCCTGGAGCATTTCGCCCGCCACCGCGGAGGAGACGCAGACGACGGCGGCGACACCGAGGACGGCGGCGACGCCGCTCATCCCCGTGGCCCCGACGAGGACCATGAGGAGGGCGGCGATGATCAGGGTGGAAAGGGTCAGGCCGGAGATCGGATTGTTGGATGACCCGATCTGCCCGACGAGGTTGCCGGAAACGGCGGCGAAGAAAAATCCCGCGACGGCCATGACGACCGCGGCGAGAATCGCGGGCGGCCAGGTGCCGGCGAAGATCTTGTAGACGAAGACCATCAGGACGAACGTCGCCGCCAGGCCGGCCAGAACGACCTTGATGTTGAGGTCTTTTTCGAGGCGGCTCGAGACCTCGGCCTGTCCGGCGGCTTTCTTGACGTCGCCGAGCGAGCGTTTGATTCCTGTGGCAAGGTTCTTTCTCATCCGGTAGAGCGTGTAACCGGCGCCCACGAGCATCCCGCCGACCGCGATCGGGCGGATGATGAACTTCCAGACGTTGGTCACCATGTCGGGCCAGCTGACGTCGGCCGCGGCTACGCCCGGGCCGTAGAACGTGTCGATGAGGTGCGGTCCGAGGAAAAACATCAGCAGCGGCGCGAACAGGCCCCAGGCCAGGACGCCGCCGGCGAAGTTGAGCGCGGCCAGGCGCGGCCCGATGATGTAGCCCACTCCGATATAGGCCGGGTAGATGCCCGGGCCGGAGACGGCCACGGTGCCGCCGGCGCCGATCTTGGGGGCGTCGCCGGCCGCGCCGAGGCGGACGAAGCTCGCCCCGAGCTTGCCGACTCGGATGATGAAGTCCTTGCTGGCGCTGAAGATTTGGATGGCGCCAAGGGCATAAAGGAGAGAGCCTAATCCCATTGCCTGAAATAGGAACTTCGATCCCTGGCTGCCCTTCTGGCCGGCCTTGTGGATTTCCGAGGCCGCGACGGATTCGGGAAAGACGAGGTCGGGATCGGAGACCATGACCCGCCGGAGGAAGGTCACGAACATGATGCCCAGGAGGCCGCCGACGAACATCAGGGCCGACGATTTGAGGTAGGCCTCGAGGGTGTTGAACTTCGTCCAGGCGCCGGAGATGAGGAAGGCCGGGATAGTGAAGATCGCACCAGCGGCGATGGACTCGCCGATGGACCCGACCGTTCGGGCGATATTCTCCTCGAGGATCGATCCCTTCATGATCCTCAGGACGGCCATGCCGATGACAGCCGCTGGATACGTGGCCGCGATCGTCATCCCGGCCCGCAGGCCGAGGTAAGCGTTGGCGGCGCCGAGAACGACGGTCATGACAAGGCCGATGAGGACGGCCCGGAAGGTGAACTCCCTCAGGTCGGTTTTTTCGGGGACGTAGGGTTGATAGCTCATCGCGCGCTCCTTTCCGAAGTTTCCTATTGTATATTTGAAGTCCGGAAACAAAGTCAATCCCCTTCGCGGGATTCCGCGGACGCCATCAAGAGGCCGCCCTCGGCAGCCTCTTGATGACTGCGGGGGTTCAAGCCGACAGGACCCCCCGACTGTAAGTCCGTGGAGCTTCAGGCGCTCCGGGCCTTCCCTCATTTGGATTTGATTCAGGGGGAGAATTGTGCTAAAAAAGGATACGACAGAAAGAGAGCGAACATGAATATCATCCGCTGGGTGAAGAGCCGGCTCTTCTGCGACATGGCCGTGGACCTCGGGACCGCCAACACGCTGATTTTTCTCAAAGGCAAGGGCATTATCGTCCAGGAGCCGTCCATCTGCGTCATCAACAAGCTGACCGGCAAGGTGGAAGCCGTCGGCGCCCGGGCCAAGGATATGCTGGGAAAAACGCCGAGCACCATCGTCGCCATCAAACCCATGCGGGACGGTGTCATCGCCGATTTCGAGGTCGCCGAGAAGATGCTGGATTTCTTCATCAAGAAGGCCATGAACAACCGCGGCTTCCTGATCCGGCCGAGGATCGTCATCGGGATTCCGACGGGCATCACCCAGGTCGAGCGGCGGGCCGTCAAAGACGTGGCCTTGAGAGCCAAGGCCTCGGAGGTCTATCTCGTCGAACAGCCGATGTCGGCCGCGATCGGCGCGGGACTGCCCATCTCCGATCCGACCGGGAACATGATCGTCGACATCGGCGGGGGGACGACAGACATCGCTGTCATCTCGCTCAATGGCATTGTGTTCAACCACTCCATCCGGGTCGCGGGCAACGAGATGGACGACGCCGTCATCCACTATCTCAAGAAGAAATATAACCTGCTCATCGGAGAGCGGACGGCCGAGACCGTGAAAATGCAGATCGGGTCAGCCTATCCGCTGGACGAGCCCATGACGATGGAGATCAAGGGCCGCGACCTGAGGGAAGGGATCCCGCGGACCATCGTCGTCGACGACCAGGAGATCCGGGAGGCCATCGAGGACACCGTGGCCGCCATCGTCAACGCGATTCGTATCGCCCTGGAGAGGACGCCGCCCGAACTGTCGGCCGATATCATCGACCGGGGCATCATCCTGACCGGGGGCGGAGCGTTGCTCAAGAATCTGGACAAGCGGATCCGGGAAGAGACCCAGCTTCCCGTCTTCATCACGGAGGACCCCTTGACGACGGTCGTCCTGGGCGCGGGCAAGATGCTCGACGACCTGGACCTCCTGAAAAAGATTTCTCTCGTCTAGAGAACAGGCCCGGCGGCCGCGAGAGGTTCCATGCCCCTTCGGGAGAAACGGACAAGCTTCCGCATCCTCATCGGACTCGTTGTCTTTCATCTTCTCCTCATCTCGATCCAGATCCCGCTCGGAAGCCAGAGGAAGCTTTTCGAGAGCGCCGTGTTCTTCGTCTTCTCTCCGGTCCAGAAGACCGCGGTCTCGGCCTTCCACAGCCTTGAATCGGCCTGGAACAACTATTTCGACCTCCGCCGTGTTCGCCGGGATAACCAGAAACTGAAGCAGGAGCTGTTTTTTCTAAGCCAGGAGAAGCGGTTCCTCGAGGACCGCCTGGAAACGTTCAAATCGGAGGCCGACATCCGGGGCACATTGGACAGGTTCCGAGCTTCCCTCATCCCGGCCCGAGTCATCGGCACGGACTCCGGGAACTTTTACCGCTCCCTGATTCTTGACAGAGGGAGCCTGGCCGGCGTCCGTCCCGACATGGCCGTTTGCGACCGGAACGGCGATCTGGTCGGCCGGACGATCGCCCCCGTGTCGCTGAACGAGGCCATGGTCCAGCTCATCACGGACCCGGAGAGCAGCGTCAGCGTCGTCTCCAGCACGCACAAGGTTGTCGGCATCATGTCCGGCATGCCGCAGGGGAACCACTGTTTCCTGAGGTACATCCTGGCCACTTCTCAGGAGGAGGAAGAAGGGGAGGACCTGATCACCACCGGTTTCGACAAGATCTATCCGGCCGGCATCCGCGTCGCCCGCATCCTGTCCATCAAGCCGACGAAATCCGTGTTCAAGGAAATCGTCGTCAAGCCGTATTTCAGCTATGCAACGATCGACACCGTGGCCATCCTGCCCCGGGTTTCGGGAGGGGGGGAGTGAGGGATACCGTCCTGAAGGATATTCTGCGGGCCGCGGCAGCGACCCTGACGGCCTTCCTCTTCTATTCGCTCGTCGGGGGGGTCCGCCCGGCGCTGCTCGTCATCCTGAACGGCTTCTCCCTGATCGTCGTGACGTTCTCGACCGGCAAGGGCGAGATCTTCGGGGGCGTTCTGGGCGCCGTGTGCGGCCTCGTCCAGGACTCGTTCTCGCTGGGGGTGTTCGGCGTCGCCGGCCTGACGAAGACGCTCCTCGGTTTCTGGACGGGCTACATATCGAAACGCATGGACGTCGTGCCCTTCGTCCGGAACGCCGTTTTCCTCCTGATCATGTCCACGCTCGAACTCCTGCTCTGGGTTCTCCTCAGCGCCTTCGCTCTCAGAGGCCACGTCGACTTCCGGCACGGGATTTTGCTGCTCCAGCCATTCGTGACGGCCCTGCTGGGAAGCCTTATCTTAGCGGTTGCGAGGAGGGTCCAGGCGCGACGCGCCTGAACGCCACAATGCCCGGCGACAAAATCTACGAGGACCTCTCGGTCATCATCCGCCGGGCCAACGCCGTTTTCCGCATCGTGGCCGTCGCCCTTCTCCTCGTCCTCTCGTACTATTGGAAAACCCAAATCCTGGATTTCCGGAAATTCTGGGACTTGGCCGAGTCCAACCGGACCAGAATCCGCGTGTTGAGCGCCCCGCGCGGGCTGATCCGCGATCGAACCGGGGCCGTCCTGGCCGACAACAGAGTCAGCTTCAAAGTGTCCCTCCTGCGGGAAAGCGTCAAGAACGAGGGCGTTGTCTATCCGGCGGTCAGCAAGCTCCTGGGAATCAGCGAAGCGGAGCTCCGGAGCCGGGTTGAGCGGTACAAGAACCTGCCGCTGTTCGAACCGCTGGTCATCCAAGACGGCTTGGAGCCTGAAAAGATCGCCCCGATCGAAGCCCGGCGGCTCGAGTTTCCGGAACTCGAAATCGAGGCCGAGCCGAGAAGGTCCTATCCGAATAAGACCTTGGCAGCCCATGTCCTCGGCTACCTACAGGAGAGGTCTCCGGAGGAGATCCGGGACAATCCGGGGCGGAACCTGAGGCTCAGCGACATGGGCGGCCGGGCGGGTCTCGAACGGCAGTACGACGACCGGCTGACAGGACAGGACGGGTCCGTCCTCGAAATCGTCGACAGCCTCGGCCGGAAGCGGGGCGAGAAGGCGACGCAACCGCCGACTCAGGGGCGGGACATTCATCTTTCGATCAGCGCCATTCTGCAGACCAAGGCGGAGGAATTGCTCGGGGACAGGGAAGGGGCCATTGTGGCCCTCGACCCGAGCACCGGCGAAATTCTGGCCATGGCCAGCTCTCCCACCTTCGACCCGAACCGGTTCATCGGCCGGTTTACGCCAGAGGAGTGGGTTCAGCTCACCAACGGCCCCTCGTCCCCCCTTGAGAACAGGGCCATCCGCGGCCTTTATGCCCCGGGCTCAATCTTCAAGCTGGTCATGGCGATGGGGGGGCTGGACCTCGGCTACGTCACCGACCAAACGACAGTCTACTGCAACGGCTCCGTCCTCATCTACGGGACGTCCCGCGCCTGCTGGTTTCACCAGGGCCACGGCAGCATGAACCTGGTCAACGCCATCAGGAACTCCTGCAATATCTACTTCTACACGCTCGGGCGCCAGATGGGCATCGACCCGATCGCCGCGTCCGCCGGCCGGCTGGGGCTGGGCCGGAAAACCGGTCTGGACCTTCCCGGAGAAAAAGAAGGGCTCGTTCCGAGTGAAGAGTGGAAAATGAAAGCCCTCAAAACGCCCTGGTTTCCGGGCGAGACCATTTCCGTGGCCATCGGCCAGGGGCAGCTTCAGGTTACACCGCTGCAGATCGCCGTCATGACCGGCATCATTGCCAACCGGGGAGGCCGTGTCGAACCGCACCTTCTCCTGGGGCGGGAGGGCTCGCCGGGCGCCGGATCGTCGGGGATCGCGAACCGAGCTCCCTTCAAACACGAGGCCTTCGAAAGCGTCATCGAGGGCATGTGGAGATCCGTCAACGATCAAGGCACGGGACAGGGCGCCCGCGTCGACGGCATGGACATTTGCGGCAAAACCGGCTCGACTCAGGTCGTAAGCCGGGAGAGAGCGGAGATGCTGGCCAAGGCCGGCAAGCCGATCAAGACGCACTCCTGGTTTTCGGGCTTCGCGCCGAGGGACAAACCCCGGATCGTGGTGACGGTCCTGGTCGAATTCGGCGGGGGAGGAGGGGCCATCGCCGGACCCCTGGCGGGCCAGATGTTCCGGACCTGGAAGGACCTGCCCGGCAAATGATGATTGACAGGCGGCTCTTCGAGGAAATCGACTGGGTCCTCATCGGACTCGTCCTTCTCCTGTCCCTCCTGGGTGTTCTTTTCATCTACAGCTCGTCCCATTTTCTCCCGGGGAACTACTACCTGAGGCAGCTCATCTGGATCGGGATCGGGCTCGGGGCGGCGTTCCTGGTCGTCATCGTGGACTACAAATTCCTGGTCTCCTTTTCCATCTACCTCTACTTCCTGATCATCGCCATCCTGGCCGCAAGCCTGGTTTTCGCCCGGCTCGTGGCCGGGACTAAAAGCTGGGTCAAATTCGGACTCTTTCAGATCCAGCCGTCGGAACTGGCCAAGGTCGTCCTGATCCTGGTTTTCGCCCGGATCTTCGCCGAATACAAGGGCCGCTACCTGAACGCCGGGTCCACGGCTCTCGCCCTCGTGGTGGCCGGCGTGCCGCTCGTCCTGATCATGCTGCAGCCGGACCTGGGGACCGCCCTGACTTTTGTGGCGATTTTCGGCGCGGCCTTCATCCTGGGCGGACTCAGGAAGAAGACGATTATCATCCTCCTCGCGCTGTCCCTGATCGCCGGAGCCGGCGGCTGGACCTTCGGGCTGAAGGACTACCAGAAAAAGCGGTTGACCACCCTGCTCAACCCCCGCGAGGACCCCCGGGGGTCGGGATACCAGATCAACCAGTCCAAAATCGCGATCGGTTCGGGCGGGCTGACCGGAAAGGGATTCATGAACGGCTCCCAGAGCCAGCTCCGGTTTCTGCCCGCGCGCCATACCGATTTCATCTTCTCCGTGATCGGAGAGGAATTCGGCTTTCTGGGGGTCTTTATCGTCTTCCTGCTATATTTTCTGACGCTGGCCCGCATGTTCCTCTCGGTGGCGAAGGCCCGGGACAGGGCGGGTGTTTATCTCATTTTCATGGCCTCCGTGCTGGTCACGTTCCAATTCCTCATCAACGTCCTGATGATTATCGGACTCTTCCCGGTCACCGGCATCCCCCTGCCGTTCTTGAGCTACGGCGGGTCGTCGCTCCTGGGGAACTTCATCGCCTGCGGCTTCATCCTCAACGTGAAAATGCGACGGTTCGCGAATGTCTGAGGCCGCCCTGAATAGGATCCTGTCCCGGGTTGAGAAGCCCGGCCGGTACATCGGCGGGGAGTGGAACGAAATCAAGAAGAACCCCGGGGCCGGGAAAACGAAAGTGGCCCTGGCTTTTCCCGACGTCTATGAGATCGGCATGTCCTACCTCGGCCAAAAGATCCTCTATGGCCTGCTGAACAAGGACCGGTCCGTCATGGCCGAGCGCGTCTTCGCTCCATGGCCGGATTTCGAGGCGGAGCTCCGGCGATCGGGGGCCCCTCTGACCTCGCTCGAAAACGGCATCCCTCTCCGCGATTTCGATATCGTGGGTTTCTCGCTCCTCTATGAATTGAATTATTCCAACGTTCTCACCATGCTCGACCTCGGCGGGATTCCACTCCTCGCGGCCGACCGCAGCGAGGGCCACCCCGCGGTTATCGCCGGCGGCCCGGCCGCGTTCAATCCCGAGCCGGTGGCCGATATCTTCGACGCGATCCTCATCGGCGACGGGGAGGAGGCCTTCCCCGAGATCATCGAGGCGCTCCGCTCACACAGGACGCGGGGCCTCGACCGGGCCGTCTCTCTCCGGGAGCTCGCAAAAATCAAAGGCGTTTACGTCCCGTCTCTCTATGCGCCCGAAAAACAGGCCGCCTCGCCGCTCCTCGTCCCCAGGCCCATGGGCGATGCCCCGGCCAGGATCACCAAAAGGATCCTCAAGGGATTCGGCCGGTCCTATTTTCCGGAGAAGATCGTCGTCCCCAGCCTCCGGGTTGTCTTCGACCGTGTCGCTATGGAGGCGGCCCGCGGATGTCCGCAGAACTGCCGCTTCTGCCAGGCGGCGAGCCTGTATTTTCCCCACAGGATAAAGGACCCGGGTCTGGTCATCAGGACCGTGCTCGGAAGCCTCCGGCAGACCGGCTACGAAGACTGCTCCCTGACGGCGCTTTCGATCAGCGACTATCCCCACCTCGAGCGGACGGTGCGGTGTCTGATGGACGAGCTGGCCGGGGAAAAGATCTCGCTGTCCCTGTCGTCCTTAAGGCCACGGGGCCTGTCGCCGGAGCTCGTCGAGAGCATCCTCAAGGTGCGCAAGACGGGATTCACGCTCGTCCCCGAGGCGGGCACGGAGCGGCTGCGCTCGGTGATCAATAAGAAGCTTACGGACCAGGACATCTGGGACGCGCTGACCACCGCGTTTTCGGGCGGCTGGAAGCTCGTCAAATTCTATTTCATGGCTGGCCTGCCCACTGAAACCGAAGAGGACCTGAGGGGCATCGTCACCATGGTCCGGCGGAGCCTCGACCTCGGGCGCTCGATCCTCGGGAGCTATCCCCGGCTTCACGTCAGCCTGTCGTCGTTCATTCCCAAACCTCATACCCCGTTCCAGTGGCTGGGCATGGACGATGAGAAAACGCTGGCCGAGAAGCAGAGATTCGTCCGGTCCGAACTCGGCCACTCGCGGACCGTCGATTTCAAAGACCATCCTGTCCGCACCTCGGTCCTCGAGGCCATTTTTTCCCGGGGAGACAGGCGGCTCAACCGGGTTCTGGTCCGGGCCTGGTCCAAGGGCGCCCGGTTCGAAAGCTGGGGCGACCGGATGAACTTCGGCCTTTGGGAACAGGCCTTTGCCGACGAGGGGGTCGACCCGGGGAATTATCTGGGTCCCATAGACCGGGCCGCTGCCCTGCCCTGGGACCACATCGACGCTGGGCTCAAGAAAACCCATCTGCTGAGCGAACTGGAACATGCCCTTAAGGCCGAGCCCACTCCCTCATGCCTGGAGAGATCTTGCGCTGAGTGCGGGGGGTGCGAGACCCGATTCTGGAAAAAGCCGTCCCCCCCCTTCCGGAAACCGGACCTTCCCGCGGCCCCGCCTCGCCTGGGAGAGCCGACGGACGAGATGTTCAGGTACAGGATCACCTATTCCAAACGGGCCAAAGCCCGCTACCTCTCCCATATCGACCTTATTCACGTCCTTCAGAGGAGCTTCCGGCGGGCCGGCGTCGAGGTCCGCAAAACCCAGGGGTTCCACCCCAAGATGGACTTTTCCTATGGCCCGGCCCTTCCGCTCGGGATGGACGGCCGCAGGGAGGTCCTGGAGTTCAGGTCCTCGTTTCGCCTGGCCGAGCAGCCGTTCCTGGCGCGGACCAACCGAGCGCTCCCGTCCGGGATTCGGGTCCGCGGCCTCGAACTCCTGAAGCCGGGGGAACCCTCTCTTTACGACGCCGTCGCCGGACTCGTTTATTCCATGGATTGGCAGAGCGAGGACTTCCTCGAAGCCTGGCGTGAATCCCGGCCGGCGGGGGAAGCCGGCGGCGGGGTGCCGGACTCGGCCTGGCTCAAAACATGCGTGGCGGAATTCCGGAAGCGGAAACCCGAGGCGGCGGATGTCCGCATCGCCATAAAGGGGAAAGAGCTCCGGCTGGTCCTGCCGCCGGCCCCGCGGAAAGGCCTCCGGGTCCAGGACATCGTCGCCGATGCCTTCGGGATCCCCGACCCCGTCTTCCTGCTCCGGCGGGACGGCATCGTCCTGCGGCCGGGCCAACGGGAGAACTGAAGCTCCACGAACTTACAGTCGGGGGGTCCTGTTGGCTTGAACCCCCGCAGTCATCAAGAGGCTGCCGAAGGCGGCCTCTTGATGGCGTCCGTGGAATCCCGCGATGAGGATTGACAGGGGATATCGAATCCGGTAGACTGACGGATGCTTTTTGGACAAAACCCATAAAATCTCTCAGGATTCCGAGGAGGACGCGTGATCGATTTCAGCCTGACCGAGGATCAGATCGCCCTTCAGGAGATGGCCCGCGAGTTCGCCGAAAAGGAAATGCGGCCCAAGGCGGCCCAGTACGACCAGGGCCATGAATTTCCCGAAGACGTCATGAAGAAGGCCTTCGAGGTCGGATTCCTGACCTGCACCGTGCCCTCGGAATACGGCGGCGGCGGGTTGGGCGACCTCGAGACGGCCATCGTCAGCGAAGAGCTGGCCCGCGGCTGCGCCGGCATGTACACGACCATGATGGCCAATTCGCTGGCCTTCACGCCGATCCTCCTCTTCGGGACCGACGAACAGAAGAAGAAGTTCTTCGGGCCGTTCACGAAAGAGATGGCGTTCGCCGCGTACTGCCTGACCGAGCGGGAGGCGGGGTCCGATACGTCGGCCATCAAGACGACGGCGAGAAAAGTCGGCTCCGAGTACGTCATCAACGGCTCCAAATGCTTCATCACCAACGGCGGCGTGGCCAGCCTCTACGTCGTCTTCGCCAATTCCGCTCCTGAGAAAGGGGCGCGGGGCCTCAGCGTTTTTTGCCTCCTTCGGGACACGCCGGGGATCACCGTCGGCAAGGTCGAGGACAAGATGGGCCAACGGGCCTCGAACACCTCGGAGCTCTTCTTTGAGGACGTCCGTGTCCCCGCGAACCATCTTCTGGGGCGCGAAGGACTCGGCTTCATTGTTGCGATGAGGACGTTCGATAAGACCCGGGCCGCCGTGGGCGCCGCCGGCGTTGGGATCGCCCGGGCGGCCCTCGAATACGCCGTCGAGTATTCCAAGACGCGCGTCCAGTTCGGCAAGCCCATCGCCTCGTTCCAGGCCACGGCCTTCAAAATCGCCCAGATGGCCATGGACGTCGAGGCGGCCCGGCTCCTCGTCTGGCGGGCGGCCTGGCTCATGGACCGCGGCAAGCCTTGCGGGAGCGAGTCGGCCATGGCCAAGTGCTTCGGTTCCGACGTGGGCATGCGGAATGCGCTCGAAGCCCTGCAGATCTTCGGGGGGTACGGCTATATGAGGGATTACCCGATCGAGAAGCTCGTCCGGGACGCCAAACTCCTCCAGATCTACGAGGGGACGAACGAGATCCAGAGGCTGGTGATCTCGCGCGAGGTCATCGGGCCCTTCAAAGGCCGCTGACGAAAACAAGAAAGCTGGCGTGCCGCCTGAGGCGACGCCCCGCCCGGGGAGCTATTCTCCGATGTATTCGGGGATGATGGCCAGGTTTTCGATGCCCGCGCCGCGACAGATGTCGATGACTTCCATCACCTTGCTGAAGGCCAGCTTGGCTTCGGCCCGGATGAAGATCGTTTTATCCTGTTTCACGGAATATAAACGCCGCAATTCCTCCAGGAGCCCCCGCATCTCGATGGGGGTGTTGTTGAGGTCGATGCGATCGTTCGCTTTCACGGTCAGGACGATCAAGCCGATCTGCTGGCCGCCGCCGGTCGAATCGGACTGGGTTTCGGGGATCTTGACATCTATGCCCTTCTGAACAAGAGGCGTGATGACCATGAAGATGATAAGAAGAACGAGCAGGACGTCGCACAGAGGAACGACGTTCGGTTCAGCTTTCGACATAGAAGCCTCCTTGGTGCAACTCTAAGGACTTTCATTCTAGGATAAACGACCCGGCTTGTCAACGCATTTGTCGGATCTCGTTCACTTCAGCGTCTCGACGGCCTTCCTGTTATTGCTCGTTTGGAAGACGAGGAGGGTCTTGCCCTCTCCAGCCGTCGACCCATAGGAGTACTGGATGTCGATGACGGCGTTGCCGAGGAGGACCCCGATTTCCGCCCCGGCGCCGATCCGGTCGGTCACGAGGCAGGTCACGACCCTCTTCCCCTTGACCTTGTAGCCCAGCGTCCGCAGGGCGTTCTCGGCCTTGACCGGGTCCGACGTCAGGAGGTGAAAATGGCCCTGGTCCGTCTCCGAATAGACATACAGCGCCCGGACGTTCACCCCGGCGTTGGCCAGGGTCCCCAGAACACGGCCGAAGATTCCGGGCTCGTCGGGCGTGATGACGTGGAGTTCGGTTTCCTCGTTGACGGCGTGCACGGCTTTTTCTCCTTCAGAACGCATCATTATACCAGAGGGGGGGCCAAAGGCCAAGATTTTTTTCATTGCCTTTCGCCTCGCGATATCTATAATGAAGGACCGAACGGAAATCCTTATGAACGCCGCCCCGCCGCCCCGGCTGGCCATCATCGACAACTCGATCTATCCGGATCTCTATAAGCCCGTCGAGCACTGGGGTCGGTATCTTCCGGTTCCGTGGGAAACGTACGTCGCCCGGAACCACCGCTTTCCCAACCCCGGACGGTTCACGCATCTCCTGCTGACCGGGTCGGAGGCCTCGATCCTCGAGCCCGACCCCTGGGTCGAGGAGGAAGCGGATGTGGTCCGGGAGGCGGTCCGGCGGGGGATCGCGGTTCTCGGCAGCTGCTGGGGCCACCAGCTCCTGGCCTTCGCGCTGGCCGGCCCCGGGCACGTGGGCCGCTGCGCCCGGCCGGAGATCGGCTGGATTCCTCTCCGGCTGAAGCAGGACACCGAGCTCTTGGGCCCGGCGGGGGAGACGCCATTCACGTTCTCGATCCACTTTGACGAGGTCAGGGATCCGCACGGATCCTTTGAGGTCCTGGCCGGGACGGACCTCTGCGCGATCCAGGCTATGCGGGTCCCCGGACGGCCAGTCTGGGGGCTTCAGTGCCACCCCGAAGTCGACGTCCCATCCGGGAGGAAATTCCTCCGGGACCTGGTCGACGCGGGGTTTAAGGGACGCGAGTCCCTTCTCGAGGCCCTGGCCTCGGCTCCGCGGGATTCCGGCCTCATCCGCAGGATCGTTCCGGCCTTCCTCGACGGACGGGTCCCGCCGCCCTGAGACAAGCCTCATTTCGCTTGACAAGCACCCCACTTTTCGATGATATTTATGGAGGGATTCTTATATTTAGCCATGAAGGAGGAATGGATGAATAACAAAAAGTTTATATTGTATTTTATCGTGGCCTTGCTCATTCTCACAACGGCCACCTCTTTCGCGGAGACAAAAAAGCTGAAAAGGATCGGCCTCTACACGTTCGTTGAGGTCAAGGGCCAGGTGCCGACGGCCGAGGTCATGAAAATGCTGTTCGACCGTTACGCGGAGGACATCAAGACCGGATTCGAGCTGGCCGGCTACGCGGAGCTCTACCAGCCGTTCATGGACCAGCTCAAGACGACGGAGTTCAAAGACGAAAAAATAGCCGTCGGCGACAAGCTGATGTGGATGCTCTTCAAGTCCCAGGGCAAAGTCAAGGTTGCCGAGGACATCGAGTGGGCGGGCAAGGAACCCTTGGACGCCTTTTCCATTCAGGTCAAGAAGGACTGGAAGATCTACGATTTCGTGATTCCCAAGCCCTGCGGCAACATCGCGCTCCGTTCGATCACCCAGGCCATCCCGCCGGCCATTTGCAGCCTTGTCGTGGTTCCCGAACGGGCCAATATCAATGACCCGGTGACCGTGGATATGAGCGGGACCCAGAACGCCAAGAGCATGTCCGTCGACGTTTATGACGCCCAGGGGCAGAAAATCGCCACCAAGGCCCTGACCCCGGATTCGGCCAAATGGCAGACGAAGTTCGACAAGCCGGGCGAGTACGTCTTCAAGGGCGCCGCGGTCAACATGGAAGGCATCGCGGCCGTCAACCCCTGCGTCGCGAAGACGTACATCAACATCCCCCCGATCTGCAAGCTCTGGACGTCCTGCCTCCCGTGCGAGGATTACGTGGGCCGTCCGATCACGTTCGACGCGTCCGGCTCCACCGACCCCGACGGACAGATCGTCAAGGTCGTGTTCGAGCTCTACGACGCGGCCGGGACCCTAATCGACACCTGCGTCACGACCCGGAAGCCGTTCATGTGGGAGAAAGTCTTCTCGAAGCCCGGCACCTACACCATCAGCGTCACGGTGTTCGACAACGACGGCGCCAAGTCGGCCGCTTCCGACCCTTGCCGCCTGAGCTTCGAGGTCACCCAGAAGAAATTCTACTGGCTGGCCGCCGGGGGCCCCATGCTCTCGGGCGGGCTGAAAGGCGATAAAGTCAACAGCACGTCCGTCCTGGGCGCGTTCCTGCGGGGGGGGATGTTCTACTGGCTCAATCCCGACAAGTGGAGCTTCACCCTGAGCGCGGGCGGCGTCCTGCCGTTCAAGGGCGACCCCTGGAAGTTCGCGTTCCTCGCCGAGGCACTGGTCAACGGCCACTTCAAGAAGTCCTACGCCGGCGTCGGCCTTGGTTTCAGCACGAAGTCCCAGAGTACCACCAAGTCCGGCATGGACATCGTCGCCCAGGTGGGCACGAACGTCTATCAGACGTGGACGAAGATGGGATCGCTCTTCTTCGAATTCCGGGCGCCCGTGGGACGCAACTTCAACGCGAACAACAGGTTCGGCATCGGCTTCAGAATGTTGTTCTAAGCCGGGCCGCCGGCTGATTTATCAGGGGCCAGAGAGCTTACTCTCCAGCCCCCTTTTTTTACCCCACCCCGGATTTCGGAGCGAGGTCCGACCCCGTCGCGGGTTCGATCGTTCGACCGATGAGAG
>JBEKVN010000031.1:0-37547 GCA_049513915.1 Candidatus Aminicenantales bacterium | reverse complement strand
CGAAATGGACACCCGCCTCCAACAGTTCTTTCATTGTGACAGAAACCAACTCGAGCCTCCCCTATCCGATGTTACCGCTTATGGTACTGTGGAGCTTTGCGAGCGCCCAGCAACCCATATTTTTTCCGTTCCTTGACCCGGGCGTCCCGCGTCAGCAGACTGGCCTGCTTGAGCACGGGTTTGAGCTCCCGGTTGAACTCCACGAGGGCCCGGGCGATGCCGAGACGGATGGCCTCGGCCTGGCCCTTGGCTCCCCCGCCGCTGACCCGCAGGAAGATGTCGAACTTATTGTCCGTCTCCGTGAGGAGGAGCGGCTGGCGGATGATGTACTTGTGGGAGTCCAGGCGGAAGTATTCACTGAACGGCCGCGGCCGTTTGTTGACGTACAGGGTGACGTCGCCCTTCCCGGTCCGGAGAAAGACCCGGGCGATCGACGATTTCCTCTTACCCGTCCCGTAATACTGGATTAGACTCAAGATGCCTCCTAAAACTGGTATTCCTGGGGGTTCTGGGCCTCATGAGGATGGCTGGGCCCGCGGTAGACTTTGAGCTTCTTGTAGACGGACCGGCCGAGCGTTCCCTTCGGGATCATCCCCCAGACCGCCTTCTTGATGACGTCTTCCGGCTTACGCTCGAGGAGGTCTTTGAGCTTCTCTTCCTTAAGCCCGCCGGGGTATTGCGAATGAGAGTAGTAGATCTTTTGGTCGAGTTTCCGGCCGCTGACCTTGATCTTCTCGGCGTTGACGACGACCACGAAATCGCCGGTGTCCAGGTGGCTCGTGAACTGGGGCTTCTTTTTCCCCCGGAGGAGGTCGGCGACCTCTGTGGCCAGGCGGCCCAGGATCTTGCCGTCGGCGTTGATCAGCCACCATTTCTTTTCGATATCGCCCTTTTTTGGAATAAACGTCCTCATGCGCTTCTAACCTTTATGCAGAGATTCAGTGATTGAATAAAATACCTAATCTGGAGGAGATTGTCAACTTATCCCTTCAGCCCCGTTTCCCGCGCTTCTTCCTGACGGCAGCCAGGATCAGGCCGATCCCCGTCAGGAAGCCGCCGACACGGTGATATGGGGCACGCGCGAGGCGGGGTTTTCGTCACGGAGGGGGAGGAACATCGTGCCTCAGCGGGGTCCCGGGCCCGGCCCAAAAAAAATTGCGCTCTGCCCGCGGGGACAGAGCGCAATCGCAGGTCGTTCAGGGGGGATCAGGGCGTCTTCTTCAGCTCTTCTTCGAGCTTCTTCCTCTCGGCGATCCTCTTTCGGAGGTCCTGGAACCTCTCCATGGCCTTGTCGCCGTCGGCGTTGTACCGGGCTTCCTTCTCGGGCTCCAGCTTGGACAGCGTGCTTTTGTAGAGAACGCTCAGCCAGGACCACGGCTCGGGATAGTTCGGGTCGAGGACGATGGCCTTCTGGAGGGCCTTTTCGCTGTCCCGGGCGTACTGCATTCTCTGCTCGGCGGGGAGGAACTGGAAACGGAAGGCGTGGGACCAGAGGTTGATGCCCTTGGCCACGTAGGCCTCGGCCGAGTTGGGCTGGATGGCGATGATCCGGTCCCGGTAGGCCAGGCCCTGGTCATAGACGCTCAGCTGCTTGGCGGGGTCCGAGGACTGGAGGGACTCCAGGTAGCTGGCCATGTACGCGTAGCCCTGGGGGTTATCCGGGTCCGTCTCGATCCGGCGGAGGTACATGGACTCGGCTTTCTGGGCGATCTCTTTCTTCTCCCCGGCGTATCTCTTGTAGAACTCGGCGACGACATAGTAGTTGCTCATGTTCGTAGGCTCGAGCTCGATGATCCGGAGGTAAAGCTTCTCCGCCTGGTCGAAGCTCTTCAGCTTATCGTACATGTCGCCCAGGGAATAGATGATGTCCTTGTTGTTCGGCTCGATCGCGTAGGCCTTGTTCAGGGCCTCGAGGGCCTTGGTCTTCTTTTCGTTGTTCTCCGCATTGTCGACACCGGGCTTGTAGAGCTGTTTGTAGCTCTCTCCCAGGAACCGGTAGGCCTGGGTCATATTGGGGTTGTTCGACAAAGTCAGCTCGTACTCGGCGATCGCTTTACGATATTGGTTTTCCGTGAAAAAGCGGTTGGCTTTGGCGAAATGATAATTGGCACTGAGCTTGGGCACGCTCAGGTTTTCGCAGGCGCTCAACGTAAAGACAACGGCGAGGGCGACGGCAGCGAGGAGAAACCCGTTGGTCCTTTGACGAAACATCCTGACCTCCTTATATTCTCGTCATCATGTCTTCGGAAAGACAGAAAAACACGAACATAATTTATAAACCAACAGGCCCCCAAAGTCAATCCCCTTCGCGGATTTCCAGGACCCGCGGCCGTCAACTGGACCGTACAAACAGGCGGATCGGCGTCCCGTCGAACCCGAAGGCCTCCCTCAAGAGCTCCACGAAGTGTTTCTCGTAGGAGGGGGACAGGGGACCCCGGCTCCCGATGAACAGGATGAAGGTCGGGGGCAGGGCGCCTTTCTGGGTCATGTAGCGGAGCTTGGCCCGGGCCCCGCTCCTCATTCGGGGCGGATGGGCCTCGGAGGCGCGGGCCAGAAAATCGTTGAGTTTGGACGTCTCGACGCGCTTGGAGGCGTTGGCGTAGAGCCGCTCGGCCATGTCCAGGATCTTGACGACGCGCTGGCCCGTGAGGGCCGACACGAACATCAGGGGGGCGTAGTTCACGAACGACAGTTTCCCGAAGATCGCCTCGCGGCAGACCTCGGGGTCGACCACCGTCGTGTCCACGAGGTCCCATTTGTTGAGGACGATGACCAGGGGCTTCCCGGAGTCCTTGGCGAGCTGGGCGATGTGGGCGTCCTGGCGCGTCGGGAACTCCCGGGCATCGAGGACCAGGCAGATGACGTCCGCCTCCCGGATATTGGCTTTGGCCCGGATGATCCCCGCCTTTTCCCGGCTGTCGCTGGTCCCCAGGAGCCTGCGAATTCCGGCCGTGTCCACCAGGCAAAAGGCCTTCCCGTCGCGGATGACGATCGTGTCGGTGCTGTCGCGGGTCGTCCCCGGGACCTCGCTGACCAGCAGACGCTCTTCGCCGACGAGGCGGTTGACGATCGAGGACTTGCCGACGTTGATCCGGCCGACGATGGCGATCCGCAAGGGCTCCCTCGCTTCGCGGGCCGCGCCCACCGGGGGGAGAGCGGAGACGACGGCCTCTTCGAGCGCCCCGACGTTGAGCTTGTGCTCCGCCGAAACAAAGAGAATATTTCTCTCGCCAAGCCGGTAATACTCGCCGGTCATCGTGTCTTCCTGGACCGGGGAATCGACCTTGTTGACGACGAGGAGGAGGGGCTTGTCGAGCTTTTTCAGGGAGAGATAAAGCTCCTCTTCCGCCGGAACGATGTCGCGCTTTCCGTCAAGGACGAAGAGGATGACGTCGGCCGTCCGGGCCTCCGCCCAGGCCCGGGCCCGGACCTGTTCGCTCATGGGCTCGTCCTTGACGCCGAAGAGCCCTCCCGTGTCGATGAGCAGGAAACTCCGGTCCCCGATCGAGCAGCGGGCCTCGAGGCTGTCCCTGGTCATCCCGGCCTGGGAATGGACGAGGGATTTCTTCTTCCCGAGAATCCTGTTGAACAGCGTGGATTTGCCGACGTTCGGGAAACCGACGATGACGACCCGGGGGAGTTTGTTCACGGCCGGGCCCGCCTCATTTAGCCACGATGGAAAAATCGGGAAGGAAAGGCTGCGTCAGGTCGATGTGACCGCCCAGCGTTTCCTTCTCGACCCCTTCGACCAGGATGCTCACCTTCTTGATCGTTTTGAAATTGAAGGCCAGCGTGTCGACCACGGCGAACACGGCGGCGAGCTCGGACGATGAGCCGTAGGAGAACTTTTCCATGATCTCGCGGCCGAAATCCACATAGGCCACGCCGTCCTTGGTGACGAAGACCTGCCGGACTTTCGTTTCCGCCGGGAGGGGCGAGATGAGGTCTTTCGACGAGCCCTTGACGAGCTCGGCCAGGGCGCGCTCCGCCTCCTCGGCGGTTGTCGGCCCGGCCGCGATTTCGCGGGTTTCGCGGTGGAGCAGGTCGTCGTCATCGGACAGGAAAAAGAGGGTCACGGTCTTCATCTCCTCGCTTTTCGCGACGGGCGGCTGCGGCTTCGGGACGTTGACGCCGGCCAGGCGCCGCACCCTTTCCCGCTCTCCGCCCGTAAAGAAGATGATGACCAGGACGGCCAGGATGACCAGGAGCGTCCCCAGGACGAGGGCGGGTGCCCATGCCTTCTTGTTATTCGTGCCTTTGGCCATGGGAGCTCACTGGTAGATTTGGAGATATTTCGTGAGGCCGCGGTAGATGGCCTCGGCAACGCTCGTCTGGAATGCCTCGGAGGCGAGCTTCTTCTCCTCATCGGGGTTCGAGATGAAGGCCGCTTCGATCAAAACCGCCGGGCAGGCGACCCCCGTCAGGACCTTGAAGGGGGCCTGTTTGATGCCCCGGTTTCTCGTCCCGAGCAGGGCATTCAGCTCGGCCTGCACCATCTCGGCCAGCTGGCTGCTCTGACGGATGTAGGCGGCCTGGGCCATGTCCCAGAGGATCATCTTGACGTCGTCCTCGCTCGTCTTGTCGACGTGGTCCTCGATCCGCGAGGAGTTGTTCTCGAGGTACGCCAGGCGCCGTGTCTCCTCGTCCGGGGTCGCGCCGACGCTCAGGAAGAAGGTCTCGGAGCCTTCGGCGGTCTTCTGGCGGGAGCCGTTGGTATGGATGCTGATGAAGACGTCGGCCTTCACGTTGTTGGCGATGGCCGACCGGTTTTCGACCGGCACGTCGATGTCCTTGTCCCGCGTCAGCACGACCTGGAACGCCATGCTCTTCTCGATCATGGCCTTGAGCTTCAGGGCGATGGCCAGGGTGATGTCCTTCTCGACGTTGCCGAATTTGCCCTTGGCCCCGAGCTCCATCCCGCCGTGCCCCGGGTCGATGACCACCCTCTTGGCGGCCGGACGGGTGTTCGTTCCGGGCTCCGCGGCCTGGGAGAAGGCCCGCGGGACGAGCCCGGCGAGGAGGAGAAGGGCCAAAAGAGCGGAGGTAACGACGCGGGGGGACGTTTTATCCGTTCGAATGTTCTTCAAGTTCAGTAGTGGTGGAGGCGGCGGGAATCGAACCCGCGTCCGAAGGCATTCAACATCAGGTGACTACATGCTTATCCTCTTCCGTCTGCTCGTCCCGCGGTGCCGGAAGAGGAAGAGCTCCGCGGAACCATCCCCGAAGTTGTTTCGCTCGCCGGCCTCAGGGCCAAACCGGTTCGCTATCCCGCTTGGTCGGCGCTCCCGAAACCCCGCAGGAGAGGGCCCCGGGAACGGCGTGCCTTTCTATCAGGCCGCGACTGCTAAAGGTTCTGCAGTTAAGTTTTTCCACCAGTTTAGCGAGGTGGGTGGGACCTCGGCATGCCACTTGTGTCTCATTACCTCCGTCGAGACCAATTCGCCCCCATACTCCTTTCCATCTCATTATAGGGGGATGGCGGGCGGGGTGTCAACCGGACCGGGCCGGCGCCCCTGGCCAGGCTGCTCCTTCGGCCCGGGAATTGGCGGCCGTCAGAGGCCGGCCTTCTTCCTGATTGACGGCAAGTTCGCGATCTTCCGGAAAAGCCAGGCCGTGGGCAGGCAGCGCATCGGGGCCGAGACCAGGCGGTTCTTCAGGCCGGGGATGCGGACGACCTTGCCGCGCCGGAGCGCTTTGAGCGAAATCATGACGACGTCCGCCGCGGACATCCACATGAAACCGGGGACCACGGACTTGTCCATCTTGATGACGTCGTGAAATTCCGTGTGCGTCATGCCGGGGCAGAGGGCCTGAATGCGGATCCCCTTGTCTTTGAGCTCGTAGTCCAGGCCTTCGGAGAATTTAACAAGGAAGGCCTTGACGCCGCCGTACATCGGACCGGAGACCGGTGAAAACGCCGCGACGGAGGCCACGTTGATGATGGCCCCCCGCCCGCGGGCGGTCATTCCGTCGAGCGCGGCCCGGGACAGGCTGACGGCGGCGTCGATCTGCACGCGAACCATGCCCAGATTGTATCCGACGTCGCTTTTCGAGAAGGTCCCGGCTCCGCCGAATCCCGCGTTGTTGATGAGGAGGTCGAGGGTCTCCGCCGAGGCGATGCGGCGCCCGACAGCTTCGACGCCGTCGGGGCTGGCCAGGTCGGCCTGCAGAACCTCGACGCTAACGCCATGACGTGTCGAGAGTTCGGCGGCGAGAGCGTCGAGCCTTTCCTTCCGCCGCGCGACGAGGATGAGATCCGATCCCCCGGCCGCCAGCTGGCGGGCGAACTCCGCCCCGATCCCGGCCGAGGCGCCGGTGATGAGCGCGGTTCGAATGGGAATTATGGACATTCGCCCGACAAATTATATGCGCGGAAAATCGACCCGTCAAACTCCGGCTCGCGGCGCTTAACCGCTCGGGCCCCAGGTCCAGTAATAGGCGACGTATGCGAACAAGCGATTGGGACCGTGCAAGTCCCGTCCGGCGGAGAACATGAGAATCTGCCCTTTCCCGACGGACAGAAGCGCGCCCAGGTTAAAGGCGGTTTCGCCGGAATCTCCGAGGGCCTTCGAGGAATTGCTTATGACTTCTGCGCCGACGGTTATCCGTTTGGAGAGGTCGCGCTGCGCCTCCCAGCCGAGCATCCAATAGTTCTTGTTTCCCGGACCCGGGTTGATCCAGTAACCGCCTCCGCCATACGTCGTCCAAGCCCCCCAACTCTTTTGCAGCCAGATCGGCAAAAAAACCTGAACGCGGCCGCCCCCCAAGCCGCGGCCGGAACTACCCGCAGGCATTTCGATATGGGGGAACGCCCCGATCTGCGGGCTGGAGCGGGTTTCGCCGACAAACCTGAACTTGATCCCGACCTCGATGTCGCCGGGACCGTATTGGAATGGGAGCCCCTTCGGCTTGGCATAGGCCATCGGTATAATCAAGTGGAGCTGAACGTTCTTGACGGCTCCATAATTGACCTCGAAATGCGGCAGAGTGCCCGAAACTGCGTCGCCGGTGATGAAATGCTGGGAGGCGAAGTAGAATTCCCAGTTGTGGATGTCGACAGGAACAGGATCATCCGTAAAAAATGGCGGGCCGCCCCTGGCCCCGCTTGGGGACATAGCAACGGCAAGAATCGCAAAGCAAAGGAGTGAAAAACTTTTCTTCATCACGCCCCTTCGGTGCTGATTTCAGGTCAGATTATAGCGGTGCCGGAGGGGACCGTCAAACCGGGCGCCGGCCCTCATGCCTCAGGGGTAGGATTTTTCTTCCCCCAGCACGGCGTGCACTCTGGGCATCCATTCCCGGATGGGAATATCCTGGGGGCATTTTTCCTCGCACGCGCCGCATTGCTCGCAGGCCCCGGCCCGTTCGTTTTCGGCCAAGAACCTCGCATAGAGGAGGCGGCCGGTCCCCGGGTCCTCATGGATATAGCCGTCGTTGTAGAGGCTGAAGTTCCGCGGGATGTTGACCCCCTTCGGACAAGGTAAACAGTAGCCGCAGTTCGTACACGCGATCGGGGTTTTTTCCAGGTAAACCCTCCGGACACGGTCGATGAGCGAGAATTCCTCCACGCCCAGGGCATGGACGACCGAAGCTTCCGCGGACCGGAGGTTGGCCTCGACCTGGCCGGGGGCGGTCATCCCGCTCAGGACGGTGGAAACCTCCGGCTGGTCCCAAACCCATCGCAGGGCCCAGTCGGCCGGGGAACGCTTGGGCTCGAAGCCGTCGAAAATCTCCCGGACCGGCCCGGGCGGATTGGCCAGCCGGCCGCCGAGCAGGGGCTCCATGGCGACGACGGCCAGCCCCTTCGATGCGGCGTATCGGACCCCCGCCGTTCCGGCCTGGTTATCCGTGTCCATGTAGTTGTACTGGACCTGGCAGAGCGTCCAGCCGTCGTATCCGTCGACGATCTCCTGAAAAACGTCCCGCTTGTCGTGAAAGGAAAAGCCGAGATGCCCGATCCGGCCGTCCTTTATCGCGGCTTCCGCCCTCGCCAGAAGACCCAGGGCGAGGATGGCGTCCCATCTCGGCTTGTTCAGGGCGTGAAAAAGGTAAAAATCGATCTGATCCGTCTGCAGCCTCTTCAGCTGCTCGTCGAGATAGACGTCGAAATCGTCCGCCCGCCGGAGAAGCCAGACGGGCGACTTCGTCGCCAGCCGGACTTTGGCCCGGTATCCGTCTTTCAGGGCCTCGCCGACGACGGCCTCACTCACCCCGTTGTGGTAAGGATAGGCCGTGTCGATGTAATTGACTCCCCGGTCGACGGCCATGCGGATCATCCCGAGCGCCGTCTCCTTGTCGACTTTCTCGCTCTGAGGGGCCCCGTCGAACGTCGGGAGGCGCATGCACCCGAAGCCGAGCGCGGAAACCTTCCAGCCGAGTTTGCCGAACGGGCGGAAACGCATGCTCACCTCTCGCCGACTATTATACAGGATGCCGCTTCGGGGCAACGTTCCCTTTTCATTTGAAAATGTGCCGCCCGGGAGGTATAGTGGATAAAAGCATCATGGAGGGGGTGGGCATGCCTTTCGAACTGACCCGGGAAGAAAAAGAGATGCTGGTCGGGCTTCTGGAAAAGGAGTTGGACGAGACCCGCACCGAGAACCGTCACACCGAGAGCCACGAATACAAAGAGAACCTCAAAGACCGGGAGAAACGCGTTAAGGACCTTCTTAAGAAGCTAAAAGGCTGAGGACCGTCGTTGGTCACCCTCCGGCTTTGCCGCGGATCACGGTGATCGAGGCCTTCGGCAGCAGATATTCCGTTTTCGCCTCCCCGGTGACATTTGTTCTGACCGCGGGTCCGTCCGGGTCCGCGTATCCTCTCGCGCCGTCGGCGTGCCATTCGTACTGCGCGGCCCCGAAGCTAACCAGATCCACGGACCCTGACAGGAAGCGGTCGTTCTTCCCGTTTGCCTCGTGGAGGGCGATCCGCACCGCGTGGGCCTTCTCGCGGTCCTTGTTGATGAGGAGCAGAGACCATGCGCCATCGGGACGCTCGAGGGCGTAGGCTGTGACCAGAATGTTGCCCGCGGCGTCGCGGACATCGCTTGAAGCCCGGAAAACCCGGTGTGTCGCGTCCACGGGCTGCGCCCATTCCCGGGTCAGCAGTCGCGAAGCGAAATACTGGGCGAACCGGCCTTTGACCCGGAAATCCGCGTCCACGTTGAAAAGCCCGAAAGACCCCCAGGAATCGTTACACCCGGCGTGAAGCGGCGACGGGACATAGTGGAAGAAGTAGCTGGCGTCTCCCCCGCCCGCGAGAAAGGCCCCGGTGTAGTCCGCGAACCACAGCCCGCCCATGATGTCCACGAACGTCTCCCCGGTTTGCCACGACAGGTTGACCTCGGTTACAAACATCGGGACGTCCGCCGGGAGGCCGTCGTCTCTCCAGACCTGCATGATATGGGTGATCAGTTCCGGCTCGGCGTAGAGGTCGCTCCAGGTCGTCCGGCAGGGATCGTAAGGATAGTGCTCGAAAGAGAGAAAGGCGAAGTCGTTCAGGCGCCCACGGGCCTTGAGGTAATCGATGAAACGCCCGAGCCAGGACACCCGCCCTTCGGCGTCGGGCCAGACCTCGACATCGTTGTTCACCCCCTGAAACGCCGGCCCGCCGAGCTTGAGCTTGGGGTCGACGCGGTGGATGGCGGAGGCGAACTGGAGGTACAGCGCGGCGTAGTCTTCCGGCAGCATATACTGTCCGTCGGGCTCCTCGCCCATTTCGACGTAGGAAATCGGATAATGGCGCTTCTCCAGGTAGGAGATCTCCGCCGCGGCGTCCTCGGGCGTCGAATAGATCATCGCCACCGGGACCATGGCCGGCAGGCCGCGCGTCACCCCGCAGGTAAAAAAGAAATCGAACCCAACCTGGTCTCCGAGCTTCTCGTCGAGATCCTGCGCCTGGTGCCACGGGTCGACCGACGAGCAGAGGGTCGCCGTCTGTTTTCCGTCTGCAGAGTGCCGGATGAGATCCTGAAACCGGCCGTCCGCGGGCACGGTCCCGGCGTACAGCTCGCGGATCGCGTAGCCCGCGTAATCGCGGCGGTCCGCGGAACCATGGGGATCGCGCGTGTTGGAAGACGCGGTCATCCAGATGCGTAAGTATCTTACGGGGATTGTCCCTGTCGCGAGGCGCACGGTGACGGTCCCCCCGCGGCCGTCGGAGATGTTCCCGAGCGGAAACGTCTGCCAGTGGCCTTTCGTCGGGGAGTCCACGGGGCTTCCGTCGCCGGTCCAAAACTGGATGAGATAGGTCCGCGCGAAGGGCTCGGCCCAGGCGATCCGGACGGCGTCGATGGGGAGCTTATCTCCGAGGTCGAGCGTCACCCATTGGGGATGAAGCGCGTCGTCCTCGCCGGTGAACGCCCGGGTCAGGTAGGGGTTGCTCTTCCAATAGGTCTCGAGGTCTCCGTCGGTCAGGCGGGAGTAGCCGCGTTCGGTGCCGCTGTTCCGGGTGAAGCCCCGGCGCGGGAGCGGATATGCATAGGAGTGCCGGATCGGCCCTCCCGGTTCGGGGTCGCCCGTGAAGTAGCCCCGCCCCGCGGGATCGCTCCAGGTCCCCCTCGGATTCCAGTGCCAGGCCTCGACGTGGAGCTCCGTATTCTGGCGATACGTGACGGACTGCCAGCCCGCGGAGAGGATCTCGTCGAGGAACGGGCTGCCCAGCGCCTTGTCGGCGACGCCGGTCCTCAGCCGGTCGACACCCGCGCCGAGGGCGCGCACCGGGCTGAAGGAGTTCAGCATCCGCGACGGCGCGCTGTCCACGACGACGCGACGGGCCTCCTCCTGGGCCTGGGCCCGTCCGCCGGTCCACAAGACCGCGCCGACGCAGACAAGGGCCAGGCCTTCAAGCATGCGGGAGATAGAGCACATGGGACCTCCTCGTGGCGCGAAATCCGTCCGCCCCGGGCTTCGAGGTCATCATCGCGCCCTGCCATTATCAGCGATGGTAATTCATCGACAGAAACAATGTCAAACGCCCGGCGTCCGGGTCCGCCGCTGCAGCTCCACGGACTTACATCTGGGGGTCCTGTCGGCTTGAACCCCCGCAGTCATCAAGAGGCCGCCGAGCGCGGCCTCTTGATGGCGTCCGTGGAATCCCCCATAGGGGATTAACGGTTTCCGCCGGGATTTGCTAGAATATTTAGAGGGATATTTTATGAAAATCCAGAGCGGACGGATGGTGAACGCGGCCGGGGCGACGGCCCTGGCCCTCATGATCGTCGCCTGTGCCTGGGCAGGGCTTCGGACCTCGGCCTTCGACCCCCTGGACCTCCGGGACGCCATCGACAGGCAAATCCACTCGAGCCCGAACGACCTGGTGGACCAACCGGGGTCCGGTACGCGGCCCCCCCGGGTGAACTCGAAGCTCGTCCGCCTCTATCACAGCCGGGACATGCAGCCCTTTTGGGTGACCCCCGAGGGGCCGAACCTGGCCGCGGAAATATTGCGGTCGGTTCTCGCCGCGGCCGGCACCCACGGACTGAATCCGGAGGATTACGCCATCGACCAGATCGACCGGGCCTGGACGAGAAAAGGCGCCGCCGGCCTGGCGCGCCTGGAACTGCTCCTCACCCTCGAGCTCGGCGCCTATACGTCGGACCTGGTCGAGGGGCGGCGCCAGCCCCGCGACTTCGATCCCGACCTCTTCCCCACGGCATGCGATTGCGATATCGACCCCGCGGACCTCGTCCAGAGAAGCCTGGCCGCCCCCGACCTGAGGGCCTTCCTGGAGGAACAGGCGCCGCCGTTTCCCGAGTACCGCGGGCTTCGCGAGAAGCTGGCCGAGTATCGGACCATCGCAACCCGGGGCGGCTGGCCGCGGGTCCCGGAGGGTCCGGCGCTCAAGCCAGGTGTGAAGGATGCGCGGGTGGCCGCGATCCGCAACCGGCTCAGTGTCACGGGCGAATGGCCCGGCGACGCCCCCCCGAACGACACCGGATACGATGAGGCGCTTGTCGCGGCGGTCAAACGGTTCCAGCGGCACCATGGTCTCGACCCGGACGGCGTCGCCGGCCCGGCCACCTTGGCAGCCATGAACGTGCCCGTCGAGCGGCGCATCGTCCAGCTCATCGTCAACATGGAGAGCTGGCGCTGGGTGGGACGCGATCACGGCGACCGTTGGCTCACCGTCAATATTCCGAGCTTCGAGCTCGCCGCGGTCCGTGACGGCAAGACCGAACTGTCCATGCGGGTCATCGTCGGCGACGAGTTTCACATGACCCCCGTGTTCGGAGACAGGCTCAGGTACGTCGAGGTCAATCCCTACTGGGAGGTTCCCCTCAGCATCGCCAAGAAGGAATTTCTGCCCAAGCTCCGGGAAGATCCGACTTACCTCAAGAAGCAGGGCATCCGGATGTTCGATGGCTGGGACGAAGGCGCGGACGAAGTCGACTCCGCGGCCGTTGACTGGGCCAAAGTCAGGCAGGACGACATGGGCCGGTGGCGCCTGCGGCAGGACCCGGGGCCGGCGAACGCCCTGGGGACGCTGGCCTTCATCTTCCCGAACGACTATCACGTCTATCTTCATGACACGCCGGCGCAAAGCCTGTTCGGGCTGCCGAAGCGGGCTTTCAGCCATGGCTGCATCCGGGTCGCCAAGGCCATGGATCTGGCGCTGTATGTCCTGGGCGGGGCGGACAAGGACTGGAGCGAGGAGAAGCTCCTGGCCCTGATCGCCGAAGGCCGGAACCGGATCGTTCATCTCGAGGCGAGCCTGCCCATCTATATTCTCTACAACACGGCCGTTGTCGACCCGGAAAGCCATGAGATATACTTTTACGATGACCTCTACGGGCGGGACGCCCTGCTCGGGAAAGCGATCTTCTGAATTTATGTCCCTAGAGGGCCAAAAAAAGGGGACACGGGAGGGAACTGCGGTGAAAACACTGATGGCGGTCGCGCTCGCCGGCCTCGTCCTGGCCTTGACCGCCGCCGCCCAAACGGAGATCACGACTCCGCCGCCGGAGCGGTCGTTGTCTTTCTACAATACCCATAACGGGGAGCGCCTGACCGTCGTCTATAAGCGGGATTCTAATTATCTTCAGGAGGGCCTGGACAACATCAACCACATGCTGCGGGACCCCCTGACCGCCGAAGAAAGTCCCATCGACCCCGCCCTGCTCGACTTTCTCTATGACCTGCTCCATAAGGTCGGCTACCGGGGAGAAGTTCATATCGTCTGCGGATACCGTTGCGTCGAGACGAACACGCTCCTCCACAGCCAGTCGAGCAGCGTCGTCCTCGGCAGCCAGCATACCAAGGGCCGCGCGCTGGATTTCCGCCTGCCCGGGGTCGATATGAAAAAAGTCTGGGAAACCGCCAAGTCCATGAGCCGGGGCGGGACCGGCTATTACAAGGCCTCCAATTTCGTGCACATCGACACCGGGCCCGTCAGGTCCTGGTAAGGCCCCCGACCTGGAAGGGTCGGGGCTCGAACGACGGCGCCTCCAAAATCCGCGGGGTAAAGGGGGACTTCTTCCGGTTCGGGCCGCCGGAGGCCCTTGCGCGGCGTGCCCGGCAGGATTAGGATGAATTCCTGCGCCGCGAAGTTCGCGGCCCCATCCTTCGAGGAGGTTTCTCATGGTGCGCAAAATCCGGATGTCGAGCGCCTTCGTCGCCACCGTTATTTTTCTCGCGTTTGCCGTCACGGCCGCTATGGCCGCCACGCCGGCCAAGCACGTGCCGACGGTCGAGGAGCTCATGAACCTGAAGTCGGCTGGCGGAGCGCGCATCTCGCCAGACGGCACAAAGGTCGCTTACACCGTCACGGAGACCGATTTCGAGCAGGATGCCTATGTGACGCAGATATGGCTGGCCGATGTGGCCACCGGGCAGTGTTTTCAGCTCACCCGCGGCAAAAAGTCCTCGTCCGGCCCCGACTGGTCGCCCGACGGCCGCTGGCTCGCCTTTACATCGAGCCGGGCGGACGACAAGTCCCAGATCTTCGTCATCAACGTGGGCGGCGGAGAGGCAATCCAGCTCACCAAGAACGAGAGCGGCGTCAACGGCTTCGCCTGGTCCCCGGACGGCAAGACCATCGCTTTCACGGCGACAGACCCGGAAGGCAAGGAATCGAAGGACCGGAAGGATTATTACTCGGACTACGAAGTCGTCCGCGAAGAATACCGTTTCACGCACATCTGGACAATAGACGTCGCGGAGGCCCTGAAGTCGCCCCAGCCGGGACGCCGCCGGACCTCCGGCAAGGACTGGACGGTTGGCGGTTTCGCCTGGTCCCCCGCCGGGACGAAGATCGCCTTCAGCGCCACGATCAATTCCGACCTCATCAACGGCGGCACAGCCGACATCTACGTCCTCGACCTGGCGGACGAGGATTCGGTGCGGAGAGTGGTTTCCCTGCCCGGCCCCGACTCCTCCCCGCAGTGGTCGCCCGATGGCCTCACGATTCTGTTCTCGAGCACGCTCGGAAAACCGGATTACTTCGCCCGGAACGGCCGCTTGGCCGTCGTTCCGGCCGAGGGCGGCACGCCGAGGTCCCTGAGCGACGCCTTCGACGAGAGCCCGTACGGCGCGGCCTGGAACGCGGACGGCATCTATTTCTCGGCCGCCCAGAAAACGGCCGGCCACGTCTTCAGGCTCGACCCGGCTTCGCTCAAGATCGCCCGGATCACCGCGCCCGACGAGGCCATGATCTCCGGGTTATCCCTCTCCCGGGACGGAAAGCGGATGGCCTTCGTGGCCTCGTCTCCCACGGCGCTGGGCGAAGTCTGCGTCTCGGAATTCCCCTTCAAGCCGCGGGCCCTGACCCGAATGACCGAGCAGGCCGAGGCCTTCATCCTGGGGACGCGGGAGGTCATCGGCTGGAAGAGCAAGGATGGCGCTTTAATCGAGGGCGTGCTGATCAAGCCGGCCGATTTCGACCCCGCCAAAAAATACGCCCTTCTCTGCGTCATCCACGGCGGTCCCACGGGAACCGACCGGCCGGCGCTCCTCTCGCCCGATGCCCGCTATTACCCCTCCGACATCTGGGCCGCCCGCGGCGCCCTCATCCTCAAGGTCAATTACCGCGGCAGCGCCGGCTACGGCGAGAAATTCCGGATGCTCAACTACAGGAACCTCGGCGTGGGGGACGCCTGGGACGTCCTATCGGGGGTGGACTTCCTGGTCAAGAAGGGCTGGGTGGACCCGGCCCGCGTCGGCTGCATGGGCTGGAGCCAGGGCGGCTATATCTCGGCCTTCCTCACGACGTCCACACGGGCCTTCAAGGCGATTTCCGTGGGCGCCGGTATCTCCAACTGGGCCACGTATTACTACAACACGGACATAACGACGTTCACCATCAACTATCTGGGCGCCGACCCGGCCATGGACCCGCAGATCTACCTCAAGACGTCGCCCATGACCTACATCAAGAACGCGGCAACGCCGACCCTCATCCAGCACGGCGAGAACGACCGGCGCGTCCCGATCCCGAACGCGTATGAGCTCCGGCAGGGGCTCACGGACCGCGGCGTCCCGGTGGAGATGGTCGTCTACAAGGGCTTCGGGCACGGGATCACCAAGCCGAAAGCCATGCGGGCCGTGATGCAGCACAACCTGGCCTGGTTCGGCCACTACATCTTCGGCGACCCGAAGCCCGACCTCACAGCGCTCCCGCTCCCGGCGAAAACCGGAGAGAAGACCGGGGATGCGGCCGCGAAGAAGGAAAAATGAGCCCGGGCTAGCGGACGTCGTGGCGGCGAGGTCGTCATCCCGGGCGTGGCGCAAATGGTGAGTCTCGAGAAGCCCGAGGAGTTCGACCGGGCCGTGTTGCCATTCCTGAAAATGATCTACGGGATAAAATAGTCCGTCCCGCGGATTGACATATCTCAAATTCCGAGCGTAAGATGCTAAAGGAGGGTTTTATCCGTTAAGACAATGGCCGTTTTCCCATTCATGAACATCCGGGCCAAGGCCACCCTCTTGATCCTGGTCCTCCTCGCCGCCACGACGCTCGTATCCTACGTCATCACGGTCCGGATCATGAACAACCACATCGCGGACAGGGTCATCCAGACGGCGGAGTCCCTGGGCCGGAGCATCGCTCCCTCGGCGGGCTTCCTCATGGGCGCCAAGGATCTGCTCGGACTCGATTACATGGTCTACCAGATCAGGAAAACGAATCCCGATATCAAGGGGATTGGCATTCTCGGCCCCGATAGAGACATCATTGTCCACAGCGACATTAAGGAGCGCGGCCGGAAGATGGAGCCGGCGGGAGGAGAACTCCTCAGGAAAAGTGAGGACGGGACCTCCGTCCGCAAGATTTCCGGCGCGCCCGGCAGTCTCATCGAGATCGAGAGTCCGATCGTTTTCATGAACAAGAACTTGGGCTCCGTCGTCCTCAGCGTCGATTGGTCCGTTTTATTGACGGCCCAGGGCGAAGCCCGCGGCAAGGTCATCGGCTTGTTCGCCGTCATCCTGGCCCTGGGCGCGATCAGCAGCATCTTCCTGTCCTCCAGCCTGACCAAGCCGATCAAGGAGCTATCGTCCGGCGTCGAGTATCTCAAGCGCGGGAAAATGAGCAAGCCGCTTCGAATCTTCTCCACGGACGAGCTCGGCCGGCTGACGGCAAGCTTCAACGAGATGTCGGGACTTATCACCAGCCAGCGGGACCGGTTGGCCCGGAACGCTCAAGAGCTCGAAGAAGCCTATGTCTCGACCGTCCGGGTCGTGGCCGCCGCCATTGACGCGCGCGACTCTTATACACTCGGCCATTCCACCCGGGTTTCCGACCTGGCCGTCGCCCTTGCCAAAGAGGTCGGGTTGACCGGGCAGGAGTTGGACGACATGGAAATCGCCTGCCTTTTCCACGATGTCGGCAAGATCAAGATTCCGGACGCCATCCTTCATAAGACGGGCCGGCTGGACCCCGCCGAGTGGAAGGAAATGCGCAGACATCCCGAGTACGGCGCCGACATCCTGGGCAAAGCGCCCTCCCTCCGCAGGTTCATCCCCGCCGTCAGGCACCATCATGAGTGGTATGACGGGAGCGGCTATCCGGACGGGTTGAGCCGGGAAGGGATCCCCCGGGAGGCGGCCATCATCTCGCTGGCTGATGCCTATGACGCCATGACTTCCGACAGGCCCTACCGGGCGGCGATGACCAAAGAGAAAGCCCTGAGCACAATCCGGGAGTTTTCGGGAAAGCAATTCAGCCCCGAGCTGACCCCGATCTTCTTGGAGATCGTGGAGAAAACAGACGAACCCGCTGTTATGGCACCTCGGTCAGGATGAAATCATGCCCAATTTGTTTGTAAGGAGAGGCCTGGCTTTTTTTGTCCTCCCCTGCCTTTTGATCTCCGCCTGTTCCATAGCCAATAAGAACCCGGCGAAACAAACGTCCGTCGAATCCGGGAAGTCCATAGCGGCCGGCGAATTCCAGAAGGCTCTCGATACCTATAAAGCGGCGAGCAAAAGGAACCCGCTCGACAGCGAACTGGCGGGGAATTACGTTCGGGTCATCGAAGAGATCAGACGGGCGGCTGATCAGGCTTTGGGCCGGCAGGATTACGCCCGGGCCGCAAATATCTATCGCGTCCTTCTGAACAGCTACGCCGATTTCGGGGCCTTGGCGCCAACGCTCTCGTTCAATAAGGCCCAGCTCGAGACGGCGCTGAAGAATTGCCGGACCGCTCTCGTCGAGAACCCGGTCCAGGAGGCCCTGAAGGCCGGGAATTTCGCCCGGGCCCTCGACGTTTATCAGGCGGCCCTCAAGGAAAACCCGGGGGACGCGGAGCTGACGGCGAGCTATGTCCGGACGGTCGAAGAGATCAGGCGGGCGGCTGATCAGGCCTTGGCCCGGCAGGATTACGCCCGGGCGGGGACCATTTATCGCGTTCTTCTGAACAGCTACGCCGATTTCGGGGCCTTCGCCGCGAAGCTCACGTTCAAGAAAGCGTATTTGGATGTGACGCTGAAATATTGCCGAATCGCTCCTGTCGACAGCCAGGCCCGGCAGGCCTTGAAGGCCGGGAACTTCGCCAGGGCCCTCGATACGTATCAGGCCGCTCTCAAGGAGAATCCGGGGGATGCGGATTTCGCGGCAAAATACCGGGGGATGGTCAACGATATCAAGGCCGCCGGAGACAGGGCCCTTGGCGATAAGGATTTCGCCCAGGCCGGAAGGGTGAACGTCTTTCTGCTCAAGAATTTTCCTTCCTTCGAAGGGCTGCGGCCGCCTGTCGCTTTTTCCAGGGTGACTCTGAGTGAAGCCATCGCGGTCTGCCGGGACGGCTTGACCAAAGCGGGCCTCGAAGAATATCGAAAAGGGAACCTGGCCAAGGCCATAGCCGTCTGGGAGGACTTGCTCACCTTCGACCCGGACAACGCCGAGATCAAAAAAGCCGTCAATACGGCCAGAACTCAGCTGAACGGGATCATCAAGAAAAAATAGGGGGCGCAGTCCCCGCCGAAGCGGGACCGTCATCGCTTCGTAACGTCCTCCAGATACAGCGTCCAGGGAATGATCTGTCTGTCATTTTCGGAACGACTCAAGTGGATGCCGATCGACTTCGTCTGATCATCGCAAGCCTGAATCGCGGCGTCGATGTTCACAACAACGAGAATGTGTTGCGCGCCGACCTCCTCGAGGGCCGGGATCAAACCGCCTCAAAAGCGCCAGGAATTTTCTTAAAGCCCCAAATCGGCTATAATAGATGGAAATCTCCGCGAAGATCTTGATGGAGGAAACAATGAAACGTTTTGGCCTGACAATCGGTCTTGTCCTGGTCCTGGCGCTCGTCCTGGCGCTGCCGGCCCCGTCTCTCGCCCAGGGAAATAAGGTCCCGGCGAGCCTGAAAGCCAGTGTGACGCAAAGATTGGGAGCCGATTGTGATATCACCATCGATTACAGCCGGCCGGGCGTCAAGGGACGGAAAATCTGGGGGGACCTGGTCCCGTACGGTATGAACCCCGGAAATCAATATTCCAAGAATAAACCCTATCCCTGGAGGGCCGGCGCCAACCAGAACACCACCGTCGAATTCAAGAAAGACGTCCTCGTCGAGGGGAAGCCCCTTCCCGCCGGAAAGTACGGCCTCCACATGATCCCCGGGGAAAAAGAATGGGTCATCATCTTCAGCAAGAACAACTCCGCCTGGGGAAGCTTCACCTACAACCAGGACGAGGATGTTCTCCGCGTCACGGTCACGCCTGTAAAAGCCGCCCACGAGGAGTGGTTGATGTTCGGCTTCGATGACCTGGCGGGCACGTCGGCGACCGCCTACCTCCGCTGGGAACAACTGAAAGTCCCTTTCAAGATTCAGGTGGCGCAATAACCGGCGGCAGGGATCCGCGGGACGGCGTTCCTAAGGCGCATTCAAGTTGCGGCCTATGAGAGGGACTATCTTAAAAAAGATCATGACGATGGCCGTGGGACTGGCTCTGTTCCCCAGCATTCATGGCCGGGCCCAGCCGGCCGGGATCGTCAGTTCCGCGGACCTCCAAATCGCCCTTCACAAGCTCGACGTCCTCGGCAGCGTCCTCTATGTGGCCGCTCATCCGGACGATGAGAACACGGCCGTCCTGTCCTATTTCTCGAAGGGACGGAAACTCCGGACGGCCTACCTGTCCCTCACCCGCGGCGAGGGCGGCCAGAATCTCATCGGCCCGGAGCAGGGCGCCGAAATCGGGCTCATCCGGACCCAGGAGCTTCTGTCGGCCCGCCGGATCGACGGGGCCGAACAATACTTCACGCGCGCCGTCGATTTCGGCTATTCCAAGACGGCCGAGGAAACCTTCGAGTTCTGGGGGAAGGACAAGGTTCTGGCGGATATCGTCTGGGTGATCCGGAAATTCCGGCCCGACGTGATCATCACCCGTTTTACCCCGGATAACTCCGGCGGCCACGGCCACCACAGAGCGTCCGCGATCCTGGCCCAGGAGGCTTTTGCGGCCGCCGCCGACCCGGCGAGATTCCCCGAACAACTGAAATATGTCTCGCCGTGGAAGGCCAGCCGGCTGTTCTGGAACGGCTTTCCACAGTCCAAGGACGAAACCCCGAACAAGCTCCGGATCAACACGGGCGAATATAATCCCCTGCTGGGCAAATCCTATAACGAGATGGCCGCGGACGGCCGTTCCCAGCATAAGAGCCAGGGGTTCGGCTCGGCCGGGCGGCGGGGAACCCAATATGATCAGTTCGAGCTTTTGGCGGGGGAGCCGGCGAAGGGCGACCTTTTCGAGGGGATCGACATCACCTGGAATCGCGTTCCCGGCGGACACAAGGCGGGCCTCCTGCTGGCCGAGAGCCTGCGGTCGTTCGATCCGGAGCGCCCTTCAAAATCCATCCCCGGCCTGCTGGCCGTTTATGAAGAATTGGCCAAGCTCCCCGATGAGAATTGGGTCCGGCTCAAGAGAGAAGAACTGGCCCGGGTCATCCAGGCCTGCGGCGGGATCTGGATGGAGGCCATGGCCGGTGATTTCGCGGCGGCGCCGGGGGATGAGGTCCAAGTCAAAACGACGATCATCAACCGGTCCGATCACCCCTTCACGGTCCACAGCCTGAGCTTCCCGAAACTCGGGCCTGAAGCGATCCTCGACCGGCCCCTCAATAATAATGAGCCCGCCGTCATCGAAAATACGCTCCGGATCCCCAGGGATTTTCCTCTTTCCCAGCCCTATTGGCTGGACGCTTCGCATCAGGAAGGCCTCTTTTCGGTCGGGGACCAGAATCTCATCGGACTCGCGGAAAATCCCCCGGCCATCAGCGTCAAAATCAGCTTGACCTCGGACGGGCATCTTCTGGAATATTCCATCCCCCTGAGCTTCCGCTGGACGGACCAGGTGAATGGCGAACTCTTGCGGCCCTTCGAGGTCCGGCCGCGCCTGACCATCCAGGTCGAGGACAAGGTCCAGATCTTCGCCGGCCAAAATTCCAAAAAGGTCAAGCTCAGGCTGAAGAGCCATTCCCCGAACGTCGCCGGTCAAGTCCGGCTCAAGGGACCGGACCAATGGAAGGTCAGCCCGGCGAGCCTGCCTTTTTCTCTGACCGGCAAGTATGAAGAATGCGAGGTCACGTTTGACATCACCCCGCCGAAAGCCGCCGACGAGAGCGACCTCGCGGCGGAAGCCGAGGTCGGAGGCGAAACGATCAGCCGGGAGCTGGTCGAAATCTCCTACCCCCACATTCATCGCCAGGTCTATTTTCCGGAGAGCCGGTTCAAAGTCGTCAAGCTGGATATTAAAACGGACGGGAAAAGAATCGGCTACATCATGGGGGCGGGGGATGAAGTCCCCAAGGCCCTCCAAAATCTTGGCTACGACGTGGTCGAACTGAGCGACGAGATGCTCGAAAACGCGGACCTCTCCCCCTTCGACGCGATCATCACCGGCGTCAGAGCGTATAACACGCGGGACGTCCTCAGGCTCGTGAAGGAGAGGCTTCTCGAGTACATCGAGCGCGGCGGGACGCTCGTCGTCCAGTATAATGTGGCCTCCGGCCCGCTGGCCGACCGCATCGGGCCTTATCCCTTCACGATCGGAAGGGACCGGGTGAGCGTCGAAACGGCGCCGGTGGTCTTTCTGGCTCCCGATCACCCGCTGCTGAACGTTCCCAACAAGATCACGCCCAAGGATTTTGAGGGCTGGATCCAGGAGCGGGGCCTGTATTTCGCCTCCCAGTGGGACGAAAAATACGAAACGGTCCTGGCCTGCCACGACCCCGGCGAGCCGGACAAAAAGGGCGGCCTGCTCTACGCCCGCTATGGGAAGGGAATCTTCGTCTACACCGCCTACGCCTGGTTCCGGCAGCTGCCGGCCGGCGTGCCGGGCGCGTTTCGGCTTTTTGCCAATATCATTTCGGCGGGGAAAACCACTGAAAAACCACCCGACGGAAAAAAATGAGGGCGAGCGGGAGCGGCCTCCCTTCTTCTCGTCGTGGGGCGGTCTGTACGCCGCGGTCCTGCTGAATCTGGCGCTCCAGATTCTGCTCTTCTACATTTTCACAAACGTGTTTAAGTAAATGACGGCTCCGGCACGGCACATGCACTTTCCAGCTTTGGTCGAGGACTATCTCTATGACTACGGCAAGGTGAGCGAGTTCTATAACGGCGACTTTCGGGAGCCCTCCGCTTTCGAGCGCCAAACCGAAAGAGTCCTGTCGCGGCAAATCGCCCGGGAAGACCTGGCCGCGGTCCTAAGCGAACAAAACGGGAGTTACGGCTGCGGGCCCGAGACTCTGGGCGCGATCGGGAAACTCGTCCGGGATAAGGCCTGCGCCGTGGTCACGGGACAGCAGGTCGGGCTTTTTTCCGGACCGCTCTATACGATCTACAAGGCGCTGACCGCGATCAAGCTTTCGGACGCTCTCAACCGCCGCGGTCTCGGGAGTTTCGTGCCGGTCTTTTGGCTGGCTTCGGACGATCACGACCTGGCGGAGATCGATCATATCGCCCTCATGGACAAGGATAACCGGCTCCGGGAAATCCGGTGTCCAACGCCTTCACGCGAATCGAAGGTCCCCGTCTCGAATATCCCGTTGCCCCAGGATATCGGCGATTGCCTCGGGCAGCTCAAGGACCTGACCCTGGACACCGAATTCAAGGCGGACATCCTGGGCTCGCTCGGCGAAGCCTACCAGCCCGGCCGCTCCTATGTCGAAGCGTTCGGCCGCTGGATGACCCGCCTGTTCAAGTCCCGCGGGCTCGTCCTCATCGACGCCGGCCACCCCCGCCTGAAAGAAATGGGGCGCGACATCTTTTATCGCGAGATCGCCGACGGGTCGCCCTCGACCCGGCAGGCCGTCGCGGCGTCGGAGCGGCTGCGCCAGGCCGGATATGAGGCCCAGATCCCCCTCCACGAGGGGATCCTCAACCAGTTTTACACGGAGCGGGAGCGCCACGCCATCCAGTGGAAAGACGGCGCATTCGACATCAAAGGCGTTCCGTCGTTGAATACGAAAGAGGCGCTCCTTAAAGTGGCCGGGGAAAAGCCGTTCCTATTCAGCCCGAATGTCCTTTTGCGTCCCCTCTATCAGGACGCCGTTTTGCCCACTGTCGCTTATGTCGGCGGTCCTTCCGAAATCGCGTATTTCGGCCAGATGAAGGGCGTTTATGAGACGTTCGGACTGCCGATGCCCGTGATCTACCCGCGGAAGAGCGTGACCATCGTCGAAAAGAAGATCGATCATATCCTGAAGAAATATCATTTGAGCGTCCCGGACTTCTGGCGCAACGCGGCCGGGGCGATCGGGGACATCACCAAGGAGGAAATCCCGGATTCCGTGGGCCAGGCCCTGCTCCTTATCCGCGATCACCTCGAGCGGGACCATGCCTCCCTGAAGGCGGAGATCCTGGCCTTCGATCCCGGCTTGGCCGAATCCGTTGATCTGGCCACGGGGAAAATGAACCAGCAGCTGGACTTCATTCAAAAAAAAGTGCTGCAGGCGGCCAGAAAGCGGAATGACATCGCGGTCCGGCAGCTCCACAAGGCCGTCGACAACCTCTTCCCGAACCGGCATCTTCAAGAAAGGGTTTTCAATATCGTGCCGTATTTAATAAAATACGGCGCTGCGTTTATCGATAAACTCGACCAGGCCATCGATATCGATAGGACGGATCATCAGCTTCTCGTGATGTAACGGATTTCATCAGACAAGGAGAAGGCCATGGACTTGGACGCCTTGGCATTTGGGGCCCACGCCGACGACGTCGAACTCGGCTGCGGCGGCACGTTGATCAAGTTGGCGGGGTTGGGTCACAAGACGGGAGTCATCGTGCTGACTCGGGGTGAAATGGCGACGCGGGGGAGCGCCGAAATCCGGGCCGGGGAGTTTGCGAACGCGGCAAAGATCATGGGTCTGACCGCCTATCAAATGCTCGATATGCCCGACGGGCGGGTCGAAGGGACCTGGGAGAACAAGCTCAAGATCATCGGCGTCCTGCGCGCCCACAGACCAAGAATCGTTTTCGCGCCGTATTGGGTCGACCGTCATCCGGACCACGAGCAGGCCTCTCATCTCGTGCGCCAAGCCGCCTACCTCGCCGGATTGAAGAAGCTCGAAACGGGCGAGCCTCCCTTCCGGCCCCACCGGGTCATTTATTACCAGACCCGGTTCGAATTCACGCCCTCCTTCATCGTCGATATTTCCGGCGCGCACGAACAAAAAATGAAGGCCATCAGGGCTTATGAATCCCAATTCCACCGTCCGGGCCAGGCCGAACCCGGGAGCGAGGGAACGCTCATCGGCCGGCCCGAATTCCTGGACACCATCGAGACCCGGGCCAGGCATTACGGCGCGCAGATCGGCGCCAAATTCGGTGAGCCCTTTCTCGTCCGGGAAGCCATCAAATTGGAGGACCCCGTCGGATTTTTCGGGCCCGAGTATCTCTGGACCATCCCATGAGGACCGGCATGAAGATCGGAATCGTCTGCTATCCGACCCACGGCGGCAGCGGGGTCGTGGCCTCGGAATTGGCCATCGGCCTGGCGAAAAAGGGCCACGAGATCCATATCATCAGCTATGCCCCGCCGTTTCGTCTGCGCACGTTTTACCGGAATATTTTCGTCCACGAGATCGAGGTCGCGACCTATCCCTTATTCAAGTACCCCCCCTACGAGTTGAGCCTCGTCACCAAACTGGTGGAACTCGCGGAAACCCGTGATCTCGACCTCATCCATGCCCATTATGCCGTTCCCCACGCCGCCAGCGCCTACCTGGCCAAGCAGATTTTGAATTCCGGGCGTCTGAAAACGATCACGACCCTCCACGGGACGGACATCACCCTGGTCGGCGCCGATCCGTCCTTTCAACGGGTCGTCAAGTTCGCCATCGAGAAATCCGACGGCGTGACGGCCGTCTCCCGCTATCTCATGAATCGCACGGTCGAGGAATTCGACATCCGGCGCGAGATCCGGGTCATCCCCAATTTTGTCGACGTCGCCCGGCCTTCCCAGAGTCGCGACCTGTGCTCGAGAGACGCGCTGGCGCCGAAGGGGGAGAAGATCCTGATGCACGCCTCCAATTTCCGTCCGGTGAAACGGATCGCGGACGTCGTGCGCATTTTCGCCCGGGTCCGCGAACGCATCCCGGCCAAGCTCATCCTGATCGGCGACGGGCCGGAGCGGCTTTTCATCCAGCAGTTGGTCCGGGAACTGAAGCTCAATTCCGACGTCCAGTTCATGGGCGAACAGGACCAGCTGGAGCCGCTTTTTCTCTGCGCCGACCTTTTTCTACTGCCCAGCGAACAGGAGAGTTTCGGGCTGACGGCCCTCGAGGCCATGAACTGCGGCGTCCCGGTGATCGCCACCTCGATCGGCGGCCTGCCCGAGGTCATCACGCACGGGGAGACGGGGTATCTGTTCCCCGTCGGCGACGTCGCGGACATGGCGGCGAGCGCCGTGGCCCTTCTCACCGACCCGGCCCGGCACGGGCTCTTTAAAGCGCAGGCCCGGAAACGCGCCGAACAATTCTTCAACGCCGACCAGATCATTCCGCTCTATGAAGCCTTTTACGAAGAAATCCTGAAGTCATAGCCCATGCATTCCCTGGACTGGATCGTCCTGACTTCGTTCCTCCTGTTCGTGGCCGTCTACGGAGTCTGGAAAACCCGGGGCAAAAAGGATATGCACGGCTATTTCCTGGCCAATAAATCAACCCCCTGGTACGGCGTCACGGTCTCCATCATGGCCACCCAAGCCAGCGCCATCACGTTCCTTTCCATGCCCGGCCAGGCCTACATCGACGGCATGCGGTTTGTCCAGTTCTACTTCGGATTGCCCATCGCCATGGTCATCCTCTCCATCACGGCCGTCCCCTTGTTTCATAAACTCAAGGTGTATACGGCCTATGAGTTCCTGGAGCAGCGGTTTGACCTGAAGAACCGGGCCCTGGGGAGCCTCCTCTTTCTCATCCAGCGCGGCCTGGCCGCCGGGTTCACGATCCTGGCCCCGGCGCTGATCATTTCCGTCATCCTCGGCTGGGATTTCCGCCTGACGATATTCATGATCGGGGGCCTGGTCATCCTCTACACGGCCGCGGGCGGCACGGAGGCCGTCAACAAAACACATCTCCTGCAGATGGCGATCGTGACGGTGGGAATGGGCGCGGCGTTTTTCATGATCTTCCGCCGGCTGCCGCCCGACATTTCGTTTTCGGGCGCCGTTCATCTGGCCGGAAAACTCGGCAAGCTGAATGTCGTCAATTTCGCCTTCAACTGGACGGACCGCTACAATTTCTGGTCGGGCCTCCTCGGCGGGGCCTTCGTGGCCCTGGCGTACTTCGGGACGGACCAGTCGCAGGTCCAGCGCTACCTCGCCGGACGGTCCGTCGCCCAAAGCCGCATGGGGCTCCTCGCCAACGGCGTGTTCAAGGTCCCCATGCAGTTCGTGATCCTTTTCATCGGCGCCATGATCTTCGTTTTTTATCAGTTCGTGACGCCGCCGTTGTTTTTCAACCCGGTCGAAACGGCCCACGTCAAGCATGGTGCCTACGCGGATGCCTATACGAAACTAGAAACGGACTATCAACAGCTGAACGGGGAGAAGCGGGGCCAGCTCCGGCAAATGCTGGCGGCCATCGAGAGCCGCAATGACGGGGACGTGGCCGACGCCATGGAAAAACTCCGGCAGACGAGGGAATCGGAATCCGGCATCCGGCGGGAAGCCATCGGGCTTATCAAGAAAAACGATCCCCTAGCCGAGACGAACGACACGAACTACATCTTCCTGAGTTTCGTGACCCGCTATCTGCCGGTCGGCCTTGTCGGCCTGATCCTGGCCGCGATTCTCTCGGCGTCGATGTCGGCGTCCTCCGCCGAACTCAATGCCCTCGCCTCCGTCACCGTCATCGATATCTACAAACGTCTCGTCAGGCGAAACGCTTCGGAACGTCACTATCTCCACGTGTCGAAAGCCGCCACGATTTTTTGGGGGCTGTACGCCATCGGTTTCGCCCAGTTCGCGAACCACCTCGGCTCATTGATCGAAGCCGTGAACATCATGGGGTCCCTGTTTTACGGGACGATCCTCGGAATATTTCTCATCGCCTTCTATTTCAAGAGAATCGGCGGAAACGCGACATTCATCGCCGCGATCATCGCCGAGCTCGCCGTGCTGTCCTGCTTTTTTTTCACGAAAATCCCCTATTTATGGTTCAACGTCATCGGTTGTGTCCTGCTCGTTTCTTTGGCCGCCGCCATGAATCCTCTATTTCCCGGAGTGAAAAAAGGGATGGCCTGACGCGGCCACGCCGTTTGACTCACCCCCGTCTTGGTGCTAATCTTCTGCCCGGAGTCGACGGAAGGGCTTCGCGATGGCGGCCAGGTGCCCCAGCTGCAATTTAGACAATTCTCCTGATTCCAAATTCTGCAGAGAATGCGGAACCCCCTTGTCCTCTACTCCCGACAAATCGTCCTCTCTCACCAAGACGCTCGTCGCTCCGAAACAAGGGCCGGCCCCGGGCTCGATCTTCGCGGGACGATACGAGATCATCCGGGAGCTGGGCAAGGGAGGCATGGGCGTCGTCTATCAGGCGACGGACGGCAAGCTCAAACGTACCGTGGCCCTTAAATTTCTTCCCGCCGAATGGATCCACGATGAATTAGCCAAGGAGCGGTTTGTCCGGGAGGCCCAGGCGGTTGCGTCCTTGGACCATCCCAACATCTGCACCGTCCACGAGATCGACGAGGCCGAGGGGAGAATGTTCATCTCCATGGCTTTCGTCGAAGGCGAGACGTTAAGAACAAGAATCGAACGGGCCCTTTTAGGTCTCGACGAGGCCCTGGCCATCGGCCGGCAGGTGGCCGAGGGCCTGAGGGAGGCCCACAAGAAGGGCATCGTTCACCGGGACATCAAGAGCGCCAACATCATGGTGACGGAGGACGGCCAGGCCAAGATCATGGATTTTGGACTGGCCAGGGTCCGGGGAGGAGCCCTCCTCACGAAGGAAGGGATGACCTTGGGAACGATCGCCTACATGTCTCCCGAGCAGGCGCGCGGCGAAGACGTCGATCAGCGCACGGACATCTGGTCGTTCGGCGTCGTCCTTTACGAGATGCTCACCGGTCAATTGCCGTTCAAGGGGGAGCATGACCAGGCGGTCATCTATTCCATTTTGAAAGAGCCTCCCCGGCCGATCTCGGATTTATGCCCGGAGCTTCCGGCGCCCATCGGGCAGGTTGTAGGCAAGGCCCTGGAGAAAAGCCCGGACAAGAGATATCCGTCCGCGGGAGAATTGTTGGATGATTTGAGGTCGCTGTCCGAGGGCGCGGTACCTCCCGGGATCGCGGCCCGATTGAGGAAAGCGAAGCTCCGCAGGAGGAAGAAGGCGATTTCTTACGCGGGCCTGGCCGTCGTCATCATCATCGCGGGCATGATCGCCTCGGGTCTTTTTACCGGGCATCTCAAGGCCATGGATTCCATCGCCGTCCTGCCGATCGAAAACCTGACCGGAGACCCCGGGAAGGAGTACTTCGTCGACGGGGCCACCGATGAGCTGATCGGGCAGTTGGCCCAGATCGGATCCTTGCGGGTGATTTCCCGCACCTCGATCATGAAATACAAGGCGCTGAAAAAACCCGTGCCGGAGATCGCCCGCGAGCTCAAGGTGAAGGCCGTCGTCGCGGGGACCGTGCACCGGGCCGGCGACAGGGTACGAATCCGGGTGGAGCTGATCGACGCCCTCCCCGAAGAGCGAAACCTCTGGACGCAGACCTACGACCGGGCCATGACGGATGTACTGGTGATGTACAGCGAAATGGCCCGGGCCATTGCCGGCAAGATGCAGGTCAAGCTGGCCCCGCAGGAAGAGACGCGCCTGGCGGCCGCCCGCCAGGTCAATCCGGAGGCCTACGAGGCCTATCTCCAAGGTCAGTTTCACTGGTACAAGCTCACCCGGCCGGACCTCGAGGCCGCGCTTCAGTACTTCGAACTGGCCCAGGCCAAAGACCCCACTTACGCCCAGGCCTACGTGGGGATCGCCAGCGTTTGGATCGGACGCCAGCAGCAGGGCTTCGTTCCAACCAGCGAGGCGGCACCGAAAGCGAGGGCGGCTGCCGCGAAAGCCCTGGAACTCGACGGCATGCTCGCGGAGGTCCATAACGCGTTGGCGGGCATCAAAACTTGGACAGACTGGGATTGGGACGGCGGGGAGGCGGAGTACCGGCGGGCCATCGAGCTCAACCCCAACTATCCGGCTCCACGCGCGGGTCTATCGCATTTATTGAACATTACGAAGCGTCCCGAGGAGGCGATGACGCACATCCAGCGAGCGCTGGAAATGGATCCTTTAAACGCGTTGTTCCGAGGTTTTTATGCTATGGACCTGATGTACGTGCACCGTTACGACGATGCCATCGCCGTGATCCGCGATACGCTCAAAAACTCGCCGAACGACCTGATAGCCTTGTCCACCCTCCGCTCCGCCTACCACATGAAACACCTGTACCCGGAAGCGCTGGATGCGTGGAAAGCCTCCTATGCCGCGAGAGGGGACCAGGCGGCTGAAGAAGCCTTGGCGCTCGGCTTCAAAGAAGGCGGCTACCCGAGGGCCTTGCAGCGTGCGGCCGAGACCCTGGCGGCGCGCTCGCGGACGGCTTATGTGCCGGCCTGGCAGATCGGCACGCTTTATACCCGTGCCGGAATGAAGGATGAAGCCCTCGAATGGCTGAAAAAGGCCCATCAAGCTCACGACCCCAACATGCCTTACATCAGCGTGGACCCGATATTCGACATCCTGCGAGACGACCCGCGCTTTAGGGATCTTCTGCGTCAGATGAACCTGAAATAGTTCATCACCCTGCCGGGAGTTCGGCCTCGAAGCTATCGAGGAAGCGGTTGACGATATGTTCGTTGGCGTCGTCTCCGGCGAAGCAGACGGCCGATGCCAGGACGCCGGGCTCGTCGGCCTATTTTTTATCCTTGTAAACGCCCTGGATGATGATCTCGTACGGCAAGGGCTTGACGAGGAGGGCAGGGTCTTTCTGGGAACCCCTCACCCGCCGCGAAATCTCCGCGAAATCCACCCTCGGCAGTCCGAAGACATGCAGGCGGTCTCCTCGTTTGAGGAGTCTGACCGCTCTCTCGGGAGGTGTGTCCGTCGCGAAGACGATGCGAAGCCGTTCCACGAGCAGGTTTCCCTTCAGGTCCCTCGCCGAGGCGATCACGAACCTCCCCCCGGGCACCACGATCTGCCGGCCGTCGGTGATCTCCATGAGAAACTCGACGTCATTGCGGAGCCCTTTATGGGTGACAATAGAGACCGCCTTCGGTTTCACCGTGAGCGTGCACGGGACTTTATCATAGATTTCGAAACAGTTATGAGCGTCCCCGCCCATAAATCCCTCGATGGGCGTGAAGGTATCGAGAACCCCGACATCGTTGATCCTGGTGACCGGATGAATCTCGAAGACATGGCTGGGGTTATCGGACTCCATGGCAAGGAGTGGCTCCCCCTGGTCCTGTTTCGCGCTTCCGCCGTGCTCCGGCCAGATCCTCCACACGCCGGAGATCTTCAATGGTTTGCCCGTGCCTTCGGCGCCGTGGACGAGGTCAATCGCCTTCTTCGCGGAAGCGCCGTTCGCGATCTCTGCAACGACGGGAAGGGCGACCTCGGGCGCTCGGCCCGCCATGTGGAAATCCCCATCGAACATGCGAGCGATGGGGTTCTGCCTCGCCTTGTCCACGGTGAAGGTCGCAGTGATGCTGACCCTGTCTTTGTACTTTTCGATGAAGGACTTGTTGACCTCTATTTCGATTTCCTGGGAAGAGAACATGGCATTGACGTTCAGGTAGACGAGCGTCGCCGACCGCACGAGGTACGCACAGCCTCCGAAAACGCTCGTGAGCAGGACGAGCGCGGCAAAAGTCAGCGCCGGTGGATGCTTTAAGGGAGGTCTTTTCATAATCCCCTCCGTTTGCTGAGTCCGGGAAACCAGAGGTCTCCTTTAACAGATAGGAAATTTCTTTGTCGTAGCGTCGTGCATCGCCACTCCTGCGATTGATCACCCCGCCTGATCACGACAGAATCATAGCGCCGGCCGTGATGCGCTGTCAACAGCCCCCTCCAAGTGGTAAGGTTGCGGTTTTTTTGACGTTGATCTGCTCGCGGACGGATTATTCAGAAGCAGGTCCCACGTCCACAAGGCCTTCGGAACCGCCCGTTTTAGGCCTTTGTGGAACCCTGGGACGGGGATTTTGGGTTGCCCTGCGTGCTTGCGCTCAGCCAAGCGTTTTCCAGGGGGAAAACCTAACAATTCATTGAAATTTCGAGTATTGCCTGTATAATCGAATATGTGTATAAGTATTTGCGCGGCACCGGCGGGTGAACCATGGATGGCCGATGGCTATCGGCCTCCTTTTGGAGATATTCTCTCGGAGGATACGAATCATGGCCGGCATGGATATCGTAACCGTCGAAAAAGAAGCGGAGTTGAAGGACTTCATCGATCTTCCATGGAAGATTTACGCCGCGTACCCAAAATGGGTCCCTCCCCTTAAGAAGGACGTTCGCCGCTTGCTGGACCCCGCCAAGCATCCCTTTTGGGAGTCTGCCGAACGCGTCCTCTTTCTGGCCCGACGCGGTTCGGAGACAGTGGGAAGGATCGCGGGCATCATAGACCGTCGCTATAACCAGTTCCACGATGAAAAGATGGGCATTTGGGGATTTTTCGAATGCGCCGATGATCTGGAAGCCGCGGCGGCCCTCTTCTCTTCCGTGGAAACCTGGACGCGCCAGAAGGGGATGACCTTCATGAGAGGCCCGCTCAACCCGTCCACCAATTACGAGCTCGGGTTGCTCATTGAAGGATTCGACTATCCGCCTGCGGTAGAGATGCCTTACCAACCGCCGTACTACTTAAGGTTGGTCGAATCGTGCGGTTTTGCCAAAGAGAAAGACCTGCTGGCCTTCTTGATAGAGGGCGATTACCATCTTCCCGAGTGGATGGATAGCCTGGCCGGACGTATCGCCCGGAAAAAGGGCATCCACATCAAACGCATCAATCGAAAGGATGTGGACGCCGAGTTCGCCTTGATCAGGGAGATCTACAATGATAGTTGGTCGGGAAACTGGTGTTTCGTCCCCTTGAGCGCCAATGAGATGCGGGACATTCAAAAGAACGTCATGCAATTTGCGGACACGGACCTGGCGTTCTTCATCTATTTTGAGAACGAACCCGCAGCGGTGTGTGTGATCTTTCCCGACATGAACCCTCTCCTCAAGCGTCTCAACGGGCGGATCGGCGTGGCGGGTTTGATCAAGGCGCTCCTGTATCGGCGGGAAATCAAGGGATTGCGATTGCTGATGTTCGGGATCAAGGACAAGTACCGGCAGATGGGCATTCCCCTGTTGGCCTTCCACCACATCTGTGAGGTCGTGAGGGGAAAAAAGAAATATCGTTATATGGAGCTCGGCTGGACGCTGGAGGATAACGAGGCGATCAACTCATTGATAGAGGAAACCGGCGCGAAGCAATATAAGAAATATCGCATCTTCCGAAAGTCGTTTTGATTTCATCAGATGAACGGACGGAGTTGAAAGGGAGGTCGGGGCATGGTGGCTGAGTCTCGCGGTCCCATCATCGCGTTCGTCTGGAGGCCGGAGGAGATCGTCCCCCCGGTCACCCAGATGGCTCATCGAACGGGGAGCCGCGCGATCTTCGATTTTTCGATGATGGAGACGCAAGCCCTGCATTCTTTCCTGCGAAAGGCCGCCCCGGCTTGTCGCGTTGCCGATATCAAGATCTCTGCGGCCACGTTCCTGGATCCATCTTTGGGGCGGTTGCTGAAGGACATAGGGGTCCAAACCATATGGGTCGAATGCCACCCCCAGCTTTTCCGGGGGGATCCTTCCGGCTTTTACCAGAGATTGAGAGAATTGTCGGAAGACACCCGTTGTTTTCCGATCGTTGGAGACTTGGATATCCTGGCCACGATCTTAAAGGATCGTTCGGGAATTGGACGCATCGTACTGAAAGGATGCGAGGCCTCTGGATTCGTGAGCGGCGAAACCACCGGGCTTCTCTACTCGGCAGCCAAGGAAATGGTGCGCGATTCCGTGAGATGTCCGGGCATCCTTATCTGGGGCGGCGTGTGGACGCCTGAGGCAGCAGGGGCATTTTTGTCCACAGGAGCAGCAGGGATAGTCTTCGAGAGTGTCCATTGGCTGACGGACCTTGTGGCCATGGATGACCCCCAACGCCAGCAACTCGCCAAAATCCGCACGGATTCGACATCATTGGTTGGCTTAGACATTCAGGTTCCTTGTCGGCTTTTCAATAAGGGGAACTCGGTGGCGTTCCAGGAGATCAAAACGTTCGAGGACTCGCTGTGCAAAACAGATATCACGGAGGAAAGCCGACGCCGCTTCGTCGACCACGTGAATTCCCTGGCCCGACAACCCTTGGAGAGCCAGTTCACCAAAGATGAGGTCATCCCTCTGGGTGTGGAGGCTGCCTTCGCGGCGTCGTTTGCTGAGCGTTTCGGGGCCGGAACCGAGAAGGCCGTGAAAGCCTTCATCGAAGAAATTCGAAACGTATGCCGCTCGGCTGAGGGGAAACAGAATGGCTTCATAGACAGCCCTTCAGCCAAGGAGCTGGGGACGAAATATCCATTTATCCAAGGCGCCATGTCCTCCATCACTGATATCCCGGAGTTTGCCGCGAGAATCGCTGATGCCGGGGGATTGCCGACGATCGCCCTTGGCCTGATGAATGCGGAGGCTCTTGATCGAAGACTGGATCGTCTGCCGGAAGTCATGGGAGAGCGACCTTATGCCGTGAATATCATTTCTTTGGCAGAGAATCCTTCCCGAGAGACTCAGCTGGACTGGATAAAGAAAACCAAGCCCCGTTTTGTCTGGATCGCCGGAGGGGATATCTCTCCCATAAGAGAATTGCTGGAATCTGGCATAGAGGTGGCTTATATTGCCCCGGATGAGGCCCTGCTGAAGCTTGCGCTGGAAGCGGGCGTGCGGTACGTGGTCTGCGAGGGGTATGAGGCCGGCGGCCACGTGGGGCAACAAAGCACACTGACCCTCGCCCAAATCGTGTTGGATCTCAAACGGCAAAATCCCGCCCTGTTCCGAAATTGTCGCGTGATCCTCGCCGGGGGGATATTCAATCGTGAAACAGCATTCATGGCCGCCATGCTCGGCGCGGACGCCATCCAGATGGGCACCGCCTATCTGGCCACCCAGGAGATCGTTGAAACGGGCGCTCTGACGGCGCTCTATCAGCGGATGGTTCTGGAATCGTCTCCGGGGGGGACCGTCGTCACGGGCCGAAGCACCGGACTCCGGGTGCGGTCCTTGAGGACACCGAGGATAGCCGCTGTATTATCTCTGGAGAGAAAATTTGCGGCGGGTCACCAGGACGAGACCTCCTTCAGGACAAAGATGGAGGAGATGACGGCGGGAAGTCTCTTCGTCGCCGCCCGGGGCATGGACAAGCAAGGCAAGCCTCTGTCTGAACGGACCTCTACGGAACGCGGGCAATTCATGAGCGGGGCCACTGCCGGACTTATCCGTAAAGCACAGAAGCTGGAGTCCTTTCACCGCGAGTTGGCCGAAGGGACTCTAGACCTGCATCAGCCATTTAAAGGGGCCCGTGAAGAAGTGGGCCCTGACGTATCGCCGCCTATAACAACTCCCTCCCTTGGTATTGGGCGGGCGGACGTGCGCGAAGGCGATCATGAAAGGATCGCCATCACAGGGATGAGCATCGTCAATGCCCTGGGGAAGAGTCCGGAAGAGATATGGGCGGCAAGTCTGGCCCTGAAGAGCGGAATTACGCGTATCCCGTCTTCATGGTGGGACCAGGAGCGTTTTTATGATCCCCGGCCGCACATCACGGATAAAACCTATTGCAATGTCGCCGCCTTTATAGATTTTCATGCCTCACGCGGCGAACTCGGGATTCCGCCCCATGATTTTCGAACGATGACCGATGCCACAAGGATCACCATGTGGCTGGCTGAAAATGCCATCCGGGCCTCCGGCATCCTGGAGTCAGGCATCCCTCGCGAACGAATCGGAGTCCTGATCTCCCAGAACTCGGGCGAGTCGGCGGCAACCCTGACGCCTTTGATCATCAGAGAAAATGTTCACAACATCCTTGCGGCCATCCGACAGTCGGTTCCCGTAACGCCGGAGCAGGAGCAAGCCATCGAAAAAGAGTTGAAGTCCAGATTCATGGCCCCGGACGACACTACGCTTTTGGGCAGGCTCAGCTGCACAGCGGCCGGCTTTATCTGTAACCGGCATGGGTTTATGGGTCCCAGCTTTTCCGTCTCCGCGGCCTGCGCGTCCTCACTCGTCGCACTCCACAGCGCCATCCAGATGATCCAAAACGGGATCATCGATGCCGCCGTCGTCGGAGGGGGTGAGGAGAAGCTCACCCATATCCACTTTATCGAATTTTCCGCGCTGGGCGCGCTTTACGGACTGTCCGGACGGGAAAGACCCGCTCACGAATGCTCGCGTCCCTTCGATGCCCAAAGAGATGGCATGGTCCTCGGCGAAGGCGGGGGAATGATCGTTGTCGAGCGGGAGAGTCTGGCGCGTAAAAGAGGAGTGCCGGTTCACGCCATTATTACGAATATGGGAGCGAGCAATAATCATCTGGGGATGGTGGAATCATCAAGTGTCACCCAGGAAATTGCCATCAGCAACTCCTTCCGCGGGATATCCTATGGACCCGATGCCGTGGACATGGTGGAATGCCATGCCACAAGTACTCGGCAGGGAGACGTCGAGGAGGTTCGGGCTCTGAAGACATTCTTCAAGCCCTCCAATCGGACAATGCTGACCGCATTCAAATCCCAGATCGGCCATACCCTGGGCGCTTCGGGCATCATCAGTCTCATTCGGGGAGTCACGGCTATGAAGGCGGGGGTTTTGCCGCCGACCCTCAATTATACGCATCCAGACCCGCAGGTAGGTCTGGAAGGGTCCGGACTTTTTGTCGCCCCGGAGCCGCTTGATTGGAAGCGCCGGGCCGGCCAGCCAAGAAGGTTTCAGGTCAATGCCTTCGGGTTTGGAGGTTCCAACTATGTTGTCCAGTTGGAACAGGCCCTGCACGGAGAGGACAAGGTCTTGATTTCCGCGGAGAAAGAGGCCCAAACGGGAGGCGACCGCTCGGCGCTCCAAGGCGTCTCTTTCTTCCGCACTAAGGTTGACGGCGGGTCCTGCCGGATGGCCATCGTGGCGCCATCCGAAGAAGAGGCGATCACGACCGTGGAGAATTCGGCCCCTCTCATCGAGGCCGGAATCGCCGCCCCCCGAACATTGAGGTCTCTCGCGCAACAGGGAATCTTTATAAGCCCGGAGAATTTGCCGGTGCCGCCGCTGGCTTTTGTATTTCCCGGACAGGGGGCCCACTATGCCGGAATGGGGCGGGCTCTTTACGAATGCTTTCCCGTCATCAAGGAGTGGATGGATCGGGCGGCGGCCGCAGCGGACTTCGACCTCCTGCACTTGTTGTTCCATGATCGAGAGGAGAATCTTCAGAAAACCCGCTGGCAGCAGCCTGCCCTGTTCGCCCTGGAACACGCCATGGCTCGATATCTTGTTTCTCTTGGCGTTCATCCTGCGGCTCTGGCCGGCCACAGTCTGGGCGAACTGACTGCTTTGTGCCTGGCCGGCGTATATTCCATGGAAGATGGGTTCCGCATCGTGAACACGAGAGCCCGCTGCATGGACAAGGCCGCCGCTATGAATATGGATCCCGGTGTCATGGCGGCCGTGGATGCCCCTATGGAAATGCTGAAAGACATGCTGAAGGGACATGAAAATATCCACGTCGGCAATATCAATTCGCCGAACCAGGTCATCCTGAGCGGCAACACCGACGGCGTCAAGAAACTTGGCAAGAAACTGAAAGAAATGGGATACCGATGCACCCTCTTGCGGGTGAGCATGGCCTTCCACTCTCCTATCATGCGGGTCATCCATGACGAACTCGAGGCGTATGTGGCCTCCATTCCCTTCCATCCTCCGAAGATCCCTGTCATCTCCAACACGACCATGGCGCCGTATCCATCGGATTCCGGTGAGATCAAGCGAATCCTCATGGCCCACCTGGAGTCCACCGTCCATTGGGAGAGTAACGTTCGGACCCTTTGGAACGACTACGGAATCCGGCTCTTCGCGGAGGTCGGGCCTGGCGACATCCTCAGCAATCTCATCACCGACACGCTCCCTGACTCCGTATGCATCCAGACCTGCGTCCCCCCCGCAGAGTGCGTCACGTACAATACCGCCCTTGCTCAACTCTTCGTTCAAGGGCACCTGAAGGTTCGCGGGGAACCGAGGATCGTCTCCCTCTCCGCATTCAGGAAGGCTCCCGCATCTATCCGCGATACGCCGGACGGACAGCCCTCCCCGGCCCGCGCCGATACGTCTGAGCATCTGGGCCACTTAAAGGCGCTTATTCAAATCATCATGGACGCGACAGGATTCAACCGGGATGAAATTCAACCGGATATGGATCTCCGGAGGGATCTCTCCATCCGCTCCAGCCGTCTCCCGATCATCATGGATGCCGCGGAACGCCATTTCGGCATCACCATCGAACTGGAGGATCTCATCCATGTCCGCACCGTGAGGGACATCGC
>JBEKVN010000030.1:0-39816 GCA_049513915.1 Candidatus Aminicenantales bacterium | reverse complement strand
GCGTCGACGGCCGCCTGGTCGAGCAGCGGAATCGACTTCAGGATCTTCACGGTCGCCACCCGCCCGTAGATGTCCGTCGTCGCCTCGATGATGACGACGCCTTCCACCCGCGCCTGCCGCGCGATCTCCGGGTACACCGGCTCCACCGAATGGACGAGCTTCGGCGGCTTGATCTCCCCGATCGCCCGGACCGGGGCTTCCACCTCGCCCACGACACTGCCCAGGACGCCGCCCACGACGCCCCCCAGCACGCCGCCCACGACGCCGCCTTCGACGCCGCCCTCAACACCGCCCTCGACCCCGATGTCCGACAGCTTCTCCTCGGCAATCTGGTCCGGGATTTCGACGGGCGCCACCAGACGCCCCGGCTCCACGGCCGCCTGGGTCTGGACCGGCTTGATCCGCGCCGTTTTGGCCGCGGCCTTCTTCTTGGCCGGCGGCGGCGGTGGCGGCGGTGGCGGCGGCGGAGGCGCCAGGAACGCGCTGTACACCTCGACCTTCGGCAGATCGCCGGTCGAAAGCAAGGGGATGACGATCAGCGTGATGATGAACGTCGCATGGACAAGAATGGCGATGGGGAGCGCTACGGCTCTTCTCTGTGTGCCTTTCTCACGTCTGAAGAAAGAATCTTTGAAGATCGAGGGCACACCGGTTTTCGTGATCTGCTTTTTTGCTTCCGCCATGGTCCTTACCTCATGCTCGCGATTCTATAGAATAACACAAGAAATAGTATAAAGTAAAAAAAGCCTTTTGACAAGAAAAAAATTATCTCCGGGCGCCTTTTTTCGGCTTGAAAATCTGCGTCCAGAACAGCACGACGGGGCAGGAGAGATAAATCGTTGAGTAGACACCTTCTATCGAGCCGAAGAGCATGATGAAGGCGAAATCGTTGATGCTCTTCCCGCCGAAGAGAAAGAGAGCCAACACGGCCAGGAACACCGTGCCCGTCGTAATGATGGTCCGGCCCAGGCTCTGGTTGATGCTCCGGTTGAGGATCGCCTCGAACGAATCCTTCCGCATCCCCTTGAGGTTTTCCCGCACCCTGTCGAAGACGACAACCGTGTCATTGATGGAATAGCCGACGATCGTCAAAAGCGCGGCGATGATCGGCAGGTTGATCTCCCGGTTCGTGAACGAATAGACGCTCAGGGCCATGAGCACGTCCTGCGTCAGGGTGACGATGGCCGACACGCCGTATTCCAGTTTGAACCGGAAGCCGATATAGACGAGCATCCCAATCAGGGACCAGATGACGGCCAGGGTCGCCTTCTTCCTGAGATCGGCCCCGGCCTGCGGCCCGACGGTCTCCTTGCTGATGACAGTCAACTTGCCCAGATAGGTCTTGGCCTGGAGCTCCTTGACGACGTCGGGCCCGACGCCGGCGCTGGCAAGGCCCGCGAAGTCTTCGATGATGCCGCTCCCCGTCGTCTTCGTCGTCCTGTAATGGATAACGGCCTTGGCGTACTCCTCGGCCTTGTCGCGGAAGGCCTGCCTGAGCAATGCGGTCAGGCTGGCCTCGTCGATGGCATTGAGGTCCTTGAGCTCGCGGGCCTGCTCAGCCTTCCCGTCGTCCCCCCGCAGGGCCTCGATGACGCGGTTCCCCAGCTTTTCGTGGGCCTCGATCTCCTGCTGGGCGTCCTTGGTGTTCAAGACCTGCATGGTCCGGATCATATACTCGCGCCCGGGCTGGCCGCTCTCCTGGATGACGCTCTCCCCGAGGCCCACCCGGCTGAGCTCGGCCCGGATATCCCCGGTCGTCGTGGGGTTCTTGAAGACGATCCGGATGAGCGTCCCGCCCCCGAAGTCGACCCCCATCTTGATCCCTTTGCCGAAGAAGACGTTCAGGAGGCCGGCCAGGATGACCGCCCCCGTGACCGCCAGGGCGATGAAGCGGTACTTCATGAAGTTGATGTTGGGTGTTTTGAAGAATTCCATGGCTATATGCTCAACTTTTGGGTCTTGCTCGAGTGTGTCAGGTCAAAGATGAGATGGGAGACGAAGACGGCCGTGAACAGGTTGGCGACGAGGCTGATGATCAGGGTGACGGCGTAGCCCTTGATCGGCCCCGTCCCGAACTGGAAGAGGAAAACGGCCGAGATGATGGTCGTCATATGGGAGTCGAAAATCGTCCGGAAGGCCCGCGAGAAGCCCAGGGAGATGGAGTTCAGGACGGTCTTGCCCTGGTTGTGTTCCTCCCGGATGCGCTCGAAAACGAGCACGTTGCAGTCGACGGCCATGCCGATGCCCAGGATGATGCCCGCGATGCCCGGCAGGGTCAGTGTCCCCCGGAAGTAGGCCAGCGACCCGAAGAGGATGATCTGGTTGAGGACCAGGACCACGATGGCGTTGATCCCCGAGATCTTATAGTAGAAGACCATGAAGGCCATGATGGCGACGAGGGCCACCAGGGCGGACAGGAAGCCGGCCCGGATGGAGTCGGCGCCGAGCGAGGGCCCTATGGTCCGGTTCTCAAGGGTCTTGATTCCGGCCGGCAGGGAGCCCGACTTGAGGACGAGGACCAGGTCGTCGGCCGCCTCGACCGTGAAGTGGCCCTGGATAATGCCGCTGTCGCTGATGCGGGCGTTGATGTTCGGGGCCGACTGGACTTTCTTGTCGAGGATGATGGCCAGCGGTTTGCCGATGTTCTCGCCCGTCACCTGTTCGAACCGCCGGGCGCCGTCCGGTTTGAGCTGGAAGGCGACGGCGGGCTGGTTCCATTCGTCCACGGACCGGCGCACCAGGCGGAGGTCCTTCCCCGTCACGGCGGCGACCTTGCTGACAAGGTAGAAGCCCTCGGTCCCCCGTTTGGGGTCGCCTCGGACGATTTCCATGTCCTCGGGCACCTTGCCCCCGAAATCCTTGAGAAGAGTGGCCTCGTCGGCGGCCGAGCCGGCCTTGACGAGCTTCCACTCCAGGATGGCCGCGGTTTTGATGATGCTCTGGACGTGCTCCGGGTTGTCGACGCCAGGGAGCTCGACGATGATCTGCTCCCGGCCGTAGCGCTGGATGATCGGCTCGGCGACGCCGAACTGGTCGATGCGGTTCCGGATCGTCTCGACGGACTGGTCGACAGCCTGGTCCTTCATGAGCTGCATGACCGAAGCCTTCATGGTCACCGTAGCCAGCGGGCCGCTGAAGGAGTAGTCCCATTCCCTGAGGTACTGGTCGAGCTGATCGCGGACCTTGCCTTCCTCATCCGGGCTAAGGCCCTGGATCGTGAATTTTCCCGGGGCCTCGCGGTTCATCGCCGTGAAGGCCAGGTTGTTTTTCTTGAAGACATCCTGAAGACGGAGGATTTCCTGGTCCGTGTCCATGGTCACGGCGTCTTCCGTCATGATCTGCATGACCAGGTGGACGCCGCCCTTCAGGTCCAGACCCAGCTTGATTTTTTTCTGGATCGGCCAGGCCACGATAATCGAAACAACCATCACGGCCAGGGTGAGGAGGATCTTCCAGCGTAGTGCTTTCTTCATGTGAGCCCCTTCGCTTCGATGGATCCGGTGATCAGTCCGTTTTCTCCGGCGCTGAGTCCGTGGCGCCGAGGATGACGCCGACGGCGCTCTTGGTGATATCGATCTTGACGGACGCGGCGATCTTGAGCTCGATGCGGTCCTTCTGGACGCCCATGACCGTCCCGAAAATCCCGGCCGTCGTGACGATCCTGTCCCCCGGCTTCAGGTTCTCGACGAGGTCCAGGTGCTTTTTCTGCTTCTTCCGTTGGGGCATGATGATGAGGAGGTAGAAAATCGCGAAGACCAGGACGAAAGGCAGAAGGGCCGTGAGCATGTTGGGCCGCGCCGCCTGTCCGGCCGCCGGCTGCTGGGCGAGTGAAAAAAGTGTCCCAAAGATCATGTTGATTCTTCCTTTGTGGCGTCTTTTGAAATAATACTCTTCTTCAAGAAACTGAAGGAGTTGGATTGAATAGCATGACGGATTCGCCGGAAAATGTCAAGATAAAAGTGGAGGTTGTGGATGGTATTGAGGACGGCCGCGCTGATCTCCTGTCGCTCGAAGAGGTGGCGAAGGTAGGCCCGGGAGAAATTCCGGCAGGTGTAGCAGCCGCAGGCCTCGTCGAGGGGCCTCGGGTCGCGGGCGTACTTGAGGTTCTTGATGGCCACCCGCCCCCGGCTCGTGAATAGGGTTCCGTTGCGCGCGTTCCGGGTGGGGAGGACGCAATCGAAGAAATCGACGCCCCTCTCCACAGCCTCGAGGACGTCCTCTATATAGCCCATCCCCATGAGATAGCGGGGCTTATCCCGGGGGAGAAGCGCGTTTCCGTTTTCCAGGACTTCGAGGAGTTGAGTCTTGGGCTCCCCGATGCCCAGGCCTCCGTACGCGTAGCCCGAAAAATCCAGGGCCGTGAGATCCTCGATGCATCGCCGCCGGAGGTCCCCATAGATCCCCCCCTGGCTGATTCCCCAGAGATGCTGCCGGGTGTCGTGCTCCGCGAACCTGGCCCTCGAGCGTTTCGCCCAGGCGGTCGTCAGCCGGACCGCCTCGGCCATCGCATCCTCCGAATACGGATACGGGGGAAATTGGTCCAGGCACATCAGGATGTCCGTCCCCATCCTGACCTGAAGGTCGACGATGTCCTCAGGGGTCAGGAAGATCCTGGTCCCGTCGAGATGGGAGGCGAACCGGACCCCCTCGTCCGTGACCCTGACCAGGGACGACATGCTGTAGATCTGGAAGCCGCCGCTGTCGGTGAGGATGGGTTTCGGCCACGAAATATAGGAATGGAGGCCGCCCATGGCCTCGATCGTTTCGACGCCGGGCCTCAAGGACAGATGGTAGGAATTGAGGAGGATGATCTGGGCGCCAAGACTTTCGACCTGGGCATGAGTCAGGGCCTTCACCGTGCCCTGGCTGGCCACGGGCATGAAGGCGGGAGTTTCGATGGTGCCGTGGGGCGTTTCGAGCAGGCCGGTCCTAGCGGCGGAGCCGGGGTCCTGGGCGGTCTGACGGAAGCGTTGGCTCATGGGGCGAAGCGAAAGTAGATGACGTCCCCGTCCTGGACGATGTAGTCCTTCCCCTCCAGCCGGATCGCGCCGTTGTCTTTGGCATGCTGGAGGGATCCGAGCTCGAGGAGGTCCCGCGAGGAAATGACCTCGGCCCGAATAAATCCCTTTTCGATATCCGTATGGATGGCGCCGGCGGCCCTGAGTGCCGGGGCGCCTTTCTTGACCGTCCACGCCCGGACCTCGTCCTTTCCGACGGTGAAGAACGAGATGCGGTCGAGCCACGGAAGGGCCTGGGCGTAAAACCGGGCCGCGCTCGACTCCCCGAATCCGTATTCGGCCATGAAGAGGGCCTTCTCCTCGTCGCCGCACTCCGCAATTTCGTTTTCGATCTTGCCGCAGAAGCCCATGGTCCGCCGGCCCGCCTGCTCGACAGGAAAGAGGTCCCCGGGGGCGGCCAGATAACGCAGGTCCTTCTCGTCAAGGTTGATCAGGTGGAAGAGGGGTTTCAAGCTCAGAAAAGCGAAACTCCGGATGAGCTTCTCCTCGGCCGGGACGATAGAAACATCGCGCAGGCCATGGCCCGATTCGAGGCGGGGCCGCAGCCGCCCCAGGAGTTCTTGCTCCCTTTCCCCCTCGGGGTCCTTCATTTTTTTCAGGTCCTTCCCCAGGCGATCAAGCCTTCCGTCCGCCGCGACAAGGTCCGCCAGCACGAGCTCCTCCTCCATGAGCCGGATGTCCTCCGCGGGCGCGATCCGGCCCTTCAGGTGCGGGATCTCGTCGTCCCGGAAGGCCCGGACGACATGGACCAGCCCGTCGGCTTTGCGGAGGGTGTTCAGGAAAAGGCTCGTCTTGACCTCCCCGAAGGAGATTCCCACCAGGTCCGTCAGGTCGAAATACGCGGGGACCTTCTTTTTCCCGGGATAAAGCGCCGCGATCCTGTCGAGGCGCTCATCGGGAAAGGGACAGGCGTGGACGTTCGGCTCCCGTTTTCCGTCCTCATAGGCCTTGACCTCGACATGGGCCCCCGTCAGAAGGTTGAAGAGGGTCGTCTTGCCCGTTTTCGGGTAGCCGAAGAGGGTGATATTCACGCGCTTAGTAAAGCCGGAATCGCCAAGCCTGTCAAGAAGTCCGGCGGGGCTGAGGGGTGAGACTGCGAGGGGAAATTGCGTCTTAAACGGAAACCTTGTTGCCGAAATTCGCGTTTTTGATTATAGTAGATGTTTCATAGGCGGTCCGAAATGGAAGAAAAAGCGATCAAGAAAAGAGACAAGAGCGTCGTCCGCGAGTACTTCGAGCTTGTCGCCGAAACCGCCGTCTTCGTGTTTTTCGTCATGACCTTCGTCGTCCAGGCATTCCAGATCCCTACGGGCTCGATGGAGCCGACCCTGCTCGTCGGCGATTTCCTCCTGGTCAACAAGCTGGCCTACACCCGGCCGGTGCTGCCGCTCGAAGGCGCGATCCTCCCGCACAAGGCCATCGCCAGGAAAAACATCGTCGTCTTCAAGTGGCCGAAGGACCTGACCAAGGATTTCGTCAAGCGGGTGATCGCCCTGGAAGGGGAGAAGGTCGAGATCAAGGACAAGCAGGTCTTCATCAACGACAAGCCGATCGATGAGCCGTATAAGGTCCACAGCGACAGCCAGGTCTTCGCCAAGAACGACACGTACCATTATGACGACGTCATCCGCGACAACTACGGGCCCGTCATCGTCCCGACGGGCCACTGTTTCGTCATGGGCGACAATCGCGACAACAGCGCCGACAGCCGTTACTGGGGTTTCCTGCCGCTGAACTACATCAAGGGCAAGCCCTGGGTCATCTACTTCTCCTACGGCGCGGAACGGGACGCCTGGCAAAAGACGAGCCTGAAGGCCCGGCTCAAGAAGATCGTCAGCTTCATCCCCAAGGCCCGCTGGGGCCGTTTCCTCAAGGTCATCAACTGAGCCCGCCTCCGGCGAGGTCCAGTCTCGTCTCCCTCAGCCCGGTTGACCGGTTTTTCGGAAACGTTTAAGATGAAAATCACGGACCATGGAAAACCCGCTGCTCACGCCGTCGACTCCCCTCAACGGAGGCGGGCCTTGAGCGCCGCCGGCCAGGATTCGATCGAAGGGACCGTCGACCAGATCGTCTTCTACAACCCCGAGAACGGCTACACCGTGTGCCGGTTCATCGTCGAAAGCGGAGACGCCCTGACCATCGTCGGTTCTTTCCCGCCGCTTTCGCCGGGCGAGATGCTCAAGGTCAAGGGCCAATGGGAGCTCAATCCGCGGTTCGGCCAGCAGTTCAAGGTCGAGCATTTCACGCTGACCCTGCCCGCGTCGGCCAAAGGGATCGAGAAATTCCTGGCCTCCGGGCTCATCCACGGCATCGGGCCCGTGCTCGCCGCCCGCATCGTGGGCCGGTTCGGCGCCGGGACGATCGAGATCCTGACCGGGGACGCGGACAGGCTCAAGGAGGTCGAAGGGGTCGGGAGCGTCAAGCTCCGGGAGATCAAGAAGTCCTGGGCCGAACATCAGGATATCCGCGACCTGATCATCTTTCTTCAGGAGCACGACGTCTCGACCAATCTGGCCACGAAAATCTATCGCCAGTACGGCGACCGGTCGTTCACGGTCCTCCGGACGAACCCTTACCAGCTTTGCCTCGATATCTGGGGGATCGGGTTCAAGACGGCGGACCAGATCGCCCTCAAGCTGGGCATGGACCCGGCCTCGATGGAGAGGGTCAAGGCCTATATCCTTTATATCCTGGAAAAAGACAACGAGCAGGGCCACATCTTCTCCCTGGCCTCGGGCGTCCGCGAGAAATGCGCCTCGGACCTCGAGGTCGAGCTGGAAAAGGCCGATACGGCGCTCGAAGAGCTTCTGCGGACGAAAAGCGTCGTGCGCGAAGAGCTCGGCGCCGACTCCGCCCTCTACCTTCCTTTTTATTACGAGGCCCAGGAGGAGGTGGCGCGGGCCATCCACCGGCTCGCGGAGTTTCCCTGCGGACCGCCGGACATCGACCTCGGCCAGGCGATCGCGGCCACGGAAAAGGATCTCGGGTTCATGTTCTCGGCCCTTCAGAAGCAGGCCATCCGGCAGAGCTTCGAGAAAAAGATCCTGGTGATCACCGGCGGGCCCGGCACCGGCAAGACGACCATCATCCGGGCCGTTGTCGACATCTTTCAAAAATGGGGCCGGGACGTGCTGCTGGCCGCGCCGACCGGGCGGGCGGCCAAGCGGCTGTCCGAGACGACGGGCCGCGACGCCCGGACCATCCACCGCGTCCTCGAGTTCAAGCCCAAGCAAGGGACGTTCAAGAGGAATGAACGCAACCCCCTTCGCGGCGAGGCTTTGATCGTCGACGAGGTGTCGATGATCGACCTGCCGCTGATGTACCATCTCCTGAAGGCCGTACCCGCGCCGATGAGGTTGATCCTGGTCGGCGACAAGGACCAGCTGCCTTCGGTGGGCCCCGGGACATTGCTCCAGGACATCATCGCGTCCGGGACCGTGGACGTCGTCCGGCTCGACGAAATCTTCCGCCAGGAGAAGGAGAGCTACATCGTTCTCAATGCCCACCGCATCAATCAGGGCGAGTCGCTCATCTACCCCCCCCGGGAGGACGAGAACGCCGATTTTTTTTTCATCCGCCAGGACGACGAGAAGAAGGCCCTGGACACGATCCTCAAGCTCTGCTCGTCGAGCGTGCCCCGCAGGCTGGGGCTGAATCCCCTCTCGCCCCAGATCCAGGTCATCAGCCCCATGTACAAAGGCCTTGTGGGTGTCGAGAACCTGAACCTGGAGCTCCAGAAGCGGTTGAACCCGCAGGGCGAAGGGCTTAAAGCCGGCCTCCGCGAGTACCGTGTCCGGGACAAGGTCATGCAGCTGCGGAACGACTATGAGAAAGACGTTTTCAACGGCGACATCGGGACGATCCTCCATGCGGACAAGGCGAAATTCCGGGTCTTCGTGGACTTCGACGGCCGGACCGTGAGCTACGAGAAGGACGAGATCAACGACATCACCCTGGCCTACGCCGTTTCCGTCCACAAGGCCCAGGGCAGCGAGTACCAGGCCGTCATCATGCCGCTCATGACGCAGCACTTCATCATGCTCCAACGGAACCTGTTTTACACGGCCCTGACGAGGGCCAAGAAACTCAGCGTCATCATCGGCTCGTACAAGGCCCTGTACATTGCGATCAAGAACGACAACCCCGTCAAGAGGAACAGCCTGGTCCGCGAGAAACTGATGCGTTTGGGGGACGCGGGACCGCGGGCTTAGGGGTTCTTTTCGGGCCGCGCGGTTGTTTGACAGTCCGGGGAAAATGCTTGATAATGTGCAAGTCTTGGGGACACCCCTGAAATCGAGAACGGAAGGAGGGGGCGGGGATGGCTGAGCGCCGCTTTCGCAGCGTGGGGGACGTCATCGCCTTTGCCATCGGGCGCGAGATCGAGGCGGCCGAGGGCTACGCCGGCCTGGCTGCCCAAGCCTCGACGCCCGGCCTGCGTGACCTCCTGCTCGAGCTCAAGGCAGAAGAGGAGAACCACCGCCGGCTTTTGGAGACAATGACTTTCGGCGGCGGGGGAGTGCCCGCGGCGCCCGCCGAAGATATGGGCCTCAGCGACGCCTTGGCCGACGAACCCCTCGTTCCAGGCATGACGTTCCAGGAGCTTCTGATTTTCGCCGCGCGCAAAGAGAAGAAAGCCGCCGACCTCTACGCGGGGCTGGCCGGGAGGCCAGATGCCGCGGCCTACCGGAAAGTCTTCGAGTTTCTCGCCGGCCAGGAACGCAGCCACAAGGCCAAGCTCGAGGCCGAATACGAAAAACACGTTCTGACTGAAGATTGAAGAAGGAGGACCTGATGGAAAAATGGGAATGCCAGGCCTGCGGGTATATCTATGATCCGGCGATAGGGGACCCGGCGAACGGGATCCCGGCCGGCACGAGCTTCGAAAATCTGCCGGACACGTGGATTTGTCCCCAGTGCGGGGTGGGCAAGGAGTTTTTCCAGAAGGTCTCCTAGCCGCTCCAGCGGCGAACGGATACGTCCATGAAAGCCGTTATCGTCGGAAGCGGGCTGGCCGGCACCATGGCCGCCAAGACGCTGCGGGAGCTCGATTCCGATGTCGAGATCGAGGTCATCGGGGAGGAGAATTATCCCTATTACCCTCGCCCCAACCTGATCGAGTTCGTGGCCGGCCGCCTGCCTTACGACAAGCTGTTCGCTTTCCCCCCGGACTGGAATTCCCGCCAGAGGATCGAGGTCCATCTCGGTCAGAGGGTCGTCCAGATTTCGCCGGGCGAGAAAAAAGTCCGGACGGAAGCCGGCCGCGATTATCCCTACGATGTTCTCCTCCTCGCAAACGGATGCCGGGCCGCCGTCCCCAATCTTCGGGGAAGCGGCCAGAAGGGCGTCTTTGTCCTCAGGAAACTGGACGATGCCCTGGCCATCCGGGAGTACATGAAGAACCATCCCCGCACCGCTGTCCTCGGCGGCGGCCTGCTGGGTCTCGAAATCGCCCGCGCTGTCAAAGCGGCCGGCGCCGATGTCCGCGTCGTGGAGTTCTTCGACCGCCTTCTGCCGCGGCAGCTCGACGCGGCCGGGGCGGCGATCCTCAAGGGACAGATCGAAAAGATGGGCATCGACATCCGGCTCGGAACCGTCACCGAAGAGATCCGGGGATCGGGAGAAGCGGCGGGCTTGAGATTTCAGGGCGGGGACCGCCTGGACGCCGACATGGTGATCATCGCGGCGGGCGTGCAGCCGGAGACCGGCCCGGCCCGCGAGGCGGGGCTGGCCGTCAACCGGGGCATAGTCGCCGACGACCTCCTCCGCTCGAGCGCGCCCCACATTTTCGTGGCGGGGGACTCCGTCGAGCACCGGGGCAACGTCTACGGGATCATCCCCGCCTCGTTCGAGCAATCCCGGACCGCGGCCTACAACATGCTCGGGGTTGAGAAGCCCTATGCCGGGACCATGCCGATGAGCACCCTGAAAGTCGCCGGCCTCGCGGTCACCTCCGTCGGCCTGGCCAACCCCGCCGAGAGCGGCTACGAAATCCTGGCGCGCCAGGTCCCCGAAGAGGGCGTCTACAAGAAGATCGTGCTCAAGGAGGGCCTCCTCGTTGGGGCCATCTGGATGGGGACGAAAAAAGGGGTCGCGGAAGTCAGCCGCCTCGTCAGCATGAACAAGAATGTCGGCCATCGAAAGAACGACCTCCTCGAAGACGAGTTCGACTGGACCGGAGTTTAGAAACTATGATCAAAAAGCTCTTCGTTATCGCGCTGGTGACCGGGATCGCCGCCGCCGGCGCCCCGGGGCTTCGCGCCCAGGTGAAATACGGCGGCTATGTCTCCGGCGAATACCTCAAGGGCGAGTCGGGGAGTCCCTACGCCGGCGGCTCTTTCCAGAACCTGGGGGCCGGCGTTCTCGCGACGGGGCTCTTCCCGTCGTCGCCGTTCGGCTTCTCCCTCGAAGCCCGCTTCCTGAGCGAATCGTCGTTCCAGATCGAGCAGGCCTGGGTCGGTTTCGTCTCGTCGAAGACCTTCGCCGTCAAAGCCGGGATGTATCTCGTCCCGTTCGGGATCTGGAACCAGGCCAGCCGTCCCCATGAAACCGCGCTCATCGGGACCCCTCTCAATCTGGAATTCCTCTACCCCGCGAGCTGGCGGGACCTCGGGGTCACCGTGGACGGGCAGTACGGCGTCGTGACCTACGCGGGATATATCGGGAACGGTCTCAAAGAGGCGGACAGCCTCGCGGACGGCCAGCAGTTCTCCGACAATAACAAGAACAAGGCCCTGGGGGGGCGGCTGGGCCTGTCCTTGGGCCAGGGGGTCCAGGCCGGGGCTTCCTACTACACGGGAAAGTACGACGACCTCAATTTGCGCAACCTTGTACTCGAGGGGGTGGATTTCTCCTGGGTGACGGACCAGTGGCAGTTCAAGGGAGAGGCCACGAGGGGGATCATCAAGAACCCGGAGCCGTTCGTCACGGGCAAGTGCGAAGGCTATTATCTCTGGACGCTCATGAACTTTGGACACGTCCAGCCGGTGGGGAGCTATCAGAAGGTGAAGTATACGGACCCGTTCCACGGGGGCGAGGGCGGCATCCTGCTCGACCAGGATCGCTGGACGGCGGGCGTCCGCGTCGTTCTCGGCCAGAGCCTGTTCATCAAAGCCGAGTACCAATGGAACGACGAAATCCCCAAGGTCAAGAACAACATCCTCCTGGTCCAGGTCGCGGCGAGCTTCTGACCTTGAGTCGTCCGCCCGATTCTGGTAGAATCCCCGGGCCGCACGTTTGACGGACCCGGGTTCAATCCCCTTCGCGGGATACGGACGTAAGTCCGTGGAGCTTCAGGAGACTTCACGAACAAAGGATGCCGCATGGCCAATCTGCTCGTTCTCGGCACGCAGTGGGGAGACGAGGGCAAAGGCAAGATCGTTGATCTGCTGACGCCCGCCTTCGACATCGTGGCGCGCTATCAGGGCGGCCACAACGCCGGCCATACCGTCTACGTCCGCGGGAAAAAGATCGTCCTCCACCTCATCCCGTCCGGCATCCTCCACCCCGGGAAGCTCTGCGTCATCGGCAACGGCCTCGTGGTTTCCCCGCCGGCGTTCCTGAAGGAGATCTCCGACCTTCAGGCTCTCGGCGTCCCGCTCGAACCGGCGCGCCTGGCCGTCAGCCGGAACGCCCATCTCATCATGCCCTGGCATCCGCTGCTCGAACGGATCAGCGAGGAGATCCGGGGGGACAAGAAAATCGGGACCACGTGCCGGGGGATTGGACCGGCCTATGAGGACAAGGCGGCCCGCTGGGGCGTCCGGGCCGGCGACCTCCTGGCCCCGCCTGTTTTACGGGAAAAAATCGAGGAGAACGTGGCGGCCAAAAACCATACTTTCCGGGCGTTCGGCCTCCCGTCCCTCGAAGCCGGGCCCATCCTCGAGGAGTATGCCGGCTGGGGCGCGAAGATGGCCCCTTACATCCGAGACGTCTCCGATCTCCTACATGACGAGATGAGCGCCGGCCGGGCGGTGCTTTTCGAGGGTGCGCAGGGAGCGCTCCTGGACATCGACCACGGCACATATCCTTATGTCACGTCTTCGAACTCGACGGCCGGAGGGGCGTGCACCGGCCTCGGTGTGGGGCCCAAGGCGGTCCATGCCGTTCTCGGGATCACGAAGGCCTACACGACCCGGGTGGGCGGCGGCCCGTTCCCGACCGAGCTCAAGGACGAGCGCGGCAAAATGCTCGCCAGCCGCGGCGATGAGTTCGGCGCGACGACCGGCCGGCCTCGGCGCTGCGGCTGGTTCGACGCCCTCGCCGTGCGCTACACGTGCCGGATCAACGGTGTGGACAGGATCGCCCTGACCAAGCCCGACGTCCTGGAGGAGTTTGACGAGGTGCTCGTCTGCACGGGATACACGTACAAAGGGGAGACGCTCAAGAGCTTTCCCCCCGAGCCGTGGATACTCGAGAAGGTAACGCCCGTCTATAGAACTCTCAGGGGCTGGCGGAATTCCGTCCGCGGGGCCTCGGATGTCGCGGTCCTGCCCCGGACCTTCCGGGACTATCTGCGGCTCCTCGAAGACCTGATCGAAACCCGAGTGGCTATCATCTCGACGGGCGTCGAACGGGAAGAGACCATCCTCCTTTCGGACGGGCTCGAGGGTCTCGTCGATCTCGGGAAACTCCGGGGGGACCGGGCGATTTGAGGAGGTCCGGCATGACCGCGGAGTCCTTGCAGCGCATCGAGATCAGCCGGGCGGCCCTCGTCCATAATATCCGGCAGTTCCGCCGCATCATCGGCCCGCGCCGGAAGTTCATGGCCGTCGTTAAAGCCAACGCTTACGGACACGGGCTCGTCGAAGTGGCCGGCATCGCCGTGAACAACGGCGTCGACTGGCTCGGCGTCAACTCCGTCGAGGAGGGCGCGGCGCTCCGTGACGCGGGCTTCCGTTGTCCGGTCCTCGTCCTCGGCTATGTTCCGCTCGGCGCGCTCGCCGAAGCCGTGGCCCGGGACCTCCGCCTCATCGTCTATAACCGCGAAACGGTCGAGCGGCTGGCCGAGGTCGTCCGGAAGCAGGGGCGAAAGGCCATTGTCCACGTCAAAGTGGAAACAGGTACGCGCCGCCAGGGCGTCGAGGTCAAAGACGTCTGGCCGTTTGTCCGTTCGGTCCGCAAATACCCGGGCCTCGTCCTCGAAGGCCTTTCGTCCCACTTCGCCAATATCGAGGACACGACGAAACACGATTATCCGCGGCGGCAGCTCGAGGCCTTCAAGGAGGCCTGCCGGGCCGTGCAAGCCCACGGCGTGCGCGTTCCCGTCAAACACATGTCGTGCACGGCCTCGACCATCCTCTTTCCGGAGACGGACTTCAGCATGGCCCGGGTCGGGATCGGGCTCTATGGCCGGTGGCCGTCCAAGGAAACTTATCTCTCATGCCTCGAAAAGAAGAAAGAACCGCTCTCGCTCCGGCCCGTCCTCTCCTGGCGGGCGCGGATCGCCCAGGTCAAGAAAACGGGCCCCGATTCATGCATCGGCTATGGCTGCACCTACAAAACGACGCGGCCGACCGTCCTGGCCGTCATCCCCGCCGGCTACTTCGACGGGTATGACCGCGGGCTCTCCAACGCCTCTCATGTTCTCGTCCGGGGGCGCCGGGCCCCGGTGCGGGGCCGGGTGGCCATGGATTTCTTCATGGCCGATGTCACGGACATTCCGGGCGTGCGGCTCGAGGACGAGGTGACGCTCATCGGGGCCGACGGGCGGGAGCGGATCTCAGCCGACGACCTCGCGGCGCTGGCCGGGACCATCAGCTACGAAATCCTCGCCCGCATCAACCCGCTCATCCCCCGCGTCATCGTCTGAATCCTTCCGCATCATCGATTGGCTGGGTCCTGTTACCCTGCGACCAGGCGAGGGCCGAGGGGATGGCCTCCACTCCAGAGCGCGGTTCTTTACGCCCGAAAATCACGTCCTTCTCGGCGCCAAAACAACTCGCTTGGCGTGCGCTGCGCCAAGCTCAAACAAGTTTTGTCGGTTCCCCCTGGAACTTCCCTCGAAGGGCGCGATTCTCGGGCTGAACCGCGCATGACGTTTCGGCCATTCCCCTCAGCCCTCTTTCATTCACCGTGATAGGACCCTCCATTTCGATGGAGCGATTTCGATTCCGCGAATTTATGTGCTAAAATATCGTGTCGGAGGATGATGATATGGTGCTCAAAGCGGCGAGCAAACTCGATCCCCTTCTCGGAATTTATCCATTCCTGGTGGAGTTCCTGGCCGGTCTTTCGCCGAAGTTTGAGAAGCTCAAGAATCCGATCCTCCGCAAGACGGTGGGCAAGGCCGTGAGTGTCGAGGTCGTCAACAAGATCCTGGCCGCCTTCAAAGCCGGGGCGCGCAACGAGGCGGAATTCTGGATCGAAACCGGGGGCAAAACATTCATATCCGCTATCTCGCCGTCCGTGACGCCGCCGGGCGTTACCGGGGATGCCTGGAGGTCAGCCAGGATGTCACCCGCATCCGGGCCCTCCGGGGTCAGAAGCGCCTGCTCGACTGGGCCTAGGCGCCGGGAATAAAACGAGGAGGATGGACATGGCCGCAAAAAAAACCAAGGTCAAGAAGGGCGAGGGCTACGCATGCCAAGTCTGCGGGGTTCGCGTCGTCGTCGACGAGGCCTGCGGCTGCGAGGAAGAACACGTCTTCATCTGCTGTGACAAGCCGATGAAGAAGGCCGCGGCGAAGAAGGCCCCGGCCAAGAAACGCGCCGGGAAGAAATAGCCCCGGCCGGCCGGGCCTGCGGGCCCGCCAATCTCTACAAATTAGATAAGATTACTTGTCTTTTGAGGGGGCGAGGCGTAAAATTTGTCGGTGAGGGAGACGTAATCTTGGATTATCCCCCACCCCCGGATTATGATAGGGAATATATTTCAAGGAGTCCGGAATGAAAGATAAGGTCGAACAGGCTTTGAACAAGATCCGCCCCGCCCTCCAGGGCGACGGCGGAGACGTGGAGCTCGTCGATATCAGCGCGGACGGCGTCGTCCGCGTCCGTCTCAAAGGGGCCTGCGGAGGCTGTCCGATGTCCCAGATGACTCTCAAAATGGGCATCGAGAGGATCCTGAAGAAGGAAGTCCCCGAGGTCAAGAGCGTCGAGGCCGTCTGACCGTCCGGGACTGAGAACGGATCGAGGCGCGGCAGGCGCGTCCGCGCCGGGGGTAAAGCGATGAAAAAAGCGTATTTCGACCATATCGCGGCCACCCCTCTTCACCCTGAGGCCCTCCGGGCCATGCTTCCATACCTTGGGGAAATCTATGGCAATCCCCAGAGTCTCCATACCGCCGGGCAGCAGGCCCTGGCGGCCGTGGACGCGGCCAGGGAAGAGGTGGCCGGCCTGATCGGGGCGGAGAGCGAGGAGATCCACTTCACCTCGAGCGGGAGCGAGGCCAACAACTTCGCCGTCAAAGGACTGGCCCAAGCCTATCAGGCGAAGGGCAAGCATATCGTGGTTTCGGCCATCGAGCACCAGTCCATCTTGAACCCTGTCAAGACCTTGGAGAAGCTGGGCTTCTCCTCGACCCCGGTCCCGGTCGACCGGACCGGGCTCGTCGACCCGGCCGACGTCGAGAAAGCCCTGACAAAAGACACCATCCTCGTTTCGGTGATGACGGCCAACAGCGAGGTCGGAACGGTCGAGCCCGTGGCCGAGATCGCCAGGATCTGCCGCTCGCGCGGCATCCTTTTCCACACGGACGCGGTGGCCGCCGCCGGATCGCTTCCCATCAACGTCCGGGATCTGGGCCTGGACGCCCTGAGCTTGGCCGGAGACCAGTTCTACGGGCCGAAGGGTTCGGGCGCGCTCTACGTGAAGCGCGGGACGCGCATCCTGCCGCTGATCGAAGGGGGCATCCAGGAAAACGGCCGGCGGGCAGGCACCGAGAATGTCGCCGCGATCGTCGGCCTGGGCAAGGCCGCGGCGATCGCCCGGGCGGAGATGGCGGACCGGGCGGCGCGCCTCACCCCGCTGCGCGACCTCCTCATCGAAGAGCTTCCGCGCCAGGTCGACCACGTCGTCCTCACCGGCCATCCGACCGGGCGGCTCCCGCACCATGCCAGCTTCTGCGTCGAGTTCGTCGAGGGCGAGGCCATGCTCCTGATGCTCGACATGCAGGGCATCTCGGTGTCCAGCGGGTCGGCCTGCACGTCCAAGGCCCTCAAGGCGTCCCACGTCCTCCTGGCGATGGGAATGGACCATGCTCTGGCCCAGGGGTCGCTCGTCTTCAGCTTCATCGACGGCAGCGGGCGCGAGGACGTCGACCACCTTCTCGCGTCCTTCCCGCCCGTCGTCGATCGGCTCCGGAAGATGTCCCCGCTCTACACCGAGTATCTCAAGGAGACAAAACGATGATCTACAGCGATAAAGTCATGGATCATTTCCAGAACCCCCGCAACGTCGGAGTCATCGCGGATGCCGACGGCGTCGGCGAGGTCGGAAACCCCGTCTGCGGCGACATGATGACCTTTTACATCAAGGTCAAGGACGGCCGGCTGGCCGACGTGAAATTCCAGACGTTCGGCTGCGGGGCCGCGATCGCCGTGTCCAGCATGGTCAGCGAAATGGCCATCGGCAAGACGATCGACGAGGCCATGAAGATCACCAACAAGCTCGTCGCCGACGAGCTCGGCGGGCTCCCCAAAAACAAGCTGCACTGCTCGAACCTGGGCGCCGACGCCCTTCACGCGGCCATCGAGAATTACCGGGACAAGCTGAAATCGGGGGAGAAGGGGGCCTCCATGGCGGTTGACCATCACGAGACCGAAGGATGCGCCTGCCCCTACTGCGAGGGCACGCTCGAGGAAGGGGAGGCGGCGTACTGCAAGGCCTGCCAGGTCGATCTCGAGGAATGCCCGTCCTGCGGGGGCATCACCAAGAAGGGCGCCGGCGCCTGCATCCATTGCGGGAAACCCCTGGCCGGCTGAAGCGCCCGGCAGGGGAGAAGGGCGGAAGGGGCGAGGATGAAGGCCGATACGACTCTCGATGGCTACGGGCTCCTGTGTCCCATGCCCATCATCCAAGCCGCGAAGAAGATAAAAACCATGAAAACCGGAGACGTGCTGGAAATCCTGTCCACGGACCCCGGCATCCGCGAGGACATGCCGGCCTGGTGCCGGACGACGGGGCAGGAATTTCTGGGCGTCGAAGAGGACGGGGAAGTCATCAAAGTGTACGTGCGGAAGGTCCAGGAGTGAAACGGGGGAGGCGTGAGTCCGACGGAACTCCGGGCCCGGGTCGATGAGCTGAAGCGGCGGCAGAACGCCGTCCTTCTGGCCCACAACTACCAGCTCCCCGAAATCCAGGACGCGGCGGACTTCGTCGGGGATTCCCTGGAGCTCAGCCGCAAGGCGGCCTCCCTCGGCGCGGACGTCATCGTCTTCTGCGGCGTCCACTTCATGGCCGAGACGGCGGCCATCCTTTCTCCCCGGAAAAGGGTCTTCCTCCCGGAGCCGGCGGCCGGCTGCGTGATGGCGGACCTGATCACCGCACGGGAACTTCGAATGTGGAAAGAAAAATATCCCGGCCGCAAAGTCGTCTGCTATGTCAATACGAGCGCCGAGGTCAAGGCCGAGAGCGATATCTGCTGCACCTCGTCGAACGCGGTCGCCGTGGTCAACTCGCTGGGCGATGACGAGGTCCTCTTCGTCCCCGATAAAAACCTGGCCGCCTATGTCGCCCGCGAAACCGGGCGCCGGATTATTGCCTGGGACGGTTGCTGCTACGTCCACGACAGATTCCGGCCCGGGGACATCCGCTCCGCCAGGGCCCTTCACCCCGGGGCCGAGGTCTGGGTTCACCCGGAATGCCGGCTCGATGTCATCGACCTCGCCGACCGGGTTCTGTCCACGGGGAAAATGGCCGCTGAAGCCCGCGTGACCAAGGCCCGGGACGTCATCATCGGCACGGAACAGGGGATCCTCCACCGGCTGAGCAAGGAGAACCCGGCCGTGCGCTTCTTCCCGGCCCGCGACACGGCGCTTTGCGCCAACATGAAAATGACAACCCTCGAGAAGGTCCTTTCCTCCCTCGAGGGGAAAGTCCCCCAAGTCACGGTCCCGCCGCAAGTCGCGGACAGGGCCCGGGGGGCCATTCAAGCCATGATCGAAATTTCCTAAAGGAGATTCCGTGTGAGGAAAATGACCGAAGAAAACGTCAAGGGGGCTTTTGCCGGCGAGAGCCAAGCCCACATCAAGTATCTGGCTTTCGCTGAAAAGGCCGCGGCTGAGAGCCTGCCCAATGTGGCCCGGGTCTTCAAAGCCAACTCCTTCTCCGAGCAGATCCACGCCACGAACCACCTCAAGACCCTGTCCGGGATCGGCGGCACCGGGGAGAACCTCGCGGTGGCCGTCGGCGGCGAGAACTTCGAGGTCGAGGAGATGTATCCCGCCTACCTAACCGTGGCCCGGGCGCAGGGGGAGAAGACGGCCGAAACATGGTTCAACGCGGCCCTGCAGGCCGAGAAGGTGCACCGCGCCGTCTACCAGGCGGCCAAAAAGGTCGTGGAATCCGGCCAGGACATCGCCTTCAAGCCCGTCCACGTGTGCTCGATGTGCGGCTTCACCGTGGAAGGCGAAGCACCCGAGAAGTGCCCGGTTTGCGGCGCCCCCCGGGAAAAGTTCGTCGCGTTCTGAGGTGCCACCATGTCCATCGATCGAAGACTGAAACCCTGGGAAATCCTCAGCGTCGGCATCCGGTCCGAGGTCGACGCCGTATCGTTTTACACGCGGCTCCAGGACCGGGTGAAGAACGTCATCCTCCTCCAAAAGCTCAAATTTCTGGCCTTGGAAGAGGAACATCACCGGAAGATCCTCGAGCGCCTGTTCGGCGAGAGGTTTTCGGACAAGTCCGTCGGGGCGCCCGAGGCGGCCCTGATGCCCCCGATCGCCGCCTCGGTCGGAGAGCAGGCCTCGGTCCTGGACCTCTTCCTGGCCGCGCTGAAGGCCGAGGAAACGGCCGAGGCCTTTTACGCGGAGGCCGGCGGGCTGGCGGAAGAAGAGAGGAGCCGGAAGATGCTCGCCTACCTCAGCCGCGTCGAGCGGAGCCATCAGGCCATGATCAGGTCCGAACTCGAGCTTCTCGAAAAGTTCCCGGACTATTATAATGTCGAGGACTTTCACATCGGCGGAGACCTGTTTCACATCGGGCCGTGACGGGGCCCTCGAGATTCGCCGCGGCGCGACGGCCCCCCGGGGGGAGGAGGGAAGATGAAGTACACGTGGCGCATCGGGCGCGTTTTCGGGATCGACATCAAGATCGATTCGAGCTGGATCGTTATTTTCGTCCTGTTCAGCTGGTCCCTGGCCGGGGGTTACTTTCCCAAGTCCCATCCGCATTGGTCGTTCGCGCTCAACTGGGTCCTGGGGCTTGTCACCAGCCTGTTCGTGTTCGCCTCGGTCCTCGTCCATGAGCTGACGCATTCGCTCGTCGCGATCAAGCAGGGCGAGAAGGTCCAGAGCATCACCCTGTTCATCCTTGGCGGCGTGGCCCAGATCAGCCAGGAACCGAAGGAACCGCTCAAGGAGTTCCGCATGGCGGTCGTCGGGCCCCTGTCGAGTTTCGTCCTGGCCGGGCTTTTTTATGTCCTCTCCCGCGAGTTGCTGCCCTTGAGCGAGCCGCTGCGGGCGTCCGCCCACTACCTGGCCATCATCAATCTCACCCTGGGCGCCTTCAACCTCCTGCCGGGATTCCCGATGGACGGGGGCCGGGTCTTCCGGTCCATCGTCTGGAAGATCACGGGCGACCTCAAGAAGGCGACCCGCATCGCCTCCATAACCGGAGACGGGATCGCCTACCTCCTCATCTTCCTCGGCATTGTCAGGTTCCTGCAGGGCGGCCTCGACGGGTTGTGGTTCGTCCTGATCGGCTGGTTCCTCCACAGCGCGGCGACCCGGGGTTACAGCCAGCTCATGATCACGGAGGCCCTGAAGGGGATGAAGGCGCGCGATCTGATGAACACGGAATTCGAAACCGTCCCGGCCGGGCTGCCCGTCCAGTCCCTCGTCAACGATTATATCCTGAAGAAAAAGGAGCGCGTCTTCCTGGTCACCGTGGGCGGTGACCTGAAGGGAATCATTTGCCTCGAGGACGTCAAGGGGCTGCCCCGCGAGGAGTGGGAGCAGGCTCCCGTATCGCAGATCATGACACCCAAGGACAAGCTTCATTCTGTCGCCCTCGACGCAGACGGCGCCCAGATCCTGGCGACGCTGACGGCGCGGGATGTGCACCAGGTCCCCGTCATGGACGGGGACAAGGTCGCGGGAGTCATCTGCCGCACCGACGTTCTCAGGGTTCTTCAATTGAAGGCGGAGCTCGGGGTCTGACATGGCGAAAATCAAGGCGGCGGACAAGGATCTGACGCGGGTCCGGGACATCATCAGGCTGCTCCGCAAGCATTATCCGCAAGCCCGGACCGCCCTTGACTACCGGACCCCGTTCGAAATCCTGGTCGCGACCATCCTGGCCGCCCAGTGCACGGACGAGCGGGTCAACAAGGTCACGCCGGGACTTTTCCGGAAGTATCCTTCGCCGGCCGATTTCGCCCGGGCCGACCGCGCCGAGCTCGAGCAGGATGTCCGGTCCACGGGGTTCTTCCGGAACAAGGCCAGGAATATCGTCGGCGCCTCCCGGATGATCGTCGACGAGTTCGGCGGCACCGTCCCCGACTCGATGGAAAAGCTCGTCACCCTGCCGGGGGTGGCCCGCAAGACCGCCAACATCGTCCTCTCGGCGGGCTTCGGCAAGGCCGAGGGCATTGCCGTCGACACCCACGCCCGCCGTCTGTCCCAACGGCTCGGCTTGAGCAGGGAGACAGACCCCGTCAAGATCGAACGGGACCTCATGGCCATCGTCCCCAAGAAGGACTGGCTGGATTTCAACTATATGCTCGTCGACCACGGCCGGGCCATCTGCCAGGCCCGCAAGCCGAAGTGCCCGGCATGCTTCCTCCGGAAGATCTGCCCCTCGGCGACGGTCCTGTTCCCGGAACTCAAAAAGACATGATCAAAGAGGCCATGCTCTGGGCCCCGCTCGAAGGCGGCAAAGTGGCCTGCGCTCTCTGCAGTCACAGGTGCGTTATCGCCCCATCGAAAAGCGGCATCTGCGCCGTCCGCGAAAACCGCGGTGGGGAGCTTGTGACGCTCGTCTACGGGGAGGTGATCGCCGTCCACGTCGACCCCATCGAGAAGAAACCCCTCTATCATTTCTACCCCGGCTCGAAGGCCTTGTCCATCGCCGCGGCCGGCTGCAACTTCAGGTGCTCCTTCTGCCAGAATTGGGAGATTTCCCAGGCGCCCAGGCGGGAGGGCGGCGTGCTCCGGGGGCAGAGGCTTTCGCCCGGGGAGATCGTCCGCGAGGCGGGGGAACAGGACTGCCGGAGCATCTCCTACACCTACACCGAGCCGACGATTTTTTTCGAATACGCCTATGATACGGCCCGGCTGGCGAAGGACGCCGGCCTGGCCAACAACTTCGTGACCAACGGCTACATGACGGAGGAGGCGCTGGCGGCTATCCGCCCCTACTTGGATGCCGCCAACGTGGACCTCAAGGCCTTCAAAGATGAAACGTACCGGAAAGTCTGCGGGGCGAGGCTCGAGCCCGTCCTCGAGACCATCCGGCGCATGAAGAAGCTGGGGATTTGGGTCGAGGTCACGACCCTGGTCGTTCCCGGGATGAACGACGGGGAGGAGGAGCTCACGGGCATCGCCCGCTTCATCGCCGGTGTCGATCCCGATATCCCCTGGCACATCAGCCGCTTCCACCCGGACTTTGAATACACGGACGCTCCCCCGACCCCCGTCGAAACGCTCCGCGCCGCCTATGAGATAGGAAAGACGGCCGGCCTCCGCTACCTTTATGTCGGGAACTTTCAGGGCGAGTCCGAGGATACGCACTGCCCGACATGCGGCCGGGTCCTCGTCCGGCGCCGGGGATTCTTCGTCGCCGAGAACAAGCTCGCCGGGAACGTGTGCCCGTTCTGCGCCGGCCACGTCGCCGGCGTGTTCGATTCTTAGGACATTTTTTTCAGCTTGTTCGCGAGGTCGAGGGCCTCCCCTTCGTTCTTGCCGCCCAACGAAAAATACTTCTTCAAGGAGACGGCAGCCTCCTCCTTTAGGCCTTTTTCCAGCAAGGCCTTGGCCATATCCAGATAGATATCGGCGTCGCCGGGGGCGATCTCCATCGCTCTTTTGAACTGATCCGTTGCCGCGTCGAGGCGTTTTTGTTCGAGATACAGGCGCCCGAGGGACGTATATGACAGAAAGGAGACCGGCCTGTTCGTGACTTTGAGGGAGTGCCTGAGCTCGCCGGCCGCCGTTTCCGGCGGAGACGTCGCCGGCTGAATGATCCCCTTTTGTCCCTCGCATTTGATCGCCCTCTTCCAGTTGAGTTCCGCCCGGCTTGCGTCCTTAAGGGCATAATAGGCCGAACCCAGATTATGGTGCGCGGAGGCGCTCCCGGCATCGAGCTGGACGGCTCTCTCGAATTCCCTCAAGGCCTCTTCATAAGCCCGGCGGCGAAAATACACGATCCCCATCAGCTCGTGGCACTGGGCGTCATTCTCTCTCCACCATAAGGCACGGGCGCAAAAGCTCTCCGCCTGTTCCAGGTTGCCGATATCGAATTGCAGGAGAGCCAGGTTGTGGTTGATCTCGAAGGACTTTTGATCGATGTGCAGGGCGTCCTCGAGAATCCCGATGGCGCTTGGGATATCGCTTCTCCTGACTTTTCTCAGGAATTGCTCATGAACGAGCCAGGCTAGGCTGCCGGGGTGACTTTTCAGGCGATGGTCGATCACCCTTAGGATTTTTTCTTTGGCCACGGGCTGCCCAGCCGTTTCATAGCCCGCCCCCGCGGCCGCCGCGAATTGTTCCCGGGCCTCCTCCTTCAGGCCTTTTCCCTCCAGGACCAGCCCCCGTAAATAATGGAAAAGCCCCTCGTTTTTTTCGTTGAACGCGTCAATATAGAGGACGGAGACTCCGGCGTTCTTTGTCTGGAGAAAAACGCCTTTTTCTTTCCGAAGCCCTTCGAGCTCTGGCCTCGGTACCGGCTCATCGAACTCGTTCAGGATTTTGAGGTCCGCTAAGTTTTCGAGCCAGCGTCCGTCAAAATAGATATTCCGGGCGATGTCATTCAGACGGGCGGCCGATTTGTCGATCTCGTTGTTCAGGAAAAAGGCGACCGCAATATAGAAGCGGACATCGAAATCCTCGGGGAAGGTCGCGGCGGATATTTCGAGGTAATCCAGAGCTTTCGAAAACTCCCTTTTTTTAAGGTAAGCATAGCCCAGGTCGTCCCAGGCGAGCCGCCGTTCTTTGTTGTCAGAGGAGGCAATGATCTTGAGATAATTGGTGATGGCATCATCCCAGCGATGGCTGAGAAGGAACTGATCCGCACGGGCTAAATCATCACCCGCCTGGCCGAAAGCCGTCCACACCGAGGCGAAGACGAGAAAAGAGACGAGAATGATATGCCGCCTGGAGATCATGCCACGCTCTTGAATCAAACGATCCGATCCGATTATAGAGGAATCGATCCGGGAGTCCAAGTCATGCTCCTGAAGGCGCTCATGTCGCGGGAGAAGCGAAACCCCTTTTGCCTCCCCGGACCCTCGGGCCGGCCCGTGCGGGCAGCCTTTCCCCCAGTCGAAAAAAGGAATAAACTGATAGCGATGGTCACCTGGAACGGTTGGAGACGGCGGGCCTGGATTTCCGGAACCCTCGCGCTCTTTTTGGTCGTCCTCGCGGCCGTGACCGCGTTGGCGCCTGAGCGCCGGAGAATCGCCCGCAAGCCGGCCCCCTCCGATTATTCGGATCTGATGAACGTCGTCCGCTTCCGGATGGCCGCCATTCCCGAATCACGGCCGGACCGGATGAAAACGGCGCTGGCCGACGTGAGGAGTTGCGATCTCTCCGGCCTCGTCCTGGCCGGGGAGAGGGACGCGCTCGCGGAGTCGTCGTTCGACAGCCGGACCCGCTGGCCCGCCCATTTGCCAGCGGCTTTCGACCCGGCCCGGGTTCTCGAAAGGGGAAAGGACCCCGGGCTGGGCGTTCGCCTTCTTCAGAGCCAGGGCATCGACGGGCGCGGCGTCGGAGTCGCCATGGTCGACCTGCCGCTGCTCGTCGGTCACGAGGATTATCGCCGCCGGCTCCGCCGGTACGAAGAAATCAACTGCGGCGATTCGGGCGCCAGCATGCACGGCCCGTCCATGGCATCCCTGGCCGTGGGCCGGAGCTGCGGCGTGGCCCCGGCCGCCGACCTTTACTATATCGCGAGCTTCAATCTTCAGTCGAACCCGAGGCGGGGGACCCGAATGCCCGCCTTCGATTACATCCCCGATGCCAGGGCCGTCGAGCGCATCCTCGAGATCAACGAGAGTTTGCCCGCGGACAAAAAAATCCGGGCGATTTCGTTCTCGGCGGCCTGGTCGCCGGAGATGAGGGGCTATAAGGCCATGACCGAGGCGGTCGAGCGGGCCGGGAAAAAGGGGATCTTCGTCATTTCCTGCAACAGCTTCGAAACCCACGGCCACAGGTTTTTCTATCAGGTCCTCGAAAGAGATCCGGCCCGGAACCCGGACGATTTTGCCGCCTATAGCGTCATCCCCTGGCGGGAATCCCTGTCGCTCGTCCGGAAAAGAAACTCCGCTTTCGACCGGTATTACGAAGAGCAATTCGACCGCTTCGCCGGGCCGAGGATCCTGCTCGTCCCGGTCAATTCCAGGACGTCGGCCAGTCCGACGGGGACCCGCGACTATGTGTTCTTCAGGAGGGGAGGCTGGAGCGACGTCGAGCCCTTCCTTGCCGGTCTTTACGCGCTGGCCTGCCAGGTCCGGCCGGAGATAACACCCGACCTTTTTTGGGAGGCGGCCCTCGACACGGGCGTGCCGCGGGAATTCCGCAAGGGCGACAAGACCTACGACGGCCGGATCGTCGACCCGGTCCGCCTGATCGAACGCCTCCATGGAAAAGTATAGAATTCTTCCCCACACGTCCGACGGCAAGTTCCGGGCTTACGGGCAGACGCTCGAGGAGGCCTTTGCGAACGCGGCCCTGGCCATGGCCTCGCTCATGTGGGACTGGCGCAAGGTCGAGCCCCGGCTCTCGCACGCCGTCCGGGCCTGCGGCCGGGACCGGGAACAACTCCTCGTCAAATTTCTCGGCGAGATCGTCTATCTCCTCGACACCAGTAGGTTCCTGCTGTCCGCCGTGGAAGGCCTCAGGATCCGCGAGGACGCCGGGGCTTGGACCCTCGAAGCCGAACTCCGCGGAGACACCCTCTCGGAGCGCCACGAGATCCACGGCAACGTCAAGGCCGTGACCTATAACGATATGAAAATCGAGGAGTACGACGGCTTCGTCGTGCAGGTCGTCGTGGACATGTGAGGGGCCCATGGAACTCCGGAAAATCACCGACCTGAGCTGGGAGATCCCCAAACAGGGAAATATGAACGTCCCGGCCCTCATCTATTCGTCCGCGCAACTCCTGGCCGACGTGAAACACGACATGACGCTCGACCAGGCCCGGAATGTGGCCTGCCTCCCCGGGATCCAGCGCATGTCTTACGTCATGCCCGACGCCCACCAGGGCTATGGCTTCCCGATCGGCGGGGTCGCGGCCTTCGATCTCGACGAGGGCGTCATCTCGCCCGGCGGCGTCGGCTACGACATCAACTGCGGCGTCCGGCTCCTGCGGACCGACTATACGGAAGAGGACATCAAGGGCAGGAGGAAAGAGCTCCTATCGGAGATATTCAAGGCGGTCCCCGCGGGAGTGGGGAAGGGGGGCGTCACAAAACTCAGCCGGAACGTCCTGAAGGATATTCTCGTCAAAGGGGCCGAATGGGCCGTCGAAAATGGATACGGCTCGAAAGAGGACCTCGAGCGCACCGAGGAATACGGCCGGATGAAGGACGCGGACTGGACCTCGGTTTCAGACCGGGCCATGGAGCGGGGGATTCCCCAGCTCGGCACCCTCGGCGCGGGGAACCACTTCCTGGAGATCCAGAAAGTCCGGGAGATTTTCGACGCAGAGGCGGCCGCGGTTTTCGGGATCGAGGCCGAAGGCCAGATCCTGGTCATGGTCCACTGCGGCAGCCGCGGCCTCGGTCACCAGGTAGCCACGGACTACATTGAGCTCATGACAAACGCGTTCGGCGTCCAGGGCCTGCCGGACCGCGAATTGGTCAACGCCCCCTTCCGGTCGGAGCTCGGCCAGCGGTACTACCGGTCGATGTGCGCCGCCGTGAATTACGCCTTCGCCAACCGGCAGATGATCGCCCATTGGATTCGGGACGTCTTCGCCAGGGTCCTCGGCAGTCCGGGCGGGATGCGGCAGGTTTACGACGTCTGCCACAACGTGGCCAAAGTCGAGAAACACCCGATCGGCGGACGCGCCCGCGACCTCTGCATCCACCGCAAGGGCGCGACGCGGAGCTTCGGGCCGGGGCGGTCCGAAATCCCGGAGGTCTACCGGTCGACGGGCCAGCCCGTGATCATCCCGGGGAGCATGGGGACCGCCTCGTATATCCTGGTGGGGACCGCTGAAGCGGAAGAATTGAGCTTCGGCTCCACGGCCCATGGGGCGGGCCGCCGCATGTCCCGCCACGACGCCCTGCGGCGCTTCCGCGGTGAGAAGATCCGTGACGACCTCGCGAAACAGGGCATCGATCTCCAGTCGACAAGCTGGAAGGGCGTCGCCGAAGAGGCCCCGGGCGCTTACAAGGACGTGGACGAGGTCGTCCGCGTCTCCCACGAGGTCGGGATCGGGCGGCTGGTCGTGAAGGTCGTGCCCGTCGGCGTTATGAAGGGCTAAGAAAAAGCCCGCCTGGCCAGCAGCTTTTTCGCGGTCAGGCAATTCAGGATGTTCCCTTTTTCGAGCCAGGCCCGGCGGGCGACGCCCACGCCGAAGCGCATCATCTCCATGCCACGGGCGTAATGCGTATCGGTCCCCAGGCTGATCTTGACCCCCTGCGCCTTGGCTTCTTTAAGGTGGAATTCGTTGAGGTCGAGCCGGTCATAATAAGCGTTGAGCTCGAGGGCCTTTCCGGCGCGGGCGGCCGCTTTGATCACGGCGTCGAGGTCGACATCATACCCTTCGCGCCGCGAGATCAGCCGGCCCGACGGATGGGCGATCGTGCTCAGGTAGGGATTGCCCAGGGCCTTGATCATGCGCTCCGTCACGTTCTTCTTGAATCCCGAGTGGACGGCCCCGACCACGAAGTCGAGCTCCCGGAGCAGGGCCTCGGGGCAATCGAGCGAACCATCGGCGAGGATGTCGACTTCGATCCCCTTCAGCACGATGAAGCCCTTCAGCGTCTTGTTCAGGGCGTCGATCTCCCGGGAGTGCTTCTTGAGCCGGTCCGGGCTCAGGCCGCCGGCGTACCTGGCCGATTCGGAATGATCGCAGAGGGCGATGTATTCGAATCCAAGGCCGCGGGCGATCTTCGCGAGTTCCGCGATCGTGACGTTCCCGTCGCTCCAGTCCGAATGGACATGGAGGTCTCCCCGGATGTCGTCGCAGGTGACGAGAACGGGAAGCTTGCCGGCCATGGCCAGCTCCACCTCCCCGCCGTCCTCCCGCATCTCGGGAGGGATCCAGGGCATCCCCAGAACCTTGTAGACGTCCTCTTCCTCGCGACCCGCGACCCGCTTTTCGCCCCGGAAGATCCCGTATTCGGAAATCTTGAAGCCCCGGTCCTTGGCCAGGCCGCGGAGCTTGATGTTGTGGGCCTTGGACCCGGTGAAGTAAAGGAGCGCGGCGCCGTATTCCGACTCGTCGACGATGCGAAGGTCCACCTGACGCTCGACGGTTCCGGTCTTGATCACGATGGATCCCTTGGTCCCGCCCTCGGCCAGGATCCGGGAGGTTTGGGGGAAGCGCGTAAAGTAGCGGATGATTTCCGCGCCCTTTTTCCCGGTGGCCAGAATGTCGATGTCGCCCACGGTCTCCTTCATCCTGCGGAGCGACCCGGCGGCGGAAACGCGCCCGACGAGCGGCGATTTTTTGAGGTAGGTGATGATGCCGTCGGCGGCCAGGCTGGCTTCGTAGATGGATATCCGCTCCGCGACGCGCTCGCGCGCCTCGATCCCCGCGCGGATGTTCTCGACCTTTTTTTCCCCCATGCCGTAGAGCGCGGCGAGAGACCCGTCCTTGATCACCCGCTTGAGATCGCCGAGGTTCCGGACCCCGAGCTTTTCGTGCATCAGGTGGATGGTCTTCCCGCCGAGGCCCTGGATCTCGAGCAGGTCCAGGAGCGTTTCCGGAACGCCTTTCATGGCCTCGCGGTGCGGCTTCATCCCCCCCGTCTTGAGGTATTCCTTGATGTGGTCGGCCAGGCCCTTCCCGATGCCGGGGATCGTATCGAGCCTGTCCTCCGCGGCCACCGCCTCCACGTCCTCGGTCATGTCGTCGAGGATCCGGGCGGCCTTTCTGTAAGCGACGACCCGGAAGCCCGACTCGCCCTTGATTTCGAGGGCGTCGGCGATGCGGTCGAACAGGCCGGCGATCTCCTTGTTTTTCATCGGCTTCACCCCTGTCCCTAGATTAGCGCAACCTCGGCCGGGATTCAATTTTTAAGAGGACTCCGGATGGCCGGGATGATCGGAACGTCATGCGCGGTTTAGCCTTTCCGAAGCGTTTTTCGAGGGAACCCTCCAGAGACGGACCCCTCCGGAGAGGGTTGCATCTCTAGAGGGCGGCGAGGATGTTTGAGCAAGATCCGGCGTGTGATTAGGGACATGGAAAAATGGGGATGAGGATCCCCATTTTTTAAGACGAGGGTGCGGGCTCGGATTGCTGAGCGAGTTCCGCAGACGCCGAGAAAGAACGGTTCGGAAAGGCGTTAAGAACCGTGCTCTGGAGTGTAGGCCATCCCGGCCGTCCGGAGTCATCCCTGATTGACCGAATCCGGTTGACATTTCGGGCGCGGCCTCTTAACTTAAAGGCGCCCATGAAAGTCGTCCTGGCCGGATACAACGTCGACAGCGCCGTCCTCGACGAGCTCAAGAGAAATTCCCCGCCCCGGGAAGACGTCACGCCCGAGACGCTGTCCGCATCCTACGCCCGGATCTCCAGGGACGCCCGTCCGGCCGACGAACTCCGGGCCGCGGCCCGGGCCGAGGTCGACCGGACCCGCCGTTCGAACCAGACCATCATCTTCAAGATGGGCCATCACTCGGTGGCCGAGCACGCCGTCTTCAATTTCGACATCATCGGGGTGAGCCGGCTGGCCATCGAGGAGATCGAGCGGTTCCGGCTCTGCTCGTTCACGGAAAAGTCCCAGCGGTATATCACCCTGGGCGAAGATTTCGTCGTGCCCGAAGAGATCCGGCGGGCGGGCCGGGAGGAGCTTTTCACTGCTACGGTGACGGCCCAGAACGTTCTCTATCATAAATTCTATGGCCGCCTCCGCCCCCATGTTTTCGACAAGTATAAGGAGCAGGCCGCGAATCCCAAGAACCATTCCGTCCTCGACGGCTGGGCCAAGGAGGACGCCCGATACATCGTAAGCCTGGCCACCGAAGGGCAGTTGGGGCTGACCATCAACGCCCGCAACCTGGAATTTCTCATCCGCCGTTTCGCGGCCAAAGAGAGTCAGGAAATCCAGGACCTCGCCGGGCGGCTTTCCGGTCTGGCCCGGGCTGTGGCGCCCTCCATCATCCTCTTCACCGGGGCCTCCGACTTCGACGCCCGGACCTACGAGGAGATTGAGCGGGCCTCCGGGGCAATCTCCGGCCCGTCCCCCCGAACGTCCCGCCGGAAAAGCCGGGACGGCAGCGTCGCGCTGGCGGACTTTTCGCCGGGCGGAGACGAACGGGTTCTGGCGGCCCTTCTGCACACCGTCTCGCGGGCGTCCTACGCCGGGTGCCTCGAACGGGTAAGAGCGGCCGCCCCGGCGCGGAAGAGAGAGCTTTTTCGCCGGACCTTCCGCTTCATGGAATTCTACGACTTCCCGCCCCGGGAGTTCGAGCACGCCGACCTGACGTTCGACCTGGTCGTTTCCGCGTCCTGCTTTGCCCAGCTCAAGCGCCATCGCATGGCGACGCTGACCCAGCAGAGGTACGATCCGGCCCTCGGGGTCACCATCCCGCCCTCGATCGAGGAGATCGGGGCCGAGAAGGAATTCCGGGCCATGATCGACCGGACGGACGAGGCCCATGCCGTCCTCGAGAGGTCCGCCGGCCCCGCCGCCGATTACGTACTGACCAACGCCCACCGGCGCCGGGCCCTTCTCAAGGTCAATCTCCGGGAGCTTTACCACATCTCCCGGCTCCGTGAGGACGCCTCGGCCCAATGGGAGATCCGGGAGGTGGCGGCGGACATGTCGCGCCTGGCAAAGAAGGCGATGCCGCTCTCCGGCCTGCTTCTCGGCGGCAAGGACGCTTACCCGGACCTGTATGCCCGGGTGTTCGGCGTCCCGCCGAAGGCGGTTCCGCCGAAACTCTTCCGCTGATGCCTATTTCTTCAGAAGCTTGAACGCGCAATTCCAGTTTTCGGTGCGGATCGCGTTCAGGATGTAGACCAGCGCGAGCGGTTCGATGAGCCGGGCCGCTTCGATCCCTCCCACGTCGATGACCCCCCAGCCGAAATCGCGGCAGATCCCCGCGATGAGCTTTTTCGCGGTGGCGTCGTCGCCGCAGATGAACATATCGGGCGGGCCGCCGGGGAAGGACGGCTTGAACATGTGCCCGCTGTTGACCGTGTTGAAGGCCTTGACGACCTTGGCCTTGGGGAGCCAGCGCTGGACTTGTTCACACGCGGAATCCCGGCCGCTGACGGCCAAGGCCGGCGGGGCGTTCGGCCGGAAGAGGAGAGGATTGGTCACGTCCATGACCACTTTTCCGGCGAGACGGGCCGGGCCGGCCAGTTGGACGGCGTTCTCAGTCCCCGACCATTGTGTTGCCAGGACGGCCATCTCGGCGAACGCCGCCGCTTCGGCCAGGGTCCCGGCCGAGGCCTTGGCTCCCGCCTTGGCCTTCCAGGCTTTGATGTCGTGCTTTCCGGGCTCCCGGCTGCCCATCATGACCTCGTGGCCGAGAGAAACGAAGCCCAGCCCCAGGCTTTGTCCGACGTCACCGGATCCGAGCATCCCGATTTTCATGAAACCCTCCTTCCTGACAATCCTTATTATTACAGGCCGGCCGAATTTGGTCAATCCCGTTCGCGGGATTCCACGAATGGGCCGGCATAAAACGAAGGTCCTTCCGTCGGGGCGATTAGGGTGGTATGCCCTCAGGCGGGGATGATGGCCGTCCGAAAGTCCCCGTAGCGGAGGGGGACCCGTCGGCTCTGCCGACGGGGGAACCGACGGGACTGGTTCCTGGGGGCGCGGGGGATAAGGACGGCCATCATCCCCGCCTGTACGGGGAGCCGCTATGAGACGATGAAAACGCGGCGTCCGCGGACCTCGATCCGGCCGTCAAAATAGAGCTTAACGGATTCCGGGTAGATCCTGTGTTCCTCGACCAGGATGCGGGCGGCCAGCGTGTCCTCGGTATCGTCCTGGAGGACCGGGACGACGGCCTGGAGGATGATAGGGCCCATGTCCACCTCGGCGGCGACGAAATGGACCGTGCAGCCCGAGAAGCGGACGCCCCAATCGATGGCTTTTTGCTGAACGTGGAGGCCGGGGAACGAGGGGAGGAGGGCGGGATGGATGTTGATGATCCTGTATTTGAACTCGTCGCAGAACTGCGGCGTCAGAAGCTTCATGTACCCGGCCAGGCAGATCAAGTCGATGTCCCTGCGGCGGACCTCCTCCGTGACGGCCCGGTCATAGTCCTCGCGCGTAGCGAAAAGCTTCGGGTTAAGGAAGGACGTCTCGAGCCCCCACTCCCGGGCTTTCAGGAGGCCGGGGGCGTCCTCTTTGTTGGAGAGGACGAGGCCGATGTCCGACTGGATGTCGCCCCGGCGGACGGCCCCGTGGATGGCCATGAAATTCGAGCCCCTGCCGGAAAGGAAAACGGCCACGCGGCCGCGTTTTTTCGGGCTCCGGAACACGACGTCGTCCATGGTCCCCCCTTCAGGTCCGGACCCGGAAGTGATCCGGGACGCTGTCCTTCCAGGCCTTGTGAGCTTCCTCAACGGGCACCCGGATGAGGTCGCGCCCCTGGTGGCGGAGGACGATGTCCGGCCCCCCGGTCTTGCCGATCGCTTTGATAGCGACTCCGGCCTTCTTGGCCAGGATCGCGAGCTTGTCGATGTCCGCCTTCCGGCAGCTGGCCAGGATGCGGGATTGCGTCTCTCCGAAGGCCAGAGCGTCGGGCCGGATCGGGTCGTCCACCTCGACGCTGCAGCCCATCAGACCCTGGCTGTGAAAAGTGCTTTCGGCCAGGGAGATGGCCAGCCCTCCCTCCGAGAGGTCGTGGGCGGAGCTGATAAGGCCGGCGTCGATCGCTTCGAGGCAGAAGTTCTGGACGCGTTTTTCCATGTCGAGGTCGATCCGGGGCGGCGCTCCCGCCTCGAGCCGGTGCATGATCCGGAGGTATTCCGTCCCGCCGAGTTCCTCTTTGTTTTCGCCAAAGAGGACGATGGCATCCCCCGGAGCCTTGAAGCCGGGGCTCAGGGCCTTTTTGACATCCTCGATGATCCCGACGATGCCCAGAACGGGCGTCGGATAAATCGACAGGCCCTCGGTATCGTTGTAAAAGCTCACGTTGCCGCCGGTGACCGGGATGGCGAAGGCCCGGCAGGCTTCCGCCATTCCGTCGATGACCTGCTCGAACTGCCACATGATCTCCGGCTTCTCGGGGTTTCCGAAGTTCAGGCAGTTCGTGACCCCGATCGGGCGGGCCCCGACGCAGGCCAGGTTCCGGCAGGCCTCGGCGACGGCGATCTGCGCCCCGGTCTTCGGGCTGAGCGACGCGTAGAGCGAGTTGCCGTCCAGGGTCATCGCGATGGCCTTTTTCGAGCCCTTGATCCGCAGGACGGCGGCGTCCGCCCCTGGAAGGGCCACTGTATTGACCTGGACCATGTGGTCGTACTGGCGGAACACCCACTCCTTGTCGGCGATGTTCGGCGAGGCGAGCAGCCGGAGAAAGACATCGTTGAAGTCGGAAGGGACGGGGAGGAGAGGCAGTCTCACCGCTTCCGGGAGAACGGCCGGCGGGCGGCTCGGCCTCCGGTAGGCGGGGCATAAGTTGACCACGGCGTCGACGGGGATATTTACAACGACCTCGCCTTTGAAACGGACGCGCGCCTGGCCGCCCTCCGTTACGTGCCCGATGATGGGGGCGTCGAGGTCCCATTTCGCGAAGACCTCCTGGACTTTTCCGACGTTGTCCTTCGTCGCCACGAGGAGCATCCGCTCTTGCGATTCGGAGAGCATGATCTCGTAAGGGGTCATCCCGGCTTCCCGCTGGGGAACGCGGTCAAGGTCGATCTCGATGCCCAGGCCCGCCTTGGCCGCCATCTCCGTCGCCGAACAGGTGAGCCCGGCGGCCCCCATGTCCTGGATGCCGAGGATGAGGCCCTTGTCCATGACCTCCAGGCAGGACTCGACCAGGAGTTTTTCCCGGAACGGGTCGCCGACCTGGACGTTCGGCCGCTTGTGCTCCGTCTCTTTTCCGAATTCCGCCGAGGCCATGGTCGCGCCGTGGATCCCGTCGCGGCCGGTCTTGGCGCCGACGTAGAGGACCGGGTTGCCGACGCCCTCGGCCCTGGCATAGAAGATCTTGTCTTTTTCGGCCAGCCCCAGGCAGAAAACGTTGACCAGGGGGTTGGCGGTGTAGCACTCGTTGAAATACACCTCGCCCCCGACGGTGGGCACGCCGATCGAGTTGCCGTACCCGGCGATCCCCGAGACGACACCTTCCATGACCGACCTATTCCCGGGGCCGGAGAGCGGTCCGAAGCGGAGGGAATCCAGGACGGCGATGGGCCGGGCCCCCATGGTGAAAATATCTCGCAGGATGCCCCCGACGCCGGTCGCCGCGCCCTGGTAGGGCTCGATATAGGAGGGGTGGTTATGGGATTCGATCTTGAAGACGACGACCTGGCCTTCGCCGATGTCCAGGACGCCGGCGTTTTCCCCCGGCCCCTGGACCACGTGCTTGCCCGCCGTCGGCAGCTTCTTGAGATGGACGCGGGAACTCTTGTAGCCGCAGTGTTCGGACCACATGACGGAAAAGATGCCGAGCTCGGTCAGATTCGGCTCCTTGCCGATGAGCTCGACGATCCGCCGGTATTCCTCTTCGGTCAGGTTGTGCTGGTCGAGGATCTTTTTATTGATCATGGCGGGCTCTCGTCCGGACGGGCTTGGCCCCGCGCCCCCGGGGAGCGGCGAAGCCCTGGATGATGGATTCGAAGATGACGCGGCCGTCCTCGCCTCCCAGCAGGGCTTCCGACGCCCTTTCCGGATGCGGCATGAGCCCAAGGACGTTGCCCGCCCTGTTCATGACGCCCGCGATGTTGTGGATGGAGCCGTTGACGTTGGCGCCTTCGGTCACCCGTCCGGCGGCGTCGCAATAGCGGAAGACGACCTGCCTCTTTTTCTCGATGTCCGCGAGCGCCTGCGGCGGGGCGTAGTAGTTGCCTTCGAAATGGGCGATCGGAATTCTGAGCACGCGGCCCTCTTTTCCGGCCCGGGTGAAAGCCGTCGCGCCGTTCTCGATCCGGAGGTGGACGTGCTGGCACAGGAACTTCAGGTTCTTGTTCCTGAGCATGGCGCCCGGCAGGAGCCCCAGTTCGAGAAGCACCTGGAAGCCGTTGCAGATGCCCAGGACGAGCCCTCCGTTGCGGGCGAAGGACTTGACCTCTTTCATGAGCGGGGAGAAACGGGCGATGGCGCCGGCCCGGAGGTAGTCCCCGTAGGAGAAACCGCCGGGCAGGACGACGCAGTCCACGCCCTTGAGGTCGTGCTCCTTATGCCAGAGCAGGACGGCGTCCTGCTTCAGGACCTGTTTGAGGGCGTAGTGCGTATCGTAATCGCAGTTGGACCCGGGGAATTGGACGACTCCGAATTTCATGGTCACTTCCCCGACGGCGACTTGATGAACTCCCAGGTGTACTTTTCGATGATCGGATTGGCCAGGACTTTTCGGGCGATCTCAGCGATCAGCGCCTCGGCGTCCTTCTTGGTGACCCGGTCGAGCTCGACCTCGAAGACCTTGCCCTGCCGGACGTCCTTGATGGCGGAGTAACCCATCGTGTGGAGGGCGTTCTTCACGGTCTGGCCTTGGGGGTCGAGGACGCTGTCCTTGAACGAAACGAGGATCCTAACTCTCATCGGCGAATACCCTTTCAAAGATGCCGTCGATCTTGTCGAGATACGGGGCGATCGAGAAGCAACGGTCGATGTCCGCCGGCCGGAGGAGCCCGGTGACCTCCGGGTCGGCGGCGACGAGGACCCGGAAGTCGAGGCCCTCGTTCCAGGCCTTGAGGCTGTTCCTTTGGACGATCTGATAGGCCGCCTCCCGCGTCAAGCCCCTCTTCGTCAGGGCCAGGAGGACGCTTTGGGAGAAGATCAGTCCGCGCGTGGCATCCACGTTGGCCCTCATCCTTTCGGGACGGACGGTCCAGTTTCTGATGATGTCGACGGCCTCGGCCAGAAGAAAATCGGTCACAATGAACGAGTCCGGGAAGACGACCCTTTCGGCCGACGAATGGGAGATATCCCGCTCGTGCCACAAGACCATATTCTCGAGTCCGACCTGGGCGTTGGCCCGGACGAGGCGGGCCAACCCCGAGATCCGCTCGCACCGGACGGGGTTCTTTTTGTGTGGCATCGAGGAGGACCCCTTTTGCCCTTTGGTGAAGGGTTCCTCGACTTCACCGACCTCGGTCCGCTGGAGGTGGCGGATCTCGACGGCGAACTTCTCGATGGAGGTGGCGAGCAGGGCGAGGGTGGACAGCACCTCCGCGTGGCGGTCCCTCTGGAGGATCTGGGTCGAAACCCTGGCCGGTTCCAGCTTGAGCTTCCGCAGGGCCAGCGTCTCCACCCGGGGATCCAGGTGGATGTAGGTCCCGACGGAGCCCGAAATCCGGCCGACGGAGATGACCTCGACGGCCCTGTCCAGCCGGCTGAGATGGCGCTTGACCTCTTCGTACCAGACGAGGAGCTTGAAGCCAAACGTCACGGGCTCGGCGTGGATGCCATGGGTCCGGCCGATGCAGACGGTTTTCTTGTGTTTGAGGGCCTGCCTTTTCAGGAGCCGCTTGAGCTCTTCGAGTTCCTCCCGGATCGCCTCCAGGGATTCCCGGATGAGAAGGGAGAGGGCCGTGTCGACGACATCGTAGGACGTCAGGCCGAGGTGGATGAACCGGGAGTTGGGGCCCACGTTCTCCGCGACCGACGACAGGAACGCGACGATGTCGTGCTTGACGACCTTTTCGAACTCGTCGATCCTCTCGACGGAAAAGCCGGCCTTGCGCTTGATTTCGCGGAGGGCCGGGCTGGGGATTTTTCCGAGCTGGGCCCAGGCCTCGCAGACGGCGATTTCGACGTCGAGCCACCTCTTGTACCTGTTCTCATCCGTCCAGACAGACCCCATCCCGGGGCGGGTGTAGCGTTCGATCATGGCGTCATACCTTTCCAGAGGGAAGGCTGAATCATAGCAGTACGCGGAAGGGCTTGTCAACGAAATCGGGCAGAAAATGCCCCGCTCGCCGTGCCGCAAAGGATTGGCTATAATGGGTGTCTAAATATGCGAGGAAGAGATGGATGAGCGCCCTGATGACGTCCTCGTGGAGCAGGCCAGGCGGGGCGGGGTCGAGGCCTTCTCGGAACTCGCCCGGCGCCATCAAAAGCAGATCTATAGGCTGATTTACGGCATAACGAGAAACCATTCGGATACGGATGACCTGACCCAGGAGGTCTTTTTGACGGCTTTCAAATCGATTCCGGGATTCCGGGGGACGGCCGGTTTTTATACTTGGATTTACCGGATTGCCGTCAACCGGACCCTGAATTTCCTGAGGAAGCGCGGCCCCGATAAGCAGGGGGCCGAGTATCACGATAACCTCCTGTACCGCCAACAGGCGGCCGGCGGCCTTTCTTCGCCGCAGTTAGGCTCGCTTCGGAACGAACTCCGGGGGCGGATCGCTGAAGCCGTGGATTCGCTGCCGCCTCGTTTCAAGGCGTCCTTTCTCCTGGTCGCGGATCAGGGGATGAGCCACGCCGACGCGGCCAGAGTGCTGGGCTGCTCGGAGAACACGATTTCCTGGCGGATGCACAAGGCCAGGAAATTGCTCCAGGCCAGGCTCAAGCCGTATTTGAATGAGGTCGGGCCATGAGATGCGAGACATGTGAGAAATGGATCTCCGACGCTCTTGACGGAGAATTGTCCGGGAAACGGAGGGGCCGGCTCGAACGGCACCTCAAGGCCTGCCCCCGTTGCCGGGCTTACGGGGAGAGCCTGACCCGTCTCCAGGCGGGCGCGGAAGGCCTGGCCGAACCGGGCCTTGCCCCCGGGGACTGGGCGGATTTCAGCCGCAGGCTGGAGTCCGGACTACGCGGGGCCGTCCCTCCCCGGGAGGTCCCCGCGCGGGCGCCCTTCTTTTTCCGGCGGAAATGGGCCTGGGCCGGGGCGAGCTTTCTTATCCTGGCCTTCATAGGCGTCTATTTTGCCGTCCTGCGTCCCCGGGGCGTCCGGGAGCCCGTTCTCGTTTCCCTCGAGGATTCCGTCGCCCTGGTTTTCGGCGAGATCGGGTCGAATCGCGAGCTCGAGGACTCCTTCGATCAGGAGATCATGGCCTCGATCGCCGAGTCCGTCCGTCCGCCGGAGGATGAGGCGCCCGTCGCCTTTGACGACAATCCCATGTTCTGGGAGGGTTTGAGCGACGGGGAGCTGGCCTATATCGAATCGGCATTGCGCAGAGAACAGGGTCACGGAGGTCCGTCATGAAAACACGCAGGATCGTTGTCCCGGTGCTTTCCATCGTGATTCTCGGGACGTGGATTCTGGCCGCGCCGCGCCAGGGCAATCCCCAGGCACGGGCCAGGGTCAGGGCCAACATCAACACTTTGAAACTCCTTCGGATGACCGAGGCCCTCGAGTTGACGGAGGACCAAACGGCCAAATTGTTCCCGGCGCTCACCAAGATCGACAAGGAGAAGGCCGAGCTCCAGCGCCGGATGGGGGCCGAGATTTTCGACCTGCGGGCGGCCCTGGAGAAAGAGCATGTCCAGGACGCGGATGTCCTGGCCAGGGTCCAGCGGATCCGGGACATCCGGGACTCCGTCAAAAGGAAGGACGACGAGTTTGACGCCGTGCTCGACGCGAACCTGACCCCCGTCCAGAAGGGGAAATACCTGATCTTCCTTGTAGATTTCGCAAGGGGCCTGGGGGAAAAGCTCAAACAGGCCAGGCAGGGGAGGGGAAATATTAGCCAAAACCCTTGACAACTCGGGGGAATTCATATAGCATAATTCGTGCGGGTCTGTCTATTTCAGATTAACCCTCTGAAAAAGAACAACTTCGAGCTCGAGGAGAAAATTTTTTTATTTTTCAGCTCTTCTTCTGTACATCTACGTTACCACGCGGAATCGGGATTGTCACGGATGACTGTACGCCAGCGTAGCTCAGTAGGTAGAGCGGCTGATTTGTAATCAGCGGGTCAGGGGTTCGAGTCCCTTCGCTGGCTTTGAAGCGGCGATTGAGCGGATTATCGGACAAACGAACATCCTCAGCGCGGCGGCGGGATGTTCAATTCAGGCAACTGAGGGCTTTCGAGGATGGTGCATAGGCTGGGCAGGTTCCAGAGTGGCCAAATGGGGCGGGCTGTAAACCCGCTGCGGAAACGCTTCGGAGGTTCGAATCCTTCCCTGCCCATTTCCGCGGGAATAGCTCAGTTGGTAGAGCGTCAGC
>JBEKVN010000029.1:0-41870 GCA_049513915.1 Candidatus Aminicenantales bacterium | reverse complement strand
CCTCCTCCGGGGTAGTATCGCAACGGCCGGCCGGAAAAATCAACTTTTATTTTGAGGGCTGGGCTCCATTTTCCTTGGGCTTCTCGAGGAGCCCCATCTTGACCAGGGCCATGTCGCCGCGGCTGATTTGCGGGCCGTCCTCGGGCAAATAGAGCATCACGCCGCCCTTGACGGGGCGCAGGTTGATGCGTCCCTGCCGGGCCAGCTCTCCGGTCACCTCGATGGGGTTGATGCCTTCGAAGTAGGTCTTGAAGGCCTCGTTGAACCCGCTGTAAACCGAATGGATCCCCTTGTAATTGTCGAGCCGCAGCCTTCCGATGGCCAGCCGCACGAATTCCTCATGACCGATCTTGCCTTTCATCCGGACCTCCCTGATTTGAAACTTCACAATGGAAGACGGTCCCCCGGGCCCGGATTCTCACACTCGCGCAGGGGAACTTCCGTGTTTCAAGGATGACGATGGTCACTTCCTGCTATTTCCGCTTGGCCTCGGGGAGGAGTCTGAAGGTTTCGACGGCGTGGTGCCCAACTTTCAGCGAAAGGCCGTTTTTCCCCGTCTTGAGTGCCGTCCCTTCCTCTTCGATGATGTTGACCTTGGCGGCGGTTTTGACTGGGACAAAAAGGTTCAGCTGCGCCTCGGCATCCTTCCCCTCGATGTCGTAGACCCGGAGGATGACCGAGTCGTCGTCCTCGGCCTTCTTGAGCGTGCTGACCAGGACGTTGGGCGCCGAGAGCGAGAGGAACGACATCGATTCCGGAAGATAAGCCGCCGCGTCGGCCCTCGGCATCCCGTTGATGGCGATCAGGGGGTTGTTAGGCCGGATGCCCTGCTTGTAACCGTTCCGCCAGCCGGGCCCGTGAGACGTCATGGAGAACCGGTAATTGTGGTCCCCTTCCTGGAGGTACCAGTTCCCTTCGCCATGACAGCTCCGGCGCGACGCGAGGAGGATCGGCTGGAGGATAGGGTAGGGGACGGGCGACGGCGTCGGATCCTTGAAGTCGCAGACGGCGACGCTCGTCGTCAGCGTGACGCCGAACGTGTCATCGCCGGCGCTGATGAAGTTCTGGACCTCCCGCGGCCGGATGTCGGAGCAGAGCTCGTCGTAGACGAGGGTCCCGTAGGCGGGCCCGCCGGTCCCCGCGATTTCGCCCTTGCCGACTTCGACGACGCCCAGGGGCACTTCATAAGCCACGCGCCCGCCGTTCGCCCCGACAGGCAGGGCGATGCGGAACTCCCGGTAGGGGTCGCCATCCCAGCCGAGGATGGCCACTTCGCAGCCGATCCGCTTGACATCATTCCAGACGATCAACTTCTCGGTGACACGACAGTTCTTGAGCTGCTGGCTCAGGGTGTAGACCGTCTTCAAGGGGCCCGAGTCTGCAGCGCTGAATTTCCAGAACGGCTGGCGAGGCTTTTGCGCGCTCAGCCGGTCGAAACCCTCCATGGTCGGCTGCTGGACGCGGCCGAACTCGCCCGCGCCGTTGCCCACGGACTGCATGGTGAAGACCTCGAAGCCGAGGAACTTTTCGGTGTTAAGGATTTCCCGGCCGAGCTCCTTGTCGAAGACGCTTTTCACGCCGCCGGCCGCGAGCTCGATCCTATAGAATGCATTCTCGATAATACCCGGCTCCGAAGCCGCATTCGTTTTTACTGAGCCGGCTCCCTGCGGCGCGGGCGCGGCGTCGAAGTCGATGTAGAACGTCTTGTACCCCAGGCCCGGAACGTTGTTGGCGACGAACTCGACAAGGGAACGCCGTGGCGCCTCGTCGTCCGGTGCAGGGACAACTTGATATGCGACGTCCTTACCGCTGTCGTCGACGATCCGGAATTGCCCGTCGCCCGGGATCCGGCAGTCGACCGGATCGGTCCGGGTCCACGACAGCGGATTGAAAACGACGATCGGGCGTGCCAGCTCGGCCGGGATCTGGGTCTTTACCCGGTGGGCTATCGACGTCAGGGCCCTCCACAAAATATCGAGTCCCTCGTCGCGCGCGAACTCGTATTTTTTCCTGAAGAGGCGGTCCGTGATTTGCCCTTCCTTTCCGCCCCAGCCATGATCGGGATAGATGGCCGCTTCCCAGGCGGCGTTGAGCCGTTCTGCGGGATAGTTCTTAAAGCTTCCGTAGACCAGCTCCCGAATAGTGCTGAATGTCTCCGCCGCCGGGAGGAGCCTCCCGGCCTGGCGCTGGGCGGAGATGGCCCAGTGATGGGTCGGCCCGTGGATGTAGAGCCAGAGGTTGGGCCGCTCGCCGGTGATGGTCTCGAGCCGGGCCGTCTTGACGTCGAGTGCCTCGAAGAACCGCCGGGCCGATGAGTACTGCATGGTGAGGGGGACGCCCGCCGCGCCCTGGGAGTTCCCGTTCCATAGCTTGATGAGGGGGCCGAAGTCGGTCGGCTGGGAGAAGTCGACCGAGTTGAGGAGCGGGAACTGGGGCGGCAGGCCGCGCGACTCGTAATAGCCCGTCCACTTGGCGACCTTCTCGGCGATGGCCTTGGCCCCCTCGGCCGGTGCGGCGTTCAAATAAGCGGCCGCGTTCCCGTAGTGGCCGGGCGAGTAGGCGAGGACCGACGTCCCGTCCGGGCTTGCCCAGCGATAGTAGCCCTCGTGATAGCGGCTCATCACCATGTAGGGGATGCCCGCCTTTGCTAAAATCTGGGGCATCTGCATGGACCGGCCGGGCACGTCCGGATTGAAGTAGACGCGGGCGTCGCATCCAGCGAAATTCTTCTTGATCCAGCGCCGGCCGAAATAAGTCTCCCGGATGAGCTGTTCGCCGCTGAGGAGGGATTCGTAGGGCTGGTTGAAGGTCGCGCCCCATTCCATCCGGCCCTCCCGCGTGAAGCGGGCGATATCGTCTTTCCGGTCGGGGTGGCGCCCGATATACTCCATGAGGTTGAGCATGTTTTCCATGGTGAACGCATAGCCCGGGTCCTTAGCTAGCAGGGTCAGAGCCGGCGTGATGACGTTTTTGTCCCGGAATTCCACGCACTTTTCAGGGGAGTTCATCCAGGCGATGTCCTGGTGGCTCGACGAGATGATGGATAAGGCCCCGGCCGCGGGCGCCGGGGTTTTCGATTCGGTAGCTGGGGTCGGTTTCACGGTCGGGCTCCTTTTTTCCTGGGCCGGTCCCGGCAGGGCGGTCGCGGCGACAAGAACCGCGGCCGGCAGGATATTCCGCCACGAATGATGGGCTCGCGTCATGGACGCCTCCTTATGCCGGGATGATGCCGGAAGCCTGTCATCGCGAGGTCTTGAGGATGGAGAGGTCCGGCGCGAGGAGCCTCCGGATGGAGGGCTCGTTCATGTTATCGGGCGTGGCCAGGACGACGCCCGTAGCCACGTTCTTTTCATACGGTTCGCCGCGGAGACGGGCCACGGCGGTTTTCACGCTCCGGTAGCCCATTTCGAAGGGGTCCTGAAGAACCAGGCCCACGATTTCCTTTTTCGCCATGGCCTCGATGAGCTTCGCCGACGAGTCGAAGCCGACGTGGATGACCTTGCCGGCCAGGCCGTGATCCTCGAGGGCTCGCAAGGCGCCGAAGGTCGTGGATTCGTTGGGTGTGAAGACTGCGTCCACGGTCTGGAACCGGGCCAGGAGGTTCTCCATGGTCTGGTAGGCCGTCTCGGTCGACGCCCCGCCGTACTGGTTCTCGGAGAGGATCGTGAGGCCGGGGAAGTCCGCGCGGACCGTCTGGAGAAAACCCTCTTCGCGCTTCATCGTGCCCTCGACGCCTTCGGTCACCCGCATGAGGATGAGCCGGCCGCGGCCGCCGGTGAGCTTGCCGATCAGCCCGGCCGCGAGGACTCCGCCCTTGAAGTTGTCGGTGGAGATCAAGGCAATAGGGTCGCCCCCCGCCAGGGCCGTGTTGAAAATGACGGTGGGGATTCCGAGCTTGGCGGCTTCGGCCACGGGGCGGGCGAGGGCCCTGTCGTCGAGGGGCGAAAGGACCAGGGCGTCTATGCCCGAGCCGGTTAGGGTTTCCACGATCTGGAGCTGTTCGTTCCGGTCGGTTTCCCTGAGCGGACCCTTCCAAATGATCTCGACCCCCAGCTCGCGCGCGGCGGTCAGGGCGCCGGCGTGGATGGACTTCCAGAATTCGTGGGTCGTCCCCATCGGGATGACGGCGATCGTGAGTTTTTTCGCCGCGGCGCCATTCCGCCCCGGACGGCCGCAGCCGGGGGAGAGGAGGAGGGCGAGCGCCAGGAGCGAGGCGGCTGCCCTAACGCGTATGTTGCTGGCTGATGTCATTCTGGGCCTTGATTTCGACCAGTTCCTTGTCCAGGTCGATGGGCGGCTTCGTCCGGAAATACTCGTCGATCTCCGGGACCGTCAGCGACCGCGAGTTGACCCGGACGTATCGGCTCCGGGAGAAGGTGTAGTTGAAGACGACGGACATATCGCCGCCCTGCTTCCAGTAGGTTTCGAGCCGGGCGAATCCGCCGTCGGCGTCCCGTTCGACGAAGATGATACTGCCGATAATGACGCCCCGGACGGCGTTCGTCGCCGGGTCGCAGATGAGCCACTGGCTTCCGCCGGATTTCGAGGCCACGCTGCTGAGGAAGAATTTTTCGTCCTTGCCGTCGCCGTTAAGGTCGATGGCCACGGATCTGAGAGGCCGCCCGTTGTCGTCCTCGAACTCCTTGCGGGCCTCTTCGCTCAGGGAATCGTCGGCCTTGGCCGAATGGGCCGTGAAAAAAGTCCGGATGAGGCCCGTGGGCGGGGCGGGGGTTTCCTGAAGCCCGGCGGTGAGGGCCAGGACCATGAACGGCGTGATCATGGCGGCCAGGCCGGCAGGGGGCTTGGGCAACATCAGGGACAAGTATAGCCGGGGGGCGGGAAAAGTCAATTTGAGCGGCCGACTATTTCTTCAACAGCTTTTTAATGACGACGACCAGCAGAACCACCACCAGCACGTCGATCACCGTCCAAAGCCACATCCCTCCGCCCAGCCAGCCATTCATCCATCCGTTGGCATGATTCATCATAGCGCTCCTTTCGTTGACCGTCAGAGGACGGGCCGTGAGATCCTGCTTGACGGCGCGTTTTCATCTTTTAGAGCCTCGCCCTCCGAAGCCTAAGAGCGTTCCCCACGACTGATACGGAACTGAAGCTCATGGCGGCCGCAGCCAGGATCGGGCTCAGGAGAATGCCGATAAAAGGATAAAGCACTCCTGCGGCGATGGGAATGCCGAGGGCGTTATAGGCAAAGGCAAAAAAGAGGTTCTGCTTGATGTTCCGCATCGTGGCCCTGCTCAACCTCCTCGCCCGTACGATCCCTCTCAGATCGCCTTTCACGAGGGTCACCCCCGCGCTCTGCATCGCGACATCCGTTCCGGTCCCCATGGCAATGCCAACGTGGGCCTGGGCAAGCGCCGGCGCGTCGTTGATCCCGTCTCCCGCCATGGCGACAATCCTTCCCTCAGCCTGGAGCCGTTTGACGATTTCGGCCTTCTGGCCGGGCAGGACCTCTGCGATGACCTCGTCGATGCCGAGCTTTTTCGCCACCGCCTCGGCCGTTGTCTTGCTGTCGCCGGTCAGCATGACGACGCGAATGCCTTCCCTGTGGAGTGATGCGATGGCCTCCGATGTTGTCTCCTTGACGGGATCTGCGACGCCCAGGAGTCCGGCGGGTCTCCCGTCCACCGTGACGAACATGACCGTCTGACCGTCACGGCGCATGGATTCAGCATTCGATGAGATTCCACCGGGATCAATGCCGAGTTCGTCGAAAAGCTTGCGGTTGCCCAGGTTGACCTTCCGGCCTTCGACCATGCCCGTTACGCCTCGACCAGTCAAGGACTCGAAGGATTCCACCTTTGACGGCAAAATACCCTTTTCGCGCGCGCCCGTCACAATCGCGGCGGCGAGGGGATGTTCGCTCCCCATCTCTATGCTTGCCGAAAAATAGAGCAGCGCTTTCTCATCAAATCCCCCCGCAGTGACCACGTCCACAAGCTTTGGCTTTCCCACAGTGAGCGTGCCGGTCTTGTCCGTGACGAGTGTGTCAACCTTCTTCATCACCTCGATGGCCTCCGCGTTCTTAAAGAGGACGCCGCCGGTTGCGCCCTTGCCCATGGCGACCATGATCGACATGGGAGTTGCGAGCCCCAGGGCACAGGGGCAGGCGATGATGAGCACGGCAACCGCGTTGACGAGGGCGTAGGCCATCCGCGGCTCGGGTCCGATCCAGGCCCAGACCACGAAGGTGAGAACCGCGATGCTCACCACGATCTGGACGAAATAGCCCGCAACGATATCCGCCAATTTCTGGATCGGCGCGCGGCTCCGCTGGGCTTCAGCCACCATCTGGACGATCTGGGCCAGAAGGGTCTCGGCCCCGACCTTTTCCGCCTTCATGATCAGTGTGCCGGTGCCGTTCACGGTCGCGCCGATCACCCGGTCACCGGACTGCTTCATCACCGGGATTGGCTCACCGGAGATCATCGATTCATCCACGCTGCTGGATCCTTCAGTGACCGCGCCGTCAACCGGGACCCTTTCACCCGGCCTCACACGGAGGAGGTCTCCGGCCTTTATCTGTTCGAGGGGGACATCCTCTTCATTTCCGTCCTGAATACGGCGGGCCGTTTTTGGCGCCAGGCCGAGGAGGGCCCTGATCGCCGCGCCGGTTCTTGTCCGTGCCCTGAGTTCGAGAACCTGGCCAAGGAGCACCAATGTGACAATAGCTGCAGCGGCCTCGAAATAGGTGCCGACCTCGCCGCCTTCGCTCCGGAAGGATACAGGGAATATTTTCGGGACGAGTGCCGCCACGATACTGAAGACATACGCAAGGGAAACACCAAGCCCGATGAGCGTGAACATGTTCGGGTTCCATGTCACGATGGACTGCCAGCCGCGAACGAACAAAGGCCAGCCACACCAAAGCACGACAGGGGTGGCAAGGATCAGCTCTGCCCACTTCATGATTTCAGGGGAGAGGATACGGTCGATGATCGAAAGACCGGGGATGATGTGGCGCATGGCGATTAAAACCAGAGGGATTGTCAGCAGAACGCTGATTTTGAACCGGAGCGTCATGGCGGTGAGCTCAGGGTTTTCCTCCTCTTCGGCCGTCACGGTTTTTGGCTCGAGGGCCATGCCGCATATGGGGCAGTTCCCTGGAGCGTCCCGGATGATCTGGGGATGCATGGGACAGGTGTAGATTTCAGCCTTTTTCAAAATCCCGGTTTTTGCCCCGGCCGTTTTCGCTCCAATGAATGCTTCAGGATTTTTTTCGAATTCTTCTTTACACGTTTCGGAACAGAAGTCGTATGTCGCGCCTCGATATTCTGATGTTGCCGCTGCGTCCTTTTCATCTACGGTCATTCCGCAAACAGGATCTGTGGCTTTCATTATCCTGAACTTATTTGTGCTCGTGCATCGCCTTGATTTTGGCTCCCATGTCCTGGATTTTCTTCACGGTCTCAGGGTCCTTGGCCGTTATCCTGATCACGACGCCGTCCTTGAGATTCTCGCTGACAACCATGGCGCCCTTTAAGCTCATCATGTCCATCATGGGGCAAGCGCCGGCCTCGTTCATCGCCATGCCGACCTGGCCATGGGGCATGCCCTGGTCGTGAGTCATAGGCATGGCTTTTTTCTCGAGCGTCATGCCGCACTTCGGACATTTGCCCGGCTTATCGGACTGCACCTCCGGATGCATGGGGCACGTGTAGACGTCTTTCATGTCCGCGGTTTTCCCGATATACTTGGCCGGATCTTTCACGAACTTCTCTTTGCAGCCCTCGCAGCAGAAATAATACGTCTTCCCCTGGTACTCGTAAGTCGCTTTGGCCTGCGATTTGAGCATCGTTTCCCCGGTCACCGCGCATACGACTTTCTCATCGGCCTTCTGCTGGACGATCCCTGCCGACAAGATCATAAAAGATAGAAAAACAAACACAACCAACACCATTGATTTTTTCATTGAAAACCTCCTTGATACGTGAGTTATCGTTGACGACATGCGTGCAGGTTCTCTGAACCGTATTCTCGAGCCATGACATGGATCATCTCCTCTCAATGTCCTCTCAGATGGGGAACCGGGATTTGACTGGCGTCCACGGTTCCACGCTTCATCTCATAGCGCCATTTCCAGATGGCGTAGACCGGGGGGTAGACGAGGAGCTCCAGGATGAAGCTCGTGAACACGCCGCCGATCATCGGGGCCGCGATGCGCTTCATCACGTCCGAGCCGGTGCCAAGGGACCACATGATGGGAATAAGGCCCATGAACATCGCCGTCACGGTCATCATCTTGGGCCGGATCCGCTTCACGGCCCCGTGGATGATCGCCTCCTTGAGGTCCTGGAATGTCTTCATGCGCCCCTGCCGGACCATGTCGTAATAGGACAGGTCCAGGAATAGGAGCATGAAGACGCCGGTCTCCGCGTCCAATCCCATGAGAGCGATCATGCCGACCCAGACGGCGATCGAGACGTCGAACTTGAGGATGTAAAGAAACCAAATCGCCCCGATCAGGGAGAACGGCACGGCCAGCATGACGATGCCCGCTTTGACCGGGGATTTGGTGTTCATATAGAGCAGGACGAAGATGATAAAAATCGTCAGGGGGATGACGACTTTGAGCCGCTCTCTTACGCGCAGCATATTTTCATATTGGCCGCTCCACTGGAGGGAATAGCCGGCCGGCAGGGTTACCTTCTCCCTGACGATCTTTTTGGCCTCCGCGACGTAGCTCCCGACGTCGCGCCCAGTGATATCGACGTAGACATACCCGGCGAGCATCGCGTTTTCGTCCCGGAGCATGGACGGCCCGAGCGTCAGGTGAATGTCGGCCAGCTGCTCCAGAGGAATCTGGGCGCCGGACATCGTGGGGACGAGCACGCGGCGAAGTTTATCCAGGTCGTCTCGAAGCTCTCGAGCGTACCGGACGTTCACCGTGTATCGCTCGCGGCCCTCGACGGTCGTCGTGACGGGCTCGCCGCCGATCGCCGACATGATGATCATCTCGACTTCCTTGATGGTCAGCCCGTACCGGGCGATATCCGCGCGCCGGATATCGAAGTCGACGAAATAACCTCCCGTCACGCGCTCGGCGAAGATGCTCCTCGTTCCCTTGACATCTTTCAGGATCGTCTCCAGGTTCGTTCCGATCTTTTCGATCTCCTTTAAATCCGCCCCATACACCTTGATGCCGATGGGCGTGCGCACGCCCGTCGTCAGCATGTCGATCCTGGCCTTGATGGGCATGGTCCAGGCGTTGGAGACGCCCGGGAACTGCATTTTTTGGTCGAGTTCATTAACAAGCTGTTCCCACGTGATGCGGTCGCGCCAGATATGGCGGAACGGCCTCTGGAGGAATTCCGGGAGCGACGAGTACCAGCGTTTGGCCGGCCGCCACTCGCTTTCCGGCTTCAGAACGACCGTCGTCTCCATCATGCTGAACGGGGCGGGGTCGGTCGACGTCTCGGCCCGGCCCGCCTTGCCGAAGACGCGTTCGACCTCGGGCGTGTCCTTGAGAACCTTGTCCATCGTCTGGAGGAGACTCTGGGCTTCGGTCACCGAGATCCCGGGCAGGGTCGTCGGCATGTAGAGGATCGTCCCCTCGTTCAGAGGAGGCATGAACTCCGACCCGAGCTTGAAATAGATAGGAACGGTCGCGGCCATCAAGACGAGGGCCCCAACGATCGTTGCCTTCCGGTACTTGAGGACGAACTCGCAGGCCGGCTCGTAGATTTTGAACAGGATTTTGCTGATCGGGTGCTTTTCCTCGGGGTAATATCGGCCGACCGTGATCGTATTCACGATTCCCGACAGCCACTTCGGCCGGAAGTGCTTGTACTCCATCCGGGTGAAAAGCATGCGCATGGCCGGGTCGAGGGTGATGGCGAGGACGGCGGCGATGGCCATGGCCAGGTTCTTGCTGTAGGCCAGCGGCTTGAACAGCCGCCCTTCCTGGTCGACGAGCGTGAACACGGGCAAGAAAGCGACGGCGATGACCAGGAGCGAAAAGAAGACCGAGGGCCCGACTTCTTTGAGGGCGTTCAGCCGGACCAAATGATAATCGCCCTTCCGGCCTCCGGCCTGCCAGAGCTGGAGCTTCTTATACGCGTTCTCCACCTCGACGATGGCCCCGTCGACGAGAACGCCGATGGAGATGGCGATCCCGGACAGGGACATGATGTTGGACGTCAGCTTCATGCCGTAGAGGGGGATGAACGCCAGCAGGACCGCGATCGGGATGGTGACGATGGGGATCGCGGCCGAGGGGAAGTGCCAGAGGAAGAGCATAATGACGATGCTGACGATGATCATTTCCTCGATGAGCTGGCTCCTGAGGGTTTCGATCGACCGCTTGATCAGCACCGAACGGTCGTAGGTCGTCACGACCTCGACTCCGGCGGGCAGGGAGGGCTGGATCTCGTTGAGCTTGTCCTTGACCCGGTTGATGACGTTCAAAGCGTTCTCCCCGGAACGCATGACGACGATGCCGCCGACGGTATCCCCCTGGCCGTCGAGGTCGGCGACGCCGCGCCGGATCTCGGGACCCAGGACGACCTGGGCGACGTTCCTGACGAGCACCGGTGTCCCGGACATGTCGTTCTTGACGACGATGTCTTCGATGTCCTTGACCGACTTGGCGTAGCCGCGGCCCCTGACCATGTATTCTTTTCCCGAAAACTCCACGAGCCGGCCGCCGACGTCGTTGTTTCCGTCCCGAATGGCCTCGATGACCTTCATCAGGGGGATGTGATAGGCCAGGAGGGCCTGGGGGTCGACGTTGACCTGATACTGTTTCTGGAAGCCTCCGACGGACGCGACTTCGGCGACGCCGGGGACGCCCTGGAGCCAATAGCGCATGTACCAGTCCTGGAAGCTCCGGAGCTGGGCCAAGTCGTTCTTGCCCGACTTGTCGACGAGAGCGTACTGATAGACCCACCCTACGCTCGTCGCATCGGGCCCCATTTCGGTTTGGACGCCCTGCGGGAGCCTGGGTGTGATCTTGCTTAAATACTCCAGGGTGCGGCTACGGGCCCAGTAGATGTCCGTCCCGTCCTGGAAGATGACATAGACATAGGAAAACCCGAAGTCGGAGTAGCCGCGGATGGCTTTGACCTTGGGCGCTCCGAGCATGGACGTCACGATCGGATAGGTCACCTGGTCTTCGATGACATCGGGGCTCCTGTCCCACCTTGAATAGATGATGACCTGGGTGTCCGAAAGGTCGGGGATGGCGTCCAGCGGGATGTTCCGGATGGCGTAGATCGCGCCGACGATGGCCGCGGCGACGAAGATAATGACGATGTACTTATTCTTCGCCGAGAACTCGATGATTTTTTCAATCATGCTTTTGGTCTCCCGCCGCGGCCTTGGTCATGCGGTTGAGAGCGGCCTTGAGGCTCGACTCCGAGTCGATGAGGAAGTTGGCGGATGTGACCACATTCTCGCCGTCGCTAAGCCCGCCCAGGACCTCATACACGTCCTCACCCATGACGCCCAGCTTGACCTCGCGGGGCTCAAAATAGCCGTCGCCCTTGGCGATGAAGACGATCTTCGAGACGCCCGCGTCGAGAACGGCGTCGGCGGGGACGGTGAGCCTGGTGCCGTAGTCGACATGGATCTCGAGGTTGGCGAACATTTCCGGCTTGAATTTCAGCCCGGGATTGGCGACTTCGATCCGGACCTGGTTCGTTCGCGTCTCGGGTTTGAGGTAAGGATAAATGTAGATGATTTTCCCGGCGAAAGATTCCCCGGGATAAGAGGAGAGCGAGATCTTGGCCTCCTGCCCCGTCTTGATGAAGGGCAGTTCATACTCGTAGACCTCGCCGAGGATCCAGACCCTGGAGAGGTCGGCGATCTTGAAAAGGTTCTCGCCGGCCATGATCTTCTGTCCCTGGACGACGTTCTTCTCGAGAACGATTCCGGATCCCGGAGAATAGACGGTTACGATTTTCTGGAATTGCCCGGCGCGTCCGAGCTCTTCGACCTGGCTGTCCGTGACACCCCAAAACCTCAGCTTCTCCCTGGCGGACTTGAGGATGGACGAGGCATCGCCGAGCGTCTTGCCGGCCTTGAGAGCGATGAGGTACTCTTGCTGGGCCGAGACAAGCTCGGGACTGTAGATGTCGAATAGGGCCTCGCCCTTCCCGACGGCTCGGCCCGTGGAATTTACGTAAAGTTTTTCCACCCAGCCGTCGAACTTAAGGTTGACGATCGAAATGTTGGGTTCGGCGTAGTCAACCCGGCCGACGGCCCTGATCAGCTTGTGGATGGGCTGGGATTTCACGGGCGCCGTCTTGATGCCGATGAGCTGTTGCCTCTCAGGGCTGATCAGGACCTGGACCCGTCCCCCCACCTCCGTAACGGCGCCGCTTTCCTCGACTTCGAAGGGCACCATGTCCATCCCCATCGAATCCTTGCCCGGTTTGTCGGAGACCTCGCCGGGGTTCATGGTCGAACGGTACATGGTCTTCTTCTTCGGCGGGACGGGGGCCTGAGCCGCGACCGGCTTTTCCTCGGTTTTGACGGGCACGAGCTTCATCCCGCAAATCGGGCAGTCGCCCGGTTTGTCGGATGTGTAGGTCGGGTGCATGGGGCAGGTGTAGAGCTTCGTCTCCGATCCCAGCTTCGCTTTTTCCGTCTGGCCGACTTCCTTTCCGGCCGGCCCGGGCGCGGCTGATCTTCCGCCGCTTCCCTTGCAGGCCAAAGCGAAAATGACGGCGCCCGTGATGAGGCCAAGGACTGCGAACCTGATGATGGTCTTCATTGTTTCCCTCCCCAATTCACGATCTGTTTCGCCGAAGACTCTTCCAGCCGGGCGATCGAGCTCCAGAGTTCCACGAGTTCCTTGTAATAGGCCATTTGGTAAGAAAAATGGGTGTCGATATCGGCCAGCAGGGCCAGGAAATCCGTCTTGTTGACCTGGTAACTGGCCAGCGACGACTCCACGGTCAGCGAGGCCTGCGGAATGATTTTCTCCTTGTAGAGCTTGATGAGGCTCTCGGCCGACCGGGCCTTAAGATAATCCTCGGTCACCATGAAGGTCACGTCGTTCTTCATGGAGATAAGGACGCTCTTTGAGCTCTCGAGCCGGGCGAGCGATTCCTCGAGCATCTTGGACTGCTTCGTCTTGCGATACAGTGGGATCTCGAACCCGACCATGACCTCGTACATGCTCGGGAGCTGGCCCTTGAATTCCCAGCCCGCTCCGAGAACGAAGTTGGGAGACAGCTCCTTCCTGGAGAGATCCACCATCTTCCCCCCTTCCTCGATCATCAGGGAGGCTTCCTTCACCGCGGGGGAATTCTCCGCCGCGGCCTTCTTGATCTCCTCCAACGATACGGGGAGGTTCTCGACTCCCTGGTCCTGCGGCATGCCCAGAGGTCTGTCCTCAGGGAAATCCAAGAGCAGGTTGATCCGGGCATTGAGGGACTTGATCATTTCAGCCATTGGCGTGATCATCTCGTCCATCCTTGAGATCTCGACCTTGGCCTTTAGGACGTCCGACTGAACACCGCTCCCGACGGCGTACTTCGTCTCGGTCAATTCCTGCGCTTTTTCTAGAAGGGCTTTCTGTTCCCGGAGGATGGCGATGGACTTGTGCAGGGCGTAAAGCTCGAAATAAGCGATTTTGACGTCCTTGAGGACGCCCAGAACGACCGCGTTTCGGACCTCCTTTTGCCTCTCGAAGACCTTCTCGGCGATCTCGCCTTTGAGCCGGAGCTTGCCGGGGAAGGGGATGGCCTGGGAGAAGGAGACTCCGACCCCGCTCATGACTTCCTGGCCGATGGTGAATTTGGGGAAGCCCATGTTCTTAAAACTGAAGTCGGCCATCGGGTCGGGCAGGCTTTTTTCCTGGGGGATACTGAAGGACGAGGCTTGGGCTTCAAGCCCCACCGCTTTGATTTTCGGGTTCCTTTCCAGGGCCAGTTTCAGGAGGTCGTCGAGGCGCGCGGCGTCCTCCTGAGCGGCCAGAAGCGCCGGGACGAGCATTAAGAAGCCAAAGAGGGTGTTCTTTTTCATGATCACCTCCCGCCGCCGACCTCTATTTGTGGCCGGAGCGCAAGACGCAGGTCTTGTTATGATTGATGAATAGCGAAGTGACGCCTTTTTTGACCGGGACAAGCGCGACAAAGGCCAAGACGGCCAATAGAATCATGGTGAGGAAAGTCCTTTTTAGGGGCAGCGGGATCCTCGACGGCTGGCCCAGGAGATGCCCGGCCCTCTCCTTTGTCGGGTCGAAGAACCAGGACGCCGCCGGAGCGTGGAGCTTTTGGACCTTCAAGAGCGAACCGGCAAGATCCGCGGGGTCCGCTTTAAGGCCGACGGAATGAGCGTCCGCCGTCATCTCAGCCGTCAGAGAATAGGCCTTCTTCAGGAACCGGCTGACCGGGAGGAAAAACAGAAAATCCGACAGGAAAGAAACGATCAATCCCTTTAAGGGGTCGTGGGAATTTTGGTGGTGAGCCTCGTGGAGAACGACCGCACGGAGTTCTTTCTCGTCCAGAACATCCATGAGCCTTGTGGAGAGAAAGACCCGCGGCTTCAGGAAACCACCCGTGAAAGCCAGCGGCAAGCGGTCCTCGAAGACCGTGACGTTCTCCAGGAAAGGAAATCGGGAGACATCCCCGAACGGAACGGCCTTGCGCTCGGCACGGTCCACAAAAGCCAAGGTCCGCAGGATTCTCAGGGCCGTTCGAGAAAGCGCAAAAAGGAAGGAGAATGACATGAAGACGAGGAGGAGCGCTTTGCCCGTCTCTCCGAGAACCTGTAGGAACGGCGCAATCCCCAGGCAGCGGACGGCGCACACCGCCGCCTCCGGGCTCGGCAGTGAAACGAGCAGGACCACTGTCTCCGGATGCCGGTAGAGTTGGAGCAAGAGGGCCAGGAAAACCAGGGAGAGCCCTCCCAAGAGGAGGCCGAGACGACCCTTCGTTCTATTTGTGCTTCCCATTTTTTTTCTCGGCTATAAGCTGTTCGAACTTGTCGATGTCTCCCCTGGGCATCCTGGAAAAAAGCTCGGCGAAAGCCGAAACGGCCAGGTCCGGCGACATCTCGAAGGCCCTCTGAACCAGGCCTCCGGTCACGGTGCCCGTGTAGTCCTCCCTGGAGATCTTGGGAGAGAAAACGATCCTCCCGGAATCCCGGTCTTTTTTTATGAAGCCCTTTTTGGATAGCCGGTCCAGGACGGTCAGCGCCGTCGTGTAGGCGATGTCTTTTTCCCGGCGGATCTCGCTGTAGAGGTCACGGCCCATCATCGGTCCTTTTGTCCAAAGGATCTCCATGAGGGGTCGTTCGAGTTCCTCGGATAAGGGCGCCAATCCCTTCTTTTTCGATAGGATTAATAATTTCACTCAGCTATTTTATTCTACGCAGTGTAGAATGTCAAGCTTGTCCTTTGCCGGAAATGACGCCCGGAGACCGGTTGACATTGCCCGGCCGACTCTTAAAATAGGGGTATATTCTCGGCAATAGCGTCTGAACGGGCGGGCCGCCTGGGGGCGCCTGGATGGAGGAACCATGAAAAAAGCGTGCGTCGCGCTGGGAACGCTCGTATTCCTAATGGTCCTGTCTTTGTCCTTCGTTTCGGCGGAGAAGGCCGCGGTCAAGCTGACTCCTCTGGAGGAACTCGGGAAACACCTGTTTTTCGACAGAAACCTGTCCAATCCCGCGGGGCAAGAGTGCGCGGCCTGCCACGGCCCGGCCACCGGATTCACCGGCTCGGATGAGGCGATCAACAAGACGGGCGGCGTCTACGAGGGTGCGGTCAAGGGCCGGTTTGGAAACCGCAAGCCCCCGGCCGCGGCCTACGCCGGAGAGAGCCCGAAGCTCCATCAGGGCGAAGAGGAGAAATTCATCGGGGGCATGTTCTGGGACGGCCGCGCGACTGGCGACACGCTGAACGACCCCCTGGCCGAACAGGCCCTTGGCCCGTTTTTGAATCCCCTCGAACATAATATGCCCGATAAAAAAAGCATCGGGATGGTCGTCCAAAAGTCTGATTATGCCGGCCTGTTCACGAAAATCTGGGGGCCCGGCGCTCTGGACGCGGAAAAAAACGTGGACAGATCCTACATCCGGATCGGCCGGGCCCTGGCCGCCTACGAACGCTCGGCCGAGGTAAGCCCCTTCGGCTCGAAATTCGACGATTTCTGGCGGGCGGCCAAGGCCAAGGGGCTGAAGGTGGAGGACATCAGCCCTTCCAACGCCAAGGATTTCGAAAATCTGGGGCTCTCCGATGCCGAGCTCAAGGGCCTGGCCCTCTTTAATGCCAAAGGCCGATGCGCCAAGTGCCACATTCTGAAGTCAGCGAACGGCAAGCCGCCCGTGTTCACCGATTTCACGTACGACAATCTGGGAGTTCCCAAGAATCCCCGGAATCCGTTCTACCGCCAGGACAAAATGTATAATCCCGCCGCGGTGAACTGGGTGGATAAGGGGCTCGGCGGCTATCTCGAAACGACCGAAAAGTACAAGGCGTTCGCAGCCGCCAACATGGGCAAGCATAAGGTGCCGACGCTCAGGAACGTCGACCTGAGGCCGGCTCCCGGATTCGTCAAAGCTTTCGCGCACAACGGCTACTTCAAGAGCCTGAAGGACGTCGTTCATTTCTACAACACCCGGGACAAGGCGGGCGCCAAGTGGCCGGCCGCGGAGGTAGCGGCGAATGTCCAATCCGAAGAGATGGGAAATCTCGGCCTGACCGACAACGAAGAGAACCTCATCGTCGAGTTCATGAAAACTCTGTCGGATCGCCGCTAGCGGCCGATGATCGTGTAGCGGACGACTTTCACGAAATCCCCTTCCTCGGCGAAATAGATGCGCCCTTGCGGGTCGGCGACATGAGGCGTGCCCTTGATGTCCAATGTGTCCACCTGTTTCCCGTTTTCGAAGATATCTGCTTTTTTCTGTTGCCGGGCGTCCAAAACGTGAAGCGCAACGAAAACGCGGCCGTTACTCCCGACGATGTTGGCGGCTGTGGAGAGGAAAACCCGGCGCATTTTCTTTATGGGGCTGAAGAGGGGGCTTTCCCCCCTGAAGGTTTGCTCGAGACGCCGACCCCTAAAAACGGAGACTTCGTATTTATTTGGGTTGAGAGCGAAAATCTGCCCATCCTTCCCGCAGTCGAAAAGCAGCGGCGCGCTGAACATCGGCATGTCTTTCATCGCTTCGAACTCGGCCGGGACGGTGAAGGGTTCCCCAAACGATGCCAGGAGTTTTCCGGACTCGTCGAAAACGTGGAGGATCTTCCCCGCGTGAGGTCCGATGCCCACAAGATCTTCCGTCCCCGGACAGCCGATCGAAGAAATCATGAAATCCACGAGAAAAGAGCGGACAAAATTGCCGTACGCGTCATATACGATGATCTTGCGCTGGTCGTTGACGTAGACTGTTCCCTTCGGCGTCACAGCGATGCCAGAAAGGTCCGTAGCCTCCTTGGGCCCTTGCCCGGCCGGAACGCTGATCTTTCTCAGGAATGACCCGTCGTTCTTGAAAATGCGAATCAGCCGGTCCTTATAGTCCAGGACATAGATATTGCCGGCCCCGTCGAGGTCGATCCTCGAAACCGACCCCAGCACATAATTTTCGTCGCCCTCCGCGGCGCCGATGACCAAGTCGGGTTTGAGCGTGATCCGCGGCGTTTGCCCCAGCGATCCCGATCTCCCCGAGGTCGCAGCCGCGATCCCCACAGCGCTCAGGAAACAAACGGCCCCAAGAACCATCTGGAAATTGGTTTTTCTCACAAATCCCTCCCCGGCCTGGCGGATTTCTGCCCGGAACAGACCTTTTTAAATAATACGCCCCTCGGGCCCGCCGCGTTTAGCGTCGCTCCGAAGCGGGACCACGGACCATCTCACGGATCTTGTACTTGCCGATGGTGACCAGGCCGTCCTCTTCCTGATCGGGAACGTAGATATACCCGTCGTCGGTGATGAGGCTTTTTCTTCTCGCAATACGGTGATTTCGGCCGTCGGCAGGGAAGTGCAAAAAGAAGTTATCGATGAAGCGGCCGGCCGCGTCGAATACGTCGACTTGCTGATCATCGCCATCGGGCTTCATGGTGGACGTAAAAACCCATAAGTTTTCGCCGACGGCGTGGATTTCGTTGATGTCGAAAATGTATGGATCTGTTGGAGTATCGATGCCCCTAGCTTCAGGATCTGGGTCCGCTCCTTTCGCGGACACGCCCTTCACCCTGTCGTAGACCCTGGTGATGAGCTGCTCCACCCGGGCGGCGCGAAGGTTAAACTTAACCACCCCGTACTCAGCCGTATGAAGGACGTATAAGGTTGAGCCGCGGATGGCCGCGTCGATCATGTCCAGGCGGATCGCTCGCGCCCTTTTTATAGCCATCCGGACGGGGAATTCATAGAGCTTCTTCCAGGTTCTGAAGTCGGGCGAAATCTCGTATACGGAATTCGGGATGGAGAAGACGCCGCCGCTTTTGAACGCGGAGGTGCTGAAGAGTTCGTCCCTGATGCCATATATCTTTCCGTCGGCGGCAGCGACGAACCAAAGACCATGCGTGTCCTCCTCGATCTTGGACTCCCTCAGGTACCGGCCGTCCGGACCGAAATCCATGATTTTCGGAGGTATCCACGCTGTCACCCGGATGATATCGTCCGCAAAGAAGTAACCGCTCTGAATGTTGCACTCGCCCGGCCCCTGGCCGCTTTTCAGAATCTTGAAAAGAAGCTTTCCCTCGGGGCCGTATCGGTACAGACGGGCCCCTTCGGCGAAGTCCATGAAGAACAGCGAGCCGTCCTTGCCGGTGTGCAACTGCTGGGGAGTGCGGAAAATCGCTGTTTTTCCATCGTCTCGTATCCTAAGCACTTCATCAAGATGAATGACGCGGCCGGCGTTTTTCGAAAGCAGCCGCTTCGGGTTCTCGATTTGCGTCTGGCCCCGCAGAACTAAGACAAGGACCGGGGCGAGAATAGACATGAGGATGGCAATATGCCGTGCCTTGAAGAACCGCTCAGGCATGCGCGATCGAAACTCAGATCGGATGGGAGACGGACGCGATGCGTTTTTAATCATCCCGGCGATTCCCTTAAACCTATTATAGAGCACGCAGGAGGAGCGAAGCAATGTCAGGCGGAGACGGAGAACATTGGCGCCGAAGAAAATGAACCCTGGATTTAAATGGAAAAGGGCTAACCTCCGGACACGATAGGGAACCGCCGGCAACGCGTTGACAAACCGGGGAAAGCCGCTCTACACTAAAAACATCATCCTTCCTGGGAACGAGCATGTCCGGCAAGAGGAGAAAACCATGAATTGCTTGAAACTCTGCCTTGTACTCTGCCTAATCGTTACGCTGCCGATGGCCGCGCCGTCAGTCCAGCAGAAGCCGTACCCCGTCGTAACGGCGGTCAAGGACGGGGTCAAGACCATCACCAACCCCGACTTCCCCCGGGACGGCCGCTTTATCGCCAAGCTCACAGAGGAAATGTCGTGCGGAGGGGAGGGGAGTCCGGAAGCCGCCCTTTTAAACAAGCCCCGGTTCCTCGATGTCGACACCCAAGGCCGCGTATATGTCATGGATATTGGCGATATCAACATCAAAGTCTATGACGGCCAGGGCCGCTTTCTCAGGAGCATCGGGCGGCAGGGCCAGGGGCCGGGAGAGTTCGGCGGCGTGGTCTTCTTCAACCTGATGACCGATGGGAGAATCGGAATTCTCGACTTCAGCCAGAGCCGCGTGATCATCATGACGACGGAAGGACGATATGTCTCCGGCTTTCCCCTCGAGGGCTTCTTCGCGACAATGGTCATCGACGGGCGGGACCGGCTCTTCCTCGGGAAGCGTGCGGCCATCAAGGAGCCCGACAAGCTCTCGACGGATTTCCAGGAGGTCCCGTACGTGACGGGCGTCTTCCGGACCGATACAACCGGGAAAGAACTCAACCACCTCGTTGACTTTCTCGGAGAGTCCATGGTCATGAAATCCTCGGGAGGAGGAGGCGTTGTCGGCATGGGAGGCCTCTACATGATCGTCTGGAACGTCAACCGCGAAGGGAAGCTTTACGGCGGCTTTAACTTGGATTACACCCTCGGCGTCTACGGGGAGGACGGGAAAAAAGAATTCGCCTTCGGCCGCGAATTCACTCCCGTCAAGAACGTGCGTTTCAAGGGGCAGGTCGGCCAGAAAAAAACGATGCCCGCCTTTCGCAACATCGTCATCGATGAAAATAAGAATCTCTGGATCGAGCTTATCCAGCCCGAGAATGCCAAGGGAATTCTCTACGACGTTTTCTCGCCGGACGGCATCTACAACAAACAGGTTTCGATCGAGCAGAGGATCGGCGTATTCAAAAATGGAAAAGTATACAGTCTCCTCCGGCCCGAGGAGGGATATGCCTCGATCAAGCGATACAGCATGGAACTCGTGCCGAGCGGGAAGTAGACTTGTTTCCACGACTTCAAGAATGGCTTTGTTTACGCCCTCGAGAAACACGATTCAGGATTTGTGTCGGCCGTGAGAATCAAGGTCAAGGAATGAGGCAAGGGGAAGCTGCCGATGTCGCGGACGTGCTCACTGAAGCCTAAAGTCGCCTTGCCCATCTCGATTCTCCTGATTGCGGCCGCCGGTCTTTCTGCCCAGGATATCGTCGAAAATCCCGCCAAACCGCCGAGCCGGGACGCCGGCCGGGTCCTTCAGCTCACAGAGATCATGCGCATCACCGACGAGAGCGGGCCGTTTTATTTCAAGCAACCGGCCGATCTCCAGATCTCGGCCGACGGCTCGATCTTTTACGGCGACTGGGACGAATTTCTCTATAAATTCGACGCCAAGGGAAAGTTCGTAAAGAACCTGATCAAGAAGGGCGAGGGACCCGGCGAGGTCCGGGAATATGGGGATGTCCTACTGGGGAAGGATGACGTTGTCCTCCTCGACACGATGTCGAACAAGATCCTCATAATGGACTTCAATGGGAGGCTGCTCGACGAGTTCGGACTCGGCCAGAAGCGCTTCTCACGCTTGGTCGGCATTTATGATCACAGGTATTACCTCGTGGACTATGTCCGGAAAGATTTCGAACGGAAGAGCGGCCTGAAGGAAACCGGGCACGACCTCTACGTCGTCCCCCGGAAGGGTGAGACGACGAAAACCCCCTGGGGCTTTCCGACCATGGAGGCCTATTATTTCGGCGAAAGATCTGTAAGTTCGGGGACAATCACCTGGATCCAGAAGGCTCAAGCCCAAGGGCGCTTCGTCTACCTCAGCAGCACCCAGGACTATCTCGTGAAGCTGCTGGATTTGGAAAAGATGGACATCGTGCGCGCGTTTCGAAGGGCCTACACGCCCGTGAAGTTTGAGCCGCCGGCCAGGGAAACACAATGGTATCGGGAGAGAGGGTATCCCGACCGCTTCAACGACATCCAGAAGCTCCTCGTCCATGGGGACGAGCTCCGGGTCCTCACATCGACGATCCAGAAAGACCGGGGCATATTGACCGACGTTTTTGACCGGGAAGGGAAGTATGCCGACTGCTTCTACCTGCCGCTTCCGAGGCTGAAACAGAATTGGATAGGATATCCGCCCATGGCCGTTAGCGGTTCCTTTTTATTCACGGTCGAGTGGAATAGGGAGGGGGATATTTTTATCGTCCAGTACCAGATCGGCGGGCTGAATTAGGGGACGCCACGAAGAAAACCGGACCATGGAAAGCGCGTAATATTGAATAAGTCCCTTCTCATTATGGCCACCGCGGCGTCGATTCTGATCGCCTCCTGCGGGCCCAAACCTGCGAACGTCGAGAAGCGCGTCGAAAACGGCGTTGAGGTTGTCATCAACCATGTGACGCCCGAGACCATGCGCAAACTTCGCCCCCCGCTCCGCCTGGACGAACTTTTTGTTATCGACACCGAGAACGCCGAAATCGCCCGGCTGGGGATCTCGGACATCTGGGGATTCGACGTCAATTCCGTGGGGGAGATCTTCGTGTTCAAATCGCTATTGAGTCAGGGCGATTTCATCTATAAGTTTGACCCGGCCGGCCGCTTTGTATCTTCGTTCTGCCGAAAGGGAGAAGGCCCGGGAGAGCTTCAAGTCCCGATTTTCCAAAAGCTCTCCGCGAACGGCGAACTCAGCATTCCGGATTCAGGCAAAAGAAAAATGTTCGTGTTCGACCGCGAAGGAAAGCTTCTCAGGGAAATCCCCATCAAGCCGCGGCTTCGTCCTGCTACCGACCTGCTGGTCCCTCTGGATAACACCCGCTTTCTCTATCGGAGGGTCGAATTTGACGCCACGCGCCCCGTCGCCAAGATCGCCTATGTCTTCTCCATCGTCGATCGCGAGTATTCGGAAATCAAGGAACTGGACCGGATCCCGGTCGAAGACGCCGATATTGTCGCCAAGGTCCACTATCCTTTTCCATTCATCAGGTCGGCACTCTCGGGAGACAGAATCTTTCTGGTCAACGACGAGCGAGGATACGAAATACGGAGTTATGATTTCAAAGGGGAACTGGTGCGGAGAGTGAGGAAAGAGGGCCCGCTCGTCAAGTATCCGGAGAGCATGAAACAGGACGTGCTGAAGCATATAGATACCCCTTCGCTCGCCTTTCTCAAAACGAAGATCACGTTCGCGGATCCGGCTCCGCCGTGCCAGCACTTCTGGGTCGACGACGAGGGGAGGCTCTTTGTCGTGACCTACGAGCAAGGCGCCAAGCCGGGGGAATTCCTGATCGACATTTTCGACAGGGACGGCGTTTTCATCGGGCAGATGAGCCTGAATATCCAGGCCGGCATGAAACTCTTCGAGCAGGCGCCGCGTGTCGACTCGTGGACGACGATGAAGAATGGCCGGTTCTATTGCCTCCGGGAAAAAGATAGCGGCTATCTCCAACTGGTGGTCTATCGCGTGACCTGGTTGAATTGATCCGCGCCAGGCATGCCGATCCCGAATAGCGTGCCTGGATATGCGCACAGGCCCGAGACCGATATCCCCGAGGCCGACAGCCCGTCGGCTATTGCCAAATCATGCGGTAGACCGCGATCCGCCTGAACCCACTGGGCTTTTCCTGGACGACGTACAGGCGGTCTCCCCGGACCCTGGCCAAGATCCTGTCGTACGAGGGGAGCACGACGCTCAGATCCAAACGGCACGTGAAGACCCCGTCTTGGTCGAAAATATCGAACATAAACTCGCCTGGAGCGACGCCCGGTTCGTAGGTCATGACCAGCAAGCGACCCTCATCGTCAGCGAGGAACGACTGGAACGGGTGCCAATTTTCGGGGAAAAAGATCTTGGCCGCGTACTCCGGCATCCCATCTTTGTACATCTCCAGAGTCTTCTTCCGGTATTCCTCAGAGACTGGGACGGGCCTATATTCCTTCCGTATCTTGCGCAGCAACTTCCCCCCGAGGTCGTAAACCAGGATTTCGTAGCCCCGGTCCGAATTCCCGACGAAGATCCGACCGGCCGCGGCTTTAGCCTGAAACACATAATTTGTTCCGCAAACGTACTTTTCCGCCACCTGCTTGAAAATCATCCTATTGGGGATTTGCGTGAACCGGTCGAGTTCGCGGCGGATACGAAAATCCTGGCCGTAGATGCCGACGGTCGTGGCAAGGTATTTCCCCTTAAGGTCTCCTTTCTCCATTCGCGAAATAAGAAAGGTTCCGTTCTCTAGCCGAACGAGGTCCTCGAATCCGCCCTCGGGGCTGCCCTCGGCCAACGGCTTTCCGGTGCTATCATAAATGTGGTACTTGTTCTTCGGACTCTCCAGCACCCAAACCCGGTCCATCGTGTCGATATGAAGTCCGCCCGGGTATTCGAGCTCAAACGGCCCCTGTCCCATTTGTCCGAATGAAAGAAGCGGTTTGCCCTCGGGCGAGAGCTTGAAAACGACGTTTCCCGGGTGGGTGGGAGGTACTATAACGTAGATGTTTCCCTGGGAATCGACGTCGAAAAGATATATCTCGGTCACCCCGGCCTTGGCAACTGAATCGCTCTCCGTGTCGACGGCCAAGATTTCCTGAAGAGTGAGAGACGATGGCCGGCCGGGAATGTGATACGGCTCGAGGTGGTTGAGGACGACCTCGACACCGTTTTCTTTGATCCTCTCGACCGCGCCGCGCTTCCCGACGCACCCGGCCGGACAGATGAAAATCAGCGCGAGCACCAAGATGGACGCGTTCCGTCGCCTCTTCATGAAAACTCCTTCACACCGGGAGTCCTGCGACGGGAATCGATCATGTCGGGCATGACCTACCCCCGCCGTGGATTATGCTTCCGGCCCACTGAAATGGCAAAATGACCCGCCCCGCAGAGCCAATTCCTTCATCCCCGGTGATTTCGTTACCAGGGGCCGCCGGTGTCCACCTATGTTCTTGAGCGATATTTCAATAATGAATACGCCACGCGAGTCGAAATTGTTTAGACGAAGAAGTTGACATCGATTCGCTCCTGCGCCTCGGATTTGACAGCCGCTCCCGTGGCAACCTATAGTCTTATTCGTTGGGAAAAGGGGACTGGTCCCTTAACCGCTCATGGATTTGAATTTCAGCTCCGCGAACCTGGAGCCGGCACGCGGCGGTGATAAAAGGAGACCTGGCATGAAAATGAACCAAGCGGGGATTTTCGTTGTCTGCCTGGGGATCGTGGCGGGATTGACGCCGGCCGCGGCGTCGGCCCAGGTCAAATGGAAGGGGATGATCGTCAAGGAGGGCGACGTCACTGTCGTCAAAAACCCCAAGGAGCCGATCTATAAGATTCCGCCGCTCGAGCTGAGGGAAGATTTCGTGCTCGGCGGTGAGGGGTCGGAGGGCAAATACGTCTTGAGCCACCCCTTTGATATGGCCGTCAACGCCATGGAAGACCTTTACGTCGTCGACGCCGGCGAAAGAAACCTCAAGGTCTTCGATAAGAACGGCCAATACGTCAAGACCATAGGCCGGCCCGGGCAAGGCCCCGGCGAATTCCAGTTCCCGAGGGGGATTTGCATCATTCCGGGGACGGCGGAGATCGTTGTGGTCGATTTGCAGAGTATTTCTACTTTCAACCCGGCGGGAGGCTATCTTCGGAGGTCTCCGGTCCGGGGTTTGAGCGCGGGAATCCGGGCGGACGGCCAGGGGAATCTCTTCATCGAAACCAGCGAAATTCGGTCCGGCAAAGTCATCCTCCAAACATACGCTTCGGGGATGGGCGGCGAGCCGGCCCTCGTTTTGAGCTATCAAGAGGATCAGAGCTACGTTGTTTTCAGGCCCCGGGCGCAATGGATCCTCAATCAAAAGGGGCAAATCGTATTCGGTGAGTCGAAAACATACGAAATCAAAATCGTCGATTCGGAGGGGCATATCCTCACGAGGATTCTCCGCGATTATGATCCCGTCCGCGTGACTCAAGAGGAAAAGAACGATCTGGCCAAGAGGACAAAAGAAGTTCTGGGGCCCGAAGCCGCCAAATCCATGGAGTTCGCTTCGCACCATTCGGCTTATCGCAGCTTTTTCCCGGCCGATGGCGGCCGTCTATTCGTCCAGACATGGGAGAGAAGCGCCGACGGTCGGCAGGATATCTATGATATCTTCGATGAAGAAGGGCGTTATATCGCCCGCACACCGTTGAACCTAAATCCGGATTTTCTCAACCCCCGGACTCGTCTTATAAAAAACGGCAAATTGTACACGATCGAACCCGACCCGAAAGGGTATGAAGTCGTCAAGCGCTATTCCGTGAAATGGAATATTCCGGATAAATAGAGAACGCTGGTGATTCAGAAATCCAAAGGCGTCGCGATTCTGTTCGCTATTCTTCTTTCCCTGATCCAGTGCGGGCGGAAGGGCGCCCGGGTGGAGAAAATCACAGAAAATGGCGTCGAAGTCGTGATCAACCATGTCGAGCCATATCGCATCAAGGGTCAGCCGTCGAGCTTTTCCCTGGAGAAAGTCCTTTCCATCGATATGGAGAGGGCCGACCTCGCGGAAGCGGGGATGGGAAGCGCGGGCGAATGGGATGCCGACGGCGAGGGCAACATTTATGCTGTTTGCTTCAAGAACAAAGAGAACTATATATATCGATTTGACCGCGCCGGCCGTCTGACGGGTTCCTTCGGAAGGCGAGGCCAGGGGCCGGGCGAGCTCCAGTGGCCCTTTCTCGGCGGCGTTTCCGAGACCGGCGAAATTTCCCTGGCCGACTATGGCCAGAAGTTCATCGTCTATGACCTGAACGGCGTGCTCTTGAGGGAGGTGAAACTCAAACGCTGGGCTCTCCATATCGACGCCCTCAGGAATGGGAAGTTCCTCACTATCGGTTTCAGGCCTGAACTCTCGTCGGGCGGCTCTTATGTTGATGTCTTGGCTCTTTGTGACAGCGAATTCGCGGAGCTCAAGATCCTGGACCGCTACGAAAACACCATGGATAATAGCCGGCAGGTTCCGTATTTTATGTGGCGGGTAGCAGGAGACAGGATCTTCATAACCAACCAGGCCAGAGGATACGAGATCTGGGTCTATGACTCCGAGGGGAAACTTGTGAGGAAGATCCGGAAGGCATACCGGCCGGTGAAAGTGACGGATGAGATCAAGACGGCCATTCTCGGACCGGACTATCGAAAATCCGGAGTCCCTCAGGCTAAGTACTTCTTGGATCCGCTTCCCCCGTTGAATCAGTTCTTCGCCGACGACGAGGGCCGGATCTTTGTAATGACCTACGAGCCGGGCCCGAATCCTGGCGAGTACTTATGGGACATATTCAATCCTGATGGCGTGTTCGTCGGGCGGAAGGCCCTGAAGATCTTTTGGGCCGGCCTCTATCACGGACCTCGGTATACTTTTGTCAAGAACGGGAATCTTTATTGTCATCAAGAAAAGGAATCGGGCTTCCATGAGCTTGTTGTTTACAAAATGATATGGAAATGAAGCCCGGCCCATACCATTCCCTAGCTCGGCCCGAGAACGACCAGCAGACGGGCGGAGAGAGGCGGGATTGCCTTATTATCAGTCGTGGAAGTATTGTATGATCAACAGGAGGGGATGAAAATGCAATCCAAGTTCTCAACTATCCTTGGGAAGGATCTGCTAAAGATTTCAATTCGCTTGTCGGCCTGTCTGCTGGCTACGGCGCTTTGTTACGGGCAGGTGGTCGTCGAGAATCCTAAACAGCCGACGAATCCTGAAGCTGGGCGGACAGTCAAGCTCCTAGAGCAGATACGAATCCGCGACGATGGAAAGGAAATTGTATTCAAGTATCCCGATCAACTTCAAATCGGTGATGACGGGAGCGTCCATTTCGCAAATGGGTTCGAGCACTTCAAATATGATGCTCAGGGACGGCTTGTTTATAAAGTCGTCAAGAGCGGCCAAGGCCCCGGAGAATCCATGTTGGCTACGAGGGCGCTGCTGACAACTGAAGGTATTCTCATTCAGGCTGTTAATCCGCCGAAGATGATGCGTTTCAGTTCAAAGGGCGACTACCTGGGCGAAGACCGGACCACGATGACCGAACTTTATGAATTCGTTACGCTGATCAACGGGCAGATCTATGCTTTCCTGGAAGAAACGCCTCAGTGGAATGATGTTCCCAGCCCCAATTATTATGAGGTTCCAATCTCGTTCTGCATCCTGTCCCCTAACCTGAAGGACGTCCGGAAGCCACACCAATTCCCCTATCGCTGGTATCTGGGTCGCAGCTACGGTTGGCAGCAGGCCCGGTTTGATTTTGCCTATAAGGACTTTGAGACCATCTATATCGTGCACGGCATCGACTACCGGATCGACCATTTCAATCCAAGAAAGAACAAAGTCGAGAAGACGATCACGAGAAAGTACGACAAGGTCAAGAGGCCTCCCGATCCGCGCGAGCAACGTCCGGGCTACAACGGACCTCCGGCCGAAGCATTCTATTACGACATCAATAAGGTTCTCGTCGCAGGCGACCATATTTGGGTCATAACCTCGACAAGAAACGAACGCCAATCCCGGCTGGTCGATGTCTTCGATGCTCGAGGTCGATACGTTGACAATTTCTACCTCGAATTTCCATCCGGATTCACGCCCTCTGGGTTGATACTCGGCCGGGTTGTTCTGAAAGATGGATTTCTTTATACTGTTGACGAGGACGCAGAGGGTCTATTCAGCATTGCGAAATACAAGACCCTCGACCCGGGCAAGCGATCAGAAAAAAGAGAATCCTGACGACTAGCGGCTGGTCTGCGATCCAGGAGATGGGGCAAAGTGATTATTGGAAAGAATATAAACCAAATAGGCACCTTTCTAGCCAGCATTTAGACGCCGGTGACGGATAAATTCAAGAGCGTCGCGCTTCTGTTCGCCATTCTTCTTTCCCTCGTTCAATGCGGGCGCAGGGGGACGCAGGTCGAGAAAATAACGGAGAACGGCGTGGAAGTCGTGATCAACCATCTGGAGCCCTATGTGCTGGCGGGAGTGCCGTCCACGCTCAAGCTCGAGGAAATTCTCTCCATAGATACGGAAAGGGACGAAGTCTTGAAAACGGGCCTGACCTCGATAGAGACTTTCACCTTGGATAGGGATGGCAACATCTATTTCATGATGCGTCAGAGCCCCGGGAGTTTCTTATACGCGTTTGATGCCACCGGAAAATTCCTGACCTCCTTCGGGCGCAGTGGGCAGGGTCCCAGAGAATTTAATTATGGTGGAGACCTCCACATTGACGGCCAGGATCGAATCATCGCCAAGGACATGACCAAGGATAAAATCTTTATTTTCAACAGAAACGGAGTCTTGCTCGAAGAAGTCAAGCTCGGCAGGAACTTAAGCCTCGATGAATACCTGGGTAGCGGAAAATATCTGACCTCTGAGCAAGAAGAGGTCCCCGAAAAGCCTGCGCTAAGGAATCATTACTACATTTCCAACGATACCCTGAGCGAGAACCGGGAGTTCTACACGTATGAATTCGACGACCCCAACCGAGCGCCCCGCTATAGACCGAAGGGACACGCGCTCATTCTAGGCGCCTCCGATAAGAATATTTTCGTCGGAGACGATAGGGGAGGCTACGAAATCTTCGTCTTTGATTTTTCGGGAAAGCTCCTGAGAAAAATCAGGAAGGCGTTCCGACCGGTTGCGCTTCCTGAAGACTACAAAGTCATGTTCAAGAAGGTCATGGGGCGCTCTGCCCTGGGCCAGGATCGGATAAGAAGAACCGACTTCCCCGCGTATCTTCCGCCTTTCCAGTACCTTTTCCCGGATGATCAAGGCCGGCTATACGTTATGACCAACGAGCGCCAAGGCGAGCGGAAATATTGGACCGATATCTTCGCGAGCGAAGGGGATTTCATCGGCCGTGTCCTACTTGACAATGTCCACGTGATCTACACAAGGGGAGAGAGATACTACGACGAACCTCTTAAGGCTGTTGTGAAAGGCGATCGCCTCTACTGCCTCAGGGAAAAAGACAGCGGTTTCATGCTAATGACGGTTTTTAGGATGGTATGGAATTAGGTGGGGCCGGGCGGTCAGGTTGGCAGGAAAAATAGGGAGAGGGATCACGAAGGCCCCAAAATCGAGGCTGGGACAATAACGAGCGGTCGCTCGGGAAAGAATCAGGTATTCCCGGAGGACGATGTCATGAAAAAGACGTTCAGTTTTCTTCTGGGTCTAGCTCTCCTTTTGACTGGCTGCTCCAAACTGGCCCAAATCGACAAAACGAATGAAGGCGGGGTCGAAGTCGTCCTGAATCACCTCGAACCCTATTCACTCAAGGGCGTCGTGGCGCGTCTCCGATTGGAGAAGGAGGTCACCATCGACCTCGAACAGGGAGAATATGCGGGTCTCGATCTCAGGTGGCCCGAATACGTGGACGCCGATTCCAGGGGGAATGTCTACCTCGTGGAGCCGTCCGCAGCTGCTGAATACTTCATCAACGAATTCAATTCGCAGGGTAAATTCGTACGAAGCCTCGGAAAAAAAGGGCAAGGTCCCGGAGAACTCCAATCGGCCGAGTATGTGTTTGTCAGCCCAAATGACCGCATCTTGGTTTTTGACGTCGATGGTCTGAAGACCCTGGAGTTTAATACGGATGGTACCTTTATCAAGGAAACAAAAGTTCGTCCCGGTTTGTGGGACGTGATTCCCCTCCATACCGGAAATTACTTGGCCAGGAGAAACTATATGGATGTCTCCAAACGCTGGAGGATGTCCGTGGACCTGTTCGACGCAAATTTCAATGAGCTTAAAAACCTTGATTCTTATGATTACTCCGACCTGGCGCAGGGAAAGAAGACTCCCGGCATCATCATTCCCTTCTACTGGAGAGTCCGCGGCGACCGCATCTATATGGGAAAAGGCTTCAAGGACTACGAGATCAAGGTCTTCGATTTTCAGGGGAACCTCCTGCGTAAGATCAGAAAAGAGTTCCGGCCCGAGGCCTATCCTGACGAGTTCAAGAAGCAGACGGAAACGATGATCAAGGCGCGGGCGACTTCAGACCTGTACGTTCTCACGGACATGCCTCCGTTCAACTCCTTTTTTATCGACGACGACGGACGGATTTTCGTCATGACGTACGAGCCGGGAGAGGGCAAGGATGAGTACATCCATGACATTTTTAGCGCGGACGGCGTATTCATCGGCCGGGCGAGTCTTGGAAAATATGGGACGATGGGCAGATCCCTGAACCACATGCGAACAACCGCCGCAAACGGCCGCTTCTACCGGCTTACGTTCAAGGAGAACGGCTATCCCGAAGTGATCGTCTATAGGATGGTGTGGGAATAGGCACGTTTGGCAGCGGGCAGCTGAGGTTCTAAGGCCGCATGCAGAAGCAGGGCATAGCGCGAACGAACAAAGCCTTCTTCGCCAGACGATGTCCCTAAACGATAAGGCCGCGAAAAGCGTATGCATTATAGGAAACTGGCATGGCGACTTTCATTAAGATGGGCATCACGGCCATCCTCGTAACGGCTCTTTCAGCGGCCGCGCAGCCGCCAAAAGATACTCCGGGCAACAAACAAACCCACTTCGTCATCGCTACCTCGATAGGTCTTCCGGAAGCCAAAAAGGAAGAAGATAAGCCCTACATGTTCTCGTCGATTGTGTCGGCGGATTTCGACCCGGCAGGAAACATTTACGCACTCGATTACAAAGAGGCCTGCGTCAAGGTTTTCGGCCCCTCCGGCCGATTCCGCGGCCGCTTCCTCAGTCCGGGCCAGGGGCCGGGGGAAGCCCTGAATCCCCTTCGCTTGAGAGTCAGCCCCGACGGAAAGCGCATTTTCGTCCTGCACCAGAATGGCTTTCAAATCAAGGAATTCGACAGTGCCGGGAATTTCGCGCGCATACATCCTTTGCCAAAACAAATGTTCGGGTATTTCGACTTCCTTGACGACGGCCGCCTCCTTTTTGTCGACGGCCTGCCCTACGGGCGGAAGAGTTCTGCCAATCTGAAAGTCTATGCCGTGCGCGAGCAAAAGTTCGAGAAGGAATTCGCGGTGACGAACATAGATTATTTTACGGGATTTCAGAGATTCGTCGTCAGGGAGGGGATAGTCTGGACCTGTCCGGGCGACAGTTTGGGACTCAATGCATATGATCTCGAATCCGGCAGCCAGATAAAAACGCTCGCCCTTCCGGAAAAATATGTTCCTTTTAAAAACATCATGTGGGGACAGAATGTCCAAAAAACACGCCTCTGGAATTATGCGCAACCGTTCGAGTGCGCCGGAACTATCTTTGTGCTTGTGACCCGGCAGGAATTCACGCCCGAGCCCCGGGAAATGTTGGATCGTCCTCTAAGCCGGAAGACGACGCTCTATCGCCTGGACGGCGAGCGGTTTGTCAAGGAGCCGGGCTTTCCAGCCTTCGATTTCTATCCGGAATTTCTATCCGCCCGAAACTCCAGGATTCTCATCTCGAGTTCCCCCTATGACCTTTACCCCCAGCTTGTCGTCCTAGAGCTCCGTTAAGAAGTCACGCTATTCCGCAATTCTGTACTTGATGATGTGAGGCAGTTCGTCGCTGCTGTATTTAACAAGCCAAAAACACCCGTCCACGACCCTCGATTTTCGAAACTGAACGGGAAATGGAACGTCGCCTTCCATATGAACCGTCGCGATGAATTTTCCCCGCGGGTCGAAGGCGTCGAAATACCGGTACATTTCCTCCTTGGATTTTCTATATGTATGAATCAAGGTGTTCCCGTCGGAATCGACGACCAAAGCATTGAAGGCCGGCTTGAACTTCGGGAATGTCGTATTCTTGACGATGTGATCGGGGGCGCCGCGCTTGATTCCCGTTCCGGTTGTATAAGACATTCCGTCGAAGAAATCCTTCTCGTCCTCCGCCGTAACTTTCACCGGATCGTTAGAATGAGAAAACCTGAGCGCTTCAGCGCCCTGCTTATCATGGAAAGTTACTTCATATTTTCCGGAAAAACCTACGGCGATATTGCCGGAAGGGGAAATATCCCAATAAATATCGGGGCAGAACGGCTGAGGGATGTTAAAGAGCTGGCCCCCAATTCTCATATACCTATTCCGCAATACGGGTTGCGAATAGATCCTGTTTTTCGTTTGCAGGTCTGGGGTGAGGATTTCGAGAAAACGGTCCTGAGGCCGGTCGGGCTCGTTGAAGTAAGTTTTCTCCGTTTCGAGGACGATTTCACCCGTGGGCAGGGCTTCCACCTTGACAGGCCTCCCGGAAAAGGTGGACGCATTTTCGGCCTTGATGAGTGCGCCGGACATCGTCAGCGCGCAGAGGCGATCGTTCCCCATATCCCAGACGACCAATCTGTCTTTAGCGAAGACGATATCGATGGGCATGTTGAACTCGCCCGGGCCCTGACCCTTTCTGCCGATCAGTTTCAGGAACTTGCCTGACGGATCGAACTGCTTGATGTTGTTGTCTGAAAAATCCATCACATAGACATTTCCGGCCGTATCGCAGTCGAGGGCGCCGGGGCCGGCGAACAGGACGTCCTTGGGCATGGTCTTTTCATCAAGCAGAAGCTCCTGAACGAAGCGCACCTTCCCTGCCTTGTATAATTCCGCGAGGGTTTTGCGGCCGGCGGAAAAACCGGTTCCGATTAGCCCAGCGACAGAAATCAGAACGAGAAATTGTTTAATGGATTTCATCGGATTTTCCTCCCCTTGCAGTGGCTGATTTCGACCTTATCACGGAATGCCTGGCCGCACGGGTATGAACTTAGGACTCTGCCTCCCATGCAAACTCATCCATGTGTAAATACGCCGGGCTGTCTCTTATCGTTTAATCCCTCGGTCACATCCAACGGACCGTTAATCCGCTGTTCCGGCAAGTCACCCTACCGACTAGCGCGCGGAGCCGCGGAGTTCGTAACAGATGATTCTTGGATTCGCCTGCGTCTTTTGCGGCACCGTCTCGTCCCATTGCACACAATAGAGCGTGTTTCGCCGGGCCGCGGAAAAGTCAATGATGGCTTGAGGAAGTGGAGATGTGTCCTGGGCACGGGAAACGCGCCGCGTCCCTAACATGAGATGGTTTTCCGGCAAGAAAAGACAAAAAAAGCCCTCTTCAAGGTCTATAATAAGGGAGGCGATGATGAAGAAGAGCAAACAGACGGCTTTGGCCATCGTAATTCTCTTGATCCTTCCGAAGCTTATTTCCTGCAAAAAACAAAAGACAGTTTGGGCTGGGACAATCAAGGAAGTGAATGGTGTGACCGTCGTCCAGAATCCAAAAACGCCGATCTTCGGGAAAGATGCTTGCGCCGTTGAAGAAGACTTATCGATCGGAAGCCCGGAACGGGGAGGAGATTTCGCCTTTTCCCAAATTATAGACGTGGGAATTGACGCGCAGGAAAATATCTACATTCTTGATTTTAAAGAAGCCCACATCATGGTCTTCAACAAGGCCGGTGGATATCTTGGGACTATTGGCAGGAAAGGCCAAGGACCCGGGGAGATGCAGGGTCCCATGAACATCTTCATAACGCCAAGGGATGAAATACTGGTCAACGACAGGGGAAATCGGTTATTGCATTTCTTTGGGCGCGACGGTCAATATCTGCGGTCTATATCTCTGGGGAGGATGCAGTCCTTCTCTCGTCCCGAGGTTGATTCCCAAGACAACGTCGTGGGGAGACCCGTGATATTCCTGCCCAGCCGAGTCGTCTATGTTCTGGCGAAATTCGACTCCGGATTGAAGGAGCTTTTCCGTGTATTTTCGTACGAATATGACATTGTTCCTAATATCCGTAATATGCTTCCCCCAGAATGCTTTTGGGCTGTCGGAATCAATGACAACATCATCTGGGGGTATTCCGACAAGTATGAGCTTCATCTCCTTGATAAAAGTGGGCACTCTTTGCGCCATATCATTAAAGATTATGAGCCTGTAAAGATTACGGAAGAAGAAAAAAAGGAGTGGGCTAGCTCTGTTTATGGGGATAAAGGTGTTCCCTCGGATATCAAGGTCAACTGGAAGAATAATCATAATGCTTTCCATTCCCTTGATGTTGACGATTCAGGCAGGATATTCGTTCAGACTTACGAGAAAGCCGCTGAGGGGCACGGCTATTATTATGATGTCTTCGATCCCGAAGGAAAGTATATCGCCAGGATTCTTCTCAAAGCCGCGCCTCGAGTCTTGAAAAAAGGAAAGCTCTATACGATAGAAGAGGATGAGAAGGGATTCCAGGTTGTGAAACGCTACAAAGTCAGCTGGAAAAGCTGAAAATAGGTGTTGGTCAAAGAGCAACTTGGCGCTGAAAACGAAATGGTGCCAGGCCGGCCTCCATTCCGCTACCAACTGTTCCGGTGACGTAATCTCCAAGTTACTTCGAAGACTACGGCAAAAACAATAATGAAAACGATTGTGGATTTCCAGTGGATATGGCTCTGCGTTAATAAATTCACCGAAACAAATGAGATTGTAGCAGCAACAGTCGAACTTAAGGTCGACAGCAGCACTTTATCTTTCATTTTTACTTTTTCCTATATCCAGTTCGAAAGCGTCTGATCTGGTTGGCCAGGATAGTGTCTTTTTTTCAGGATTAGCGAACCCCCATTCGGGGGCTGGCGCTCCAAAGCCTGCGAAAGTTGGATCCCGCGGACGTGAGTCCGTGGAACTTCAATCGGCCCCCGATAAGTCGCCCCTACCGACTAGCGTGCGAAACTGCGAAGTTCAAAGCAGATGACCTTCGGATTCGGCTGCGTCTTTTGCGGCACCGTCTCGTCCCATTGTACACAATAGAGCGTGTTTCGCCGGGCCGTGATGATCTTCAGGGAGAACGGAATATCACCGGTGAGGAAGTTCCCCAATGTATCGAATATATCGATGACGTTTCCGCGCTGAACAACGATGAGCCCCCTTTCAAGATAATGCGGCCCGTTGAGAATCGTCGGCGGCTCGCCCTCCCTCCTCTCGTTGTGATAATGGGGATTTGTGAATGATCCGATCAATTTCCCCCCAGCGGAGAATTTGCGGACCTGATAATGCAATGGGTTCATTTCATAGACGAAATCGTCTTCGTCGATGGTCATCCCATCGTTAACGGCGCTGAAATTCATGTCAAGGGCGGCCTGAGGCACGGGAGCGAAAGACAAGACCTCGGCTCCATCCTTATCCAACTTGTGGACCGAGTTGAAAACCTCGTGACGGCGGGGACTAACCGTCCCCGAATAGGTATAGATCTCATCCCTGGCGTTGACGTGAACAAAATATTGAATACGCGGCTTTCCCGGCAACGATCGTTGAAATTGATAATCCCTGTCAAAGACGATGATCTGATTCCGCTGGTAGTCGGCAATCAGGATTTCTCCCTCGGAGTTGACCGCGACGCTGACAGGCGTCGAGTATTCCCCGGGGCCCTGGCCAAGCCGTCCCAGGATTTTTACAAAGCGGCCGTCAGAAGCGAAAACAAAGACCTGACGGAGCTGCCAGCCGTCGGCGATGATGAAGTTTCCGTTCGCATCCAGGCCCAAATCGCTGATCTCGGCGACGGCACACTCGGCCTTTGTTTCGAGCTGGACTTCTCGCGGCACATCGAATATTTCGGCGGCGGTCTTCGCTGAGGATATGGCTTGGACTTCTGATTTCGACAGGGGAGACGCGAACGACTCCTCATGGCGGCGGCAATCCGTGGAAGCCGCCAAGACAACGGCCAAGGCCACAAGACCCAAGCGACGCATGATTCCCCAGCCTTCAGTCAAGCATAACGGATCGAAAAGATCGGAGAGGAAAGTTAAAGCAGGTCGAGATTGACATCAGGGCTCAATCTTTATTGGGAGAGTCGCCACTTAACGACCCGGTAGTAACCATTTGCATCCGTTTCGCAAGCCCAGATGGAGCCCATAGTGACCCTCTTCTGTTGCGAATAGAAATACGGCGGTGATCCGACAAACTCGACTCGGGCAATGAATTTCCCCTTTGGGTTGAAGGCGTCATAGTAGCGTGATTGCCCCTCCTTGAGAATTGGATGGATCAGGATGTTTCCTTCCGGATCCCAGAAAACTTCATCAAAAGCCGGTTTGAAACGCGGAAATTTCGTTGCCTTCACAATGAAGTCCGGTGCGCCCAGTTTGGTCCCTTTATCGCTCACTTGCCCCATCCCATCAAACCACTTCTTCTTATCTTCGTCCGTGACCTTTATGGGATTCCAGGCATGATCAATAAGCCCGAGCTCTTCCTTATTAGCACTGAAGATACTGACCTCGTATTTATCCGAAAATCCAACCAGAATATTTCCGCTCGGAGAAACATCCCAATGGATATCTGCACAAAAAGGTTGCGGCACGTTCGTGATTGATTTGGAAGGCACGACCAGATAAATATTGCGAAGGACTGACCCAAAATAGATTTCGGTTTTCGGCTTCAGATCAGGGTCGAGGATAGCGATGCGACGATCCTGGGGTTTGTCCGGTACCTCATAATAGGTTTTTTCGGTCTCCAAAACGAATTCCCCTCCGTGAAAACCCCTGATCTTTATTGGCCGCTCATTTGGGCTGGATAGAGGAACGTTCTTGATTAGTGTACCGTCGAGCGCCAAGTGGCTCAGCCGCCAATTCCCCATGTCATAGATCAAGAGTCGATCCCGCGCGATCGCCATCTCGTAAGGCAAGTTGAATTCTCCGGGACCCTGTCCTTTTCTCCCGATGACCTTGACAAATTTCCCGGAGGGGTCGAATTTCTTGATATTACTATCCGAAGCGTCCAGTACATAAATATTACCCTCAGAATCGCTGGCAAGAGCCGTAAGCCCTACGAAGAGTACGTCCTTCGGCAAAGATTTTGCATCGATTATCAACTCAGGAACGAGCCGGACCTTGCCCTTGCGATAGAGTTCGGCCAGGGTGCCCTGATCGCCGGCAAGCGAAGAAATAAAAAAAATAATAAGGCAGACCGGTAGGATTGCATAATTTCTCAAGGTCTTCCTTGTCATAATCCTGACCTTCTGCAAGGAAACGCTCTTACTTATATTCTGGCTCGATGGTAACCTGCCCCTGCTCAATATAGCACCCATAAAGTAAGATCTTCAAGGTTTTGGCCTCACAGCTCGCTCGGAGGCATGACAGCACCGCGGTTCTCCAAGCAGTGTGCCGGACGACTAGAGAGCCAGAAACTTCGACACTTGGCTAGATCAGTCTTTGGGTGAGCCAACGATAGGATGAATCAAATTCTTGGATAGGCACCTTAACGGAAACGGGCCATGAGGCGTATACTTTTCGAGGGATATGGGAAAATTAGGCGGCTCCGATCGTCCAAAAAGCAGGGGCGAAACGCCGTCTGACGGCCCCCAACGTCCCGTTGACATATTGGCCTGAAAGTTGCATGCTCTAGGAATATTGGGAACCAAATGTCGCGTCCTTTTCTTCCCTCTGGAATAGCACGATAAACTTCTGCCTTTGCCAGGAGGTGGGAATGCGCATACCCAAGCCCGTGCTGGGAGGGTTTCTTGTTCTGCTCCTGCTCGCCGCGGGGGCATACCTTCTCTTCTTCAATAAGGCCCCGGCCAAGCCCGGAAATCAGGTGGCTGGCGCCTCCGGATCGGACACCGGCCAAAGCGCCGCTCAGGCCCCCGGCCAAAAGGCCCCGCCGGCGGCGCTTCCCGTCAAGGCCGTCAAGGCGATCAAGGGGGACCTTATCATCACGCTCAAATCCCCCGGCGAAGCCTACACCAGGGAGCAGGTCACGCTCAAAGCCGAAGTCGGCGGGGTTGTAAAGACCCTTTACGCCGCCGAAGGCCGGCACGTCAAGGCGGGCGACGTCCTCGCCGAGCTCGACGACCGTACCTACCGGCTGAACCTCGAGCAAAGGCAGGCCCTGCGCCTCCAACGACTCTCCGAGCTTTTCCTCGAAAAGCAGTTCGCCACGTCGAACCCGGAAATCTCTCCGGCCGCGGTCGAAAAAGTCAACAAGGCTGAAGCCGAATACCAGAAGGCCGCCGCCGCATTCCAAAAAGGCCTCGCTTCCCAGAGCGCGTTCGAAGCCGCCCAGAAAGACTACGAGATCGCCCTGATCGAAGCCGGACGGAAGAAAGACGAGATCATGGCCACGACCAAAGGTCTGACCCAGGCCGAGCTGGACGTCAAGCTGGCCCAGATGGATCTCGAGAAAACGCGGATCCGCGCCCCGTTCGCCGGCATCCTCACCGAAATCAAGATCTCGCCCCGCGAGCACATCGACCCGGGGCGCGAGCTCTGCACGCTCGTCAACATCAGCCGCATCTGGGTCAAGGCCAAGATCCTCGAAAGCGAGATCGGCAAGATCAAAGCCGGCCGCGAAGTGGACCTCCGTTTCAGCGCCTATCCCGGAAAGGTCTTCAAAGGCACCGTCGAGGCGGTCAGCCCGATCGTCAACGCCGAGGACAAGACGTGCGCGGTCCACATCGCCCTGAGCAATCCCGCTGAAGAGATCAAGCCCGGCATGCACGCCGAGGTCGAAATCGCCGCCGAAATCTACAAGGACCGGCTTCTCGTCCCCCAGGAAGCAATCCTGGTCAGGGGCGGCCGGAAGCTCGTCTTCGTCGTCGAAAACGGCCTGGCCAAATGGCGGTACGTCAAAATCGGGCTCGAAAACGAGATCTATGCCGAGATCCTCGCCGGAGAGCGCCCCGAGGAAACCGTCAACGTGGGCGACCTGGTCATCATCGAGGGCCATTTCACCCTGGCCCACGACGCCAGCGTGACCATTAAAGAGTAGGGCTTCAGGCCATGGGCCCGCGCCGATAGGGGAAGATCATGAGACACATCGCTAAAGCCTCGTTCGTTTGCGCCATTCTGCTGTCGATGAGCCTGTCGTTCCTGCCGTCTCAGGAAAAGATCACCGGGAAGCGAGCTCTTAGTTTGCAGGATTGCATCGCCGGGGCGCTCGCCAACAACCTCTCGCTGTCCATCGAGGCCTTCAACCCGGACATCCAGGACGCCGTCGTCGCCGCGGCCCGGGAACAATTCCTGCCCCAGTTCGGAGCGTCGTACTCCAAGCAGAACCTGACAAGCCTAGGGGTTTGGGGCCTCCAGGGAACAAGCTATCCCTTCAGGTTTAACGACTACAGTTTCAGCCTGAGCCAGAAAGTCGTGACGGGGACCACGGCCGTCCTGGACGTGGGGAACAGCTCGTCGACAACGGGCCAGAAGTACTCGGTCATCAACCCCTCCTACAACGGGACGGTCCAGCTCACCATCAACCAGCCCCTGCTCAAGGGCTTCGGGCCCAAGGTCAACCGGGCGGCAACGTACCAGGCCGAGCGTCAAAAAGAAATCGCCACCGCCGCCCTCAAGGCCCGGGTCCTTCAAACTCTCTTCGACACCGAACTGGCCTACTGGAATCTCTATAACGACCTGGAGAACATGAAGGTCCAGCAATCTTCGCTCGAGCAGAGCCGCGAGGTCTTGAAACGGGCCAAGGAAGGCGAGCGAATCGGGAACCAGTCGGCGATCGACGTGTTGAACGCGGAGACGGCCGCGGCCGGCTGGGAGGACGCCCTCGTTTCCGCGAGGCTCCGGGCGGACCTGAGCGAATCCAGCCTCAGGAAGATTCTCAATCTCCCGCCCGTCGCTCCGGACTCGACGGAACGGCTGGCCCTATCGGACACGCCGGCCGTCGAAAGGGTCGATATCACCTACGATCAGGCGCTCGCCGCCGCCCTTGTCCACAGGCCCGAGATCATCCAGGCGGATAAGCAGATCGCCATCAACACGAGCCAGGTCGGCTACTGGACGAACCAGGTCTTGCCGCAACTCGACCTGACTCTCAACGGCTGGAGCCAGGGCCAGTCGGGAGTCAAGTTCATCTACGAAAACGGCGACCCGATCAACGGACGGCTCATCGATACGATCGTCGGCAGCCGCTGGGACGCGTTCAGGCAGGCCTTGAAAGGCACATATACAAGCTGGTCCGCCCAGCTCAACCTGACGATCCCCCTGGCCGACGTGTTTTCCCGTGCCAGCCTGACCCAGGCCAGGATACAAAAAGATCAGAGCCTGGCCGCTTTAGAATCCCAGAAACAGACGGTCGCTTTCGACGTCGCGGAGACGCTGAAACAGCTTCAGAACGCCGAACTGAGGATGCGATCGTCGGCCGCGGCCCGGGCGCTCCAGGAAAAGCGCCTGGCTGCCGAGCTCCAGCGCTACCAGCTCGGGCTCGCCGACAGCCGGTGGCTTTTTGACTACCAGAGACAGCTGGCCGCGGCCCGGACGAGCGAGGTTCAAGCGGTGATCGATTATCGGATCGCCGCCGCCCGCCTCGAACTTGCCATGGGCACGACCCTCGAGACCAAGGGGCTCAAGTTCAGGGATTATCAGTTCTAACGGGGGAGAGGAACCGGAATCATGAAAATTGTGCGCTATGCGATCGACCGGCCGGTCACGACCATGATGTTCTACGTCGCGATCGTCCTCCTGGGATTGGTGTCCCTCCGGCAGTTGAGCCTCGACCTTCTCCCGAACATCAGCTACCCGCGCCTGTCCGTGATGACCCAGTATCCCGGCGTGGCCCCCGAGGAGATCGAAACGCTCGTCTCCATGCCGCTCGAAGCGGCCGTCAGCCGCGTCCCCGGCCTGAGACGGGTGGAATCGGTGTCCAAGGAGGGCGTCTCGTTCCTGACTCTCGAGTTCGCCTGGGGGACGGACATGGATTTCACCATGCTCCACACCCGCGAGGCCCTGGACAATGCCCGTGAACGGCTCCCGGACGGAACGGAGAACCCGACCATCATCCCCATGGACCCGGCGAGCCGGCCCATCATCGTCCTGGCCGTCTCCGGCTCGGCCAACCTCCTCGACCTCAAGGAGTTCGCCGAGGAGCTGGTCAAGCCGCGGCTCGAGCAGATCCAGGGGATCGGCTCGGCGGAAGTCACCGGCGGCGTCGAGCGCGAGATCCAGGTCGAGGTCAACCCCCGTCTGCTGGCCCTCTACGGGCTCACCATCAACGAGGTGGCCTTGCGCATCGACGCTTTCAACCGGAACCTCCAGGGCGGGACGATCCGCAAGGGCATGTTCAAGTATGCCATCCGCGTCGTCGGGGAGTACGAGTCGCTCAAGGAAATCGGCGACATCAACATCCAGACGACCAAGGACAAGGGCATCGTCCGCCTCAAGGACGTCGCCCAGGTCAAGGACGCCCTCAAGGAGAGGCAGGGCATGACCCGCCTCGACCGGCGGGACAGCATCGGCATCCTGGTCCGCAAGGAGGCCTCGGCCAACACCGTCAAGGTCACCCGGGTCGCCAATCAGGTCATCGACCAGATCAAGAAGGAGAATCCCGGCGTTGAAATCTTCACGGTCTCGGAGCAGGCGGGATACATCCAATCGGTCGTCAGCGCCCTCAACAACGAGATCTTCCAGGGCATCTTCCTGGTCTTCATCGTCGTGCTGGTTTTCCTGCAGGAATGGAAGACGCCGATCATCATCAACCTCGTCCTGCCCATCTCGATCATCGCCACGTTCAACCTTCTCTATTTCGGCAACCTCACGCTCAACATCATGTCTCTCGGCGGTTTGGCC
>JBEKVN010000028.1:0-46253 GCA_049513915.1 Candidatus Aminicenantales bacterium | reverse complement strand
GTAGGCGGCCTGGTCGCCGTGGGGATGGAATTTTCCGATGACGTCGCCGACGATGCGGGCCGATTTTTTATAGGGCTTGTTGTAATAGGTCCCGCTCTCGTACATGGCGTAGAGGACGCGGCGGTGGACCGGCTTGAGGCCGTCCTTGATGTCGGGGATGGCCCGGCCGATGATGACGCTCATGGCGTAATCGAGGTAGGACCGCCGCATCTCCTCTTCGAGGCTGACGACCGGGTGGTGCTCTTTCTGTTCGCTGTCCATGGGAACTCCTTCTCGGTTCCGCCGGCCGGCGGGGGGCTCAGACGTCAAGGTTCAGGGCCTCCAGGGCGTTGGTCTCGATGAATTTCTTGCGCTCTTCGACCTCGTCGCCCATGAGGACGGTGAAGACCCGGTCGGCGGCCGCGGCATCGACGATGGAGACCTTGAGCAGGATCCGCCGCTCCGGGTCCATCGTCGTTTCCCAGAGCTGGGTCGGGGTCATCTCCCCCAAGCCTTTGTAGCGCTGGATATTGACCCCCTTTTTCCCCTTCTCGAAGAGGTATTCGAGGAGCTTGTTCTCGTTCTCCAGGACCTCTTTCTCCGCGCCGTCGCCGTTGGTCAGGACGGCGTAGGGGCCCTTCATGCCCTCGAGCTCCTGGGTGATCCGGAAGAGGTTCTTGTAGTCGGCGGAGGTCACGAGGTCCATGCCGATCTTCCCGCCGACGGACAGGCCGTTGAGATGGTAGCCGAACACGATCTCGTAGACGCCGTACTCCTCGTCGCGGGTGAGTTTGACGTCGAAGCCCTTTTCGGCGATGAGCTTCATGACCTTCTCGACGTTTTTCTTGGAACTCAGGAACTCCTGGCCGTCGACCCCGTTGCGGACGAGGAGCTCGATCAGGAAGAGAGGGAAATTCTTCCGCTCGAAGAACTGGGCGTAATTTTTCTTGGCCATGAGGTTCCGGAAGAATTTCCGGAACTTGTCGCCTTCCAGGACCTCCTTGCGGCCGCCGGCCCGGACCTTGAACTCCTCGGAGATCTTGCGGACCATGAACTTCTCGTAATCGCGCTCGTCCTTGAGGTACTGGATGTCCTTGCCGCGGGAGACCTTGTAGAGGGGCGCCTGGGCGATATAGAGGTAGCCCTGTTCGATGAGCCGGACCATCTGCCGGTAGAAGAAGGTCATGAGGAGGGTGCGGATGTGGGAACCGTCGACGTCGGCGTCGGTCATCATGATGACCTTGTGGTACCGGAGCTTGTCCAGGCTGTCCTCCGACTGCTCGACGCCGATGCCCAGGGCGGCGAACATCGTCCCGATCTCCTCGTTCTTGATGATCTTGTCGAAACGCGCCTTCTCGACGTTGAGGATCTTGCCCTTGAGGGGGAGGATGGCCTGGAAGCGGCGGTCCCGGCCCTGCTTGGCCGAGCCGCCGGCGGAATCGCCCTCGACGATGAAGATCTCCGACGTGGCCGGGTTGCGGTCCTGGCAGTCGGCGAGCTTCCCGGGGAGAGAGGTCGACTCGAGGACGCCCTTGCGCCGGGCGAGCTCGCGGGCCTTCCGGGCGGCTTCCCGGGCCCGGGCGGCGTCGAGGATCTTCATGACGATCTTCTTGGCGACGGGCGGGTTTTCCTCGAGGTAGGTCGCCAGCTGCTCATTGACGATGGATTCGACGATGCCCTTGACCTCGGAGTTGCCAAGCTTGGTCTTCGTCTGGCCCTCGAACTGGGGGTCGTGGAGCTTGATGCTCAAGACGGCCGTCAGGCCCTCCCGGCAGTCGTCGCCGGTGATGTTCTCGCTCAAATCTTTGAGGAGGTTGTGGGAGCTGGCGTATGTGTTGATGGACCGGGTCAGGGCGGCCTTGAACCCGATGAGGTGGGTCCCGCCCTCCGTCGTGTTGATGTTGTTGACGAAGGAGAAGATCGTGTCCGCGTAGGACATGTTGTATTGAAGGGCGAGGTCGACGAAAACGCCCTCGCGCTCGCCCTCGAACATGATGGGTTTGGGGTTGATCGTCTGCTTGCTCTGGTTGAGGTACTCGACGAACTCGCGGATTCCGCCCTTGTATTGGAACTCGTGGGATTTGTTGGCCCGCTCGTCGGTGATGGTGATCCGCAGCCCCTTATTCAGGAAGGAGAGCTCCCGCATCCTCTGGGCCAGGATCTCGAAATTGAACTCGACCGCCTCGAAGATGTCTTCGTCCGGCCAAAACGTGATCTTGGTCCCGGTCTTCTTGGTCTTGCCGATCTGCTTGAGCTTGGCGACGGGGATCCCCCGCTCGTAACTCTGGGTGAAGATGCCGCCGTCTGTTTTGATTTCGAGGTCGAGCCGCTTCGACAGGGCGTTGACGACCGACACGCCGACCCCGTGGAGGCCGCCCGAGACCTTGTAGCTCTTCTGGTCGAACTTGCCGCCGGCATGGAGCATGGTCATGACGACCTCGGCCGCCGATTTCTTCTCTTTCTTGTGCTGGCCGACGGGGATGCCTCGGCCGTTGTCGATGACCGTGATCGAGTTGTCGACATGGACGAAGACGTCGACCTCGGTGCAGTAGCCGGCCAGGGCCTCGTCGACGCTGTTGTCCACGACTTCGTAGACGAGATGATGGAGGCCTTCCGGGCCCGTGCTGCCGATGTACATGGCCGGCCGCTTCCGGACGGCCTCGAGGCCCTTCAGGACTTTGATGCTTTCAGCGGTATATTTTTGTTCCTTCATGTCCATCCACTATTAAGAAAGATGCGGGTTTCCGGCGCGGGGACGTCACGGCACCCGGCAGGCAATCTTCAAGTATTAATTATAACAAAAAGAGGGCCTAAAAGTAAAGACATTTGTGCGTTTTTTTTCATTTTTAATTAATTTATTATCTTTTAGTTACGGCATGACTCCGGCGGCCCGGAGCGGGCGGTTTCCGGGGCCATGAAAGAGAACGCCCGGGAGGCCGTTTTTTCTCACAGTTAGGAGGGGCCAGGTCGACTTTTTATCAGTTTTAACGACGGCGATGGATGCCGGTCGGGGGATCGCCCCGAGAAGTGATAAAGAGTGGACCTGACCCCTTCTTTTGCTTATAATTTTTTCATGCCCGCCAACCTGCCGCCCGAATATCATAAGATCGAAAGCGAGTTGCGGACAGCCCGCGACCCGCGGGAAAAGATCGATATCTACGAGCGGCTGATCGCCGTCATCCCCCACCATAAAGGCACGGACAAGCTCATCGCCATGTACCGGCAAAAGATCGCCAAGGCCAAGGAGGAGATGGAGCGCCGGCCGTCAACGGCCAAACATGGCACGACGCACAAGATCGAGAAATCCGGGGCCGGACAGGTCGTGCTCGTCGGGCCGCCGAACGCCGGCAAATCGCTCCTCGTCAAGGTTCTGACCGGCGCCGAGCCGGACGTCGCCGATTATCCGTTCACCACGCGCGTCCCGGCGCCCTACATGATGCCCTTCGAGAATATCCAGGTCCAGCTCATCGATACGCCGCCGGTGACGGCAGAGTTCATGGAGACGTGGTTCCCCGAGATGGTCAAGATGGCCGATGCCGTCCTCCTCGTGGCCGACCTCTCCGACCCCGCCGCCCCGGACGTCCTCGACGCGATCATCCTGCGGCTCAAGGAGCGAAAAGTGGAGCTCCTGCCGGCGGACGCCGACATCCCGCCCGAGCGTTTCCCCTTTCTCAAGCGGGCGGTCATCGCGGCCAATAAGGTCGACGTCGAAGGCGCGGCGGCCCGCCTCGAAGAACTCGGCGTCCTTCTGGAATCGCCCGTCGGGAAAATCCCCGTGTCCGCGGCCTTCGGGCGCGGGCTCGAGGAGCTCCGGCGGGCGGTCTTCCACCTCCTCCACGTTATCCGGGTCTACAGCAAAGTCCCGGGAAAAAAGCCCGAACGGGCCTCACCCTTCACCTTGCACCGGGGGATCACGGTCCTCGAGATGGCCAGGGCCGTCCACAAGGATTTCGCCGAGAATCTCGCCTACGCCCGCGTCTGGAGCCCGGGCGGCGGCATCGAGGGGTTGCGCGTTACCCGCGACCATGTTCTCTCCGATGAGGACGTCGTCGAGCTCCACCTATAGGAGCCAGTCCTCAGGGGGGATTCCTTCCGTCGGGTCGCGGGTCAAGCCCAGTCCGGGGCAGAGGGGCTGGCCTCCACGCGCCAAAACAACTCGCTTGGCGTGCGCTACGCCAAGCTCAAACAAGTTTTGTCGGTTCCCCCTGGAACTTCCCTCGAAGGGCGCGATTCTCGGGCTAAACCGCGCATGACGTTCCGGCCATTCCCCTCAGCCCCGTTTCCTGTGCCGTGCTACGCGTGCAAAAAATTCGGCTAGTCCCCCATCGTCTGGTTTACTTAAATTTCAACGCCGGTTCGTCGCTGATATCCATGACGGTCATGAAGAGGAGCTGGGCGATGTCTTCCATGATCTCCGGGGTGATCAGGCTCAGGTCGTCGTGCGTGTTGTGGTAGGTCGGCCGGCCCGGGTTGAAGCCGCGCGAGCCGAAGGTCAGCGCCGGGACGCCCTTCCAGAAAAACCAGGCCGAGTCCTGCCGGGGCCGGCCGGGATAGGCCGCCGCTCCCGTCGAGAGCCTCCGGTGGATATAGGCATTATTGGCCTTTTCGACGAAACTCCAGAAGGCGGGATAGGTCTTGCCTCCCGAGGCCGAAATCTCGTCGCCGCTGCCGGGGCCTTCCATGTTGATCATGACCACGGTTTTTTCGAGCGGAAAGATGGGGTGCTCGGTGTAGTAATGGGAACCCTCCGTTCCCTGGTTCTCGCTCTGCTCCTCGCTCCCGAAGAAGGCGAAGACGGTCGTCCGCTTCGGCTTGACGGCGCATTTGGCCATGGCTTCGGCGACCCCGAGCCCGACGGCGACGGCCGTCGCGTTGTCGTTGGCGCCCGGCATGAGCTCCCACATCCGGCCGAGGTGGTCGAGATGGCCGCCGATGACGATGACTTCGTCCTTGAGGATCGGATCAGTGCCCGGGATGACCCCGATCACATTGAAGCCCACGCCGTCGGGGTGATGCTCGGTGATGTTCTTGATCGTGAAGGTTTTACCAGTGGCGAAGGACTGGGGCTTGAGTTCCTTGCGGATCTTGATGACCGTGTCCCCGTAGGTCTTGCCCGTCCCGGCGAAAACGTCCTTGACCACGGCTTCCCCGACGTGATGATAGATGAACCCCTCCACGTAGGCGTTGTTGGGGTTGCCGATGGGCCCGTAATTATAGAGCATGCCCTTGGCGCCGTGCGCGGCGGCGTTCTTGAGCTTGTACTGGTGGAAGGAATAGGGCCGCCACTTCATAAAAAGGTCCAGCGTTTTCACACCCGGGCCGACCGGCACCTCGGGGTCCATGAGGACGATCTTGCCCTGGACGTCCACGCCCTTATAGTCGTCATAGCCCAGCTCGGGCGCCGTGATCCCGTAGCCCACGTAAACGACTTCGGCCGTCACTTCGCCCGACCCCGACGTCCCGCCGGGTATGAATTCGTCCTCGTAACGGTAGGATTTATTGATCACGCCGTTCTTGACCGGGATCTGCATGACGCACACGCCGCCCGGGAAAACCTGTGTAAAAGGATTCGGGAATTTCTGGCGGTAGGTGCCGTTGTCGCCCGCCGGCTGGACGCCCCAGGTCTTGAGGAGGGACTCCACCCAGGCCGCGCAGGCCTCGTATTCTTTTGTGCCCGTCAGGCGCCCGCCGAATTTGTCCGAGACGAGCTCCTTGACGTAATCGTAGAGCGTGTTGCTCGAGATGAGGTGCATGGCGTCGACGATCTTCAACTGGTCGTCGGCCGGCTTCTGGGCCTCCTGGGCCCCAAAGGAGAATATCCCTGAAAAAGCCAGAAGCACGGTCAAGGCCGCGATAAAACGGAATTTCTTCATGCCTTACTCCTTCCGCGAAATGTTGGGGTTATCTTAATAGAAGGCGGAGGACAAAGGCAAGCCGCACAAGCCCGCGACGCCTAAAGGCGCACGGCCAGGCCGCCGCTGACGATGAAGCCGTTCAAGACGCCCGCAGAGACGAGCAGATGGATGTGCTTCGTGACCATGGCCTTCAATCCGACGTTCAGCTCTAGGAACGGGAGGAAGTTCGGGAACTTGCTGTCGCTCTCATCCTTGAGCTGGCGGAGGGTCTTCGTTTCCGAATTGCCGACGGTCTGGGTCGGGATGGCGCTTCCGGCAAGCTGGCCGGAATAGCTATAAGAGAGTGTTGAATCATCCAAGGCCTTGGCCGTCGAGATGCCACCGCCGAACGTGATGAAGGGGTGGACGACCGCCCTCGGGAGAATGTCCCAGCGGAACGTCAGAAGGAAAGATGTCGCCTTGATCAATGCCGTGGCGCCCGCGATGCCGTCGAACGTCGCCGTGTCCAGGGTGCTCATATCCTGGAGATCCATGTGCGAGGCGACGGACGGAAAGATCTTGAAGGTGCACTTCTCGACTGAGACGCCCAGGCTGAACGACCCTTGGCTCGAGGGGTAGAAGCGGATGCCGAAACCGAAATTGTCGCCCCGGGAATCGAATCGGGTGGACTGCGTGTAGCCCGTCTCGCTGAGCCCCGGATAGGAGTCTTGGATATCCGAAAGGATCCTGTCCCGGATTTCCGATTTCGTCGCGTCGTTGACGATGTCCCGGGCCAAATTCCCAAGGAGGTTCAGGCTCCACCGGCCGTAATGGCCGCTGAACTCGAAATGCCCCTGGGCCGTCAGGGCGGGCGCGGTGGCCAGAAGAAGGGAGAGGGCGCTGATCCAAAGGACCGGGTAGGCGGTTTTTCTCATGGTTCTCCTTCTTGTTCGGACATCTCCGACCCTCTTTTAGTCGTACGGCGAGGGCGTTCTGGGAAGATCTCCAATAAATGGAGGATTGCGGCCCGTTTCGGCGAACGGGATTGAATTGCCCGGCCGATTCTGCTATCGTGGCTTTTTTCGGAAATCCGAAACCCGAGGAGGTCCCGATGACCAGACAAATCCTTCTGGCCCTTTTCGTGGGCGGCTCCTTCCTGGCCGGCCTGGCAATGGCCCAGACGCCTGCGGCCGCCACCAAAGTCCTCATGAAGACAAGCAAGGGCGACATCACGATCGAGCTCAATGCGTCCAAAGCGCCCATAACCGTCAAGAATTTCCTGTCCTACGTCAAAGATAAGTTCTTCGACGGCACAACTTTCCACCGGGTCATCGCCAACTTCATGATCCAGGGCGGCGGCATCACCGCGGAAATGCACGAGAAGACCGCCAAGCCGCCGATTAAAAACGAGGCGGGGAACGGCCTCAAGAACGCGCGGGGGACGATCGCCATGGCCCGGACCGGCATCGTGGACAGCGCAACCTGTCAGTTCTTTATCAACCTGAAGGACAACTTAACTCTCGACCATAAGGACAACTCGCCCGAGGACTTCGGCTACTGCGTCTTCGGCAAGGTCGTTGCCGGCATGGACGTCGTCGACGCCATCGCCAAGGTCAAAACCATGAGCAAGAAGGGCAACGACGATGTGCCCGTCGAGCCCGTGACCATTCTCTCGGTCGAGGTCCTGGGCGCAAAGTAAGCCGTCCGCGGCAGGCCTCCTGTCCCGCGGAATCCGGGGAGGGCCGATGTTCGACTGGGTGTTCGCTTTCATCCACCTAGCCGGCCTCCTGGCCGCCCTCGGCTACGCAGTATATTCTCTCGCCCGGGGGAACTCCGCGCGCTTCGCCCTGATCGTAGCGCTCCTGGCCGCCTATTATTATTTCGTCCTCCACCCCGCCGTCCGTAAGGAGGTTGCCAGGCGGCGGGCCCTCAAGAAAAAGCCCTAGTCGGCCCGCATTTACTTTTCGGGCCAAAGGGTTTATTATTTGAGATGGAGATTTTTCCCCATAGGAGATGCGGATGCGCAAGATCACCGCTCGCGGCCTGTCCGCCGCCCTCCTGTTCCTGGTCCTGACCTTTCCCTGCCTGTCCCAGCCACTCGATAAAAACCTCGAAACCGGCCTGAAAGCCATCCGTCCGTCGGAAGCCTATGACATCGTCAAGACCCTGGCTTCTCCGGAATTCGCCGGTCGCCTGACGGGCGACGCCGGCTATACCGCGGCGACCAAGTGGGCCGCCCAGGAGCTCGCCTCCTGGGGCCTCAGGCCCATCGGGCCGAAGGAAGGCTTTCTCCAGGCCTATCCTTCGCCCTGCACGATCATCGACAGGGCGGAATTGACCATCCTCCTTCCCGAAGGTCCGGCGGACGCCAAGAAGGTCCCGTCGTACAAGGAGATGAAGCTCGTCCCGGAAAAGGATTTCCTCCCGCTCCTCTACTCGGACAGCGGCGACCGGACGGCCGATGCCGTCTTCGCCGGCTGGGGCATTTCGGCTCCGGAGATCGGCTACGACGATTACGCCGGGCTCGACATCAAGGGGAAGTTTGTCTTCTGCTTCCGCGGAACCCCGGACGACGACAAGAAATACCAGTATTACGACGAGCACCGGACCCGGATGAAGACGGCCCGGGACAAGGGCGCGCTCGGCATCATCTATATCTACACGGATATCGCCTCCAACCCCAACGGGGACTGGCTCGAAGGTTTCACCCCGGCCATGATCAGCGAAAAGGTCATGGACGCCGTCCTCAAGGAGGTCAACTCGACCTCCGCGGACCTCAAGAAATCCCTGACGACGTTTAAGCGGCCCATCTCGTTCCCCCTCCAGGCCAAGATCCATCTCGCGGTCGAATCCCGCCATTTCCCCAAGGCCGTCGGCTACAATGTCGTCGCCTATGTCGAAGGCTCGGACCCGAAACTACGCGGAGAGTGCGTCGTCGTCGGCGGCCACTTCGACCACTGCGGCCGGCACATGGGACTGCTCTTTCCGGGCGCGGACGACAACGCCAGCGGCAGCGCCACGGTTATGGAAGTCGCCCGGGCCTACGCCGCGCTTGGCCAAAAACCCAAGCGGTCGGTGGCCTTCGTGCTGTTCGGCGGCGAGGAGTTGGGCCTCCAGGGCTCGACTTACTTCGTCGACCACGTGCCGGCGCCGTTCGGCAAGGTCGACGCCATGTTCAACTTCGATATGACGGGCGAAGGAAACGGGCTCTGGGGCGCCGTATCGGCCGAGCCCGCCGCCTTCAAAACGGCGCTCGAAGACGCCGACAAGTCCGTGAAAATCATCCGCGGCCTCGGGGTCATCCGGGGCGTCGGCGTCCGCGGCTCGGACTTCGCGCCGTTCTTCCTCAAAGGCATCACCGCGGCCAGCCTCGGGTCGAACGGCCCTCACCTGGCCTATCATCAAACGGGTGACACGATCTACCGGATCAACCCCGATATCATGGCCGACGCGGCGAAAGTGGCGTTCCTGGCGTCCTATCTTTGGGCGAACCGATAAGGAGATGTGATGTCGATCGCGAAAGAAGGACTTCCGTTCATTCTCACCTCTCTGGCCGTAGCCCTCGCGGCTCTGGCCCACGGCTGGTGGCCGGCCGCCCTCGTTTTCCTGGTCCTCGCCGCAGCCTTCCTGTTCTTCTTCCGCGATCCGCGGCGGACGCCTCCGGACGGCGAGCATCTCCTCGTCTCGCCGGCGGACGGCACGGTCCTGGGCGTCGACGCCGTCCCGTCCCATCCCGATCTGGGAGCGCCCGGGACCAAGATCACCATCTTCCTGTCCATCCTCGATGTCCACCTCGTCCGGTCCCCGATCGCGGCGACCGTCGGGAAAGTGGAATACCACGCCGGTAAGTTCCTGCCGGCTTACAAGCCCGAGGCCGGCACGGCCAACGAATCGAACACGCTCGTCCTAAAGGGCGCGAAGATGGTCCTCGTCATGAAGCAGATCGTCGGCGTCGCCGCCCGCCGAATCAAGTGCTTCGTCAAGGTAGGACAGTCCGTGGCCCGGGGCGAGAAGGTCGGCCTCATGTATTTCGGCTCCCGCGTCGAAATCACCCTGCCCCGGGACGCCGTCATCAAAGTCGGCCTGAACCAGAAGGTCAAGGCCGGCGAATCCGTGATCGCCGAGGTCCAGCCATGAAAACAAAAAAACTCACCAAGGGTATTTTCGTGGTCCCGAGCCTCTTCACGCTCACGAACCTGTTCTTCGGGTTCCTGAGCATCCTGCTGACGTTCCATGGACGCTACAGGATGGCCGCCCTCTGGATCGTCGTGGCCGCCCTGATGGACGGCATGGACGGGCTCGTGGCGCGAGCCGTGAAGGCGCCGTCGGACTTCGGGATCGAACTCGACTCCCTCTCCGACGCCGTTTCGTTCGGCCTCGCGACCTCCGTCCTCCTGTATTTCTGGGGGATGAAGCTGGCCGGGACGCCGGCTGTTTTCTTCAGCTTCCTCTTCCTGACGGCGGGCGTCCTCCGGCTGGCCCGCTACAATATCCGGACCAAGTCTCTCCCGGACCGAAAACACTACCAGGGCTTGACCGTGCCTTCGGCGGCCATCTGCATGGCGTCCCTGGTCATCTTCCATCCGTCCCCGCTCGAAACGCGCGAGCTGGCTTTCGGGCTGGCCGTCCTGACGGTCCTCATCGCCCTCTGCATGGTCAGCACCTTCCCGTACCGCAATTATATGAAGGTCCGGGGCAGCCACAAGATCGATATTCTGACCGTCCTCCTCCTGGCAGTGACCCTCGCGGGCTTCATCTTCTACCCGCGGATCGTACTGCTCTTCTTCGCCGGCCTGAACGCCCTGTCCGGACCGGTTACGGTCCTCGTCCGGACCGTCAAGAAGAGCCTGAAGAAAAAAACCGCGGCCAAAGAAATCCCGTCGTGAAGCCATATCGGCGGCCGCCCATGCGGCGCTGGAAAAAAACCCTCCTGATCACGGTGACCCTTCCTGTCCTCTTCCTTCTCGGCCTCTTCATGGTCAAGCGGTTCGTCGCGCCGGGCGGGCCGCAGGCCCCGGCCGCCGGGAAGCCCGCGGAATCCGGGCCGCCTCCCGCCGTTCCCGCGCCGGGTCCGGCGCCGCTCGTCGAGGAGAAGGTCGTCATCACCTCAGGGACGAGCCTGGCCAAACTCCTCCGGAAACAGGGTTTCGACAATAAGGAAATCCAAAGACTGAAGGACTCCGCCAAGCCGGCTTACGACTTGGCCAAGATCAAGGCCGGGCACGAGATGCGCCTGTTCAAGACGGCGGAGGGGACGTGGAAAACCCTTGAGTACGACATCGACGACTCCCGCTATCTCGTGGCCCGGAACGGGAGCGACGGCATCCGGGCCGAGGTCAAATTGTATCCTTTCGAGTATAAGGCCGCCCTGGTTTTCGGCGTCATCGAGACGAACCCGGTCGCGGCCATGAATAAAATCGGCGAGGCCGACGCCCTGGCCTACGACCTCGCGGAAAAGTGCTTCGGCTGGGACGTCGATTTTTACACCGACCTCCGGAAGGGAGACACGTTCCGCATCCTCGTCGAGAAAAAATTCCTGGACGGCAAGTTCGCCGGCTACCGGAATATCCTGGCGGCGGAATTCGTCAACGGCGGGAAAACGTTCCAGGCCTTCCGGTTCGCATACCCCGATTCCGGCGCGACTGATTATTTCGACGAGGAAGGCCTGTCCAAGCGGAAGGAATTCCTGAAGTCCCCCTTCAAGTACGGGGCCCACATCACGTCGCGGTTCAGCTCGAGCCGCCTCCATCCCATTTACAGAGTTTACACTCCCCACTACGGCGTGGATTATGGGGCCCCGGAAGGGATGCCGGTCCAGGCGACGGCCGACGGAAAAGTGACCTTCGCCGGCTGGAACGGCGGCGCGGGCCGGATGGTCAAGCTCCAGCACAAGAATTTCTACGAAACGACGTACATGCACTTGAGCGGCTTCGGCCCCGGCATCCGGGGCGGCGCTCAGGTCAAGGGCGGGGATGTTGTCGGATACGTGGGCTCAACCGGCGATTCGACGGGGCCGCACCTGGACTACCGGATCTTTTATCATGGCAGTCCGGTCAATCCTCTCGGGCAGAAATTCAAGCCCGCCGACCCGGTCCGGAAAGAATTCCTGGATACGTTCAAGGATGAGGCGCGAAAGCTCCGGGACAGACTGGACGTCCTCCGGACCCTCCAGACCGCACCGCCGCGCTTCAGTTTTTAATCTTGCCGCCCCCGCTTGACGCGGAGCCTTCCTTGGTTGAACCCTGGCCGCCGCCGGATGCCGGCCCGGAGGCCGTGCCGCGGCCGCGCTCGGACGAGCCGCCCGAACCGCCGGATTCATAGGTCACCCCGCGCGAAGTCAAGCCGGGAACGGCGCCGTTGTCTCCCCTATCGCGGTCGCGGGAGCTCAGTCTGAGCTCGGGACACCGGATCTCGTTGGTCCGGCTGGAGTATTCGATCCGCACGCCGAGCTCGCGGGCGACCCTGAGATCCGGGTTCCAGTCCAGGAACTGCGGATGACCTGCGAGCCGCGACGTCTCGCGCGCAGGGCCCGTGACGGCGGCCCCGGTCCTGCCAGGACCGGGTCTGGTAGGACCGGCCCCGGCCGGCCGCTGGGCCGAAGACTCGGCGCGCGCCTGGACGTCCGGAGCGCGGGATGTCCCGGCGGCGGAAGTTTGCACGGAGCCGAGGGCGCCGGAGCCGTGAAGGATTTCCCGGATGGCTTCGCTGCCGCGGTAGAGCCGGGCGGCCGCGTCGGCCGGGCGGGCCGGCTGACGGAAGACGTTGGGCCCGGACTTCACCAGCGGTATGCCGTTGACCTTAGGCAGGTTTTCCCAATTCAAGGCCCGGCCCTGGACCTTCGGCCCGTTCAAGGCCGCCATTGAAACGAAGAGCGTCTGGGAGGGGATCTGCTTCGAAGATTCGACGGCCCGTGGATCCTGGTTCTTGTAGGCCGTAATCACGTTTTTATAAGCGGTTTTGAACTCTCTCGGAAGAGCGAAACTTGATCCCGGTTGGGCCATTTGGTTTCTGGAGACCGAGTCCAGGACCGGCCTGCCGGTAGCGTAGGCCCCCATCCAGGGACCCTCCGGAACAAAGTAGTTCCATCCGCCGTTCATATAGCCGAAGCCGGTGTAGAAGCCGTCGTACCAATCAAACAGGCTCCACGGGCGCCAACCAAGATAGCCGTAGAAGAACTCCCAGTCGACCCAGGCGGGGGCGAAGAGGGACCCGGGCAGCCAGACCCAGCCGAGCTTCGTGTCCCACTGCCAGATCCCCAGATGATAAGGGACCCAGCCCCAGGGTTCGTCGGGAACCCAATAGAGCTGACCCCCGACGGATGTCCAGCTGCCGACATAATAAGGACGCCAGCCCGGATAATCCATGCGGTCGAGGAAGGGCCGCCAGACGTAGCCGTACAGGTTGTCCCAGAGCCATTCCCCGTACATATTGCCGTATTGCTGGGCGAAATAGAAGACCGCGTCCGGCAGTTTTTGAAGCGGTTTGGGGAGGGCGCTCTGGCCCGCGTGGAGCTCGCCGAAATGGGCGTTGATTTCGTTGTTCCAGACCTCGAACTCGGAGTCGGCGATGTAGGTCGCCCGCTGGAACTGCGCGTCCTTGAGGACGATCAGGCGCTCCGCCTTCCGGATGTCCTCTTTCTTGACGGACCGTTCGCTCGGGCCGAAAAGGGCGCTGGCCTTGCCGTATTTCACCTGGGCGTCGGTCGAGCCGTCGGCGGCGGCCGCGATGATGGCCACGGTCTTGTGTTCCATCTTGACGGCCGCGGTCGGGGTCAGCACCTGGAACATCTCCCGGGAATCGTATTCCCTGTACATGACATAGAGCCGCCCCTTGGAGAGGGACAGATTGGAGAGCCGCTTCGGGGAACTCAGGCTCTGGGCGAGGACCGTTTCGATCTTGAGCTCGGTTGAGAAATCGAGCCGGATGACCGTGCCCGTGTCGAACTGGATTTCGCAGCGCCGGTCGGCCGTCGTCCGGATCGTGTCGCCGGGGCCCAGGGGCAGGTTGAGGACCGCCGCTTCCGCGGTGGCCTGGCCTTCGCGGATGACCACGGGATCGTTGCCGTCCGATTTCGCTTCGGTGTAGCTGATATGCCCGAAATAGAACTTGTCGGGCCCGTTGACGATCTTGTAGTTGTTGCCGGCCCCCAGTACGGTGGTCGCCGCCAGGAGAGCCACAGCGGCCAAACAAATACAGAAACTCTTCTTTATCATGATTTCCACCTCCCGGGGATCATTTCGCCTATTCCATATTAATTAGTGCAGGTTTCATGCCAAGCGGACCCCGGCGGCCCGGGTGAGCGAGCGCCAAGCGGATGTCATTCCCTGAGGACATGTGTCCCTCGCGCGCCGCCCCGTCCGGCTGGAAGCAGTCCGTTGCACAATTCAATTTTACCATGGAATCCCGCGAGGTGGATTGACAATCCCCGAAATCTCCCCCTATACTGGGACCGGCCCTCCGGAGATCCACGTGTCTGCGACAACGCCTCGAAACCCCGCCCCCACCGTGGACATCGTCATAGAGATCGCGACCCCGGAGGCCCGGGGCATCGTCCTCATCGAGCGGAGATATCCCCCTTCCGGCTGGGCCCTGCCCGGTGGGTTTGTCGACTACGGAGAGTCGCTCGAGCAGGCCGCCGTCCGGGAGGCGCGCGAGGAGACGTCGTTGGAGGTCGAGCTTCTCGGCCAGCTTCACACCTACTCCGACCCCGGCCGGGACCCGAGGCAGCACACAATATCGACGGTGTTCGTGGCCAAGGCGGAAGGAACGCCGGCCGCCGCCGATGACGCCAAGGCGGTCCTCATCGTCGACCCCCGCCGGGTAAGTGTCCCCCTGGCTTTCGACCACCGCCGAATCCTCGACGATTACATCGCCTTCAAGGAAGGACTTTTTCCATGGACGGGAAAGAAGACCGGGACAAGGGCCTGAAGCGGCCACCTGATCAAACGAGCGACCTCAAGGAGCTCTGCCGGGTCTGGGGACCGTTCGAAGCCGACGTGGTCAGGAGTTTCCTCGAGGGCCACGGAGTCACCTGTCTGATCCGGGGCCGCATGGTCCCCTTCGTTTACCCCTTCACGGTGGACGGGCTCGCGGAGTTCAAAATCTTCGTCCAGGAAAGCGATTTCGAAAAAGCCAAGGAGCTGATGGCCAGCCTGCCCGCGCCGGACGAAGAGAGCGAACCGGAAGAGCCGCGCTGACCCACAATTCCTTGTTCCCCCGCCGCGCCGGCCCCCCCTATTTTGGGCCCCGCTGATTAATTGATTCTCCGGCATATTTTCTCTTGACTTTTGGTATTTTCTCCCCTATATTTGGGACGAAACGGGACAAATCGGGACGAAACAAAATGGCAGAAGTCTTGATCGGCAACTACTCGGCTCGGTTCGATGCCAGCGGCCGCATCAAGATTCCGGAAAAATTCCGCGAGGCTATTCAAGCGAGCTACGGCAAGGATCTGTTCGTCACCTCCCTCACGGATGAATCGGTCCAGATCTATCCCCTGAGCGTTTGGCTGGAGATGACAGGCATGACCGCCGAAGGGGCCATGCATCTCCGGCCCGACGTCCGAAAATTCATGCTCCGGGTCAACAGGAACGGTTCGCGGCACGAACTGGACTCCAAGGGCCGTGTCCTGATCAATCAGACCCTGAGAGACAAGGCCCGCCTCCAGGAGGAAGTCGAGGTCATCGGCCTCTCGAACCACCTGGAGGTTTGGAACAAGGACGCCCTGGATGGAATTCTCGAGGAGAAGCCGCTCTCGGACGCCGATTTCGAGAACATCGCCCGACTCGTCCCTCGAGGCAAAACGGAATGACGGAGCAAGGACATTGCCCGGTCCTATCAGCGGATGTCGTCGAGTTCCTGAATGTCGGGCGGGAAGGCGTTTATGTTGACTGCACCCTGGGCCTGGCCGGACACGCCATCGCGATCCTGGAGAGGAATCCCCGAGCCTCCCTTGTAGGTTTGGACCGCGACGAGCTCTCGCTCCGCCAGGCCCGGGAAAGACTGATGCCCTACGGGGGGAGGGTCCGGCTCTTTCACACGGACTTCAAGGCCCTCCCCAAACTGGGCATCGCGTTCCGGGATGTCCGCGGGGTCCTCGTGGACCTCGGGGTATCCTCGTATCAATTGGACTCCCCCGAACGGGGGTTCAGCTTCAGCCAGGAAGGGCCATTGGACATGAGGATGGACCAGAGAAGCAAGATCACGGCCGACAGACTGCTCCACACGTATTCGGAGCCGAAGCTGGCGGAGCTTTTTGAGACGTACGGCGAGCTCCCCCACAGCCGCCGGCTGGCCCGGGAAATCGTCAGCCTGCGCAAACTCGGCCGGGTCGAAACGACGGCCGACCTCCGCCGGATCGTCGAAGAGGTCTACCGGTGGCGGCCGCAGAAGGGCAAGATCCACCCCGCGGCCAAGGCCTTCCAGGCTCTGCGGATCGAGGTCAATCAGGAGCTCGAGGGCCTGCCCGAGTTCTTCGAGGAGGCCATCGGGATGTCCGTGCCGGGGACGCGCTTCGTCGCCATCTCCTTTCACTCCCTGGAGGACCGCATCGTCAAGCACGCCTTCGCCCGCCTGGCCTCGCGGCAGGACAAGGAGCCCCTGGTCTCCATCCTGACCAAAAAGCCGGTCATGGCCGGGCCGGCCGAGGTGGCGGCGAATTCCAGGGCTCGCTCCGCCAAGCTGCGGGCCGCCGAGAGAATCTGAATGATCCGCAGAAAATGGAGTCCGAAAGAGATCGCCCTGGGAGGCGCGCTTCTCCTGACCGTCGTCGGCCTCCTGACATTTTATGTCTGGTACCAGACTGAGGCCGTCCACCTGGGCATCGAGATCGGGCAGCGCGAGGCGGACATCAAGGCCCTCCGGGACGACATCCTGAAATTGGAGCTCAAAAAAACCGCCCTGCTCACGCCCGCCAGGGTGGACAAAATCGCCAGGGCCGACCTCGGTCTCGTCGACCCGCGGACGGGCGAAATCATCTACAAGGACAAGCCCGCCTCCCGCTGAGGCCGGGGATACATGAGGACCTACCACGAGGGCGATATCCGGAAAAGGACCCTGGTCGTGAGCTTCATCCTCACGGCCTGGTTCGCGATCCTGCTTGTCCGGCTGGTCGAGCTTCAGGTCGTCGAGCATCCCGCGCTCAAGACCCGCGCACAGAAGCAGAGCCAGGCGAAGGTCACCGTGCGGGCGCGCCGGGGAAACATCCTGGACCGCAACGTCACGGTCCTGGCCTCCAGCCTGCCCGTCTTTAACGTCAAGCTGAGCCCCGTCGAGAAGGAAACGCCCGCCCAGGAAAATGACAAGGTGAGGCGGCTTCAGGCCGTCCTCGGGCTCTCGGAAAAGAATGTCGCCGACGTCCTCAAAAGCCTGAAGGACAACGACTCTTTCACATACGTCAAGAAGCAGGTCCCCCCGGAGGACGCGGCCCGCGTCCGGGACCTCCATCTCGCCGGCGTGGGGTTCGACGAGGAGAGCCGGCGCTATTATCCGCACGCGTCGCTCTGCGCGCAGGTCCTCGGCGGCGTCAACGCCGACGAGACCGTCCAGGCGGGCGTCGAATACCGCTATAACGACGTCCTCAAGGGTCAGGACGGCCAGCGCATCACCCTCAAGGACAACAAGAAACGGAGCTACCAGGACCAGGTGACCAAGCCGCCGGTCGCCGGACGGGACATCGTCCTGACGATCGACGCGACCATCCAGTACATCACCGAGAGGGCGCTCGCGCGGGCCGTCGAAGAATATTCCGCGACGAGCGGGACGGTTATCGTCCTCGACCCGGCGACGGGAGACATCCTGGCCCTCGCCAATTATCCGACCTACGACGTGAACGAATACACCGAATCGAAGAGCGCCTGGATGAACCGGGCGATCGGCTACAGCTACGAACCGGGCTCGACGTTCAAAATCGTGGCCGCGGCCGCGGCCGTCGAAAAGGGCCTCGTCGGCTATAACGAGCTCTTCGACTGCACCGCCGGTTTCATCAAGGTCGGCCCCCTGACGATCAGCGACCACGAGCGCATGGGCGTCCTGACCTTCAGCAAGATCCTCATCGATTCCTCCAACGTCGGGACGGTCAAGTTCGCCTCGAGGATCGCCCAGGACGACTTCTACGGCATGATCCGAAGATTCGGGTTCGGCGGCAGGACGGGCGTCGACCTGCCCGCCGAGGAACCCGGCCAGGTCAAGCCCGTCGCCAAGTGGAACAAGGTTATCTCCCAGCCCCACATCGCCATCGGCTACGAAATCACCGTGACTCCCCTGCAGATGGTGCGGGCCATGAACGTCTTCGCCAACCGGGGGAAACTCGTCAGGCCGCACGTCGTCCGGAAGTCGCCCGGGTTTCCGGGCTCGGCCGTGCAGGGACCGCCGCCCGACGAGAAGGTCCTCGAGGAAGGCCTGGCCGAGGAGCTGACCGGCCGGATCTTCGAGAAAGTCGTCGAGGAAGGGACCGCGAAACTCGGCCGAATGGACGAATTCTGGGCGGCCGGCAAGACGGGCACCGCCCAGCAGCTGGACCATGTTCTCAAAGTCTACACGGGCAAGCGCCACACGGCCTCGTTCGTCGGCTTCGTCCCCTCCCGGCGGCCCGTCCTCTCCATGATCGTCGTCCTCGACGACCCCAAGGATGGTTTCTACTACGGCGGCCAGGTGTGCGCCCCGGTGTTCAGGGACATCGCCAGCCAGGTTCTCCGGTACCTGGGGTTGGCGCCGGAGCGCCCGCCGAAGGACGCCGCGATCACGGCAGATCTGCGGGGGAAGGGAAAGCCATGAAGCTGCGGGACGTTCTCCAGGGCCTCACGGTCCTCGCCGCCGGTGTGACCGGGGATGAGGAGATCCTGGGGATCGCCTACAACTCCAAGTCCGTCAAGCCCGGGTTCCTCTTCGCTGCTTTAAAGGGCGAAACCCGGAATGGGATGGATTTCGTGGCCGAAGCCGAGGCCAACGGGGCGGTCGCCGTCCTGTCCTCGTGGCCGAAACCGCCCGCTTGGCGGCTGGCCTGGGCCCAGGTCGCGGACGCCCGGGAAGCCCTGGCGCTCGGGTCGGCCAACTTTTTTTGCCACCCTTCGGACGGTCTGAAAGTCGTGGGCATCACCGGGACCAAAGGCAAAACGACCATCACGTACATCCTGGAAGAGATCCTGAAGGCCGCCGGGGGTTCCCCCGGCGTTCTCGGGACCATCGAATACCGCGGGCCCGGCCTTCAGGTGCAGGCCGCGCGGACGACGCCCGAGTCCTCCGATCTCCAGGCCATGCTCCGGAAGATGCTGGACGCCGGAGCCACGCACTGCCTGATGGAAGTTTCCTCGCACGCCCTGGACCAGAAACGGGTCTGGGGCGTGAGCTTCGACATCGCCGTTTTCACGAACCTGACGGGCGAGCACCTCGACTACCACCGGACCATGGAGACCTATTTCGAGGCCAAGCGCAAGCTGTTTTATCTCAACCACAAAAGAAGCGCGGCCGTCGTCAACATGGACGATCCCTGGGGCCAGAGGCTCATCGCCGAACTTCCCATGAAGACCATCACCTTCGGGCTCGAGCCCGCGGCCATTGTGCGGGGCGTGAAATCCAGCCTGACCGATGACGGGATGAACGTCCAGATCGCTCACCCTGGAAATGTCCTGAACATCCACTCCCGGCTGGTGGGAAAACACAACGTCTACAACATCCTGGCCGCCACCGCCGCCGCCCTGGCCCTCAACGTGCCTCCGCAGGCCATCGCCGCCGGCATCGCCGCCCTCAAGGGCATCCCCGGCCGCTTTGAAAAGGTCGATAATTCACGCGGCATCCACATTGTCGTCGATTACGCCCACACGGACAACGCCCTCGAGCACCTCCTCGCCACGGCCCGGGAGTTCAAGCCGCGCCGACTCGTGCTCGTCTTCGGCGCCGGCGGCAACAGGGACAGGGAGAAGCGGGAGCGCATGGGACGGGTGGCCGCCCGGCTGGCGGACTGGACGATCATCACGTCAGACAACCCCAGGAATGAAGATCCGCTGGAGATCATCGCCGCGATCGAAAATGGTTTCGCCAAGGAGGCCGCCAGGACTTACGAAGTCGTGCCGGACCGGAAGGAGGCCATCGCCCGGGCCCTGGCCATGGTCAACAAGGGCGATTATGTCCTCGTGGCCGGCAAGGGGCACGAGGATTACCAGATCTTCAAGGACCGGACGATCCATTTCAGCGATATCGAAGTCATCCGTGACATCCTGGCCGGGATGGAGGCCTCCTGACGATGGCGGAACTGCGGCTCGAGGACATCGCCCGGAGGACGGGGGGCCGGATCCTGCAGGGTTCGCCGGACTTGACGTTCGGGGCTTACGGGATCGATTCCCGGCTCACCGTTCCCGGCGAGTTGTTCTTCGCCATCATGGACCGGAGGGACGGGCATGATTTCGTGTCCGCCGCCGCCGGCCGTGGCGCGGCTGGGGCCGTCGTTTCGCGGGCCGTGTCCGTCCCGGGTCCGCAGTTCGGGCTGGTCGAAGTCGAGGATACGGTCGCGGCCCTTCAAGCGCTGGCCCGCTCGGTCCTCGAAGAAAATCCGGCCCGCATCGTCGGCATCACGGGAAGCATCGGCAAGACGACGACCAAGGAATTCGCGGCCGAGCTCTTATCCGGCCGCTTCCGCGTCCTGAAATCCCAGGGAAACTTCAACAACCGTCTCGGGCTGGCCCTGTCTCTGCTCCGGCTCGAGAGGCAGCACGAGGTCGCGGTCCTCGAAATGGGCATGAGCGCCCCCGGCGAGATCCGGGCGCTGACCGCCATAGCGCCGCCCGACGTCGCGGTCATTACGAACATCCACCCGGTCCACCTCCAGTTCTTCAAAGGGATGGAGGAGATCGCCCTGGCCAAGAAAGAAATCCTTGACGGCGCCGGGAAAGGGGCCACGGCCGTCCTCAACGGGGATTCTCCCCTCGTCCTGAAGATCGCGGCGGACTGGAAAGGCCCCCGGGTGACGTTCGGCCTGGGACCGGAATGCGACGTGCGCGCCGAAGCCATCCGCCGCCGGGGGTACGAAGGCCTGGAGTTCATCCTGTCCTCCGCGGACGAAAAAGCCGAGGCCGATTTTCCCTTTGTCAACGAGTCCTTCGTTCCGGACCTCCTGGCAGCTGCCGCCGTCTGCCGGGCCCTCGGCCTGACGCTCGCCGAGATCCGGCCAAAAATCGCCAGCCTCAAACCGTCCTCCATGCGGGGCGTTCTCGTCGGGCTCGGCGGCGGAGTGCGGCTCTGCGACGATTCCTACAACTCCAACCCCCGGGCCCTGGAGGCGGCGCTGAAGAGCCTCGGCTCTCTCTCCGCTTCGAGAAAAGTCGCCGTCCTCGCCGACATGCTCGAACTCGGGGAGGACGAGCGGGAGTTCCACCGCCAGGCGGGCGCGGCCGTGGCCCGCTGGGGCTGGGACGTCCTGGTCGCCGTCGGCCCTCTCGCCGCCCACATCGCGGAAGAGGCGGCGACGTCCGGGCTCCCGCGGAAAAGCATCCTGACCTTTCCCGATGCCGCGACCGCGGCGGGGCACATCAACGATATCGTCCGCGACGGCGACCTCGTGCTGGTCAAGGGGTCCCGGGGCATGCGCATGGAAGTCCTCGTGGAAAAGCTCAAAAAGCGGGGAAAGGAGTAAACCGTGCTGTTCTGGCTTCTCGTCCCCCTGCAGACTTACGTCTCGTTTTTCCGGGTCTTCGGATACATCACGGTCAGGACCGCCCTGGCCGGCATGACGGCCCTTGCCCTGAGCTGGATCCTCGGCCCCTGGCTCATCCGGCTCTTGAAAAAGCGCCAGATCGGCCAGGAAATCCGGAGCGACGGGCCCCAGTCCCATTACGCGAAAAAGGGAACGCCCTCGATGGGAGGCCTTCTCATCATCGGGACGACCCTCGTAACAACGCTTCTCTGGGGAAACCTGGGCAACGTCTATGTCTGGATCGGCATGGCCACCATGGTCTTCTTCGGACTCATCGGTTTTGTGGATGACCTGCTCAAGGTCCGGAAAAAAAGATCTCTGGGCCTGGGCGTTTTCACGAAGCTGGGGCTGCAGATCCTTCTGGCCGCGGTGATCGGCGGCATCCTCCTCTATCTCGGCCTCAACAATTTCGGCCCGCTCCGGCACTTCGACCTGCGGCTCTTTCCGCCCTTCTTCAAGCTCTGGACCCCCTACCTGGGCTGGTTCTACCTGCCCTGGATCATATTCATCCTCGTCGGCTCATCGAACGCCGTGAACCTGGCCGACGGACTCGACGGACTGGCCATCGGGCTGACGCTCATCAGCGCCACGGCCCTGACGGCCCTGACCTATGTGGCGGGGCACGCCCTCTGGTCGCAGTACTTGAACATCGCCCGCGTCCGGCCCGCGGCCGAATTGACGGTTTTCGCGGGCGCCCTGACCGGGGCCTGCCTGGGGTTCCTGTGGTTCAATGCCCATCCGGCCCAGGTCTTCATGGGTGATGCCGGCGCGCTCGCCCTGGGCGGCAGCCTGGCCATCATCAGCATTCTCATCAAGCAGGAGCTGCTGCTTTTCGCGCTGGCCGGCGTCTTCATCCTGGAAGCGCTGTCGGTGCTCCTCCAGGTCTCGTATTTCAAGGTGTCGGGGGGCAAGCGGATGTTCAAGATGGCCCCCATCCATCATCATTTCGAGCTTTCGGGCTGGCAGGAAGAGAAGATCGTCATCCGGTTCTGGATCGTGGGGATCATCTTCGCCCTGCTCAGCCTGTCGACCCTGAAATTGAGATAGACATGGAACTGCGCGACAAGAAGATTCTCATCGTGGGCTTCGAGCGGACGGGCGAGGCCCTCTGCCGCTTCCTGCCCGCGCGCGGCGCCCGGGTCCTGGTCACGGAGAAAAAACCCGAGGCGGACCTCGCGGCCAGGATCAAGCCCTGGAAAGAGCGGGGCATTTCGTTCGAGACGGGAGGGCACAAGCTGGCCTCCTTCCTCGACGCCGACCTCATCATTCCCAGCCCGGGCGTCCCTCCCCTGCCGGAGATCATGGCGGCCCGGGAGAAGGGAATCCCTGTCATCTCCGAGATCGAACTGGCGTACCGGTTTCTCAAGGGGAAGATCGCGGCGGTCACGGGCTCCAACGGAAAATCCACGACCACGACCCTGGCCCATAAGATCTTGAAGGAGGCCGGCCTCAAGGCCCACCTGGCCGGGAACATCGGCACGCCGCTCGTATCCTTCGTGGAGAAAAGCCGGGACGACCACATCTATATCACGGAGATCTCGAGCTTCCAGCTCGAATACGCAGACACGTTCAAGGCGGATGTCGCCGCCTTCCTCAACATCTCCCAGAACCACCTCGACTGGCACAAAACGTTCGAGGCGTATTTCGACGCCAAGAAGAAACTCTTCCTCAGGCAGGGCGGGTCCGACGCAGTGATCCTCAACCGGGATGATCCCCGGGTCTGGAGTCTTTCCCGGGAATCCGCCGCCCGGGTTTACGCCTTCAGCCGGAAGAGACGGCCGGCCCGGGGCGCGGCGCTCGCCGGCGGCTGGATCGTCCTCCGCGACGGGAAAGAGGAGAGGCTGATCGGGACGTCCCACATCCCGCTTCCCGGGGCGCATAACCAGGAGAACGTGATGGCGGCGGCCCTCGTCGGGCATCTCTTCGGAGTGCCCGCGGCGGGCATCCGGCGCTCCGTGCTGAGCTTCAAGGCCCTGGAGCATCGGCTGGAAGACGTCCTGACCTATCGCGGGGTCCGTTTCGTCAACGATTCAAAAGCGACGACCGTGGACGCGACGCTCAAGGCCCTGGCGAGCTTCGACCGCAAAATCGTCCTCATCCTGGGCGGCCGGGACAAGGGCGCGGACTTCACACTCCTGCGCCGGGCCGTCAGGTCTCGGGCGAGGTCCGTCGTCCTCATCGGCGAGGCCGCCGGCAAAATCGAGGCCGCCCTCCGGGGGACCGTCCCGCTGGCGAGCGCCTCGACTTACCGGGAGGCCGTGCGCCTGGGCTTTGAAAAGGCCCGGGCCGGGGACGTCGTCCTTCTCGCCCCGGCCTGCACGAGCTGGGACATGTTCAAGAACTTCGAGCAGAGGGGCCGGACGTTCAAGAGCGAAGTCCGAAGGCTGGCCGGACGGGACGGGAGGAAGGGAAGCTAGGTCCATGCGCGCATACAGGCGAATCGGCTTCGACATCCCGCTCTTCCTGGTCGCCCTGGCCCTGGTCGCGGTCGGCGTGATCATGGTTTTCAGCTCCTCGGGATACGTGGCCGAAGAAACACACCATCAGATGGCCTACTATTTGATCCAGCAGCTCGTCGGCGCCGCGGCCGGCTTTCTCCTGATCGTCCTCCTCCTTTCGATCAGAAAGTCCTTTTACCTGCACCCGCTCTTCATCTACGGGCTCTTGGGCGTCTCCGCTTTTCTCCTGACGCTCTGCCTGGCCATGCCCACCGTGGCCCACACCAACCGCTGGGTCATATTCTTCGGTTTCCGGTTCCAGCCGTCGGAGCTGGCCAAGCTCAGCCTGATCCTCTTTTTCGCGTGGTACTGCGAGAGCCGGAAGGACCGGCTGAACGAGTGGAAGACCCTGGCGCTTCCCCTCGGCGTCCTCATCGCCACGGTGTTTCTCGTATTGATGGAGCCCGATTTCGGCACGGCCATCGTCCTGGCAGGAATGGCTTGCCTGATGCTGTATATCGGCGGTGTCAAAATTAAAAACTTCCTCGTCCTGGGCGCGGCCTTCCTCATCCTGTTCACCCTGTTCCTCTTCTCCGCCCCCTACCGGATGAGCCGGGTCCAGGGCTTTTTCACGCAGTCCAAGGATCCCCTGGGCAGCTACTACCAGGTGGACCAGTCGAAAATCGCCGTCGGGGCCGGCGGGCTCGTCGGCGTCGGCCTCGGCCAAAGCACCCAGAAGCTCTATTTTCTCCCCTTCGCCCACACCGATTTCATCTACGCCATCCTCGGCGAGGAAACCGGGCTCGCGGGGACGGTCCTGACCCTCGCCCTGTATCTCATGTTCCTTTGGAGGGGCATCCGGATCTCGCTCGGGGCGCCCGACCCGATCCACAGGATGATCGCGGCCGGCGTCACGTTCGCAGTCGTCGCCCAGGCGCTCATGAACATCACGATCGTTTTGGGGCTCGGGCCGACCAAGGGGATTCCCCTGCCGCTCATTTCCTACGGCCGGTCGTCCCTGGTCTGCAGCCTTGCCGCCGTGGGCCTGCTCCTCCATATCAGCAAAATCCGCGGCGAAAACGGAGCCGAGGTGGGGAAATGAGCGGACGCCGGGTCATCATCAGCGGGGGCGGCACGGGCGGGCACCTCTACCCCGCCCTCGTCGTCGGCCGCAAGCTCCAGGACTTGGACCGGACGATCGAGCTCACCTACGTCGGGACCCACCGCGACGTCGAAAAGAAGATCATGGACGACCACGGGGTCCAGTTCATCCCCATCAAGATCGAGGGATTGAAGGGGCGGGGATTCAAGAGCCTGAAATCCATGGCCGTGCTTTCCGTGGCCTTCGGGCAATCGCTCGCCATTCTGCGGCGGACCAGGCCCCGGCTGGTCATCGGCGTCGGCGGATTCAGCTCCGGCCCCATCGTCCTGCTGGCGTCGTGGCTCGGCATCCCAACGCTCATCATGGAGCAGAACGCCCGTCCGGGATTCACCAACCGGCTGCTCGGCCGGTGGGTCCGCAAGGCGGTCGTCGCCTTCCCGAGCTCCCTCCCCTATTTCAAGGGCAAGGGCGTCTGTCTCGGCAACCCGGTCCGGGAAGAATTCTACGCACTTCGAGCGAAGCCAAGGGTCCAGGGACTCTCGGTGCTGGTTTTCGGCGGCAGTCAGGGCTCCCGCTTCCTCAACGAAAAAATGACGGCGGCCCTTCCCCTCCTCGCCCCGACCAGGGACGGGTTCCGTATCACGCATCAAACCGGGACCAAGGACCTGGAGTGGGTGACGGCGAGATACCGGGCTTCCCGCTGCGAAGAGCGGGCCGAGGTCGTTCCCTACATTACGGACATGCCCGGCGCATTCGGCCGGACCGACCTCGTCGTCAGCCGCGCCGGGGCGACGACCCTGGCCGAGATCATGGCCGCGCGCAAAGCCGCGATCCTGGTCCCCTTCGCCGGGGCGGCCGAAGACCACCAGACGCTCAATGCCCGCGAGCTCGAGGCCGTCGGCGGGGCCGAGGTCATCCCCGAGCTCCGGCTGACGCCGGAAGTCCTGGCCGGCCGGCTTTTCCATTTCATGAACAGCCCGGCGGATCTCAACGCCATGGAAAAGAAACTGGCCGCTCTCGGGATCGAAAACCCGGCCGAAAAAATCGCCGGCCTCTGCCTCTCCCTCATGTCGGGGAACGGCCAGGAGCAGCGCTCATGACGAAAAAAGGCTACCGCAAGCTCAACCACATCCACATGGTCGGCATCGGCGGGACCGGCATGAACGGGATCGCCGAGGTCCTCCTCAACCTGGGCTACAAGGTCTCGGGCTCCGACCTCCAGGAAAACGAAGCCACCCAGCGGCTGGCCCGGCTGGGCGCCGACATCGCCATCGGACACAAGGCCGAGAACCTCAAAGCGGCGGACGTCGTCGTCATCTCCTCGGCGGTCCGCGAGGACAACGTCGAGGTCCAGAGGGCCCGGGCCCGCCTGATCCCGGTCATCCCCCGGGCGGAGATGCTGGCCGAGCTCATGCGCATGAAATACGGCATCGCCGTGGCCGGATCCCACGGCAAGACGACGACGACCTCCATGACGGCTCTGGTCCTCGAGGCGGGCGGGTTCGACCCGACCATTATCGTCGGCGGACGCCTGAACACGATCGGCGCCAACGCCAAGCTCGGCGCGGGGGACTTCATCGTCGCCGAGGCGGACGAGAGCGATCGGTCCTTCCTCTTCCTGTCCCCTTTCATCGCCGTCCTGACGAACATCGACGAGGAGCACCTGGACCAGTACCAGAGCCTCGACGACATCAAGAAGACTTTCGTCAACTTCGCCAACAAGGTGCCCTTCTACTGTCCCGTGATCCTCTGCCTCGACGACCCGAACCTCCAGGGCATCATCCCGGCGATCGAGCGGAAAGTCATCACCTACGGCTACTCGGCCCAATCCGACATCTACGCCCGCGACTTCGAATTCGAGGGGTTCCGAAGTTCCTCGGTGCTCTTCCATAAAGGCAAAAAGCTCGGCGAACTCAGGCTCCAGGTCCCGGGCGCGCACAACATCCTCAACGCCATGGCCGCCATCGCCGTCGGCCTCGACCTCGAGATGCCGGCCGGAACGATCCTCGAGGCCCTGGCGGGCTACACAGGAACGGGCCGCCGGTTCGAGCACCGGAAAACCGTCCGGGACATCATGATCATCGAGGACTACGCCCATCACCCGACCGAGATCCGGGCCACCCTCGAGGCCGCGAGGCGCGGCTGGACCCGCCGGGTCGTGGCCGTCTTCCAGCCCCACCGCTACACCCGTCTCTCCAAGCTCATGACCCAGTTCGCCACGTCCTTCAACCAGGCCGACGTGCTCATCGTGACCGAGATCTATCCTGCGGGCGAAGACCCCATCCCGGGGGCGACGGGGGAAGCCCTCTTCGACGAGATCCGGCAGTTCGGGCACCGGCATGCCTGCTTCGAACCCGACCTCAAGAGAATCCCCGCCCTTCTCGAAAAGATCACGGCCCCGAACGACATGGTCATCATCCTCGGGGCGGGCAACGTCAACCGGATCATCCCGGAGATCATTGACAGGCTGGAGGCCCGGACCTAAAATGGCCACGCTCATCGACCACGGGACCGGCGGACGGGGGATCTCCTTCGCCGACCAGCCGCTGGTCTTTCAGCGGAAGCGCCGGGCCAAGGCCCTCAAGGGCAGCCTCAAGAGGCGATCTCTCCGGATGGCGCACGTCCTGGCGATGTTCGCCCTCCTGGCCGGCTTCTTTTTCGCCCTCGACCGGGCCTATCTCTTCCTGATCTCATGGGACGACCTGACGATCCGGAAAATCGAGCTCCGGTGCGGCCGGGCGTCTGTGAGGCAGGACCTCGAGCGGTTCTTCAAGGTCCGGCCGCTCGGCAACATCCTGCTCTGCGACCTCCCGGCCCTCCGGACGGCGATCAAGGCGCATCCGTGGATCGAGGACGTGCGGATCCAGAAAATTTTCCCAGCGACCCTCAAGATCGAAGTCGTGGAGCGGGTCCCCTTCGCCCTGCTCGACAAAGGCGGGCTGGCCCTCGTCGATAAGGACGGGCTGGTGCTCGAGGCCCCGGCGGCCGCGGACGCGTGGGCCTGCCCCGTCGTCCGGGACGAGGGCGCCTTCCGCGACCGTTACCCGGAAAAGTGGCAGGCCGCCCGGGCCTGCCTCGAGGACCTGACGCCCGCCGAGAGGGCGCGGCTCCTGTCCATCGAATGCTCCGATGACGGGCGGATCACGCTCGAATTCCGGGACGACCCGACCCGGCTCATCGTGGACGGCCCGCCCGTCCGGGACAAGCTCGACCGCTTCGCCGCCTGCCGCGAGGACCTGGAAGGCCGGTTCGGGCCCCTCGAATACGCGGACCTCAGGCTCGAGGACCGGATCATCGTCCGGCCCCAGGATCCGGCGCCCGCGAACCCGCCGCAGTCCAAGTCTCAAAAGGAGGCCGACTAATGGCCAAAAGCAGCTACGTCACCGGCTTCGACATCGGGACGAGAAAGGTCGTCGCCATCATCGGGGAGATCACCGATGAGCGGAAGATCGAGATCATCGGGATCGGTACCACGGACTCCCGCGGCCTCCGCAAGGGCGTCGTCGTGGACCTCGACGCGACGACCGTGGCCATCAAGAAGGCCCAGGAGGAAGCGGAGCTCATGGCCGGGGTCGAGATCGGCTCGGCGTTCTTCGGGATCTCCGGCGCCCACATCAAAAGCTTCAACAGCCGGGGAGTCGTCGCCGCCTCCGGAAAAAACCGGGAGATCACCCGCGAGGACGTGAAACGGGTCGTCGACCAGTCCAAGGCCATCCCCATCCCCCCCGACCGGACGATCATCCACATCATCCCGCAGGAGTTCATCGTCGACGACCAGGATGGTATCAAGGACCCGGCCGGCATGAGCGGCATCAAGCTCGAGGTCAATGTCCACATCATCACCGCCGCGCTGACCTCCATCCAGAACCTTAAGAGCTGCATCGAGCGGGCCGGGATCGGCATCGAGGAGATCGTCCTGAACCAGATCGCGACAGCCTACTCGATCCTGACCCACGACGAGCGGGAGCTCGGCGTCGGCCTCATCGACATCGGCGCCGGAACGACGGAGGTGGCCATCTTCGAGCGGGGCAGCCTGTGGTACACCTCGACCATCCCCATCGGCGGGGACAACTTCACCAACGATATCGCCGTCGGCCTCCGGACGCCCATCCCCGAGGCCGAGAAGATCAAGAAGAAATACGGCTGCGTCGCCGGCCCGCTCGTCGAGGAGCAGGAGACGATCGAGGTGCCCTCGGTCGGCAAGGGCCGCAAGCCGCGGGTCCTGTCGCGCCAGCTCCTGGCCGACATCATCCAGCCGCGGGCCGAGGAGATCTTCCGGCTCGTGGACTCCGACATCAAGCGGATGGGTTACGACAAATCCCTGAACTCCGGAATCGTCCTGACGGGCGGCACGGCCCTGCTCGAGGGCCTCGAAGAGGTCGCCGAGGAGATCTTCGACCTGCCGGTGCGGCGGGGCGACCCGAGCGGCGTCGGCGGCTTGGTCGACAGGGTTTCGACGCCGGATTTCGCGACATCGGTGGGACTCACCCTTTACGGTTTTCATACCTGGCAGGGCAAGGGCCTGTCCAGGGACAGAAAAAAAGGCGGTTGGGCCAAGTTCAAAGACTGGTTCAAGGAAGGATAAGGAGGCCATCATGAGTGACGACGGAAGCAGACTGAAATTTCACCTGGTCGAGGACCACATCGGGGCTAAAATCAAGGTCGTCGGGCTGGGCGGGGGGGGCGGGAACGCCGTGAACCGCATGATCGACCACGGGGTCCAGGGCGTCGAGTTCATCGCCGTCAATACGGACCTGCAGGCCCTCAACAGCAACCGGGCCCGGCTCAAGATCCAGATCGGCAATCAGCTGACCAAGGGCCTCGGCTCGGGCGGCCGGCCGGAGGTCGGCAAGCAAGCCGCCATGGAGGACACCGAGCGGCTCATCGAACTCCTCCAGGGCGCCGACATGGTCTTCCTCACGGCCGGCCTGGGAGGCGGCACGGGCACGGGATCGACGCCGATCATCGCCAACCTGGCCGCCGAGATGGACATGCTCGTGATCGCCATCGTCACCCTGCCCTTCGAGTTCGAGGGCCGGGTGCGGGCCAAGCAGGCCGAGGAAGGTCTCCGGGAGCTGAAGTCGGCCGTGGATACGGTCATCGCCATCCCCAACGAGCGGCTCCTCCAGACGGTCAACCTCAATACGTCCATCCAGGACGCTTTCCGCATGGCCGACGACGTCCTGCGCCAGGCGGCCCAGGGCATCTCCGACCTCATCACCAAGCCCGGGCTGATCAACCTGGACTTCGCCGACGTCAAGTCCGTCATGAAGGGCATGGGCGTCGCGTTCATGGGCACCGGCCTCGCTTCGGGCGAGAACCGGGCCGTCGACGCCGCCCAAAAAGCCATTTCCAGCCCGCTCCTCGTGGACACGTCTATCGAGGGCGCCCACGGCGTCCTGATCAATATCACCGGCGGCCGCGACATGACGCTGCACGAGGTTTCCAAGGCCTCCCAACTCATCCACAGCCTGGCCGACCCCGAAGCCAACATCATTTTCGGCACGGTCATCGACGAAAGCATGAAGGACACCGTCAAGGTGACGGTGATCGCGACCGGCTTCGAGGAGACCGATATGAAATCGCTCGGTCCGGTCGAGCCGCCCGCCCGGACGCCGGCGCGCAAGACGCCCCCCCCCTTCCCTGTCCAGCAGGACACACCGACCTACATCTTCGAACCCAAGGGCGGCCCCCCGGTCTGGGAGCCTGGATTCAGCGACAAGCAGTGGGATTCCTACGAAACGCCGTCCTTCATCCGGAGGACCAAGCATTCGTCATTGAGAAAAACGCCTCATGATATTGGCTGATTGCGTCGTCGCCGGCTGCCGGGAGCTCCTGACCTGCCGGGGTCCTGTGCCCAAGCGGAAGGAGGCCCTCCGTGACCTCGGCGTTATCGAGAACGGCTGGGTCGCCTCCGATGGCGGGAGGATCGTCTTCGTCGGGACCGAGCGTGAGTTTCGGGAGGAGGTCCGCGTCGCGGCCGGCGCCGAATGGATCGACGGCAGCGGACTGGTGGCGTGTCCGGGATTCGTCGATTCCCACACCCACCTCCCATTCGCCGGCAACAGGGAGAAAGAATTCGGCCTGAGGCTCCAGGGCTGGAGCTACCAGCAGCTCGCCGCCGCCGGCATGGGCATCCAGACGACGGTCAAAGCCACGCGGGCCGCGACCGCCGGGGAACTGCGCGCCCTCTGCCTCCGGCGGCTCGACGACATGCTTCTTACCGGCACGACGACCGCCGAAGCCAAGAGCGGCTATGGGTTGAACATCGACGACGAGATCAAGCAGCTCGAGGTCCTGAAGGACCTCGGCCCTCTCCATCCCGTGGACATCGTCCCCACGTTCATGGGCGCCCATGAGGTCCCGCCGGAGTTCCGCGACCGCAGGGACGACTACATCCGGCTTCTCATCGAGACCCTCGTTCCCGAGGTGAAACGGCGGAACCTGGCGGAATTTTTCGACGTCTTCTGCGAGCCCGGGGTTTTTTCCCTGGACGAAACGGCCGCGCTCGTCCGGGCGGCCAAGGAGGCGGGCTTCAAGATCAAGATCCACGCCGACGAGTTCGTCACCATCGGAGGCGCCGAGCTCGCAGCCAACCTGGGAGCGGTCTCGGCGGAACACCTGATCAGCATTTCGGAGGCGGGGATCCAGAAGCTCGCCGTGAGCGGGACCGCGGCCATCCTGTTGCCCGGCGTTTCGTTCTTTCTCATGATGGATAAGCGGGCCCCGGCCCGCCGGCTCGTCGACGCCGGCGCGGCCGTCGCCCTGGCCAGCGATTTCAATCCCGGAAGCTCCCACCTCAGCTCCATGCTTTTCGTCCTCCAGCTGGGGGTATTCACCCTCGGGCTGGGCGTCGAAGAGGCCGTCAATGCCTGCACGGCCAACGCTGCTTATGCCATCGACCGTCACCACGAGGTGGGAACGCTCGAGCCGGGGAAAAGGATGGACCTCCTCCTTCTGGACATTTCGAATTATATCTCCCTCGTTTACCGCTTGGGCCCCAACCCGGTCCGCCATGTCCTCAAGGGCGGGAAGGTCGTCGTCAAAGACGGCCGAAGGGTGGAAGCCGCGAGATGAACGGCCGGAGGGGTCAGTCCCCTTCCGGTTTCAAATCGAGAAGGAAAAGGCCGGAGGCCTCGTCCCTCTTTCTACCGATCTCATCAAAAAACCGCGTGAGGGTGATCTCGCAGGTGGCCGACACGACGGCCTCCCGGAGATGCCCGCCCCGGACCCCGAACGCGCCGCCCCCCAGGGCGATGTGGCAGTGGAGGAACGGCTGGCTGTTAAGGACCGAGACGTTGCCGTAGAGAGAGATGATCTCGCAGGGCTCCTGGACGAGGAGAACCCTGTAGTCCTTGGCCTCCCCGTCGAACCAGCCGAGCTCGGCTTCGCGGACCGCGCCGAGCCCGTTCAGAAATCCGGCCGTGATTTTATCCTGTTCACAGAGGGACCGGAGCGACTCGATGATCTTTTCCCCGGCATCCAGACGGATGAAATAGGTCGGGCCGAAGACGAAATATTTCATGCCCTATCCGTGCAAGGAAGCTTTATGATCAGGCAACCCCCGCTTTCTCCTTCTTATCCCTGGAGGCCATCGCCAGTCCCACGAGGATCATGATGATGCCTATCGCACCGACACAATAAACCAGCCATCGGATGACCCCAACCGACGTCGCCAGCAAGAAATACCGGGCGAAGCCCGCTGCCAGGGCGAGGCCGATCCCGACCATCGACAGCTTGATCCCCTGGCGACTGGTCCTCCAGAAAAAGTAGGCCGGGATCCCGATGATGATGATCAAAAGCCCGCCCATGGCATTCTTGAATTGGCCGATCAGAGCGCTGATGGCCACGTATATGGCCGCCATGACAAAGATCACCGGCGTCACGGGATAGCCCCAGGTTTTATAGGGCCGCTCGAGGTCCGGCCTTTTCTTGCGCAGGACGATGACCGACGCAACAGTCATGCCGAAGAAGATCCATTCACCGAAGATGACGTAGGTGAAGAGCTGGTTGAAGGTCCCGGTCAGGGTCAGGAGGATACTCCAGAACGTGATGGCCATGATCGAGACATGGGGGGTCAGGAATTTGGGATGACACTCGGCGATTTTTTTGAAGAACATGCCGTCGCGGGCCATGGCGAAATAGACGCGCGGCGACGTCAGCATGTTCTGGTTGGCCGCGCCGAGGATGGAAAAGAGGATGAGGAAGGTGATGAGCGAGGCCATGAAGGGTCCGCTGACGATCTGCATGACGTCGAGGGCGACGCGGCCTTCGGACGCGGCGATCTTGCCGACCGGCAGGATGTAAAGGTAGGCGAGGTTGGCCAGAACATAGAGGACGATGACGGAGATGGTGCCGATGAGGATGCCGAGGGGCAGGTTCCGCTTCGGGTTCTTGACCTCGCCGGCGCTGTAGGTCGCCGCCTCCCAGCCCTTGTAGGCCCAGAGCGAGGCGACGAGGCCGACCCCGAACGCGCCGAGGAGCGGCAGGTTGAACGGGCCGGAGCTGGGTTCGACGAAATTCTTGACGTTCCCGTGGCCCTTGGTGAAGAAGAAGACGGCCACGACGATGATGCCGATGGCGGCCGTCTTGAGGTAGGTCGTCCAGTTTTGGAGCCGGGAGCCCCAGCGAAGGCCGACATAATTGACGATTCCGAGGAAAACGACGAAGGCGGCGGCGATGAGCTTCTTCACGAGCGGGGTCATCTCGACGAACCGCGGCAGGATGTTATGGGAGAAGGCGACGGCGAGCGTCGCGATCGAGCCCGAGTCGATGACCAGGAACAGCGTCCAGCCGAACAGGAACGAGAGCAGCGGCCCGTAGGCTTCCCTCAGGTAGATATAGATCCCGCCGGCTTCGGGCATGGCCGCCCCGAGCTCGGCGAAGGCCACGGCGCCGAAGAAGCTGAACATGCCGCCGACCACCCAGACGGCGAGCATGAGGACGGGGGCGGGCACGGCCGCGGCGATCTCGGACGGGGACAGAAAGATGCCCGAGCCGACGACGCCGCCGATGACGATCATGATAACGTCCCAGAGGGTTAGGATCCGCGGCAGGCCGATCTTCGTCTTATCGACGGGCTGACAGACCTTGACGTTTTGTTCCATGGTTTCTCCTTAAAAGGGTTTTTCCGGAAGGGCGGAGGAGCGGGAATGGGAAGACCGGGTCCGCGTCTCTGATGGGCGCATGAGGCTCCGATTCTAGCAGGAATTATGGTGACACACAACTAAATACCTTAATTAGGAGCCTCTGCCAATTTCGGTAATTAGTTGTGTGTCACCATAATAATCACCGGAATTTGTCCATCATCCGGTATTGGATGGCCTCGGAAACGTGGACGGTCGAGATGTCGTCGACCCCCTCGAGGTCGGCGATCGTCCGCGCCACCTTGAGCACCCGGTCGTAGGCCCTAGCGCTGAAGCCGAGCCGGGTCACGGCCATTTCGAGAATTCTCTCGGCTTCCTCCGGGATCGCGCAGTGCCGCTTGATGTCGCGCGGCCCCATACGCGCGTTGGCGTAAATCTTCCGCCCCTTGAAGCGGGCCAACTGCTTCTCCCGCGCCGCCGTCACTCTCGCCCTGATCGACGCCGAGTTCTCGGCGGGCTCCCGCGAAACGATGTCCCGGAACTTGACCTCCGGGACCTCGACCTGTATATCGATCCGGTCGAGAAGCGGTCCCGAGATCTTCGAATAATAGCGGGCCTTCTCGCTCTCGGTGCACCCGCCCTTCGATCCGGCCATGCCGCGAAAAACGTCTTCGCAGGGATTCATGGCCGCCACCAGCATGAAGGCGGACGGAAAGACGGCGCTCATCGCGGACCGGGAGACCGTGACCCGGCCGTCCTCGATGGGATGCCGCAGGTCCTCGAGGACGCGCCGCCGGAACTCGGGCAGCTCGTCGAGAAACAGGACTCCGCGGTGGGCCAGGCTCACTTCCCCCGGCCTCGGGACGAGCCCGCCGCCGATCAGGGCCGGGTCGGTGATCGTGTGGTGCGGGGCCCGGAACGGCCGGCGGCTGACGGCGCCGGTGTCCTGGAGGAGGCCGGCGGCGCTCCAGACCTGGGTCACCTCGATCATCTCATCGAAAGTCATCTGAGGCAGGATGGTCGGCAGGCGCCGCGCCAGCATGGTCTTGCCGGCTCCGGGGGGGCCGATGAGGAGGACGTTGTGGGCCCCGGCCGCGGCCACCTCGAGGGCCCGCTTGACATGATACTGTCCCTTGACCTCGTCGAAGTCCAGCGCTTCCGGCGCGGCGGCCACCAGGTCGTCCAGAGAAAAGCGGCATGGGGTGAACTCGCCGGGCGCGGTGAGCAGCCGGACGACCTGGACCAGGTTGTCGAGCCCGAAGACCGGCAGGTCCCGCACGAGTCCCGCCTCCCTCGCGTTGGCCTTGGGAACCACGATCCCCTGGAAGCCCAGCCTCTCGGCCATCAGGGCGATCGGTAGGATGCCGCGCGCCGGCTTCAGACGGCCGTCGAGAGCCAATTCGCCGATGAACAGGAAATCCCGGAGCCGGTCGCCGGGGACGACGTCGAGGTAGGCGAGAAATCCGAGGGCGATCGGGAGGTCGAACGCGGAGCCCTCTTTCCGGCGGTCGGCGGGGGCCAGGTTGATGGTGACCTTCCGGGCCTCGATGTCCCAGCCGCAGTTCTTGAGCGCGGCCCGGACCCTCTCCTTGCTCTCCCGGACGGCCGGGTCGGGAAGCCCGACCGTGACGAACGCCGGCAGCCCGGCGGAGATGTCCACCTCGACATCGACGGGATAGCCCTCGATGCCGAGAAGCGCCGCGCTTGAGATTTTGAACAGCATCCGTCCCCAGGATAAAGACGCCGCGGCGGCTGGATTTTTTCACGGAGGGGAAAACCGCGGGCGAAGGACGGCGCTTATTTCGCCTTTTCGCTGTAGGACCGGGAGATCTTTTCGAGCTCCTCCTCGATGTCTTTTTGGGACTTGACCTTGATCTTGGTGACCTGGATGGGGTCCGCCTGGCCGGGAGGCACGAAGTCGACGTTGTCCTTGGGCGATGGCTTGACGTCTTTGAGGTTCTCGATCTCTCTGTCGTTCAGGTCTTCGTGGCTCTTCCCCTCGCGGGGCTTCTCGCCGAAAATCTTTTCCCGGACTGCGGGGACGGTCAGCTTGGAGATCTCGCGGAGCGTCTCGAAAACGCCCACCCCGTTAATAGCCACGGCCTCGACATAGGGACATTTCCGGGGGTTCAAGAGGTTATTGAAAGTCTCGACGGGGATCAGATAATTGAGGTCCCGCTTGTTATATTGAAAAACGAGAGGGATCTTATTGAGGTCGATGTCGTGCTGCAGGCAGTTGCGACGGAGGCCGTCGAAATTCTCCAGGTTGGCGTCGAGGAGGGGGATTTGGGAGTCGGCAACGAAAATGATGCCGTCCGTGCCCTTGAGGACGCTTTTCCGCGACGCTTCGTAAAAAACCTGGCCGGGGACCGTCATGAGCTGGAAATGGACCTTGAACTCGCCGATCATGCCGGCCTTGATGGGCAGCAGGTCGAAGAAATACGTCCGCTCGGTGTCCGTTTCGAGACAAACCAGCTCGCCGCGGTAGGCGGGGTCGAGCTTGAAATAGATGTAGCGGAGGTTGGTCGTTTTGCCGCTCAGGCCCGGGCCGTAGTAGACGATCTTGACGGCCAAATTCTTGGTCGCAAAGTTGACAACGGCCATAGCCTAAATACACCTCAAGAGACGTCCATGTTTAACATACTCAAGGCCCGAAGTCAATCGCCTCCCAGGGAGATAGCGGTCCTGCCATGCCATTTGGTTTTAGTCGTCCCGGGAGTTTCGGAGTACGCCCCTCCGGTCGGACGAGGTTGCCAGGGCGGCCTGCCCTGTGTTAAGAAATAGAAGATCATCCGCCCGGATGAGCCCTCGTCCGGATTCGGAATAGGAAAGGATCGTTCATGAGCGATATCAGGCAACGGACAAGGGTGGCCGTCATCGGGGGGAGCCGGCCCGGCCGGGCCGCGCTCGACCAAGCCTTCGAAGTCGGGCGGCTGCTCGGCGAGCGGGGGGCCGTGCTCGTATGCGGCGGCCTCGGCGGGGTCATGGAGGCCGCGGCCCGGGGCGCCCGCGCCGCGGGCGGCCTGACCGTCGGAATCCTGCCCGGCGCCGACGTCGGGGACGCCAACCCTTCGATCGACATCCCCGTCGCGACGGGCCTCGGCTACACCCGGAATTCCCTCGTCGTGATGAACGCGGACGCGGTCATCGCCGTGGATGGAGAATACGGGACCCTCTCCGAGATCGCCTATGGCCTCATTTACGGCATAAAGGTCATCGGCCTCGGGACCTGGGACGTCAAGGGGGTCGTGACGGCCCGAGACCCCGGGGAGGCGGTCGAGCTGGCCCTCGGCTGACCGTTATCATCATGCAGAACTACAAGCTCGTCCTTGCCTATGACGGCACTGATTTCCGGGGATGGCAGCGCCAGCCCGAGGAGCGGACCGTCCAGGGTGCCGTCGAGGAAGCGATCTTCAAAATCACCAGGAAAAAAACCACGGTCCACGGCGCCGGACGGACGGACGCGGGTGTCCATGCCCTGGCCCAGGCGGCCAATTTCGGGAGTGCGACGCGGCTCGCCGACGGCGACCTCTTCCGGGCCCTCAACGCTGTCCTGCCATGGGACGTCCGGATCATCAGCCTGGAGAAAGCACAGCCGGATTTTCACGCCCGCAAGTGCGCCAGATCCAAGGTATATCAATACCGGATCGTCCGCTCCCGGCAGGTCAGCCCTTTCGACTTTCGTTACGCCCTTCACTGGCCCTACCCGCTTGATCCCCGGGCCATGAGGGCCGCCGCTCCCCTCTTCATCCGCCGCGCCGACTTCACCGCCTTCTCCTCGAACCGGGAGCGGGATCCCGTGAGGGCCGTCCGGCGCTCGGAGATCCGGAAAAAGGGGGACGAGGTCGTCTACACTATCGAAGCCAAAGGCTTTCTCCGCTATATGGTCCGGACAATCGTCGGGACACTCCTCGAGGTCGGGTCGGGGAAAATGAGTCCGGAAGACGTAGAGGAAATTTTCCGGCGAAAGGAACGGTTGCTCGCCGGCCCCACGGCCCCGGCCAAGGGGCTCTGCCTCATCCGCGTGGACTACTGATCGAGGACGAGGCCCATCAGGTAGGCGTCTTCGTCGGGGTTCGTATAATAGTTCTTCCGCGTGCCCAGGATATCGAACCCCAGTTTCTTGTACAGCGTTACGGCGGCGGCGTTCGACAGCCGGACCTCGAGGGTCATGAACGTGGCCCCGTTCTTGCGAACCTTCTCGATGACGTGACGCATGAGCGCCTCCCCTATCCCCTTCCCGCGGAAATCGGGGTGGACGGCGATGTTGTTGACCTGGACGTCCTCGCGGATGTGCCAGTAAATGATGTATCCGATGACCTTGTCCGAGGGTTTCCGGACGACGACCAAAGGAAAGGACACCGGCGTGTTTTGGATCTCCCCGAGAAAAGTGCTGTCGCTCCAGGGATTGGAAAAGGAAAGCGCCTCGATCGTGCGGACGGCGGGAAGATCGTCCTCTTTCATCCGGCGGATAAAGAAGCGTCCGTCGTCCGGGCTCACGCGGTTTTTTTCTCCTCGGCCTGGGACTTGCGGAAATAAAGGGGCTCGAGGTCACGGGCCGCGACACCCCGGCCTTCAAGGAGGGCCCGGTGGCCGAGCCGTCCAATTTCGGCGGCAATAAAAGGCGAGCGGCGCGGAAAGCGGGCCTTGTCTCGGAGATAAGTCAGCAGTTTCTCCCGGTAGAGGGCGAGGCCGTTCCCGAGGAAGGAGGTGACGCGGTGAACCGGCAGCCGGGCGAAAAACGCGTCCGGGTCGTACGCCCCCTGGGGGATGGCCTCGACGAGCCGCCCGGACCGGACCTCGAAGAGGGCGGCGTAGATCTCGCCCCGTTTCGCGTCCAGGATGGGGCAGGCCAGGCGCACCGGGGGGGCCGCGACCTTCGAAGCCAGCGCTTCCAGCGTGGAGACCGGGGCGACCATTTTTCCGGAGGCGAAGGCCAGGGACTTGACCGCGGTGACGCCGATGCGGATGCCCGTGAAGGAGCCGGGGCCGGCGGCCACGGCAAAGGCGTCGACCGCCTGGATTTCGAGATTATTGGCCTGCAGAATGAGATCGACCGACCGCAGGAGCCGGGCCGAATGGGTCGACGGCGACTCGAGATCGAACTCCCCGAGGACGTCCCCGTCCCGGAGCAGGGCCACGGAGCCGCTGGGGGTCGTCGTATCGACCGCGAGAATAAGCATCTTGTCAGAGCTTGCCGGCCACGGCCCGCCCGATGTCCAAGCTCGTCGAGGAGCCGCCCATGTCGTAGGTCCGGACCTGGCCTTCCTTGATAACGGCCGCGACCGCCTCTTCGATCACGGCGGCCTTGGCGGTCTCGCCGATCCATTCGAGCATCATCTTCGCGGCGAGGATGGTCGCGATCGGATTGACCTTGTACATGCCCGAGTATTTCGGGGCCGAGCCATGGGTGGGTTCGAAGACCCCGTACGAATCGCCGATATTGCCGCTGCAGGCGAACCCCAGCCCCCCGACGAGCTGGGCGGCCAGGTCCGAGATGATGTCGCCGAAGAGATTTTCGGCGACGAGGACGTCGTAGTCGTGCGGGTTCTTGAGGAGCCACATGCAGATGGCGTCCACGTTCGCGTCCCAGAACTTGATGTCCGGGTAGGACTTGGCGACCCCGCGAGCCGTGTCGAGCATCAGGCCGCCGGTTTCGCGGAGGACGTTCGGCTTTTCGATGAGCGTCACGGATTTCCGGTGGGACTTGCGGGCGAACTCGAAGGCGGCCTTGACGATCCGGGCGCAGGCCCCCTTGGTCATGATCCGGGTCGATACGGCGATCTCGTCGGCCGGGACGTCCTTGAAGCGCTTCATCTTGGGGTTCGTCAGGAGGGCGTCGCGGACGACCCGGGGCAGGGGGAAAAACTCGACCCCGGCGTACATGCCTTCCGTGTTCTCGCGGAAGATGACCAGGTCGATCCCTTCCTTATAATTTAAGGGATTCCCGGCATACGCCTTGCAGGGGCGGAGGTTCTGGTAGAGGTCGAACTCCTGACGCAAGCGGACGATGGGGCTGAAATACGACAACCCTTTCCCCCTGAGCTCGGGCGCGAGCTCCTTGGCCGCGTCCTCCTTAGGCTTGGAGGTGATGGCCCCGAACAGGCAGGCGTCGGTTTCTTTGAGGAGCTTGGTGGTCCGGTCGGGCAGGGCGTTTCCTTCGCGGCGCCAGAATTCCCAGCCGATGTCGCCGTAAATGTATTCGGCGTCGAGGCCGATCTTGTCAAGGACGATCATGGCCGACTCGACGACGTCCTTGCCGACCCCGTCGCCGGGGAGTATGGCGATCTTGTACTTGGGCATGGATAACTCCTTCCGTCAGGATTTGGGCGTGGCCGCCGCGGCGGACGACGCGGCGAGCTTTTTTTTCGTGTATTCGAGGAGCCCGCCGGCCTGAAGGATGCCGATGACGGACTCGGGGAGGGGCAGGAAGTGGAATGTCCCGTGCGGCGAGCGGATCTCGCCCGCGGCAAAGTCGATCTCGACTTCGTCACCTTTCTCCAGCGAAGCACAGGCTTCCTCGGACTGGACGACCGGGAGCCCCAAATTGATAGCGTTCCGGAAATAGATCCGGGCGAACGAGCGGGCCACGACGGCCTGGACGCCGGCGTATTTCAGGCAGGCCGCGGCCTGCTCGCGGGAGCTCCCGCAGCCGAAGTTCTTGCCGGCCACGATGACGTCGCCCGGCCGGACGTTCGCGGCAAATTCCGCGTCCAGGTCCTCGAGGGCGTGCCCGGCCATCTCCTCGGGCGGGAGGATCTGATAGGTGTAGCGACCGGGATAGAGGACGTCCGTGTTGACGTTGTCGCCGTATTTCCAGACTCGGCCTTTGCTCATAAGTATTTCCTCGGGTCGGCGATGACGCCTTCGACGGCGGAAGCGGCGGCGGTGGCCGGCGAGGCCAGGTAGATTTCGGAATCGCGGTGCCCCATGCGGCCCTGGAAATTCCGGTTCGAAGTGCTGACGCAGACCTCTCCAGCGGCCAGGATCCCCTCGTGGGCACCGAGGCAGGGGCCGCAGCCCGAGTTGAGGATGACGCAGCCGGCGTCGGCGAGGATGGCCAGAGTTCCGGATCGAAGCGCCTCGCGGTAGACTTCCCAGGAGGCCGGGATGACGAGCACCCGGACGCGGGGATGGATCTTCCGGCCCTTCATGATCCGGGCGGCCTCGTCCAGGTCTTCGAGCCGGCCGTTGGTGCAGGTCCCGATGAGGACCTGGTGGATGGCTTTCCCCTGGACCGCTCTCACGGGCTTCACGTTATCGACGGTGTGAGGGCAGGCCAGCTGGGGCTCGAGGGCTGAGAGGTCATAGCCGAGGACGCTCTCGAAGCGGGCGTCCGGGTCGGAGACGACGGCGCGGAAGGGCTCGCGGGCCCGCCCCTTGAGCCAGGCCAGGGTTTTTTCGTCGGGGGCGAAATAGCCGTTCTTAGCGCCCATCTCCGCCGACATGTTGGCCATGGTCAGCCGGGCCCCGATGCTGAAGTCGCCCGCGGCGGGGCCGGCGAATTCGACAGCCTTGTAGTTGGCCATTTCGGCGCCATGATCGCCGATGATCTTCAGGCTGACGTCCTTGGCGGACACGCCGGCAGGTAGACGGCCGATGAGATCGATCCGCATGGTCTCCGGGACGCGGAGCCAGATCTCGTCGGTCGCCCAGGTGCAGGCCGTCTCGGTCCGGCCGATGCCGGTGGCGAAGGCCCCGAGCGCGCCGTAGCTCGGCGTGTGGGAATCGCTGCCGACGATGACCTTCCCCGGCAGGGCGAACCCCTGTTCCGGGAGGACTTGGTGGCAGATGCCGGAGTTGATGTCGAAAAAGTTCGGGATCCCCTGCTCGGCCACGAATTCCCGTATGGATTTGTGGTTCTGGGCGTATTTTTCGTCCGATGCCGGGACGATGTGGTCGAGGACGATGACGATTTTCTGAGGGGCACGGACGTTCTTGACCCCGATCTTCTTGAATTCCTGGATAATGGCCGCGGAATTGTCGTGGGACAGGACGTAATCGGGGGAAACCGTGATGACTTCGCCCGCCTGGACGTCTTTTCCGGCCTTGAGCCCGAGGGTCTTCTCTGTCAGCGTCTTTCCCACGGACACCTCCTGGTCCTCCCATTTTATGGGGGTCATGAATTGTTGTCAACGATTTACCAAATGGTCAAGCGGGTCCTGTCCCGATCGGTTCGCATTATAAAAGGGGCTTTATCTAACCTTCCGCCGGTGATAAAGATATTAAGTGTAGGAAGATCCATGAGACGGCCATAGAAAATACCAGACTCGCCTATTTTCAAGAAACCAGACGGCCCCAAGTCGATGCCCGGGCGATGGAAAGATCCGCGGAATTGAGCATCGATCCGAGCGTGTTTTGGGAATTGGCCGGTCCTTATAAACAGAAACTTTATAACTTCATTCACAAATCCCTGTCCTTTTCCGAGGAGGCTGACGACGTGTTTCAGGAGACTCTCCTGCGGGGTTTGAAGTATTTCCATTCCTATAATAAGGAAAAGAGTTTCAACACCTGGCTTTTCGCGATTGCCCACAACGAGGTCAAAAGACACTTCAAAGACGCGCAACGCCGGAATTCGCTACCCCTTGAGGAACGGCTAATCGCCGCCGATGAACGGGTCCGTCCCGATCTGGTCCGTGAAGTCTACCGATTCGCCGGCGGGCTGAAACCGAAACACAAGGAAGTCTTCTTCCTTTTCTACGACAGCGGTTTCGGCATTTCCGAGATCTCCCGGATCACGGGCCTCAGGGAGGGGAACGTGAAGTTCATCCTGAACCGCGCCAGGCAAGCTCTGAAGGACCGTTATGGAGAGGAAAATGGAAAACCATGACCGTTTTGACGAGGAATTAGCGAGGCTGGTCCGGAGCGTCGAGCGCAATATTCCTCCGTCGGTCGAAGAAAGGGTTCGCGTGGCTGCTGAGGCTGCGCGGGCTTTTCCGCGGAAGCGTCATCTCCGCCGTCATCTCCTCGTCCTTACGTCCATGTCAGGGGCGGCGGTCGTTCTTTTGGCCATTCTGTTCATTATCCCATTGTTCCGGCACCGCGAGGCCACTCAGATCTCCGAAATCCGCACGGAATTCGAGATCGCGGATAAGAATATCAAGATTATCTTCGTCCAAAAACCGGATTTCCCGGATTTAGTGACCTCTTTTTGAAGGAGTAAGAAAAATGATTCGGAAACAATTTCTCTTGGGGTTGATCCTCTTATCGTGTCTTTGTCTGATTTGTGCGAATTCCGCGCTCTGTTATGCCGGCCAAGCCGATCAGGCACAGCCGGCTAAAACGGCTGCTCAAGAACCGGCCTCCAGAATGCCAGATCTCGTTATCAAGACGTACGCCCTCAAACACATCAAACCCGAGGAACTGCTGAAGGCCACCAGGATTTTTATCGAGGACGCGAGCTTTTCCGACAGTATGGTTACCATAAAAATCTGGAGTAGCCGGATTCCGAAATTCGAGGAAATGCTCAATAAGCTCGACGTAGAAAAGAAAACGATCCAATTCCAGATTTTCGCTATCCGCGCCTCCCGCGAGCGAGTGGAGGAGAAAAAGGACAAGGCGGGTCAGGAAACGTCCGCGGCCGACCTGACCAAGACCGGAGGAACAATAACGGCGAGACCCATCACCAGCATGGACTTTCCCGCAAAGTACACCGGAAAACTCGTCAGCCTGAAATTCAAGCAAACCGACATCAGGGATGTCATCCTTTACCTGGCAGAATCCGCAGGCCTGAATGTCATCTTTGACCCGGACATTCAGGGCACGGTCACGTGCGACCTAAAAGACATTCCTTGGGACCAAGCCCTCGACATGGTGCTCATGCAAAATAGAATGGGGAAGGTTATCGAAGGGAAGTTCATGAGGATCGGGTGGATCAGAGCCCTCAGCCCTGAAAAAAGTGAAGTGATCGAGAACAAGGAATTGAATAGGGTTCTGGACGAACTCAGAACCCTCTGGAATTTCAAAACCTATGAGGTTGACGGTCCGTCGTTCGTGACGGTGCGGGAAGACTCAGGACCGAACAATTTTAAGCTGGTCACCAATCGCCAGCTGAACGTGGTTGTTTCCAATGCTAAGGTTGTGGGGGAAGAACCCGGAAAAAGAAGTATCTCCATAGAACAGCTTAAACTCATAGGAATGGATCCTTATCGGAACACCATTGACTATGTTTATATCGACACGAAGGACGTTACCCTAAAAGAGAAGGGCTACCTCGTTGCGGGGGTCAGCGGCCTCGGCTCAGCCACCACTGCCCTCATCCTGGTGGTCAGCGCCGAGATCAAGTAAATAAAATGGGAAAATAAAATGGGGACGGTCCTGGTTTTCCCGTTCTGATCGAGCCAATAAAATGGGGACGGTCCTGGTTTTCCCGTTCTGATCGAGCCGATGCTTGCTTCGGCTAGTCAGGAAAAACCAGGACCGTCCCCATTTCCGGGCGGCCGGCGGGCTTACTCGAGCCAGACCTTGATGAGCGCACCCTCGTCGGTGATCTCGATGAGGGCCATGGGGCCGACCTTCTTCAGTTCGGCGAACAGCACCTTGAGATCGACGTCGCACCCGTGCTCCTTGAATTTCATGTCCTTGTCGTCGCTACATTTGATGAGCGCTTCGATGAGGGCCAGGGGTAGCGTAACCCGAACTTTGTCCTTGCCGGTCTTCGTGTCGGTGATGAAGACCTTGAACCATTTGACTTCCTTGCCCTCTTCATAGGCCGGGTTCTGCTTGACGGCCTTCTGGATGGCCTGGAAATCGTTGGCCCGTTCGGCCCTCAGCGCCGGAGCGGCCAGAAACGTGAGGGCGATGACCGCGATGATGGCGACAGCTGTCTTTTTCATAATTGATTCTCCTTTCTTTCCTTTATTCATTTGGTTGCGTGTCTATTCGATCCAGATCTCGATAATCGACCCGTCCTCGGCCTCGATCCGGATGAGCTTTTCCTTGGATTTGGCCAGGTCGTTCATGATCTTGTTGATGTCGTATCCCTTGCGCCGCATGGCGGCCTTATCTTCCTCGTCCATAGCGCCGAGGGCCAGGTCGGCGAGAGACCAGGGGATGTTGAGCGAGACCACGGGATCTTTCAGGCCCTTCTTCCAGACCCGGATCCTGAGGATACGGGGCTCGTCCTTAGGGGACCGCTGGTTTTCGAAGGACTTGAGGCTCTCGGGGGAGACGCGCAGGAGAGCGATCCGGGCCCGGTCCGTGAGCTCGGGATCCTTCTCCGTTCGGATAATCTGCTCGAGGACGGGCACCGCCTTGGACGCGACCGCCTTGTCCGGGACGAAACTCAGCTTATAGGCGGCGTAGTACCGGACCGTCCGGTTCGGATGCTCCAAGCGTCCTTCGAGCTCCTTCAAAGCCGCCCGGTCTCCCTTATCATAAAGGATGTAGGCTAGGTCGATGATCGAGCCCTCGGACTTCTCAACCAGGCTCGGGTTCGCGTCGCGGAGCTGAATGTAATCTTTATAAGCCGCGAGCGCGTCTTTCTCCCGGCCTTTGATCGAGCTCAGGCATTCCCCTTTATAGAAGACGGCCTGGCTGTAATAGGGACCCTTGGCGCCCGAGTCCATGATTTCCTGGAGCTTGTCGAGGGCGGCATCCCACTTCTTGTCGAAGATCAGGAGCTTGGCCTCCTGGAAGAGTTTTTCGTCCGTCGAAGCCTGGGGAAAGGCCCGGCCGGAGGCCGCGAATCCCAGCCCCAGCGCCAGGACGAGACAGATTGCCGGAATGATTTTTCTCATGTTAAACCCCATTTTGCAGTTCTTTCTTGACCAGGTTGATCTTGAGGAAGAGCTGGTGCTCCTCGACCAGATCCCGCATTTTAGCCAGCTCGGCCTCGGGCAGGTCGCCGCTGATCTGGGCCAGCTCAAGGAAGAGCATCTCGATCTGGTCGCAGATCGCCTTGGCCTTGGCCATCTGGAATTTATCGAGCTCCCGGTTGAGATATTTCTTCTTCGAGAGCAGCTCGCGGGCCTGGGCCATGCTCAAGCCCGGACGGGCCGAGGCCTGACCCGAGGGCGTCCCGAGGAAATCCAGCAGGACGTACTGGCTTCGCTCGAGGTAGTCCACGGTTTCGCGCCGGGCCATTTCGAGCTCGGCCCTGTCCAGGAATTCCCCGGAGGCGTAGTAGCT
>JBEKVN010000027.1:0-43911 GCA_049513915.1 Candidatus Aminicenantales bacterium | reverse complement strand
GAACCAGGGCCCGAATGAACTCGGCCCCTGGAATAATCGACCCATAAATCGTTGATGACCTTAGGTACATGGCGGCACCTATCATAGCCCAAGGTGTCACCTATGTATCTGAACGAGCCCAGACGGCTTGGAGGACTGCGCCGCAGAAGAGGGCTTTTATTATCAAGCGGCAATCTCCATACCCTCCAGAATCCCGCCAACCTGGTCCGCCAGATTCCGCTGGGATCGAATATACAAGGAGCCGGGGATTCCCGAGCGGGAGGCGCCCTCTAGAATTATTTTAAGGATTTTCTTGGCGAACCCGGATGTCTCAGGGCGTGCCTGCGCCAGCCGAACGATGATTCGGTCGAGAATCGCATTCCCCGTGTCAATGGCGAGCGAGTCTTTGGGATAGAGCCAGCCGGATTTATTAAAGAGCTGGCCGATGCGGATCATCGTTTCGCCCTTTAAGCTGGAGATGTCAAGGTCGGCTGGAACAATGAAAGAATGCCCCCATCGAATTTGATCAAAATATTCCATGAAGGTGCCGCCCCGGGCGATGGTAAACGCCCGGCCGATCTCACCGACGTGGGTATCCGTCGTCGCGACGATGCCTCGCCCCCTCGCCCGGGCCAGTCGGAGAGCCTGTCCGTTAATGCGGGCGATCCGCCCCATGTTGTATTCCAATACGGGGAAGAAATCGACGACATCGAGGATGGCCCGAAGATTGGGTTTCTCTCCCGCTTCATGCCAGAAGGGATGATTGAATGTGTACGGGAGATGCTCGGCTTTCAAATAAAGGACGAGCCGCTCGAGGTCCTGCGCAACCCGGGCGATTTTCAGGATTTCGGAAAATTGGCCGCGGTTGAGAGAATAAACATTGATATGGAGAGTATGCCCCACCCTTATGCGGTCCAGGATTTTGACTTCGACGGCTGGAACGAGGCCTTCGCGAGTCCAGCCGATTTGGTCGTACGCGCTCATGGAGTCGTGATCGGTGAACGCGACATAGGTCATGCCGAGCCGCCGCGCTTTTTGGTAGAGCGTCAATGGGTCGACCAGCCGGGTCGGAATGACGTCGTAGGAATGAAGGGTGTGGACATGGAGGTCGGCTGCCGCCCAACCCTCGGCCACCAGCTTTCTCGCTCCATCGGGATCGAGAATCCGAGCGTCTGGCCGGTCCGTTAGTGGAGAATACATGATCTTGTCCAAGCTTCATCGTACCGCGTCCGAGTTAAGGGATGATGAGGAAATGATGAAAAATACGTGAAGATTCTGCCCTTCCCTGGGGGGGAAATATCGGGAAGAAGTCGGGCCTAGAAAATGGCTCCTCGGGCAGGACTCGAACCTGCAACCTAGTGGTTAACAGCCACCCGCTCTGCCGATTGAGCTACCGAGGAGCAGGTTACGCTAATTTAGCAAAATCCGCGGGAAATGACAAGCATTGGAGAACCCCGCTTACCATCCAACCGGGAGACGTCCCTAAAACCGGTACCCGGCCTGCTTGGCCATTTTGCGGTAGTCGTCGCCCCAGACCTCGACGACCTTGCACATCTCGTAGATTCGCGACCTGAGCCTGACCCCGATCCGGTCGACGAGGTTTTCCCCGCCCTTCTTGTAAAAGGCGTCGCGGTGGTCCTCCTCTTCCTCGGTGTCCGGATAGTTCGTCGTGAAGATCGTCAATTTCTTGTGATTGTAGCGGGAATTGATGATGTAGAACACCGTCTCTTCGACCCAGGCCGTCGTCCGCTTGGCGCCCAACTCGTCCAGGACCAGGACCTCGGACTGGAAGACCGGGCCCAGGACATCGGACTCCGTCAGGATCGAGTCGGGCGTGAACGTGCTCTGGATTTCCCGGATGAGCTCCCGGAAATCATAAAAGATGCAGGGGACCTTCTTTTTCCGGATGAGCTCCTGGATGATCGAGACCGCCAGGTGGGTCTTCCCCACCCCGCAGGGCCCGATGAAGAGGATCCCCACGTCCTGGGCGGGGTAGTTCTTGACGAATTGTTTGGAGATTTTCAGGGCGTCCTTGTGGGAATCGTTATGGACCTCGAAATTGTCCAGGCTGCAGTTCTGGTAACGGCGCGGGATATTGGCCTGGTCCCAGAGGGCCTGCTTCCGGCGGTCCACAAAGCAAACGCAGCGCTTGGCGACCTTGCTGCCGCCCGCGTCCTCGAGGACCCAGCCGGTCCCCAGGCACCGCTCGCAGACGCCTTGTTCGCTCAATTGAGATATCCTCTCAGCTGTTGGAGCTTTTTCGACCGGCCCAGTTTGCGCATGGCTTTTTGCTCGATCTGACGGATGCGCTCCCGGGTCAGATTGAGTTTGTCCCCGATCTCCTGGAGCGTCATCGGCCGGTCGTCGTCCAGGCCGAAGCGTAATTTTAGCACAGTTGCTTCCTTTTCATCCAGCACGGACAACATTTCGCGGATCTGATGCTGGGCCGAGGCTTTGATGATTTGGTATTCGACGGACTCCGCCCCGCCGTCGCTGATCCGGTCCTCGATTTCAAAGTCGTCGTCGTAGCACTTGTCGCTCAGGGAGACGTTTCGTCCCTCCAAGAGCTCGAGGTCCTCCACGTCCACCTCCGAGATCGCCATGGCCCGGGCGATCTCCTCCCGGGTGGGGTCCCGGCCGAGCTCGGTCTTGAGGCCGGCCGTCTTCTTTTTCATGAGGGAGATCTGATCGGACAGCTTCTGGGGGATATTGTAGATATGGGAATACTGGGACAGGGCATGGATGATGGCCTGGCGGATCCACCAGACAGCGTAGGAGATGAAGCGGACGTTGCGGCCCGGGTCGAAGCGCTTGGCCGCCTCGATGAGGCCGATGTTCCCTTCGTTGATGAGGTCGAGCATGGTCAGGCCCATGCCCCGGTACTTCTTGACATAGGAGACGACGAACTTGAGATTGCCCTTGATGAGGCTCTGGATGGCCTCCTTGTCTCCTTTCCGGATTCTCTCGCCGAGCTTCTTCTCCTCCTCTTCCGTGAACGTCGGAAAGCGGGAAATCTCCTCGAGATAGTGCTTCAGGTTCTTCGAATCGAGGAAATCCTGTGGACTCATGCTCAGCGTCCCGCGCCCCCGAATTTCACGACGCCCGCCGGCCGGGCGTGGACGAGGGCGTTGGTCCGGACCTGGAATTCCTCTTCCTTGCCCTGGAAGAACTCTTTCCGGATATATTCGAGGAAGTCTCCCACCTCGGCCTCGATCCGGGTGATTTTCTCCCGCATGTTGAGAATGACCTCAACTCCGGCCAGGTTGACCCCCAGGTCGCGGATGAGGTTGAGGACGAGCTCGAGGCGCTTGAGGTCCTCCGTTGAGTAAAGTCGTGTGTTCCCCTGGCTCCTCGACGGCATGATCAGACCCTCCCGCTCGTAAAGCCGCAGAGTCTGAGGATGAATGCTGTACATTTTGGCGACGCTGCTGATGTGGTAATACTGACGCGGTTCCTTTTTCGTTTCCTTGCGCGCTTTTTTCATCTCAGCTTCCCCCCATGGCGTCCCGCGGGTTCGGGCCGGAGAGCTTTTCGAGCTCCTTCATGAGCTCGCGGACCCGCTGGTCCTCGAACGGGGGCGGGACGATGGCCACCTCGACGAATTCGTCGCCCTTGGTATTCCTCCCGGGAACCGGCGCCCCCCGCTCCCGGATCCTGAACTTCTGACCGGATTTCGTGCCGGGAGGAATCCGGATGGTCGTCTTCCCCCAGAGGGTCGGGACCTCGATCTTGGCTCCGAGCGTGGCCTCGGGGACCGTGATCGGCACCTTGACGGATATGTCGGCCCCTTCGCGCCGGAACAGCGCATGGGGAACCACTTCGATCGAGATGTAGAGATCCCCCGGCGGACCGCCGTTCCGGCCGGCATTCCCCCGCGCGGGGATGCGGACCCTGGAGCCCGTGTCGACGCCAGCCGGAATGCGCACGGCGATAAGCTCCGACCGCTGAACCAGGCCTTCCCCCCCGCATTCCGGGCAAGCGCTCCCCGGAGCCTTTCCCGACCCCCCGCACGCCGGACAGACGCCGGAAAACTTCATGAAGCCCCTGTGCATTTGAGACCGTCCGGTCCCCCCGCACGCAGGGCAGGCGCGCTGGCCGCTCCCGGAGATGAATCCGCGGCCGCCGCACCGGTCGCAAGCGGCGAGCCGGTTGACCCGGATTCTCGTCTGAACGCCGCGGATGGCGTCCTCGAAGCCGACCTTCATCGTATAATTGAGGTCTTCCCCCGGCTCTTTGCCGGTCTCGGCCCCTGCCGCGGTCCGCCCGGCGGCGCCGCTGAACAGGTTTTCGAAGAAATCGTGGAAGGTTGAGGACCCGTAATCCGAAAAATCAAATCCCTCAAATCCGGGCGAGGCTCCGGGCCCCCCCCCTGCCGGGACCTCGCCGGCAGCTCCGAACCTGTCGTACTGCTCGCGTTTCTTGGGGTCGCTCAGGACCGAATAGGCTTCCTGGATCTCTTTGAACTTTGCTTCCGCGGACTTGTCGCCCGGATTGAGGTCGGGATGGTACTTGCGGGCCAGCTTACGGTAAGCTCGTTTGATATCGGCCAAAGCCGCCCCTTTGGCCACGCCAAGGGTCTGATAATAATCTTTCGCCATGGCCCTCCCCCGGACGATCCGGCCCTACCGGGCCTCTATGAGTGACGTTTCCGGCCGCGGGGCCTAATTCTTTTTCGTGTCGTCCACGACCTCGGCGTCGATCACCTCGTCCTCGGGGCCGCCAGCCTGGGCCCGGCCGCTCCCGTCCCCGCCCTCGGAGGGGCCGGCCTGCTGATCGGAAGGGCCGCCGCCGGGGGCGGCCTGAGGTCCGGCCTGCTGGTACAGCGTCTCCGTCAGGCGGTGGGACACGTGGGACAGGGAATCGGTGGCCTTCTTGATCTGGTCCAGGTCATCGCTGGCGATCGCTTTCTTGGTGTTTTCGATCTCGTTCTGGACGGCCTCGGCCTCGTGCTCGCGGATCTTGTCCTTGTTCTCTCTGAGGAGCTTCTCCAGGCTGTAGATCAGCTGGTCGGCCTGGTTCTTGGCATCGATGGTTTCCCGGCGCTTGCGGTCCTCGCCGGCATGGCTCTCGGCGTCCTTGACCATCCTGTTGATCTCCTTTTCGTCCAGACCGCTGTGCCCCGTGATGGTGATGGCCTGCTGTTTTCCCGTGCCGGTGTCCTTGGCGGACACGTGCAGGATCCCGTTGGCGTCGATGTCGAAGATAACCTCGATCTTGGGAATGCCCCTCATGGCCGGCGGAATGCCGTCGAGGTGAAACCGGCCCAGGGTCCTGTTGTCCCCGGCCATTTCCCGCTCGCCCTGGAGGACATGGATTTCGACGCTCGGCTGGTTGTCCGAGGCCGTCGAGAAGGTCTCGGTCTTCTTGGTCGGGATCGTCGTGTTCCGCGGGATCATCCGGGTGAAAACGCTGCCCAGGGTTTCAATCCCCAGCGTCAGCGGCGTGACGTCGAGAAGGAGGACGTCCTTGACCTCGCCGGAGAGAACGGCGCCCTGGATGGCCGCGCCGACGGCCACGACCTCGTCCGGGTTGACGCCCTTATGGGGTTCCTTGCCGAAGAGTTCGCGGACGAGCTGCTGGATGCGGGGCATCCGCGTCTGGCCTCCGACCAGGACGACCTCGCGGATGTCCTCGGGCTTCAGGTTGGCGTCGGCCAGAGCCTGACGGACCGGCGGGACCGACCTCTGGATGAGGTCCTCGCAGAGCTGCTCGAGCTTGGCCCGAGTCATTTTCATCAACAGGTGCTTGGGGCCCGCGGCGTCGGCGGTGATGAACGGCAGGTTGATCTCGGTCTCCATGGTCGTCGAGAGTTCGACCTTGGCCTTTTCGGCGGCTTCCTTGAGCCGCTGGATAGCCATCTTGTCTTTGGTCAGGTCGATTCCCGACTCCCTTTTGAATTCGGCGACGATCCAGTCCTGGACCTTTTGGTCGAGGTCGTCGCCGCCCAGGTGTGTGTCCCCGTTGGTGGCCTTGACCTCGACGACCCCCTCCCCGACCTCGAGGATGGAAATATCGAAGGTCCCGCCGCCGAAGTCGTAGACGGCGATGATCTCGTCCTTCTTTTTGTCCATGCCGTAAGCCAGGGCGGCGGCGGTCGGCTCATTGATGATGCGCACGACCTCGAGGCCGGCGATCTTCCCGGCGTCCTTGGTCGCTTTGCGCTGGCTGTCGTTAAAATAGGCCGGCACGGTGATGACCGCCTTCTCCACCTTCTCGCCGAGGTAATCCTCGGCCGCTTTTTTCAGCTTCTGAAGGATGAAGGCGGAGACCTCCGGGGGAGCGTACTTTTTCCCGAGGGCCTCCACGCGGACGTCCCCGTTCGTGGCCTCGGTGACCTTGAACGGGACCTGCTTGATCTCCTGGCTCACTTCATTGTAGCGGCGGCCCATGAATCGTTTAATCGAATAAATCGTGTTTTCGGGATTGGTAACCCGTTGGCGTTTAGCCACCTGCCCGACGAGTATTTCGCCTTTCTGGGTGAATGCGACCACGGAAGGGGTTGTCCGGCCGCCTTCCTCGTTGGGGATGACGGTCGTTTTATCGCCTTCCTGGATGGCGACCACAGAATTGGTTGTGCCGAGATCGATACCTATGATCTTTGCCATAAGATTCCTCCTAATTTAGCTAAATACTAATATATTATATGAGCATCTGTTTGTCAAGTTCAAGGCAAAAAAATTTTGCCGATCTCTAATAAACCAGCCCTTTGATGCCCTCGAAGAAGATCCAGTATATGGCTTGGGCATCGGTTTCCTTCTCGAAACGCAATTCCAACTCCGATGTCGATTTCCCGTTCCTCGCCCGAAAATAGCTCTGGACCGGGAGCCATCCATACCAGGTCATTTCGTCCCGAAGCGCGCCAACGCCCTTTCCGGCTGTCTTTACCGAGACGCGGAGCCCATTATCGAACTCCAGTGTGAACGTCTTCGGCATATCCTTCAGCTCCAGAGCTTCCAGTTCGAACTTACTCGGGTCTTTCGGCGTTGGGGTTGTTTCCCCGGGCTTTATGACGTTCCTCTGGGGCGGCTTGAGGGTGCTCTTGTGCACGAGCTGGACCGTCTTCGAAAAGGCCGGCTTTCCCCAGAACCTCATGGACTGCAGCTTCCATGAACGGAGGGCCATGCCTCTGACCTTGAGCTCGAGATTCTTCTCCCGGACATCCAGCACAAAATAGAAATGCGTCTCCTTGGCCAGCTCGTTCTCGGCGGCCAGTTCCTGCTGAGTCCTGAGTATCTTTTCCTTGTCGGGCGCCTGCCCAAAGAGGCCTGACGAAGCCGCCAGGAAGAGCATCCAGAAATAGCCGTGTCGCTTCATAATATCTCAGTAAATGTAAATTTTCGCTCCCAGCGGAACGATCTTGAAAATCTCTTTGAGATCGTCGTCTCCAACCCTGACGCAGCCGTGCGTGACATTTCTCCCGAGCAGACGCGTGTACAGGGTGCCGTGGATGAAAAACCCGTCCCCGAACCCCAGGGCGTAATCGCCGAGGCTTCCCGCCTCGACCCGGTCTTCCTGGTTCCTGGGAATGGGCGTGCCCTCCTCGATAAAAGCCCAGTCAGGCTTGACCCAATAGGGATTCGTAATTTTCGACTTCACGTAAAACTCCCCGCGGGGCGTATCGAAAACCCATTTCCTCTTGCCGTTCGGGTCCTGGAGGATGTCGCCGCTTCCGCAGGACACCACGGCTTGCCGCACAACTTCGGCCCCCCTCTTGACATAAAGCTTGTTCTCCCCGGTGTCGACGACGATATAGACGCCCTTCGGCTGGAAGGCCGCGATCTTCTTCTGAAGACTCTGCACATTTCTCTGGACCCGGGGCAGGTCCTTGTCCTGGACGGTCGCCCCAACCCCTTTGGGAGGCCAAGCCGCGGCCTGCTTAAGGCCGGAATAGTAGGATACGCCGACTACGACCAGGACTTCGAGGTAGGCCATGGCCAGCAGGACGATCAGGACGCGTTTCCACCACATTTCAGTTCTTCCTGATGGCCCGGATGACGTAATTTTCCATTTCGTTCGTCCCGACGATCGTCACCGGGGTGCCGACGTTGACCATGGCGAACAGCTCGTCCATCCTGGCGTTGTCCATGGAGATGCAGCCCCACGTCAGGCTGTCCGGACCGCCGCCGTGGATCTCGATGTCCCCTCCAATGCCGATCGTCACGGGGATGGCGCCGCGGCTTTTCTCCCTGGCAAATCTCTTTCTGTCCTCCTCGTTGGGATAGTCGATGAGGAGGGCCTTATAATATTGGCTGGCCTCAATTTTCCGGATGATATGATAGCGCCCTTCCGGAGTGGCGTTGTCCCCGGAATGAAGCTTGCTGGACAGCCCGTTGAAGCCAAGGCCTATGGGGTAGGTCTTGTAGATCAGGCCGTTTTTGTAGACCGTCAGGCGCCTTTCGAGCTTGCTGACGACCAGGGCGATCGTCCTTCTGGCCCGGGATTCGTCGACCGTGTCGCCCGTCCATTTCCTCCAAATATCGACCTGACGCTTGTCGAGATATCGCGTGATGAAGGCCATGACGGCTTCTTCCGCGTCCTTGACACAATCCCCAGCCTGGGAAAGCTCGCGCGAGGCCTCTTCGAACTTCGAATCGTCCATCAGGGAATCCGCCTCGCGCAGATAGATCTCGGCCTGGGCCAGTTTCTTTCGCCCCCTGCCCCGTTCGGACAAAGACAGGGTGATGTCATTGAGCGCCATCATTTTGTCCCGGACGTTCCGCGCGCCGGCCGTGAGTGCGGATAATTTCTCGGCCTTGAACGCCTGGACCTTGGTGAGGAGGTCGTCCCCGGACTTCAGGACCGACTGGAACTCCCGGCCGACCCGGGCGTAGTTCCTGTACCAGCCCAGCTTGAGGTTCTCTTTTTCATACCTCTGGCGCGCGGCCCGCAGGGCCTGGAGGTAATCCGAATAGTCCTGGCTGGCGAAAACAGAAGCACCGGCTCTCCAGAGGTCCTGTTCCTGGATCCCGGAGCGTTGGACCTCTGGAGGAGCCGGCGGCAGTTGACAAGCAACGCTAAAAACAGCCAGGAAAAGCAGGGCTGTTTTGAGGAGCTTCAACTTCGAGACGAAGCCTTCCTCTTATCTTTTGCCTTTGACCTTGTCGATGGCCTTCTGGACCTGCTCGGCGATTGCGGCGGCCTTGTCCTTGATGGCGACAGCCTTGTCTTTGGCGCCGAAATAGTCCTCGGCCGTCATGGCGTTCTGGACTTCGGTCATCTGGGTCTCGAGCCCGCCGAGGTCGGCCTTCATGGCTTCGATGTCGGCCTTCGTGCCCTTGCCCTTAGGGGCCTTCTCGAGAAGGGCCTTGGCGCCGTCAAACGCGGTCTTGGCGTCGTTGATCGCCATCTCGGCGGCCTTCTTGGCAGCCTCGATCCGCCCGGGGATCTGGGCCTTCACGGCGTCGGCATCCGTAATGACCTTGGCCAGCATCTCCTTGGCCTTGCCATACTTCTTGAAGAACTTCTTAGCCTGGGCGTTGACCTCGTCCGTGGCGGCCTGGAGGTCCTTCTGAAGGGTATTCAGCTCGTCCTTGGCGTAGACATCGCCCTTGGCCGCGACGACGGCCTGAACCGCGGCCTTGGCCGCATCCATCTGCTGGGTGGGTTGCTTGGCGCAGCCCGTGAAAACGAACGCGACAAGCAGAGCCAGTACAAAAACTTTTGTCATGCTTTTCATAAAATGTCCTCCTTTGGGCATTATTTGAATGAATGAATTCTTGGGATAACTTCGCCTTTCCGATTCCCCTGCGATTCCCACCTCCTCTCCACCCGTACTCTCCCTCCTCGAGGAATCTCCTCTTCGGAGGCGCTGTATCGATGATGGCAAAGACCGCGGATTACGGAGGGTGCAATCCGTCAAAAAATGAGGCTTCTGTATTCTCACTCATCTGATTGTCACGGGATGCTTGATTCGGCCTAGCTTATGTGCAACTCAACCTTGCGAATCTTATATCACAACGATTTCCGCTTGTCAATCCCCGTTGCGGGACTCCACGGACGCCATCAAGAGGCCGCCTCGGAAAAAATGGGGACGGTCCTGTTTTTCCCCTCTGCGTTTGCGCCCGAGCCTCTTTTCCCGGCCTGGGAAAAACAGGACCGTCCCCATTTTCGGGGGCAGTCGCTCCAAAGCCTGCAAAAGTTGGATCCCGCAGACGTAAGTCCGTGGAGCTTCAGTCGGCCAAATAAAAAAAAGAAGGGGGACCCGCGTCCCCCCTCTTCGCTGATATAGACCGGCTTTTCGCTGTCCCGGACGTCGAGGACCCGGCCTCTACTTCTTCTTATCCGGGTCGATGATAAAATTCTCCCGCATCAGAAGCTGGACGGTCTCCCGGGCCTCGCGGATGGTTTTTTCGGCCATCTTGTAGAGCTCGGGGGCCGGGATATCGAACCGGGCCACGCCCTGCTCGACGGCCTTGCGGCCGACGGCTACGGCTTCGCGCGGGAAAACCTCCCATTGGTCCATGTTGGGGATGATGTATTCCTCGTGAATCCCCTTCTCCTCGGCGATCTTGGCCAGAGTCTTGGCGGCCTCGATGCACATCTCGTCTGTGATCGTCTTGGCCCGGACGTCGAGAGCGCCGCGGAAGATGCCGGGGAAGCCGAGCGAGTTGTTGACCTGATTGGGAAAGTCGGAGCGGCCTGTGGCGACAATCCGGGCCCCGGCTTCCTTGGCTTCCCAGGGCCAGATCTCGGGGACGGGGTTGGCTTCCGGGAACACGATGGCGTCTTTGGCCATCGTCTTGATCCACTCCGGCTTGATGGTGCCGGGCCCCGGCGTCGATACGCAGACGAGGACGTCGCGCCCCTTGATTGCGTCCGGGAGCTGGCCCTTGACGTTCTTGGGGTTCGTTTTGAGGCAGAGGTCCCACTTCTCCTTGTACTTGGCCTGGAGGTTGTCCCGGTCCTCGCGGTCCTTGCAGAGGATGCCCTTGGAATCGACCGACAGCATATTCTCCGGCCGGAAACCCGCGGCGATCATCAGCCTGGCGATGGCGATGCCGGCGGCGCCCGAGCCGACGACCGTGGCCTTGGCCTCGTCGATGTTCTTGCCGACGATTTTGAGGGCATTGTAGAGCCCGGCCACCGTGACGCAGGCCGTGCCCTGCTGGTCGTCGTGCCAGATCGGAATCTCGCACTCGGCGCGCAGAGTGTCGAGGATCTTGAAGCACTTCGGATGGGATATGTCCTCCAGGTTGACCCCGCCGAAGGTCGGCTGGAGCCATTTGACGGCCTGGATAATCTCGTCGGCGTCGTGGGTGCCGAGGCAGATCGGGAAGGCGTCGACGCCGCCCAGGTACTTATAGAGCAGCGCCTTGCCCTCCATGACGGGCAGGCCGGCCTCGGGGCCGATGTCGCCCAAGCCGAGAACACGGGAACCGTCCGTCACAACGGCCACAAAATTGCCTTTGTTCGTATGTTCAAAGACTTTTTCGGGGTGGGCCTTGATGTCCTTGCATGGAGCGGCAACGCCCGGCGTGTACCAGATGGCGAAATCGTTCATGTCTCGAACGCGGCACTTTAAGGTCACCTGGACCTTGCCCTTGTAAAAGGGATGAAGCCGCATCGCATCTTTGGAAGGCTGCTCGGCCTTGGCCAGCAACTCTTCAACCGTAACTTTCTTCATGAAAAAACCTCCTGTTGATTATGGACGGGCCATCAAAAGATGGGATAGCCATCATAAGAAGGCGCGGCCGAAAAGTCAATCCCCTTCGCGAGATTCCACGGAAGTGAATCCGCGGAGCCTCAGTCTTTTTTCACGCCGGGCCCGTGAGGCCCGGGCACGAATTCGTAGCGGCGGCCTGTCTTGCGGATGCTCCCGAAGGCATGGCGGAGGTCGTGGCTGAAACCGACGACCCAATCCTCCGCCACGGCCCGTTCGTAGAGCATTTTCTTGTTGTTGAACGTCTCCACGGGGAAAAGGTCATAGCTCGTGATGTACGGGAGGTCGATGTGGGCCGAAGTGGGCACCGTGTCTCCGAAATAAAAGAACGTCCGGCCGCGGGACGTGACCTTGAGGCCCTGGTGGTGCGCCGTATGGCCGGGGACGAGGACGGCCTCCACGCCGTCCCGGATGATGGAGTCGCCGTCCAGGAGATTCAGAGAGGGGCCCGGACCGAGGGCTTTGAGCCGCGCGGGAATGTAGCTCGGCCTGTCCCGTTCGACGGGGTTCCCGGCCTGCTCCCACTCGCCGCGCTGGACGGCGTATACGGCCTTGGAGAAGGCCGGCGTCCATTCCTTTTCCCCGGCCCGGACCGTGTTGCCCCCGCAGTGGTCAAAGTGCAGGTGCGAATTGATGACGACGTCGACTTGGTCCGGCCGCACGCCCGCGGCTTCCAACCCGGCGCGAAGCCCGGGCTCCCGACGGAAGGTGTAGAAATCGATATGACGCCTGTCCACGTCCGGGCCGACCCCCGTTTCGACCAGGATCGTCGAGCCCCGGCCCCGGATCAAATAACAGTTCAGGGCCAGCGTGATCCGGTTCTCGCGGTCGGGGGCGGCCCGCTTCTCCCACAGCGTCCTCGGCACCACCCCGAACATGGCCCCACCATCGACAAGGAACGTCCCGTCCATAAGCCGGGTGATCACGAACTCCCCGATCTCGAGGCGCTCAGCGGAAGGGGTCATAACTTGTCCAGGGGATATTCGAGCCCGGCCCGGCTCGTCGCCGCCAGGCGGATCTCGCCCGTGTCCATCCGGATCGCGTCCACGGGACAAGCTTCGACGCAAAAGCCGCAGAAGCAGCAGCGGTTGAGGTCGATCATGAAGCTCGTCGGGTATTTCTGGACCTCGGGGTCGTCGGTTTCTCCCGCCTCGATATAAATGCAGTCGGACGGGCAAACCGTGGCGCACATCATGCACGCCACGCACTGGGGCAGGCCGTTGTCGCGCCGGAGGAGGCGATGGAGACTCTTGTGCCGCGGGGCGAGGGGCTTGACCTGCTCGGGGTACTGGAAGGTCACGGCCCCTCTCTTGGCCGTCTTGGCCCCGAAAAGCCGGAGGGTGTGATACCACATGTTGACGGTGAAATGCCGGGCTGTGATCCACCCCCCCCTCAGGATCTCCTTGAAAACAATCCAGCCTTTGTTCATCGTCAACCTATTTCAAAGCCAGAATCAGCCCGGTCGCCAGGATGTTCACGGCCCCCAGCGGGACCAGAAATTTCCAGCCGAAGCTCATGACCTGGTCATACCGGAAGCGGGGGTATGTCCAGCGGATGAGGACCTGGAGCCAGCAAAAGAAAAAAACCTTCAGGTTAAAGGCCGCGACCTGGAGAGCCGTGACCGTCCACGCCGGCAGATTCCAAGCGCCCCCCCAGGGGAAATGGAACCCGCCGGCACCGAGCCAGGGGACCTGCCAACCGCCGAAAAACAGCGTCGTCGCCAGGCACGAGACGATGATCACCTCCAGAAAATCCGTCATCATGAAGAGGCCCCATTTGAGGCCGCTGTATTCCGTAAAAAAGCCGATGATCTCCGATTCTCCCTCGGGAAGGTCAAACGGCACGCGCTTGGTCTCGGCCAGGGCGGCCAGGAAGAAGGCCGCGAAGCCCAGCGGCTGGAGGAAGATCCCCCATTTCGGGAGGAACCCGAAGAGGAGGCCTCCCTGGAAACGGACGATTTCCGAGAGGCGCAGGGAGGGAAACACCATGACCAAGCCGACCAGCGAGAGCCCCAGGGCGACTTCGTAGGAGATGAGCTGGGCCGCGCCCCGCATGCTGCCCAAAAGGGCGTATCGGTTGTTCGACGCCCATCCACTAATCAGGATCCCGTAGATGCCCAAGCTCAGCATCGCGAGGACGAAGAGAAGGGCCGCGTTGAGGTCCGCGACCTGCAGGGAAATCCGCCGCGCGCCCAGGCTGATCTCGTCACCGAATGGTATGGCTACGACGGTCACCGCCACGAAGAAAAAGGACAGGAAGGGGGCGATAGTATGGAGGACACGCTCGGAGAACGCCGGAACGAAATCCTCCTTGAAGATCATCTTGATGGCGTCGGCGAAGGGCTGGAACAGCCCGAAGGCGCGCAGGCCGAAAACGGAGGCCCGGTTGGCCCCGATACGATCCTGGATGACGGCGCTCTCCTTTCGCTCGACCCAGGTCAGGACGAGGGCGAGCAGCATGGTCCAGGTCAGGGCCAGGATGATCTTGACGAGGACAATGAGAGCTTCGGTCATGACATCATCCGAGCGTGACTCCGAGTCCGGCGGCGAGGCGGGCCAGGATTTCGCTTTCCGGCAGGCTTCCGCGGAGCGGCGCCACGGCGCACTCGAAAAATTGCTTGATTCCGTCGACGTTCGTGAAAGAGCCTCTTTTCTCGGCCGGGAGGGAGGTCGGCAAGACGACATCGACGGCCGAATCCAGTCCGCTGACATGAGCGGTGAAGAGGTATTTCTTTTTGACCCCCCCGAGCGCGGCCGCGGCGGCGTCAGCCGCACTATGGTCCATCAAATGGGGCCCGAAGATGATCAGCAAGTCCGTGGACCCGGCGAGCCCCTCCAAATCGGGGACCCTGGCCGTATACCCGAGGGCCGCAGCGCCGCGACCATTCGGGGCCCTGTCGGCCGTGAGAAGGCTCCCGTCTCCTTCGCCGGGTTTCGGATCGGCGAAAAATATCTTCTGGATGCCCAAGGCCTCCACAAAAATCTTCCGGCAGGCGGCGAGCTCCTCGTTGGTCAGAAAGCTGTTCAGGACGACAGCGACCCGGGACATGGCGCCGGCCCCGGCCATGGCGCCGAGCTCGGCGGCCAGCCCTTTCAGGATGCCGTCCCAGTCGGCGCCCCGTCCCGCCGCCGGGCCGCCCCGGTTAACGGCGATGGCCGTGGCACGATTATCCTCGATGTCGTGGTATCCGTACCGGCCGAAATCGCAGATCCAGAATCCGTTGACCTCCGGGTTCTCGGCCGGAAGGAAGCGATATATCTTTCTTTGTCTGCCGGGGAGCGGGTAACCGCGGACGGACTGAATGACGATGTTGCAGCCCCGGCTGCAGCGCGGACAGACGCTCCTCCCGTTTTTCAGGAACCAGACCCTGGTCTTGAACCGGAAATCTCCGTCCGTGATGGCGCCGACCGGGCAGATATCGACCAGGTTCCCCGAATAATTATTCCTGATGTCGGCTCCGCCGTCGATCCCGATCTCGGCTTTGACCCCGCGCTCGAAGACCCCCAGTTCCCCGGTTTTCGTTACCCGGCGCAGGAACCGCACGCAACGGGTGCAGAGGATGCAGCGTTCCCGGTCCAGGATGAGTTTCTTGCCGATCGGGACCTTCTTTCCCTTCTTTTCCTTGAATTCCAGAAACCGGCTGGCGTAGCGGCCGTGCTGATCGTAATAATTCTGCAGCCAGCACTCGCCCGCCTTATCACAGATCGGGCAATCGAGGGGGTGGTCGGCCAGGAAGAATTCGAGGACGTCCTTGCGGGCCTGGAGGACTTTCGGCGTCGAAGTCCAGACTTTCATCCCTTCCCGGACGACGGTCGAACAAGCCAGGTCGAGCTTGGGAAGTCCTTCGATCTCGACTAGGCACATCCGGCAGCTGCCCTCGGGTTCGAAGGCCGGGTGATAGCAGTACCGGGGAATCACGATACCCATCTGCTCGGCCGCCCTGAGGACGGTCGTCCCCGCCGCCACTTGCAGGCCCTGGCCGTCGATTTGGAGCGTCACCGCGGGAGTTCCGCTCATCGGGATATCATCTCCGCGAGCTCCTGGCCGAACTTATCGACGATGGACAGGACGGGAAAGGCCGCGGCGTCCCCCATCGGGCAGAGGGTCCGGCCCTTCATGCCCTCCGCCAAGTGCCGGATGGAATCGATATCGCCCGGCACGCCGCCGCCGGCCCCCATGCGGTCTGCGATCTTGCTGATCCAGGCCGTCCCGATGCGGCATGGGGTGCACTGGCCGCAGGATTCATGGGCATAGAAACGGGCCACGATCTTCAGGATGTCGATGATCGGCGTCCTGTCCCCGATGACGATGATGCCAGCCGAGCCCAGCATGGACTTGATATGGGCCAGGGACTCGTAATCCATCGGGACGTCGATTTCGTCGGGCGTGAGGAACGGCGCCGAAAGCCCCCCGGGGACCACGGCCTTGATGGCCTGTCCTTCGGCCGGCCCGCCGGCCCAATCATAGATGATCTTCCGGAGAGGCGTCCCGACCGGAAGCTCGTAAAGGCCCGGCTTCTTGACGGCGCCGCTGACCCCGAAAAGGCGAGTTCCGCCGTCCCTCGGCAGGCCCCGGCCGACGAACCAGTCCGCGCCGTACCGAAAAATCAAAGGAAGGTTGGCGATCGTCTCGACGTTGTTGATGACCGTCGGCCCGCGGAAAAGCCCGACCGAGGCCGGGAAAGGCGGTTTCAGCCTCGGCCAGCCGCGCTTGCCCTCGAGGGACTCGAGGAGGGCCGTTTCCTCGCCGCAGATATAGGAGCCGGCGCCCCGATGAACCAAGACGTCGAGCGCGAAGGCGGAGCCGAAAATGTCCGGACCCAGGAATCCCTTTTGCCGGGCTTCCTCGATCGCCTCCTCGAGCCTCCGGGCGATGGCTTCGTATTCCCCCCGGATATAAATGAACGCGGTCCGGATGCCGACGGCGTAGCAGGCGAGGATGATTCCCTCGAGGAGAAGGTGGGGATCGCGAGCCATGATGGCCCTGTCCTTGAACGTCCCCGGCTCGCCCTCGTCGGCGTTGACGCAGAGGTATTTCGGCCGATCGTCCGCCTGGGGCACGAAAGCCCATTTCGAGCCCGCGGGAAAGCCGGCCCCACCCCTTCCCCGAAGGTTGGCCTTCTTGACTTCTTCCAGGACATCCTGTGGCTTTTTCGTCAGGATGGTCGTACGCGCCGCCTCATATCCGCCGCGGCCGAGGTAGGCCCCGAGCCGGAAGGAATTCTCCCCGGGGGGGATGAGCGTGGCTTTGGCGTCGGTCATCTCAGGTGAGCCCCATCAAAATTCCGTCGACAGCGTCCCTGCTGACAGGCCCATAATCGTCGTCGTTGACCATCAGGCAGGGAGCGTGATCGCAGTTGCCGAGGCATTCGACGGTTATCAAAGTGTATTTTCCGTCCGCCGTTGTTTCGCCCGCCCGGACGCCGAGCTTCTTCTCGAGATGATTAAGGATGTCCTCGGACCCGGCGATGTAGCAGCTGATATTCCGGCAGACCTGGATGACATAACGGCCCACGGGCTCACGGTGCAGAAGCGTATAGAATGAAAGCACCTCCCGGACCTGGAGCGCCGGGATGCCGAGCGTCGCGGCGACCCATTCTTCCGCTTCCGGGGAAATGAAGCCTTTCTCCCGCTGCACAAGATGCAGGACCGGAATGAGGGCGGCCTGCATTTTCGGATAGCGGCGGACGAGCGCCTCGACCCTTTTTGCGCCTTCGGCCGAAAGCGAAAAACTCATCGGTCGAGCTCTCCCCCGATCATATTCATCGACCCGAAGGTTGGGACGACGTCGGCGACGAACCGGCCCCGGATGAGCTGTTCGAGGGCCGAGAGGATATGAAAACAGGGCGCCCGGAGATGCAGCCTGTACGGCCGGTCCGTGCCGTCGGAGACGACGTAGAACCCAACCTCGCCGTTCCCGCCTTCGACCGAGAAATACACGTCGCCCTTGGGCGGGCGGATCCCGAAGCCGTTCATGAAAAAGAGAAAATGGCTGATGAGGCCTTCCATCGTTGTGTACGTGTCCTCTTTCGGCGGGACGCAGACGGGCGCGTCCGCGGTCATGAGGTCCGGGTAACGGTCCTTCTCCGAGCCTTCGAGGTTGGGCGACAGCCGGATTCTCTGGGCGGGCTTGTGGAGCCGCCCCAGGCGGACGGCCTCCGTCGGCTCGATCCCCTCCGCGCCCGTCGCGGGCGGGGTGTCCGGGATGAGGGCCGCGACCTGCTCGATGATCCGCAGGCTCTGCTCCATCTCCCGCATCCGCACCGAGTACCTGTCGTAATTGTCGCCGTATTCGCCGAGCGGCACGTCGAAGCTCAGCCGGTCATACATTCCATACGGATGAGCCTTGCGGACATCATACAAAACCCCGGTCGAGCGGAGGCAGGGCCCCGTCCAGCCGTAGGATAGCGCGTCTTCTTTCGAGATCGCCCCGATGCCCCGGGTCCGGTTGAGGAAGATCTGATTCTTGTCGAGGAGCCCGTGGACGTCTTTGAGCACGCTGCGGGTCTCGGCGACAGCCGTCTTCACGGAATCGCGCCACCCGTCGTGGAGGTCGGCCCGGACCCCGCCGATCCGGATGTAGGAGGTCGTCATCCGGGATCCCGTGGTGAACTCGATGACATCCCACAGGAATTCCCTGGCTTTCATCATGTACAGGAATACCGTGAAGGCGCCGTTTTCCATGGCCATGGCGGCGAGGCACGTCAGGTGGTCAGAGATGCGGGAGAGCTCGCTCATCAGGACCCGGATCGCCTGGGCCCGCCCAGGGACCCGGACGCCGAGCATCTTCTCCATGGTCATGGCATAGCCCATATTGTTGATCTGCGGCGAGACGTAATTCAGCCGGTCCGTATAGGGCATCAGGTTGAAATAGGTCTTGTTCTCGCAGGTCTTTTCGAAGCCGCGGTGGAGGTATCCGATTTCGACCTCGGCGTTGAGGATTTTCTCGCCTTCGAGCTCGAGCATGATCCGGAACGTCCCGTGCATGGCCGGGTGGGACGGGCCCATGTTGATGAGCATCGTGTCCGGCCGGGCTTCCTTCTGGAGTCTCGATTCCATCTCAATCCTTCAGCGGGACGAGCGGCTGTTCCTTCCGCCACGGGTAGCTCTTGAGGAGCGGGTAGCCCTCGAATCCCTCGTACATCAGGATCCGCCGCAGGTCCGGATGTCCGATGAATCCGACCCCGAACATGTCGAAGACTTCGCGCTCCAGCCAGTCTGAGTTTTTCCAGATCCCGGAAAGCGAATCCACCGCCGGGTTCCCGCCCGGGAGAGAGACCTTGATCCTCAGGCGGCTGTTGCGGCTCAGGGACAGAAGATGATAGACCATTTCGAACCGGTTTTCCGCAGCCAGGAAGTCGACGCACGTCAGGTCGAGGAGGACGGCGTAATCGAACGGCGCGGCCCGGAGCCCGGACATCACGGCCCGGATCCCTTCCCGGCGCACGATGAGGACCTGGTCCCCGAGGCTTTCCGCGTCCGATTCGATCTCGGCGGAGAAACGCCGGCGAATCTCGCCGATCAGGGCGTCTTTTTCCATCTCCAATCCTGGCCCTGTTTCTGGATCTTCTCCTGGAGCTTCAGGAGCCCGTCAAGGACCATCTCAGGCCTCGGCGGGCATCCCGGGATGTACATGTCGACGGGGATGACCCTGTCGATGCCCTGGATGGACGAGTAGTTCTGATAGATGCCTCCGCTCACCGCGCAGGCTCCGAAGGCGATGACCCACTTGGGTTCCATCATCTGCTCATAGACGGTTTTGAGCGCGGGAACGAGCTTGTGGCTGACCGTGCCGACGACGAGGAGAAGGTCGGCCTGCCGCGGGGAAAAACGGGTCAGGCCCGCCCCGAACCGGTCGATATCGAAATGGGCGCACGCGGCCGACATGTACTCCATTCCGCAGCATGCCGTGATGAAAGGATAGTGGAATAGCGAGAACTTCCGCGCCCAGCCCAGGGCGGTGTCGAAGCGTGTGGCCAGGAAATCGAAGCCGCTCATAACCAGTCGAAGATTCCTTTCTTCCAGGCGTAGGCGAAGCCCATCGCGAGAATGAGAATGTAGCTGCCCAGGGCCGTGAAGGCCGCCAACCCGCGGCCGCGGAAGGCCAGCGCCAGGGGGAAGAGGAAAACCACCTCGACGTCGAGCAGGAGGAAGAGGAGCGCGATCATGAAAAACGGAACCCGGACCGGGCGGATCCCGGTCTGGAGATAGGGGCTGCCGCATTCGAACGGTTTTTCGCGGGCGGGGTTGGGCTTCCTCGGCCCGAGCAGGGAGTTCATGAAGAGCATGGCGAGGGCCAGCAATCCAAAGACAAGGAAAGAGAGTGCTAGCTCCATTGCGGGGCCCTCAGAGCCGCTTCGATTGTATAGAAACAATGGAGATTTTTCAACAACGCCCCCTCAATTGATTGGGAAATGGGTGGGAAATGGGGACGGTCCTGTTTTCTAAAAGATATAAACAGGGGGAGGTTAACTTCGAAGGAAAAGCGGAAAATAGGACCGTCCCCATTTCCCTCTGCCAATAGCAAGCCGAGATACTAGGAATTGAGGATGTGCAGGGCTTCGTTTTTGGCTTTCAGCGCGGCTTCCCCGACGGCCTCGGAAAGCGAAGGATGGATGTAGATCTGGGAAGCGACTTCGGCGAGCTTCATGCCCCTGGAAACCGCCATCGTCAGCAAAGGGATCATGTCCGAGGCCCCCGGCGCGAGAATGTGAGCCCCGATGACCGTGTCCGAACCGTCGGCAATGATCTTGACCAGCCCGTCCGTGGCGTCCATGGTCATGGCCCGGCCGCTCGCCTGGAGGGGGAAGACGCCGATCTGGACCTTGATCCCGCGCTCGACGGCCTCCTCCTGAGTCAGCCCGACGGAAGCGAATTCCGGCTCGGTGAAAACCGCCATGGGGACGGCGGCGTCATCGGCGCGCCGGTTGAAGCCGGAGGCGTTTTCGACCGCGACCACCGCGTCATGATAAGCCTTGTGGGCTAAAAGCTTGCCGCCGATGACATCGCCGATCGCGTAGATCCCGGGCACGCCGGTCTCGAGCTTGTCGTTGACCTTAATAAATCCCCCCCTATCCAGATCGAGGAACGGCGGCCCCTCGAACAGGTTTTCGACATTCGGTTTCCGGCCGGCGGCGAGCAGGACTTTTTCCGCGGTGTAGGCGAAGGGCGCCTTCGTCGCCAGGGAGGTGCCCGAAAGCGTTGCCCGGCCGTCCTCGATCTTCGCCGCTTCGATGCGCATCCGCGTCAGGACCTTCGGGCCGCGCTTTTTAAATACGCGGTCGAGGCGCGTCGCCGTTTCCCTGTCCGTCCCGGGGAGGATCCCCGCCATGATCTCGAGGATGGTGACGTCGGTCCCCAACCGCCGGTAGATCGAGCCGATTTCCAGTCCTATGGCGCCCGCACCGACGACGAGCAGGCTCTTCGGCACGGCGGCGAACGCCATCGCCTCCGTGCTGGTCACGACCGTCCGGCCGTCCGGCGTGAGGAAGGGCAGGCTGGCTGCCCGGCTTCCGGTGGCCACGATCACGATTTCCGCGTCATAGGCTTTTTCCCCCGCCCCAGTCCGGGCCGTCACGATCCTGTTCGCGTTCACGCGGGCCGTCCCCTTGACGATCTCGACTTTTCCCTTTTCGAGAAGAAAGACGATCCCGCTGACGAGCCGGTCTACCACGGACACCCGGCCCTCCTGGACCTTCGCCCAATCCATGGAAATCTGGTCCAGGGGCCCGGCCAGAGTCCTCAGCCCCTTGACCTCCTGATAAAGCTTGGTCTGATGAAGGAGGTACTTCGTGGGAATGCAGCCGTAGTTGATGCACGTCCCGCCCACGCGGTCCTCCTCGATGAGCGTGATCCTTTTTTTGAGCTGTGCGCCCCGCATGGCAGCCAGGTACCCCCCGGGGCCCCCTCCAACGATGACGATGTCTCTCTTCTCGGCCATGGATTGTCCTTTCAACCTTTCAAGGGAGCCTCATTATAAGGTTTTCCGGGCTGCGTGTTAAGTAGAGATAAGGGCGGGCCGTGATGGTTTCCACTCCAGAGCACGGTTCTTCACGCCTTCCCGAAGCGTTCTTTCTCGGCGTCTGCGGAACTCGCTTAGCAACCTGAGGACTGACCGCTCGACGGCTCTTGCTCAGACATCCTCGACGCCCTTATGAGAGGAAGCTTCCATGAGGGGACTCCCTCTCAAAAGGATTCCCTCGAAAAACGCTCCGGAAAGGCTGAACCGCGCATGACGTTCCAACCATCACCGCCCGCCCCTCCGGCAGGGAGCGGATTCCGAGGAGCGACCATCAGAAGCGCGGCGGAGCGGCTCGAAGCCGCGCTTCTGGGAAGCATCCCTACGCTCTTTGTCTTCATGCCTCCGGCCATTCCCCTTCAGCCCTTTCCAATAGCTCGGCTGACGGGGATATTCTCCCCGGGAGGCGACGGTCCCTCTTTTCTTGACACCCGAGCTTCAAATCTGTAAAAAAGGGACCGCAGAGCAGAAAAGGAGACCCGTCATGCTGACGAGTTTGGAGAAGGTCATATTGTGTCTCATGATCCTGGCCACGGCGGCGGCGTTTTTCCAGCCGCTTGTCCGCCGCTTCCGGATCATCCGGGCCGGCCGGCCGGACGCGCGGTTCCGGGACCTCGGCAGGAGATTCGGTCACGCCGCGGTGAAGGTCCTTCTGCAAAGGTGCACCTTGCGCGACGAACGGCTCTTCACGGGTTTGATGCATGTTTTCATTTTTTACAGCGCCCTGAGTTTCGACACGATGACCGTCAACCACACCCTGGAGGGTTTTTTCAGCGGGTTTTACCTTTTCGGCGCCACGAAATTCGGGCTCTTCTTTTCCCTGCTCATCGATGTGGCCGCCATCGCCGTCATGATCGGCGTCCTGTTCCTCGCGTTCAGGCGGTTCATCGTCCGGCCCAAAGCCTATGAAACGACCCGTGCCGATTCGGCCCTGATTTACACGCTGATCACGCTGGCCACGTTGACGTATCTCTATTTCGAAGGATTCGCCGTCGCCCACCATCCGGAGACGGCACGGCTGTCATTCCTGGGATCGTGGCTGGCCGGAACGATCAAGAACGCCGGGTTGGGCGCCGATGTTATCGCCGCTCATTTCAAGATATCCTGGTGGGCCCACATCGTCGCCGTTTACGCGTTTATCGCCTATGTCCCGCATTCCAAGTATCTCCATATGATCGCCGGACCCTTCAACGTTTTCTTCCGGCGCGACACGACGAGCGGCGAACTCAAGGCCCTCGACCTCGAAAACTCCGAAGTCTTCGGAGTCGAGAAACTCTCCGACTTCACCTGGAAGGACAACCTCGACGCCTTCGCCTGCATGGAATGCGGCCGATGCCAGGACGCCTGCCCGGCCTTCGCAAGCGGCAAGCCCCTCTCCCCCAAGATGATCATGTTCAACATGGAGAAAGCCCTGCTGGCCAATGACAGGGCCGTGGTGGCTAAAAAGCGGGAGGGCCTCAAGGAGCTCGTTCCGGATACCTTCACGGAGGGGGAGATCTGGACCTGCACGACCTGCGGCGCCTGCATGAAGGAATGCCCCGTCGAGATTGAGCACATCTCGAAGATCGTCGGCGCGCGGCGGAGCCAGGTCCTCATGCAGAGCAAGTTCCCCCCGGAGCTCAACACGTTTTTCAGGAACATCGAAACGAACTCCAACCCCTGGGGAATTGGATTCTCCAAGCGGGCCGACTGGTCGGAGGGCCTGGACGTGAAGCTCCTCGCCGACGTGCCGGACGCGGAGTACCTGTTCTGGGTCGGCTGCATGGGCGCCTATGACGATGAAGGAAAGAAGACCGCCCGGGCCCTGGTTACGATCCTCAACAAGGCCGGCATCAAATTCGGCACGTTGGGAACCGAGGAGAAATGCTGCGGGGATTCGGCCCGGCGGCTCGGCAACGAATACCTCTTCCAGAGCCTGGCCCAGGAGAATATCGCGCTTTTCAAAGCCCGCAATGTTCGGAAGATCGTGACCATCTGCCCCCACGGCTACAACACCTTCAAGCACGAGTATCCGAAGCTCCTGGATCTCGTACCCGGCCTGACGCCGGAAGACAAGGAGCGGCTCCGGACGATCGAGGCCGTGTCCCACACGGAATTAATCCATGGGCTCATGGCCTCGGGAAGGCTGGACGTGAAGTGCCAGGGCGCCGGCCTTTACACCTACCACGACCCTTGCTACCTCGGCCGGCATAACGGCCTGACCAAGGAACCGAGGGCCGTCCTGGCCTCGGCTCTGGGGGGCAAAAAGAAAGAGCTCCGAAGGCACGGCGACGACAGCTTCTGCTGCGGCGCGGGGGGCGGACTGATGTGGACCGAGGAAAACCTCGGCCAGCGGATCAATCACCTGCGCGTCGACGAGGTCCTCAAATCGGGAGCGGATCTGGCCGCCGTATCCTGCCCCTTCTGCCTAACCATGCTCAAGGACGGCCTCAAGGACAAGCAACGCGAGAACATCCTGGTCAAGGACATCGCCCAACTCGTCGCGGAAAGATTGGTTTAGAATTAAGCACGCGTTAAAGGCCGCTTCCTAGATCCCGAAACTCTCGAGGTCAGGCCCAACAGCTTGATTGAGATGAGCCGGGGCTTCATCAACGGAATCTTATCACGACATCTCCCAGGGGAATTTCTTTGTACCGCATGGAACTTTTGCCCTTTGGAATCCAGTTCTTATCCAGATTATCGTCAATATTCTTATATGACCCCAGAAGTTCAAACTGCTCGAAAACATACGGTAACCCTTCCCCTCCAAAGACGGAATTGGCATCAATGATATGGAAGTGGAGATGGGGGGCATCGGAAATGCCCGAGTTTCCAATCAAGCCCAACCCTTGGCCCTTTTGGACCTTGTCCCCGATTTTGACCCGCAGACTCTTTGGCTTGAGATGGGCATAGACGGCATACACTCCTTGCGCGATATTCAGGATGACACAATTCCCGGCTGCATATTCCAGGCTGTTCGGTACGGCATATTTGCCAAGGGGTGTGTTTTCGATGATGCCCTCTTTAATATCCGAAATGACGCCGTCTGCAACCGCGATAACCTCTTCTCCATAGCTATACCAATGGGAATTGGATGAACTCTCTCCATGAACCAGCCGGTAATCGTTGTTGAACTTCATAAAGTCAATGGCGTATCGTTCGTTGACGACTAACCGACTGTTCCACGCCTGCATCGAAAGCCGGTGACCCACAGGACCGTCACCAGGGCAATTCCCTGCCAGCCAAACTCCGGATCGGACAGGAGGACCGATCATCAAAGGCGCTTTTCTAAGAATGGAAACTTGAGCGCCTTGACCTTGCATCACGACCTTCTCCCCGCTGCTTCGGGAATACGCAACGGTCACCCGGTGAGTAAGGAAATCCGGGACTTCGGCACTTTCTCCAAAGGAAAGCATAATAAATAGGACGGCCCGCGTGCCCCCTTCCAAAATGGACTTATCTTTCATATCCAGCGGTTTCCCCGGCCGAACAAGACATTCAGAGAGCTTGTCTCCTTGATAAGTCTTAATCAGGTTCTTTCCATCGCCGAGCACCTCAATGCTGGAGAGAGATAGGGCCCCCTTGAGGAAACTTGTCATATGCAGTTCATAAAAAAGATGCGTTTCTCCTTCGCCTTTCACGGGGGATGGCGGAAAAACGACTTCATAGACAAGGGGAAGATAAGGGATTTTCTGGGTTTCCTGCGGCGGCGATTGGGAATTTGCGAAAAAAACCGAAAAGCAGATCAGCCCCGTCATAAGCATGAACCTTGCTTGAAAAGTGCGGATATTCATGAATGTCCCTCCTTGGAGACATTTTCCTTCTTTTATATCCTGTATTACACCCAAACCACCCAAAAAGGTTTCCTCGGGTTGCGAGGGGATGGACGTTTTCGCGCCGCTTGCATGCCACGCCCCTTAGTCTCGGAACTTATGCCCCCAGCACGAAATGATGATATGGCCGGCCGCGGGTCATAATCAAGAACTCATAGATCCTGTCCACAAGGGCGTAATCCGTGAGGAAGGCGACGGCCTTAAGATCTATGACTTAGCCAGAATATCGAGCAAATCGTCCTTGGACAGACCGCATTGTTTCAAGATGCCAAGCAGGATCCATACAGTCTGTCGTGATAAGTCGTCCATTAACTCCTGTTGGGCACAAGAACACACCAATTACTTAGCAGCCAGGGTTTTGCGCAGAAAGTCCACGACTCGGATTAGTGAATCATTTGCAGCCTTCGCGTCCCAAGCCTCATAGCCCTTCCAACCTTTGGCAGCGGGGTCATGGTAGCTTAGGGCTGGCTCATTTCTATTAAAGCCATGATAAGCGCCAATGTATTCGACGGTCGTCACCTCAAAGCCGTATTTTTCCAAAAGCAGGCGTTTAAACTCCGGAACGTTTTGGCCATCGCCGTAGGCGTCTTCAGTCCCGTAAAAAATAATCATCGGAGCTCCGGTCATCCTGCAATCGTCTCGCCTCAAAAAAGGTCTGCACACGGGATAAAATGCCGCATGGGTTGCGAATCCCTTCTCATCGCCCATCCACAATTTGCGGTTTGCTTCAAAAGCCGTAGTCACTGTCAGGTGCCCCCCCATCGAGAACCCCATGATTCCGATTCGGTCGGGATCAATGGTAGGCAATTTACGCAATTCCTTTAAGGCCGCAAAACCCATTGGCACCATGGCCTCGGGCGACGGTCGAGTTAATGGACCCTTATAAATCCCGGTCTTAAAATCTACCTCGAAAAACGCAATTCCCGCCTTTAAGATCGATTCCCGATAAAACGCACCACGGGAGTCGATTCCCACGGTCCCGTGAACGACGACAATTGCCGGGCATGGACTTGAATTGTTTTCCGGAAAGTAAAGTGTCCCTGACAGTTTGAAGGGGTGTATGTTATCGAGTGAAGAAAAGGTAATCGTAGTTCCACGAGAGGATGCTCCAACAGACATAACAAGAATAGTTAGAAAAACCACTGTCAATGACCCAATGCATCTCATAGACCTCATTACGAGCCTCCTATCATTAGATAATAAGAACTTGCTTTTCTGAGACAGAACTATAAGGAGATAAGCCTAATGCGTCAAATGGATAACCGGTCCGTGCGGCCGGGACCCGGCTGGGAGCATCGAACGGGTCAAAACACGGTTTCGACGAGAATGCCGCGGGCGCGCAGGGCCCTGGCCAGCCTGATCGATTGTGTCCTGAAGAAGGAATCCGAGAGCGCTTCCAACAGGCCGTGGCGTGCATAAAATGCCCGGACCGCGGGAATATAATTCATGCGGTCGATGAGGACGCGGTCGGCGGCCCCCGCGAGAAGCGCGGCCAGCTTCTCGGGGTTCCCAGGGAGGAGCGGGCCCGCGAAGGCGAACGTCGATACGCCCGCGGCCTTGAACTCCTTTAAAACTTCGATCCGCTCTCGGATGGGCGAAGCCCCCGGCTCGAATATCCGGCCCGTCATCTCGTCCTCGGTCGCGATGGTGAAGCCGACCTCAACATCGGGAATCCGTTTGATGACATCGAGGTCGCGCCGGACTCGGGCCGACTTGGTCTGGATTTCGACGGGGAAGTCGCGTCCGACGAGAACCTCGAGCGACCGGCGGGTCAGCGCATAGCGCTCCTCCAGCGGCTGGTAGGGATCGCAAACCGAAGCGAACCAGATCGTCCCGCGCTTGGCCTTGATGATCTGCTTGGCCAACAGGGCGGGCGCATTGACCTTGACATCGACGAACGCGGCCCACGGCTCGCTGTGGCCGCTATACCGCCTCATGAACAGGGCCGCGTAACAATAGACGCAACCGACCTCGCAGCCCGTGTAGGGGTTGACGCAATAATCGTAGATTTTCGAGCGATTGAGAATGGACTTGGCTTCGATCTCGCGAACGATCGGCCCTGGCATGGAACTATTATATGTCAATGATGGAGGAAGGTGACGAAGGTTACCCTTATCCCCCGCGCCCCCGGGAACCAGTCCCGTCGGTTCCCCCGTCCCGTTCCGTTGCGGAACGGGGCGGGACCCCCTCCGCTACGGGGGCTTTCGGGCAACCTTCGTCACCTTCCAAGAATTTCTTTGAAAGCCCTAATGGCCCGGTCGACGTCCTCGTCTCCCACGTCCTTGTGAGTGACCATGCGGATGCCGCCGCTCACGGCCAGGGCCAGGATGCCCTTATCCTTCATCTTTTCCAACATGGCGGAAACGGTGATTGTCGGGTGGTCGAAGCCGAAAATGATGATGTTCGTTTGGACGGCGTCAGGATCGATTTTAACCCCCGGAAGCCCGTGGATTCCCTGGGCCAGGTGTTTAGCCCTCACATGATCATCCTTGAGCCGGCCGGGCATCTCGGTCAGAGCGATGATGCCCGGCGCGGCCAGGACGCCGACCTGCCGCATGCCGCCGCCCAGCGCCTTCCGCAATCTGCGGCCGAAGTCGATCCGTTCCCTGTCCGCGACGAGCATCGAGCCGACGGGCGCGGACAAGCCCTTGGACAGGCAAAACATTACGGAATCGACGCACTCGGCGTATTCCAGGACCGGAACGCCGGAAGCGTGGCTGGCGTTGAAGATCCGCGCACCGTCGAGATGCACTTTCAGCCCGTTTTCGTCCGCGATCTTCCTGACGGCCTTGAAATTCTCGAGCGGCAGGACCGCGCCTCCCCAGTTGTTATGGGTGTTCTCCAGGCAGATGAGGGACGTCCGCGGCGTGTGGACGTTCGGCTTCCGGATGTTGGCGAGGACGTCCTTCGGGTCCATGGCTCCGCGTTCTGATCTCACGGGCCTTGGCGTGATCCCGGAGATGAAGGTCATGTGAGTGGATTCCATGTTGTAGATATGGGATTTTTCCTCGACGATGACCTCCTCGAGGATATTCGTCCACATCTTGACCGCGATGGAGTTGCCCATCGTCCCGGAGGGGCAGTAGAGGCCCGCCTCTTTGCCCATGGCTTCGGCGGCCAGGGCCTCGAGCTTCTGGACGGTCGGGTCGTCCCCGAGCACGTCGTCGCCGACGACCGCGTCGGCCATGGCCTTCCTCATCTTCTCGGTCGGCCGGGTCACGGTGTCGCTGCGGAAATCCGAATAGGTCATCATGGTCGCGCTCCTTTGTCGAGAGGTCACATTATAAGAAAAAGCCCGCTCCCGGGCAATGGCGGACACCAGCGGCGATAAAGGCCGCCCGAAAGACCCCGTTGTGCTTGGAAAGGCAATCCGTTGATCAAGCAGATTCAAGACTCGTTTCAGATATTTACGAGAAGTGCGGCTCCGAGTTGCTTCGCGGCACTTCTGCCGGTCGCTCCTCAGAATCCGCTCCTCGCCGTTCCAGGGGTGCGGGGGATAAGGGTGGCCTGCATTGCCGCTCGCCGACTGAAGCTCCGCGCACTTTCGTCCGTGGGATCCAACTGCCGCAGGCTTTGGAGCGCCTGTCCCGTTCGTCGCGAACGGTATTGAGCTGGAACCGTTCTCGGGTTTACTTGGTTTAGAATCTATGATAATAATATTCTCTGATTTCAGGTCGGGAACGTCGCGCATGCTGAAGATCATCCACTATAATCTTGCCACTTACTCGCTTCTTTTCCTTATCATCTTTTTCCTGGCTGCCATCGTTTTCTCCCAGGTCATCCTCAAGGGCGAGGCCGTCACGGTCCCGGACATCACGGGCAAGACTGTGGCCCAGGCCAGGGCGGAGCTGTCCCGGAAAGACCTATCCGTGGCCCAGGGCGGCTCGGAATTCGACGACCATGTGGAGCGCGGCATCATTCTCCGGCAGGACCCGGCACCCGACTCGCGGATCCGGGTGACGGAAGTCGTCCAGGTCGTCACGAGCGCGGGCAGCCGGCGGGTCAGGGTTCCCAATCTCGAAAACAAGAGCTTGGAGTCCGCCCTGACCCTGCTTCAGGCCAGCGGCCTGTTCAAGGGAAAACTCACCCAGATCCATACGTCACGCTACCCCGCCGGAAGGGTCATCGCCCAGAAGCCTGCCGCGGATGAGGCCGTCGAGCGAAACGGCCAGGTCGGGCTTCTCCTCAGCCAGGGAGGGCGGGAGGACCGCTACATTATGCCAGACCTTATCGGACGCAGTGCCGATCGCGTCCTCGCCCGGCTGAAGGACCTGGATTTCAAGGTCGCCGATATCCATTTCCGCTATTATGCGGGCCGTTCCTCGGGCTACATCCTCGGGCAATTCCCGCTCGCCGGCTACCGTATCCAAAGGAGAAACTTGATCACCCTGGAGGTCAGCCGCTGATGACATTGATCGCCCCGTCCATCCTCTCGGCCGATTTCGCGAGGATCGGCGACGCCGTGGAGCTCGCCGAGAAGGCCGGCGCCGACCTCGTTCACGTCGACGTCATGGACGGACATTTCGTCCCCAACCTGACCCTCGGCCCCGCGCTGGTCGCCTCGATCAGGAAAAGGACGCGGCTGCCGATCGACGTGCATCTGATGGTCGATAATCCGCGAGCCTTTGTCGTCCCGTTCCACGAGGCCGGGGCGGACTGGATATCGCTTCACGTCGAGGCCACGGCCCACCTCCACAAAGACATCACCATGATCCGGGAACTCGGCCGCAAGGCCGGCATCGCCCTCAACCCGGGGACTCCGGTCCACACGGTGCGCGAGATACTCGGGGAGCTGGACTATATCCTCCTGATGTCGGTCAACCCGGGCTGGGGGGGCCAGTCGTTCATCCCCGCGTGCCTGGACAAGATCCGCCACCTCAAGGCCTGGCTCCGTGAAGAAAACTTCGACATTCCGGTCGAGGTCGACGGCGGGATCAAACTCGACAACCTGGAGGCCATCCTCCGGGCCGGCATGGACATCGTCGTCGCCGGCTCAGCCATCTTCGAAGCCCCGGACCCCGCGGGGGTCATCCGGGAGATGAAACGAATCGCGGCGCGCGTCGCCGAACGCAAGGACGAATAATATGAGATCACATGCCACGCTGAAAGCCCTGGGGATAGGACTCGCCGTTTTCGCGGCCCTGACGTTCGTCACGGGCTGCCGGAAGAAGCCAGTCCAGATTTCCCCGGATATCGCCGCCTCCGACGAAGCCCTGTTCAAGCTCGGCGAGGCCGAGGTCAAGAAAAATGCGGAGAAGGCCCTTCTCTATCTGCGCCAGGTCATCGACTCCTTCCCGAAGAGCTTTTATGCCCAGCGGGCCAAGCTCCTCATCGCCGACACCTATTACAGGAAGGGGGACGAGGGGAACTTGATCCTGGCCTCGGCGGAGTACCGGGAGTTCATCAAGGCCTACCCGTTCAGCCCGTCGGCCTCGTACTGCCAATATCAGGTCGCCATGACCTTTTTCAAAAAGATCGAAAAGCCCGGCCGCGACCAAAGCAAGACGGCCCAGGCCCTGGTGGAGTTCAAGAAGGTTGTTGCGGACTATCCCGCCAGCGACCAGGCCAAGACCGCCCAGGACAAGATCAAGGAGTGCGAAGAGCGGCTGGCCGGGCACGATGCGGACATCGGCGTCCAATACGCCAAGATGAGAGCTTACAGGGCCGCCATCGGCCGGCTGGGGGAGGTCATGACCTCCTATCCCAATTATTCACGCATGGATACCGTCTATTTTTACCTGGGCGAATCCTATTTTGCGTCGACCGCCATCGACCAGGCCGTCCCCTATTACACCAAACTCGTTTCGGATTTTCCGAAGAGCGCACTGGTCAAGCAGGCGACGCAGCGGCTGAAGGCCATCGACGAGCGCAAGAAAGCCGTCCCGGTCAAAGTCAAGTGATCCCGACCGAAACCGAAGGAGGGTTGTCGATGAGAAAGCGAACCCGCGGGGTGTTCTCCGCCGTGGCGCTGACACTCGCGTTCGGTCTGGCTGGACTCCCTGCCCTTCAAGCCTCCGAAAGCGAGTCCGCGTTCCGGACCGGGATCAGCTTCGACAGGCTGTCCCGGACGGTCACCTGGGACGGCGCCACCGTACCGTCCAAGGTCAAGGCCGACAGCTTCACGGCGCGTGAAACGATCCTCATCAAGCCGGGACTGGCCGTCGAGCTGATCGCCGGCCTTTCCCTGTCCAATTTCAACGGACTGGTCTTCCGGAACCTCCCCGTCTCTCTCGACTACGAGGCCGGCGCGACGGCGGGGCTCCTGCTCGGATGCGGGCTCCGGGCCCGGCTCCTCGGCTCGGGGGACTTTGAGATCGAAGGGGTCGGCCGGTTCGTCTATTCTCTGGGATTCAAAAAAACCTGGCCCCTCCAGGGATTCGCCGTCGAAGGGGATTCCCAGGGACGCCCGAACTGGCTCGTGGCCTCCCTCGGTCCCCGTATATCGTACCGTTTCTTCGGCAGCTTCGTCCCATACGCCACGATCTCGGCCAGCTTTTTTTCGGGAAGTTTTGCCATGGATCAGACGCTGGGCGACCTCACGGGTCATGAAACCAAGAAGCTCAAGTCCAAGAGTTTCCTGGAGGTGGCGCTGGGCGCGGACTATCGTGTCGGCAAGCGGTGGACCCTGAGGGCGGAGGCGGGCTTTCTCCCCTACTCCGGGGGAGTCGACGGCTCGGCCTCCGTCGGTCTTCTCTATCGATTCTAGGCCAAGGAGGGTGTGATGAGACATTTCCAGAAAAAAACCGCTCGGCTCTTCCTGGTCGGCGCGGTCCTCGCCCTTCTGGGCCTGGTCTCCCTGAACTTCAGCCAGGAGAAAAGAGTGACCCGGAACGCCCGGTCCTCCCGCCAGAACGCAGCGCCCCCCAGGGTCGAAAAAATCCGGCGGCCACTCAAGCCAACCCCGGCTACGGACCGTGTCCTCGTCCGGTTCCGCCACGGGGTCTCCCCTCAAAACGCCGAGACGATCCTCCAGGCCGGCCAATTCGGGAGGATCCGGCAGATCCCCAGGATCGGAGTTTACCGGGTCCAGACGCCGGCGAACTTAACCCTGCGGGAGACTCTCCTCCTTCTCCGCGCAAACCCGGACGTGGAGTACGCCGGTCCGGACTATCGGACACGAATATTCACGGTCCCCAATGACCCGTTTTTCGCGGATTATCAATATAACCTCCAGAACCGGGGCGGAACCCTCGATGTCAGCCCGGACATTCAGCCCACCCTGAAGGCCGGGGCGGATATCAAGGCGATCCGCGCCTGGGACGAGACCAAGGGGGACGCGGCCGTCATCATCGCATTCATGGATACGGGCGTGGACATGAGCCATATCGAGCTCATAAACAAGGTGGTTTCAACCGGGAGGGACTTCGTGAACGGCGACATGGATGCCACCGACGATAATTCGCACGGCACCTGGGTCGCCGGCATCGCGGCGGCCGAAACGAACAACGGCGAGGGCATCGCCGGCGTCGCCTGGAACTGCAAGGTCCTGCCCGTCAAAGTCATAGACGCGGAAGGCAACGGATACTACGATGAGCTGATCGAAGGCCTGATCTGGGCCTCCGACAACGGGGCGAAAGTCATCAATATCAGCGCCGGGGGGGACGCGGACGACCCGGCCCTCAAGGCGGCCTGCAAGTATGCGTTCGACAAAAAGGTCGTCCTGGTGGCCGCGGCCGGAAACGACGGCGTCTCGGTCTCCTACCCGGCGGCCTATGACGATTACGTGCTCGCCGTCGCTGCCACCGGCACCAGCGACGAACACGCCTCGTTCTCCAGCCCCGGCCCCCAGGTGGATGTGGCCGCGCCGGGCGTCTGGGTTCTCGGCCCCGTTCCCCAGTGGTACGCGGGCCCCGGATACCTGCCATATATTTTCGGCTCGGGGACGTCCGCGGCCGCCCCTCACGTCGCCGGGCTGGCCGCCCTTCTCTTGAGCGTCAAGCCCTGGCTCACCCCGAAGCAGATCATGGACGTCATCCGGTACACTGCCGATGACGTCAACAAGGCCCAGCTTCCGGGCAAGGACAACGATATCGGTTACGGGCGGATCAACATGGAGCGGGCCCTCGTCCCCTACAGGCTCTTGAGATAAGACCGACGGCACCATGATCAAGTTCCTGCGCGTCAGGAATCTGGCGACCATCGAAGACCTGGAGATCCGCCTGGACGCCGGGTTCTCCATCCTGACGGGCGAAACCGGCGCCGGCAAATCCATCATCATCGACGCCATCCGTCTGGTTCTCGGGGACAAGGGATCCCCCGACCTTGTCCGCACCGGAAAAAAGGAAGCCCTCATCGAGGGCGTGTTCGACGTCTCGGCGGCCCCGGTCGACCTCGGGGACCTTCCTTCGGCCGAAGACGGCGAGCTGCTCGTCCAGAGGCAAATCAGCGACCAGGGCGCGGGCAAGTCCTACGTCAACGGCGTCCTCGTCCCCATGCGCCGGCTCAAGGAGCTGGGCCCGCAACTCGTCGACATCTACGGGCAGAACGACCATGTCTTTCTTCTTCATCTCGAAAACCACCTCCGCTACCTGGACGGGTTTTTGGACAACCCGGCCCTGCTCAGGGACACGTCCCGGGCGGCCCAGGAGCTGCGGCGCCTCGTCCAGGAAAAGTCCGACCTCGAAGCCAGGGAAAGGGAGAGGGAGCAACGGCTCGATTTCGTCTCCTTCCAGGCCCGCGAGATCGAAGCCGCCCGCCTGAGGCCCGGGGAGGACGCCGATCTCCTCCGCGAACGCGAGATCCTCAAGAACGCCGAAAAAATCGCCACGCTGATCGACCGGGCCCTGGACATCGCCTACCTCCGCGAGGAGTCGCTCATCCCCCTTCTCGCCAGGCTCCGGGCCGTCCTCGCCGACCTCGCGGCTTACGACACCTCCTTCCAGGACTTCCGGGACGGCCTCGAGGAATCCGCCATCCTCCTCCAGGACGTGGCCGACTCGCTCGTCCGCTTCAAGGACAAGACGTCCGAGGCGCCCGAAGATCCCGAGGCCGTCGAGGAGAGGCTGAGCGTCATCGAAAAGCTCAAACGGAAACACGGCGGCACCGTCGAGGCCGTCCTCGAACGGTTGGAGGCCCTCCGGAATGAGCAGGCCGCGCTCGTGACGAGCCGGGAGCGCTTGTCGGAACTCGAGGCCGAAATCCAGGCGAAGTTTGGCGTCTACACGACCCTCTGCGGGAACCTCGGCGCGCTCCGGGCCGGCGCGGCCCGCGAGCTCGAGCGGCTGATGGAGAAGGAAATCGCGCTGCTCGGAATGAAAAAGGCCCGCTTCGCGATCCGGCTCGCTCTTACCGCGCCCTCCCTGGCCGCGGCCGGGACAATCCGTGACCAGGGGGCGGAGGACGCCGAGTTCCTCATCTCTCCCAATCCCGGCGAAGAGCTCCGCCCGCTGCGGCGGATTGCCTCGGGGGGAGAACTGTCCCGCATCATGCTCGCCCTCAAGTCCGTGGGGAAGGACACAGAGACCCACAAGACTCTCGTTTTCGACGAGATCGATTCGGGGATCGGAGGCAAGACGGCGGAGTTCATCGCCCAGAAACTGAGGAAGCTGGCCTCCCGCCATCAGGTCGTCTGCATCACCCATCTTCCCCAGATCGCCTCCTCGGCCTCCCACCACTTCCGGGTCGAGAAGAGGATCGAACGGGACCGGACCTTCACCCTGGTCAGCAATCTGGGCCGGGAAGACCGCGTGACGGAGATCGCCCGGCTCATCGCCGGCAGTCGCCTGACGGACGCTTCGCTCGGGACCGCGCGGGAGATGCTCGACCACAATCTCGGGGGCGGAAGGAAGCCATCATGACGAAGACGGAGCGCGCGATATCCCTCTTCCAGGAGGGCTTCAGTTGCTCCCAGGCCGTGTTCGCCGCCTACGCCGAAGAATTCGGGCTCGCCCGCGAGACGGCCCTCAGGATCGCCCAACCCTTCGGCGGCGGCATCGCCAAATCGGGCGACTGGTGCGGGGCCGTGACCGGAGCATTCCTCGTTATCGGATTGAAGCACGGCAGGGTCAAGTCCGACGACGCGGCGGCCAAGGACAAGACGTACGCCCTCGTCCAGGAATTCGTCCGGAGGTTCAGGGCCGGGCACGGCACGACCCGCTGTAACGACCTCCTCGGCTGCGATATCGCGACGCCCGAGGGACAGAAGACAATCCAAGACCGGAAGCTTCACGAAACACTCTGCGAAAACCTCATCCGCGACGCCGTCGGGATCCTGGACGCCCTGCTCTAGGGACGCCCGGGGCGCCGAACTCCCCCTCCCCGTCCGGACTGAAGTTCCACGGACTTGCGTCCGCGGGATCCAACCTTCTCAGGCTTTGGAGCGCCTACACCGTTCGTGGAATCCCACGAACGTGAGTCCCTGGAAACCCACGAACGGGGTTGTCTCCTCGTGTATAATATCGGGCATGAAGTTCTTCGTCCGGACGTTCGGTTGCCAGATGAACGAGAACGACTCCGAGCACATCGCCGGGGTCCTGGCCAGCGCCGGCGCGCAGAGGGTGCCGGGCCCCGAGGACGCCGACGTCATCATCGTCAACACCTGCGCGGTTCGCGAGAAATCGGAGGAGAAGCTCTACTCCTATCTCGGCCGGCTGTCCTCCCTTAAGAAAAATCGGCGCGTCCTCATCGGCGTCGCGGGCTGTGTCGCCCAGGTCTACCGAGACAAGCTCTTCAAGAAGAGGCTGTTTGTCGATTTCGTGGTCGGACCGGACAATTACCTGAAGATCCTGGAGATCGTGGAAAAGGCCGCGGCCGGGCCCTGCCTCGAAACGGGCTGGGGCCGCGCCTGGCAGGAGTTCGGCCCCGCGGAGACGCTCCGGAAGAATACGACAAGCCCGTATGTCACGGTGATGGAGGGATGCGACAATTTCTGCGCTTATTGCATCGTTCCCTTCAGCCGCGGCCGCGAAAAATTCAGGCCCTTCGGGAGGATCCTGGGGGAGGTCCGCGATCTCGCCGGGGCCGGTTCCCGGGAAATCCAGCTCCTCGGACAAAACGTCAATTCGTATAGGGACCCGGAATCCGGCCGGGGTTTTCCCCAGCTCCTCGACGAAGTCTGCGCGGTGGCCGGCCTCGAATGGGTCCGCTTCATCACGTCCCATCCGGCGAATTTCGGGGACGACCTCATCGCCGCCATGAGACGCAACCCGAAAGTCTGCCGCCAGCTCCACCTCCCCCTGCAGTCCGGCTCAACGGCCGTGCTCAAGCGGATGAACCGCGGCTACACGCGAGGCGAATACCTGGCCTTGGCCGAGCGCCTCAAGGAAGCCCTGCCGGGGATCCTTCTGACAACGGACATCATTATCGGTTTTCCCGGGGAAACTGAGGAGGACTTCGAGCAGACCTGCGACACGCTCCGTCATGTCCGATTCGCTGGCATCTTTTCGTTCCGCTACTCGCCCCGCCCCCTGACGGCCTCCGCCCGGATGGCGGACAACGTCCCCCTCCCGGTCAAGCGGCGGCGGCTCCTCGCCCTCCAAAACCTCCAGAAATCCATCCAAACCGAGGTCAACGCGTCTTTTATCGGCCGGGATATGACCGTCCTCTGCTCGGGCCCGAGCCCCAAAGGGGGCGGCCGCCTGGCCGGCCGCACGGAAGGCAACCTGGTCGTCAACTTCGCCGCCGCCCCGGACCTCGTCGGGCGGTTTGTCAGCGTCCGGATCACCGGCTGCGGCCCCTACAGCCTCCACGGCGAGCTCGCCGGCTGATAATTTGTCTGTGCCACGCCTGATCATAACGAAAAGACCCGCAAAGCAATACTGATGACCCTGAAGGGCGGTGCCGAGGCCGCCTGAAAGACCCCGTAGCGGAGGGGGGACCCATCGGCTTGTCCGATGGGGGGAACCGACGAAACTGGTTCCCGGGGCGCGGGGGATAAGGGCGGCTTCGGCGCCGCCCACGAAGGAGACACGCCGTGATACCGCACATTGAACCCCATTCTGATGACGGGAGACGATCTTACAGGCCAGGACGCTTCGTTGCACTTTAGGGGATTTTCCGATATAATCAAGCGTCCCTGGAGGTCCTCCGGCGGGCCTTGAGAACAACGCATGAAAGTCAACGTCTGGAATACGATTCTGCAGCTCAGCAAAGAGCGGGATGTCGATCCGCGCGTGATCATCCAGGCAATCGAAGAGTCTCTGAAGGTCGCTTCGGCCAAGTTTTTCTCCCAGAATGAGAACGTCCAGGTCCTGTTCAAGCCGGAAAAGGGCGAGCTGCGTGTTTTCGCGGTGAAGCGCGTGACCGGCCATCCGCTGAATCCGTCCGAAGAAATCTCGCCGGACGAGGCCCACAGGATTTCACCAGGAGCCAAAGAAGGCGACGAGGTCGAACTTGACCTGCCCGCCGATACCCTGGGCCGCATCGCCGCCCAAGCCGCGAAACAGGTCATCTTCCAGAAGGTCCGCGACGCCGAACAGGAAAAAATCTACGAAGAATATGCCCCGCGGCTTGGGGAGATCGTCACCGGCGTCGTCCGACGAGCCGAAAACGACGCCCTCATTCTCGAGGTCAGCAGGATCGACGTCATTTTCCCCCTCAGAGAAAAGCTCCCGTTCGATGAGTTCCAGCGCGGGGACATTGTCAAGGCCGTCATCAGCCAGGTCATCCGCGGGCCCAAGGGCTCGCAGATCATCGTGTCCCGTACGAGCCCCCGCTTCCTGGCCAAGCTGCTCGAGACCGAGATCCCGGAGATCGCCAACGGGACCATCGAGATCAAGGACATCGTGCGTCAGGCGGGCGACCGGGCCAAGGTGGCCGTGGCGAGCCGGGAGAGGGACATCGACCCCATCGGGGCCTGCATCGGCGTCAAGGGAAACCGGATCCTGGCCATATCCAAGGAGCTCGGCGGCGAGAAGATCGACATCATTCTATGGTCGTCCAACCCCGGGGCCTTCGCCAAGGCCGCCTTGAGCCCGGCCAAGGTTGATAAACTCACTGTCATCGACAGGAACGAAAAATCCATCGAGGCCGTCGTGGCCAAAGACCAGCTGTCCCTGGCCATCGGGAAAAAAGGCATCAACGTCAAGCTGGCTTCCAGACTCGTGGGCTGGAAAATTTCCATCGTGCAAGAACAAACGAATGAGTGATCAAGCCAAAAAACCAACCCTCAAGAAGGCGCCCAAAGAGGCCGCCCCCAAACCCCGTCACAAAATCACCATCTGGGAAGGCCTCGCTCTCCGGGACGTGGCCGACCGGATGAAGGTCAAGCCCAAGGAGCTGCTCGAAAAACTGGGCGCCAAGGGCATTGCCGCCGACCTCGACGATTTCGCGGACGAAGCCATGGCCGCGGCGATCACCAAGGCCACGGACTTCGACGCGGAGTTCACCACGTTCGAGCAGGCCATGCGGCAGCTGGCCGGGACCAAGACCGCAGACCTAGGCCCCCGCGCTCCCGTCGTCACGATCATGGGCCACGTCGACCACGGCAAGACGACCCTCCTCGACGCCATCCGGTCCTCGCACCTCGTGGACAAGGAATCGGGCGGCATCACCCAGCACATCGGGGCGTACCGGGTGGCGGTCAAGAACCGGGCCATCACCTTCGTCGACACGCCGGGCCATGAGGCGTTCACCCAGCTCCGGGCCCGCGGGGCGAAGGTCACGGACATCGTCGTTCTCGTCGTCGCGGCCGACGACGGGGTCATGCCCCAGACCAAGGAGGCCATCGACCACGCCAAGGCCGCCAACGTCCCTATCATCGTGGCCATCAACAAAATCGACAAGCCCGAGGCCAACCTGGACCGGGTCAAACAGCAGCTGTCCAAGGAAGGCCTCCTCGTCGAGGACTGGGGCGGCAAAACGATCAGCGTGGCCGTCTCCGCCCGCGATAAGAAGAACATCGACGACCTCCTGGAGATGATCCTCCTCCTGAGCGACATGCTGGAACTCAAAGGGAATCCCAAGGTCCCCGCCCAGGGGGTCGTTCTCGAGGCCCAACTCGACGCCCAAAAAGGCCCGCTGGCAACCGTGATCATCCAGCACGGCACTCTCCTCCCCGGACAGGCTTTTGTCTCGGGGACGGCCTCCGGCAAGGTCCGGGCGCTTTTCGATGACAAGGGAAAGACCGTGAAGAGCGCCGGCCCCTCCATGCCGGTCGAGGTCATGGGCTTCTCGGAGGTCCCCCAGGCGGGCGATTTCTTCCAGGTTACCGGGGACATCATCGCCGCCAAGAAAATCGTCGAATTCCGTCAATCCCGGGTCAAGAAACAGGTCCAGGCGCGGCCCGAGCACTTCACCCTCGACGACCTTTTCAAGCGGATCGAGGTGGGCCGGGCCAAAGAATTGGCCCTGATCATCAAGGCGGACGTGCAAGGTTCCGTGGAGGTCCTGTCCGAGATCATCCCGCCCCTCGGCACGGACAAGGTCGGCATCAAAATCGTTCATCAGGCCACCGGGGCGATCACGGAAGCCGACGTCCTCCTGGCCTCGGCTTCGAACGCCATCGTCATCGGCTACAACGTCAAGCCGAGCCCGAAAATCCTCGAGCTGGCCAAGAAGGAAGAGGTCGAGATCCGAGCTTACTCCATCATTTACCAGGTGACCGACGATATCAAGAAGGCCATCATCGGCATGCTCGAGCCCGTGATCAAAGAGACATTCCAGGGCCGCGCCGAGGTCCGGCGGGTCTTCCAGATTCCGAAGGTCGGTGCGATCGCCGGCTGTTATGTCCAGGACGGGAGGATCACCCGGAATTCCGAGGTCCGCGTCCTGCGCGGCAAGGAGGTCGTCCACCAGGGACGCATTACCTCTCTCAAGCACCTTAAGGAGAACGTAACGGAAGTCAAGAAGGACTACGAGTGCGGCATCGGCGTCGACAAGTTCAGCGATTTCCAGCCGGGAGACACGATCGAGGCCTTCATCAAGGAAAAAGTCAAAGCCGTCTAGGGTTTTTGCGGGATTCCGATGATCGTCGGTGTTCTGACCCTCGAAATATTTTTCCCCTACGCCCGCTCCCTCAAGGACAAGAGACGGGTCCTCCACGGATTCAAGGAGAGGCTCAAGGGCCGGCATAACGTGGCCGTCGCCGAACTCGATTACCAGGACAAGTGGCAGAGGGCGCGCCTGGGGATCGTGACCGTCAACAGTCAGGCCTCCGTCGTGGAGGACCTCCTGAACAGGATCCTGTCCGACGCCCGGAACCTCGGCGAGGGCGAGGTCGTCCACCACGAGATTCAATACCTGTGACCGCAGGCCCCGGAAGGAGGAGCCATGTCCAAGCCCGGAATGAGGACCCGCCGCGTCGCCGAGCTCATCCAGGAGGAGCTCGGCCGTCTGATGATCCACGAATTCCAGGACCAGGCCTCGGGCGTCATAACGGTTACCCGGGTCGAGGTGACGCCCGACCTTCTCAACGCCCGCGTCCACCTGAGCGTTTTCGGGGGGGACCCCAAGGCGTTCCTCGACCGGCTGGAAAAAAGCAAGGGCCACATCCGGAGAACTCTTGCCTCGCGCATCAAATTGAAGTATAATCCGGCACTATTTTTTTCCCTGGACGAAGGTCCCGAATACGCGGAAAAAATCGACCGGCTGATCGAAAGAGCGAAGAAGAATGACACCTGACGCCAGACACGAAATCGCCTCACGGATCCGGGAGTCCGGGCGCATCGCCGTGACGTCTCACCTCCGGCCCGACGGCGATTCGATCTGCACGGGCCTGGCCCTCAGCCTGATAGGAGACCTCCTGGGCAAGACGGTCGAGGTCATCAACCGTGACAACACCCCTTTCCCCTTCGTCCACTTCCCCGACTCGGGAAGGATCCGGATCGGGCAGATCGACCCGGCCGGGTTCGACACCGTCATCCTGCTCGAGTGCGCCGACGTTTCCAGGTCCGGCCAGGAGCGGCTGGGCGGGGCTTTCAAAATCAACATCGACCACCACTACTCGAACACCCCTTATGCCCATATCAATTGGATCCAGCCGCAGGCCTCGGCCGTCGGGGAAATGGTTTTCGAGCTCAGTTCGTTCTTGAACATCGGCCTGACGCCGGAGATCGCGAACCATCTGTATTGCGCCATCGTCTCGGACACGGGCTCGTTTCAGTTCTCCAACACGACGGCCAAGGCCCTCGAAGCCTGCACCAACCTGGCCAAGCTCGGCGCGAGTCCCATCCGCGTCTCGGAGCTTCTTTTCAACAACAATCCGCCCGAGAAGATCAAACTCCTGGGGCAGGTCCTGTCCACGCTGATCATGAATAAGAAGGGCAACATTGCCATTATCAGCATGTTCAAAAGGGACTTGGAGGCGCTCCACCTCAAAGAGATCGACACCGAGGACATCACGACCATGGCCCGCTCCATCAAGGGCACCGAGATGGTCATGTTCTTCAAAGAGATGGACAAGGACACCTTCCGCGTCAGCCTGAGGTCGAAGGGCCGGGCCAACGCGGCCCGGGTGGCCGAGCATTGGAGCGGCGGGGGACATATCCACGCCTCGGGGTTCACGGTGTACGGACCTTACGAGCGTCTGATCCGGGAGGTTCCCGAAACCGTGGAGGCGCTCCTCGAAACAGACCCCGCCCGAACGACGGACGCCTCCGATTAGCAGTCCCGGCCGGCCCCGGAGCGCCATGGACGGACTCCTCATCATCGACAAGCCCCCGGGCTGCACATCTCACGATGTCGTTCTCCGTGTCCGGAGGCTTCTCGGCACGACGAAGGTGGGCCATGGCGGCACCCTGGACCCTGACGCAACCGGAGTCCTCCTCGTGGCCCTTGGCCAAGCCACGCGGTTTTTCCCCTTCCTGTCCGGCCACGACAAAACCTACGAGGGCAGGATCCGGCTTGGTCACGCGACGGAGACCTATGATGCCGCGGGCCGGCCCGCAACTGAGGAATGGACGGACGCTTTCCCCGGCGATGTCGCCGTCGCGGCGGCCATGAAGAGCTTTGAGGGGGAAATCCTCCAAGTCCCTCCTCCCTACTCGGCCAAGAAGCTTGGAGGGAAGCCCGCCTACAAGCTGGCCCGGGCCGGGAGGGAATTCGTCCTGGAACCGGTCCGAGTCACGGTGCGGCTCTTCAGGCTCAAGAATTATGCGCCGCCCTTCCTCGATTTTGAGGCGGCCTGTTCCGCGGGGACGTACATTCGGTCTCTGGCCCACGACCTGGGCCTCAAACTCGGTTGCGGCGGTTATCTCCTCAGTCTCCGGCGCACTTGCTCGGGTCCCTATGCCATCGAGGCGGCCATTCCCCTCTCCGAGGTCGAAAAGGCCGCGTCCGAGGGCCGCGCCGGCCAACTCGTTATCCCTCTCGAGCGTCTGCTTCCCGGCACGCCGGCGGTTGTCCTTTCTCCGGAAGCCGAGCCCAGGGCGGCGAACGGCTCCCCCCTTCTGCGCGCCCACTTGGCTGATCTCTCCGCTGACCCGTTCGCCCGGTCAGATGAAGCGCCCGTTTTCAAGGTTTTCGATTCCCGGGGGAAGCTCCTCGCCCTGGCCCGGCCGTCGGTCGAGGGGGAAGCGCTCCTCCCGTTTCTCGTCCTCAAATGACGTCGCCCGGCGGTTCTTTTCGCCCCGCCCCGCCCGCCCGGACAAAAAAAGCCGGCCCTCGCTTGAATTTTGGCCTGAGCTATTGTATGTTAGTCCGGTTATGAGGCTGAACAAGGGTCAAATCGAACATCTCGCCTCGGTGATTTTGCGCAGCCTGGCCAAGGAAGGCAAGATCATCATCGAGGACCGGACCCGTCTGCTCGATGAGGTCACCGGCCTCATGACCGATGAGTTCCAGAAAGAGGACCGGTTGGATCAGGAGGTCCGGGAGATCCTCAACAAGCACATGGAGAAGATCCGGAAGGAAAACATCGAGTACCAGACCATGTTCCGGATGATCAAGACCAAGCTGGCCAAGGAAAAGGGGATCATCCTGTGAGCAACCGCCTGTCCCGGGAAAAGATCAACTACCTCTCCCGCCAGGTCCTCAACGTCCTCGAGCGTAATGACCAGGTCGAGTTCATGGACGACCCCAACGAAATCCGCCTCATCATCGTCCGGACGATCGAAGATGAAATGAAGCTCTACGAGTCCCTGGACAAGAAAGCCATCGACAAGATCCAGTCTCAGAAAAAAGCCATCGAGGAAGGAAGCCGGGAGTGGGAAATCCTCTACCGGAAATACTACAACGATGAGCTCGCCAAGCTCGGCAAACTCAGCGACTGACGCCGCCCCGGCCGGCCGGGACCTCCCTCCCGTCGACATCGAGGAACGCGTCCGGTACGCCGAGACGGACGGTATGGGCATCGCCTATCACGGGAACTATTTCGCCTGGTTCGAGGTCGGCCGCACCGAGCTCTGCCGGCGCAGGGGCCTGACCTACCGGGAGATCGAGGGCCTTGGCTTCTTCATCGTCGTCGTCGAGGCCGCATGCCAGTACAGGAAGCCGCTCCGCTACGACGACCGCTTCATCGTCCGGACCACTCTTAGGGAAGCAACCGCCAAAAAATTCGTCTTCGCTTAC
>JBEKVN010000026.1:0-49428 GCA_049513915.1 Candidatus Aminicenantales bacterium | reverse complement strand
TGGCCGGCACCGATTCGCAGACTCCGGCGATCCGCTCGAGCTCTGTCCTGCGCGCCGGGTCCTTCTCCGCGGCCGCAAGCCCCGTCGCTTTCGCGGCATGGCGCCGGGCGAAAGCGATGATCGCGTCCGCACTGACGATCATGGCCCGCAGCTCCTCCTGCTTGTCGTAGGCCCCGGGGTCGTTCATGAAATCGAGGCCGGCCAGGGTGGTTTCGATGTCCCTTTTGAAGTCGAGCATGCCCTTGCGGTAGATCTTGCCGTCGAGGACGGTATGGCCGGGCGCCCGCTGCTCCATGAACTCGGTGAAAATGCCCGCTTCGTATGCGTCGATCCATTCCGGGGTCATCTCGGCGAAGATCCGCTCACGCTGGGAGCGGCCCTGCCAGAACGGGATGATCTCCTCGGCGTAAAGCCGCCGCGTCTCCTCGTCGGAGGCGAAGGCGGTCTTTTTCCGGTCGTTGAGGTACCGGAGGTCCTGCAGGGAGTGGATGCAGACCTCGGGGTAGGTCGGCGTCGCCTTGGGCGCGGGACCGCGTTCGCCGACGATGAGCTCACCATCGTTGAAGACGACGCGCTTATTTTCCATGATGTGCTTGAAGGCCAGGGCGTGCTGCATGGCGAAGGAAACATTCCGGGCCTCGGGCGTTTTGTAGAAGTCCGTGAGAAGCTTGGCCCTCTCGGCGCTGATCGTGGGCTTGGCATCGAGTGTCTGCTGTCTCAGCTTCCGGATCCGGTCGTTCATGGTCATCCTCCCTTATGGACGTCGAAGCCCGCATCGCGGAACGCCGTCTCGATCGCGGCCAGCCGCGCCTCGGGCGGGGATTCGAATGTTCTGAAACAGGACTCCTTGCCGAGCCTCCGGGCTTTCTCGGTTCCGCCGGAATGGTACGGCAGGAGCCCGATGGTTTTGACTTTCCCGAGGGTCTTGAGAAAAGCGATGGTCCCGTCGATATTCTTGTCGTCATCGTTGACGCCGGCCATGAGCGGGATGCGAACCCAAGCCTCAGTCCAGTTCGCGGCCAGGCGTTTGAGGTTTTCGAGGATGGGAGCGTTCGATACGCCGGTGAGCTCCCGGTGTTTCGTCTCATCCATGATCTTGAGGTCGTAAAGGACAAGGTCGGCCAGGGCGGCGATTCTTTCGAGGAGCGGGGCCGGCGCGAAGCCCGAGATATCGACCGCGGTGCGGATGCCCCGGCTCCGGAGTGCCCTAAGGAGCTCTTCGAGGAACGCGGGCTGGGCCAGGGGGTCGCCGCCGGAAAAGGTCGCTCCGCCCCCGGATTGCTCGTAGAAGACGCGGTCTTTCTCGATTTCCGCAATGAGGTCGCTAACGGTCGTATCGCGCCCCACGACCTGCATGGCGTCGTAGAGACAGGCCTCGGCGCACTTGCCGCAAAGGTCGCACTTTGTCTTGTCGACGGCGACGGCCCCCGCGCGGTCTTTGGAGATGGCTTGAACCGGACAGGCCGCGACACACGCGTAACACCGGGAACAACGAGAGGGCCAATGCATGAGCTCGGCCGCGGGGTCGATACCCTCGGGATTATGGCACCACGGGCAGCGCAGGGGGCATCCCTTCAGGAAGACGGTCGTACGGATTCCGGGACCGTCGTGAATGGAGTACCGCTTGATGTCGAAAACACGCCCTGTCATCGTCGTTTTCCCCGGGATGTCTCTCTCGTCCTATTTCCTTGTAAGTCGTTACAGGAAAATGCCTTAGACTAAATCAACAATTGTAATATATCAGATATCAGGTCTAAATGCAAGCTTTTTTTTCGATGCTTTTTTCAGGCCACGAAACCCTGAAGCTCCACGGACTCACGTCCGTGGAATCCCGCGAAGGGGAGTGGACTCCCTGGAATGCGTCCCTCGGATGGGGTAAACATTTACACATGCCGTTCCAGTGGCAGATGCCGAAAATATTAATACACTTTTCCCCGGAATTGATGTAAAAAACGCTCTTTGGGGCTACCGCCGGCCCAGCGGCCTGACCACAATTTCCGGAGGCGAACCCGCGAGGAGGCGCGATGAACGAACCGCCGGCTTACAACATGCGTTTCATCTGGATGACGACCCTCGTCTCGGCCATGGGCGGCCTCCTCTTCGGCTACGATTGGGTGGTCATCGGCGGTGCCAAGCCCTTTTACGAAAAATTCTTCAACCTCACGACCCCGTCCCAGATCGGCTGGGCCATGAGCAGCGCCCTGGTCGGCTGCCTCCTCGGCTCTCTCGTCTCGGGGGCCCTGAGCGACCGTTTCGGCCGGAAGAAGCTCCTCATTCTATCCGCCCTCCTGTTCACGGCAACGGGCATCCTGACCGCCCTCGCGCCGGATTTCGCCTTCTTCGTCGTGAACCGGTTGCTCGGCGGCGTCGCCATCGGCCTCGCCTCGAACCTCTCGCCCATGTATATCGCCGAGCTTTCGCCGGCCGAGGTCCGGGGCAAGTTCGTCTCCGTAAACCAGCTGACCATCGTCATCGGCATCCTGGCCGCCCAGCTCGTCAACTGGCTCATCGCCAGGCCCGTCGCGCCGGGCGCCACGGCAGCCGACATCCTCAACTCCTGGAACGGTCAATCCGGATGGCGTTGGATGTTCGGCGCCGAGGCCGTGCCGGCGTTCCTCTTTTTCCTCCTGATGTTCACGGTCCCTGAAAGCCCCCGCTGGCTGGTCAGGAAAGGACGCGGCAGCGAGGCCGAAAAGGTCCTGGCCAAGGTCGGCGGGGCGGGGTTCGCGGGGCAGGCCATGTCCGAGATCCGCGAGACCCTGGCCGCCCCGGATATCCAGAAGGTCCGGTTCCGGGCCCTCCTCGAGCCGGGACTGGGCAGGGTCCTCCTCATCGGCATCGCCCTCGCCGTCTACCAGCAGTGGTGCGGCATCAACGTCATCTTCTACTACGCCGAAGAAATCTTTTCCGCCGCCGGCTACGGCGTGAGCGCCATCCTCTTCAACATCGTCATCACCGGGACGGTCAACCTGATCTTCACCCTGATCGCGATCCGGCTCGTCGACCGGCTCGGCCGCAAGCCGCTCATGATGGCCGGGTCCGCGGGCCTGGCGGTGACGTTCGGGCTCATCGGCGCGAGCTACGCCGTCCACAGCCGGGGCCTTCATCTCCTAATCCTGGTCGTCCTGTCGATGGCCCTCTACGCCCTGTCGCTCGCGCCCGTCACCTGGGTCCTGCTCTCGGAAATCTTCCCGAACCGGATCCGCGGCGCGGCCATGTCGGTCTCGACCTTCTCGCTCTGGGCGGCCTGCTTCGTCCTGACCTACACCTTCCCCCACCTCAACAAAGGCCTCGGGCCGGCCGGGACATTCTGTATCTACGCGGGGATCAGCGTCCTGGGATTCATTTTTATTCGCGCGCGTCTGACCGAGACCAAGGGGAAGACGCTCGAGCGGATCGAGCACGAGCTTCTCGGAGACCGCGCCGGATAAGGAGACGGATATGGCAGGAGGCAGGGTGCTCATCGACGCCCACGCTCATCTCGACGGATACGGCGACTTGGGTCCTGGCGCCCTCGATGCGGCCCTCGAAGAGATCGCCCGGCACCGGATTTTTACCATCAGCAACTCCATGGACCTTCCATCCTACGAGAAGAACCTGACGATCGCCGCCCGCTCGGCCTGGGTTCTGCCGGCCTTCGGCATCCATCCCTGGAACGCTCATAAGTATGTCGGCCGGGGGGAGTCGCTGGCCGAACCCATGGCCCGGAGTCCGGTCTACGGGGAAATCGGCCTCGACCACTTCTTCGTGAGGAAGCGGTCCCGCTATCCCGCCCAGAGAGAGGTTTTCGAGTCGTTCCTCGCGGCGGCCCGGGACCAGGGCAAGATCGTCATCGTCCACACCAAGGGCGCGGAGAGGGAGGTTCTCGAAATCCTCGATGTTTATGCCCTCCCCCGTGTCGTCATCCATTGGTATTCGGGCCCTTTGGACGTACTCCGGGAGATGATCGAAAGAGGATTCTACTTCACTGTGGGCGGCGAGGTCGGGCATTCCGAGAAGATCAGGAAGATCGCCCGGGAGGTCCCCCAGGACCGTCTCCTCACGGAAACCGACAATCCCGGAGGGCCGGAAAGTTATCTCGGCCGGCCGGGAACTCCGGCGTTTCTCCTCGACATCGTCCGTTCATTGGCCGAAGCTCGCAAAACGACGGCCGGGGAGCTCGTTCTGACCATCCGGTCTAACCTGGCGAACCTCTTTCAAGGCGATGACAGGCTGGCCGGGTACCTGGATATGATTCTCGGCGAAAAATAGGGACGCGCCCCGGACGAGCCCCGACTGAGGTCAGCCCGGCATTTTGACATCAGCATTTAACTGTGAAAAAATCCCAGACGGAACGGAGTTGTGATGATCAGCCTGGAGCCCGGATCAATTCTGACTGAGAAGCCATCCTTCCTCAAAAGGGCGGCGGACCTTGTCCGCGAGCTCTACCGTAACGAGCGGGCCATGTGGAACGCCCATTACAAACGTTATTTTAAGATCGCGGCGCGCGCGCTCGGAATCGGATTCGTCGTCGCATTCGTGTACTTCATGGTGCGCCCCGAACAGGAAAAGCCGGCCTTGGCCTACCTCATGAAAGCCCTCAAGGACATCCCGCTCGGCGCGCCACCCCTTGACCTGGCGTTGACCATTTTCTATCACAATGCCTGGGCTTCGGCCCTGGCGGTCGCGGCCGGGATCATACCTTTCGCCTGCCTCTCGGTCCTCGACCCCTTGGTTAACGGCGCGGCGCTCGGGCTTCTCGCCTCGGTCTCGAAACACCAGGGCCTGAATGTCCCGTTGCTCTTTCTGAGGAGTGTCGCGCCTCACGGGATCATCGAGCTCCCGGCGGTCCTCTACGCGACGAGCGCGGGGATCTATCTCTCGGTGTCGTTCGCAAAAAGGGTCCTGGCCAAATTCGGGAAAAAGAAGGACGACAGGGGCGTAGCGCCGTCAGCCTCGCCCGGTGGGCCCGATTCCGGCAGCTTCCTGGAATCCTACCCGGTAAAATCGGGACCGGATACCGAAGGCGCCGGGGGCAACGTCGTGCGGTCGTTCATGATCGTCGTCCTCCCCCTGCTCCTCGTCGCGGCTTTTATCGAGGCCTTCATCACCCCGGTCCTTCACTAATTGATTCGGACCGGTGCTGCTTCGGGGACAGCTGCGAAAGGGCTAGGTCCCTCTTCGCCGCCCCGTTGCTGCATTGAGCCCGCCCGGCATCGGGCCATGGGATATTCTTTCGACCGGAGGTCGCATGAAATTCACGTTCGCCCACAATAACATCAACGTCCTGAACCTCGAGAGGAGCCTGGCCTTCTACAAGTCCGCGCTCGGCCTCGAGGAAGTCCGGCGGCACCGCGCCAAGGACGGGAGTTTCGTTCTCGCCTTCCTCGGGGACGGGACGACGCCCCACCGGCTCGAGCTGACCTGGCTCTCCGACCGCAAGGAAGCCTACGACCTCGGCGACAACGAGATCCATCTGGCTTTCACGGTCGACGACTTCGACGCGGCCCGCCGGAAGCACAAGGATATGGGGGTCGTCTGCTACGAAAACCCCGGGATGGGGATCTACTTCATCGAGGACCCGGACGGCTACTGGGTCGAAATCGTGCCCGAGAAGCGCTGACCGGCCGCTCGCCCGCCAGGGCCCGCCTACCTCACGGTAAACTTATGCACCGTGGCGGTGGCGTACTTTTTCCCCGGTTCGAGGATGGTCGATGGGAAGTTGGCGTGGTTCGGGGAATCGGGGAAATGCTGGGTCTCGAGGCAGAACCCGAAGTGCTTTAAATACGCAGCTCCCCCCTTGCCTTTAACCGTCCCATCGAGGAAGTTGCCGGAATAGAGCTGGATCCCCGGCTGGTCGGTGGAGATCTCGAGAACCCGGCCGCTCGCGGGCTCGTACACCCTGGCCGCCAGGGCCATTTTCCCGCCGACGCTCCTCAGGACGAAATTATGGTCGTAGCCGCCTTCGACCCGGGCGATCCGCTCGCCGATCGCGTGGGACGACGTAAAGTCGAGGGGCGTGCCCCTGACGTCCTTGATCTCGCCCGTGGGAATGAGGTTCGCCGCCGAATCAACGGCCGTGTATGTGTCGGCCTCGAGCTCGAGCTCGTGACCGAGGACGTCGCCCTTGCCCTGGCCGGCCAGGTTCCAATACGTGTGGTTCGACAGGTTGACCGGTGTCGCTTTATCCGTTTCGGCCTCGTAGCGGATCGTGAGTTCGTCGGCGTCCGAGAGCGTGTAGACGACCGTGGCCGTGAGGTTCCCAGGGTAGCCTTCCTCCAGGTCCTTGCTCACATAGGTAAGCTTGACACCCACGGCGCCGTGCCGGTGGACGGGCTCCGCCTTCCAGACGGCCTTGTCGAATCCCTTGAGGCCGCCGTGGAGGCTGTTGCCGTTATTATTTTGGGCCAGCGTGTAGGTCACGCCGTTGAGGGTAAATTTGCCCTTGGCGATGCGGTTCGCGTACCGGCCGACGACGACCCCGAAATACGGGTGCGTCCCGAGGTAGCCGGCGAGGCCGTCGAAGCCGAGGCTGACGTCGTCGAACTTGCCGTTCCGGTCGGGCAGCCGGAGCGACACCAGCGTCGCGCCGTAGGTCATGATCCGGGCCTCGATCCCCTGCCCGTTCGTGAGGGTGAAAATCTCGACCGCGGTGCCGTCGGGCATCGTTCCGAACTTCTCCGATTTGACTTCCATTCCCGTCTCTCCTTTCGTCGGGGCGGCCGCCGCCGGGGCCTGCGTGTCCTTCTTACAAGCCAAGAGCGCGAGGCAGGCGGCAGCGCACAGGCCGGCCGCGAATAATTTTCTGACCATGGAACCTCCTGTGGTCACTTCATCATTGTTTCGATAGTGGCGATCTGTCATGAAAACCTCCGCTATTTCCCTTTCCTCAATTCCTCGGCCTTCTTCCGAACCTCCGGCTGTTCCGGGCTCAGTTGGAGGGATTTATCGAACGAGGCCAGGGCTTCTGCCCTCTTCCCTAGGCCGAGATAGGACTCGCCGATGGCGTTCAGGACTGAGGCATTGACGCCGTAATGCGCGACGGCCTGGTCCAGGACCTCGACGGCTTTGGCGAAATCTCCGGACTTCCGGAGCGCCTCCCCGGCCAGGACATAAATCTCGTATGCGGGGGACGGCGTTTTTCCCAGGAAAGGCGTAAGAAGCCGGACGGCCTGGGGATACCGGCCGAGCGCCGCATAGACCTGGGCTAATCCGTAGGCCGCTTCCACCGAATCCGGGCGAGCCCGGTGGGCTTTTTCGTGGAAGAGCAGGGCCTCGTCGTAACGGCCGAGGTTGAAGAGCTGGGACCCCGTTATCCGGTCGTAGATCGGATCGTCCGCCGCCGGCAGGACGCGCGAGTGAAACCAGGGCCTGGGGAGGGCGGCCGCGTAGCTCAGGTCGAATTCCTCGCCAGCCGAAACCACCTCGGCCCCGGCTTTGAGGAGCGAGACGCGGACCTTGTAATGGGCAGGGGGGAAGTCCGACAGCGGGACTTGCTCCAGGGCGTCGGGCAGGTCCTGGTAGTCCGACGGCTTGCGCGTGATCTCCCGGAAGGGTTTGTCATCCTTGAGAAAGGCGATCCGGACGAGCCCGTTCTGGGCGAGATCGCCGGACAGGCCGTTCAACTGGAAGCCGACGGCCAGGGTGTCTCCGGCGGTGAAGAGCCGCCCCGGCTGGCAGTAGATCTGGTAGGGGCCGATCTTGAAGGCCTTGATCTTGCGCTGGGCCGGGTCGACACGGGTGACTTTGTAGCCGAGGACCGGCTGGGTCATCTGGACCGCGGCCCGGCCCTCCGGGATGCGGACGGCCTGCTCGATCGACATGAACTCCTTCGACGCTTCGTTCTTGACGAGGATGGAGAGCTTGAAATCCCCCGGGACGAGAGGAAAAACGTCGTGATACTCGAAGGGCGCACGGCCGGCCTCGGCCATCTGGGCTTCGTCCATGTCCAGGGAGACCGTCTTGTCATACTGGTAGACGAGCCGGCCGTCCATCGTCGTTACCCGGCCGTTGACCTTCAAGGTCGCATAGTACTTCTTTTCGTACTGGTTGACGGATAGCCGTTGCGGCTCGATCGAGTAGTGCACGAAATACAGGCCGTTCGGCTCTCGGAAGACCTTGATCAGGCTGTCGCAATCGAGATAATTGGCCGAATACTCGACGTCCACGAGGTCCTTGTATTCGAGGAATTTCCGGGCGTATTTTTCCTGCCCTGTCCGGGAGGGCAGCGTGTCGATTCTCTGGATCAGGATGTCCGAGGACGTCGATGGCCTCCCCAGCATCAGCCCGGAGTCCTCCCCCGGCACCAAATTCACGGAGATGCCGGCCAGGCTGACGTCGATTTCGCGGAGGGTTTCGTAGGCCTTCACATAATCGGAGGGGTCCCCGACATAGCCGGAGAGGAGGGACTGGGGTCCGTCGTGGGACGGACTGTAAAGCCTGTACGACCCGGTGCCGTGCTCCTTGAAGAAGAGGAGGTAGAAGCCGGCCGGCAACCCCTTGTCGGTCATCCCCTGAAAGAACCAGGTCTCGCAATCGTAGAGCCCGGAGCGGCCTGTGAAATTCTGCTTTTCCATGGGCTCACCGAGGATGATGTACATCCGGCCGCGGTCCGTCTTCCAGCCCGGGACCGGCGCCTCGCGCCCGAGGTACTGGTTGGCATAAGCGATGCGGCGGTAGTGCTCGGTTTTGAACTCGTTGGCGGCCGAGTCGGGCGTGGGATCGCGGTGCTTCCAGAAGGCTTCGATAAACAGATCCCGCTCGCGGTCTGTCGTGAGCTTCTGGAAAACATCGCGTTCCGTCGAGGTTGTGATATAAACGACTTCTTCGTCGAGCCACTGCTTGTAGCGCTCGGGAAGTTCCGGCTTGGCCGCCGTTGCGGCGGGCAGGGCGACGGCCAGGGCCAGCACGAGGGCCAGGAGGGCCGGGATCCTATTTATGAGGGTCACTCGCTCATTTCCACTTCGTCCGGAGTCGCGCCAGCTCGGCGCCGGTCGCGGCATTCACGATCTGGTGAAGAAGGACCGGGCCGGGATCGTCGCCGGCCTGGACCCCGGCGTCGGCGGGCACGGCGCGGACCCGGGACAGGACGGTTTCCCCGTAGAAGGCCTCGGCCCGGTACGAGACCTCGAGGTCGACGGGACGGCGGCGGGACAGGACGTCTCCCGGCGCCGCCTCGAGCGCCCACTGGACGTAGACGGCGTTGTTGACGTGCTTGTTGAGGTCCAGGTGGCCCATCTCCACGCGGAATGGGATCTCCTCGTCCGCCCGGTCGAGGACGGGCAGGGGGGCGAAGGGATCGGCGAGCGCCCGCTTGTCAAGCAGAAAATTGGAGGGCAGGATATCGTCGACCTTCAACGGCTGTTTCCGGCCCAGGTCGAGCACCATCCACGACGTCGTTCCGGAGAGGACGGGCCCGCCGTCGGCGGCGGCCACTTCGAAATCCCTCAGGGCGAAGTAGCCGTGCCGGCCCGACGGCCAGGTCAGGACTTCGATGCGCTCGCCCCAGGAAGGATAGCGGTGGACCAGGATGTGGGTGCGGGAGAGCACCCAGGTCATGTTCTTCTTCCAGAGGTCGGTCACGGACCAGCCCAGGAGGGCGGCATGGTCGCCGGCGGCGTCCTGGAGGAAATTGAGGAGCGAGACGGGGCGGGCCAGGCCTTGGAAGTCCGATTCATAGGTATGGACCGAGAATTCCTTCCGGTAGGTCAGGTCAGCCATCGGCGGCGATCTTCGCGCTATTTCGTGATCGTCCAGGTGTACTCGATCGCGTCCGTGACGTTGATCGTGATGGTCGCCGCCACGGTCCCGTCCGTTTTCGTCTTGGCCGTGAAAACATGCGTGCCGAAGGTGATCTGGAGCAGGGTGGCGGAGATCTGGTCCCCGATGTCCCCCATCCAAGAATCATCAAGGAATATGCTCAAGATCTCCCCATAGAGGTTCGTGATACGCAGGGAAGCCCCCCCCCCGATGGTTACGGTGTTGGATGTCGAGGCTGTGATGGTCATCGTCACGGAGAAGAACAAAGCTCCGCTGTCGGATTTCTTGGCCTCGAGCAGGTGGGAACCGGCGACGATATTCTGGATGGTGCCGCTCGCGTCGGCATCGATCGAGAGCTTCGCCGTTCCGTCCAGATACACATCGATCTTCGCCCCGCTGGAATTGGTGATGGTGAGCGAGGACACCGTGTCCGTCGACGTGGGGCTCTTGCAGCCGACCATGGCCAGCAAAAGCAACCCCGACACGGCGGCCGTCAGGGCCGCCCCGGATCTCCCCGGTTTTTTCAGCCTTGGCATGCGAGTCTCACTTTTCTAGGGATCCCCGGCCTCCGACCTGTCCGGTCATGGCCGTCGCCCCAGATGTCATAAATTAGCACATTCTCCAGAGGACTACAACTCGATCCTGGCCGGAACCGTTTCCGCCGCCCCCTTCCCGCCCGCGGCCGAACCGGCAAATAATGCAACGCGGAGGCCCGGGAATATGTTAAAATGGGTGGGTCTGGACTGCACAGAGGCTCAGAGGTGAAATGGCCATGCGTCGAGAGATAAAAGGCAAACGAATCGGATTCCCCGTGGGAGCGGTGGCTCTCTTGGGGCTCCTCGTCTCCGGGAGCTGCAAGTTTGGATCCCCCAGTTATACCCTGGATGTCGTCATCGAAGCCGGCATCACGGGCACCCCGGAAGCGGGGAAGCATACCTACACGGAGCTGACCACGGTCACCCTCAACTATACTGCGGTCGACATCGTCGAAACCGTCGAAGTGCTCCTCAACGGCACGATCCGCATATCGGGGACCGGCTCCGTCATTATGTACGGGGACGGCTACACGCTGAACGTTAGCCTGGTGGACGTGCGCGGCGCCTACAAGGTGACCATGACTAACGCTAACGCTTCCGTCCCCGCCCCGGATCCGTTCATCATCACGCTCACCGGGCCGAACCGGCTATCGGGACCGTTCACCGACGAGCGCGGTTTTCACGGGACTTGGACGGCGAATTCGGGCACGCTTATCCTCGCCTACTGGGATTGGGATTTCTATATTTTGTCCATGGGGGTCCTGGACCTGGGGTCCAGCGCGGGGACTTTCACCGGAGCGGGGCAGAGCGGGACATGGACGGCGGTCAAGCAGTGACCCAACCGGCAGTCCCGCTTTATCTGAGAGCGGCGCCGGAAGACCAGTTGCCCCTCAGCTAAAGCGGCTCTGAAACTGGGCATCGAAAGCGCAGACCCCGATCGACGTTTACGATAAGGATCCTTCTATCAGTTTTATTTCTATGTCACCCCGCTCTATATATTGTTTTTGATTTCGGAATTGATAATCCTCAAAAGGACCAAGGACAAACCGCACCAAGGGCCCGTTTGACCCTGAAAATCAGGGACAGAGTATCGTGTCCCCCTATGAAATTTTCTTCAGTTTCTTGAGATAGGCCGGGTCGATGTCGCAGCCCAAGCCGGGCTTTTCCGGCATGGTGACGATGCCCGCCTTGACCGTCATCCCGTCAACGACCGGGTTCGCCGTGTGTTCGGCGTTCCCATCGAGGTCGGCGAAGATGATGTTCGCCTGCGAGGCCACGACATGGGCGGCGGCCGTCAGGGCGATATTGGACTCGAGCATGCACCCGACCATGCAGCGGATGTTGGCGGCATCGGCAAGGTGGGCGATCCGGACGGAATTGGCGATCCCGCCCGCCTTCATGAGCTTGATATTGAAATAGTCGCATGCCTCGGCCCGGATGAGCTTCAAAGCGTCGGCCGGGAGGAAGCAGGCCTCGTCGGCCATGATGGGGATCGGGCTCCCCTCCCGGACGGTCTTGAGCCCGGCGATGTCAGAGGCCACGACCGGCTGCTCGACGAGCTGGATGCGGAGCTTGTCCATTTTCCGCAATGCGTAGATCGACTGGGGGACCGTCCAGCCCTGGTTGGCGTCGATGCGAACCTTGATATCGTAGCCGATGGCATCCCGGACGGCCTGGAGGCGGGCGAAATCCGCGTCGGGGTCGGTCCCGACCTTGACCTTGAGGGTTTTGTAGCCCCAGTCGGCGTGCTTTTTCGTTTCCCGGACCACGGCCTCGGTCGTATCGATGCCGGTCGTGATATCGGTCTCGAACGAGCTCTTGTCGCCTCCGAGGAGCCGGAACACCGGCAGGCCCGCGACCTTCCCGAGGATGTCGAAGAGCGCCATGTCGAACGCGGCCACCATGCTCGGATTGGAGTGGACGATGGCCCCGATTTCGCGAAGGAGGGCGTCGATGGCCAACGGGCTCTTCCCGATCAGCATGTCGCGCATGGCCTTTCCTGCGGCGGCGTTCGTTGTCTGGGTCTCGCCCGTGATCGGCGGGAACGGGCAGGCTTCGCCGATGCCGACGATCCCCTGGTCCGTGACGACGCGGACGAGGAGGTCGTTGGCCGCGGCCATCTCGCCGATCGAAATCCGGAACGGCGCGAGGAGAGGGATGTCGAAAAGGTAGATCTCGACGTCGGTGATCTTAAGCTTCTTCGCGGCGGCTTTGGTTTCCTCCATCTTCTGCGAGGCAAACGAATAGGCGCTGGTTCCGGCGGCGGCGGCGCCGAGTCCGATCATTCTCAGGAATTGCTTGCGCGACAGGTTCATGACGTCTCCTTTCACGGCCCTTGAGGCCGCCCCATTCTATCCGTCCAAGGGAGGCTTTTTCAAGTGCGGACGCCGGCCGGCCTGGTTCCACGGGCCAGGGAGGCGAATACTCCCGCTGCGCAAAGAGCAGCGTAAAAGATGAACGGCGTCCGGACGGCCGCCAGAAACACCGGGTAGAGCTCGGGGATGATGGGGTTCCGGCCCAGGAAAAGAGAGAAGAGCATCATCATCACCCCGGCGCTCATCATCTGGCCGGAGAGCCGCATGGTGCCGAGCGTGGCCGAGGCGACGCCGTAGAACCGGGTTTCGACCGAACCCATGACGGCGTTGGTGTTGGGGGACGAAAAGAGCCCGAAGCCGAGGCCGAGTACGGCCAGCCCGCCGACGATGATGGGGAAAGGTGTCCCGGGGCGTAGAAACCCGAAGAGGAGCAGGGACGCGGCGGTCAGGCCCATTCCGAGCGAGGCGATCGTCCGCGGCTCGGAGCGGTCGGAAAGCCGGCCGGCGAACGGAGACGAGAGGGCCATCATGACCGGCTGGGCCATAAGGACGAGGCCCGCTTGTTGCGGAGGCAGACCTTTGATGTACTGGAGGTAGAGGCTCAGCAGGAAGCCGACGGCCCAGGTCGAGCTGTAGTTGACGAGGGCGGCGAGGTTCGAAAAAAGGAAGATGCGATTGGCCCCGAACAACCGGAGGTCGAGGATCGGCGAGCGGGCCCGGGTCTCCACGCGGGCGAAAGCGGCCAGGGCGGCCAGTCCGGCGACTGTCAGGACGAGTCCCGGACGCGATGGCAGGCGGGAGAATCCGTACATCAGGGAGACGAGCCCGGACCCGAAGAGCGCCGATCCCGCCCAATCGAAACCTTCACCGCGGGCCTCGGCCCATTCCCCCTTGAGCTTCAGGAGGACGAGGACGAGCGCGGCCAGGCTGACCAGCGCCGTCGCCCAAAAGATGCTCCGCCATCCCCAGCCGCGGACGAAAAAGCCGCCCAGGACGGGGCCCAGCGACAGGCCGAGATATGTCGCCGCCGTGTTCAAGCCCAGGACTCTCCCCCGCTCGCCGGCGGGAAAGACCGAGGTCAGGAGGGCGATGGCCGTGCCGAAGATCATGGCCCCGCCGATACCCTGGAGGCCGCGGGCCGCGATGAGGACCGCGCCGGAAGGGGCCAGCGCGGCCAGGACCGTGGCCGCCGTATGGACGCCGAGCCCCGCGGCAAAAACCCTCTTCCGGCCGACGAGATCGGCAATCCGCCCCAGGGGGACGAGGCACATGGCGGCGAGGAGCATGAAGGCCGTGGCCACCCAGCCGAGGGCCACGGCGCTCATGGAAAATTCCTTGCCGATCGACGGCATGGCGACGTTGATCGCCGAGGACATAAAGGGAGTCAGGAAGGCGGCCAGGTTGGCGGAGATGAGGGCCGTCCGGCGGAGCGAGGCTTGGCGAGGGTCGTGATAGGCTGCAGCGTCACTCATGTTCGGACAGCCCGCTATTATATCGGTTTATTTCGGTGACACACAACTAATTACCGAAATTCATCGATGCCTGATCTTGCCCGTGCCGAAGTGCTAACCAAGAGCTAATTCGGTAATTAGTTGTATGTCACCGAATTATCAGCGGCGTAGGAAGCGCCGCACGTAGTCGCGCGCCTCGGCGATCCCGAGGAGGCGCGAGGCCGCGTAAAACACCGCAAGTCCGAGACTGCCGCAGACGACGACGCTCGCGAGCGTGGCCGGGAATCCGGCCCCCAACGATTTGACAAAAATTTCGTTGCCGAGCCACCCGGCCGCCCCGCCGAAGACCGACGCCGTCGTCAACGCCAAGGCGTACCGGCCCAGGGAACCCATTTCGACGAACCCGATTTTCTTCGGGAGCCATTTTATGAGGATCCAGAAATTGACGGCGGCGGCCAGGCTCGTCGACAGCGGAAAGATCATGAATCCCAGAACGCCGATGAGCGAGACGTTGAGGGCGATCGTGAGGGCGACGGAGGCCAGGCTCGCGTACATCGGCAGTCTGGCGTCCTTGTATGCGTAATAGACCGCGGCCACGTTCCGCAGCCCGGCGATGAAGGGGATGCCCAGGGTGTAAAGGATGAGGGCCACCGCCGTCGGGAGGGTATCTTCGGGTCTGAAGTGCCCCCGCTGGTAGATAGCCCGCGTCACCGGGCGCGAGAGAAAGGCGATCAGGACGGACGTCGGGATGGTCAGAAAAAGGGCCATCTTCAGCGAGTCCGCGAGCCTCGAGCGCACGGCGGCGACGTCGTTGGTGAGGACGATCCGGGAGAGGGACTGGAGGGTCACCGTGCCGACGGCGACGCCGAAAAGCCCCAGGGGAAGCTGCATGATCCGGTAGGCGTAGTTCAGCCAGCTCACGCTCCCCTGCCTGAGGGGTGTGACCAGGATCGTGTTGACCAGGACGTTGATCCGCGGCCCGGCCAGGCCGATGGCCACGGGAATGAACAGGGCCATGACCCGCCGGAACTCGGGGTCGCGGAAGCTGATAAACAAGCTGTACCGGAACCCCTTTTTAAAGACCAGCGGCAGCTGGATCAGGAACTGCATGAGCCCGCCGACGAGGACGCCGATGGCCATGCCGAAGATCGGCTCCTTGCCGCGGGCGACATACCAGCCGTAGGTCAGGACCGGGACGAGGATCGAAAAGAGATTGAAGAGGGCCGGGGCGACCGAGGGCACGAAAAATGATTTTTCCGTGTTGAGGTAGCTCATGGCCCAGGCGCCGAGGCTGACGACGAGGAGGAAGGGAAAGAGGACGGCCGTCAACTGCGCGGTCAGGTCGATCTTGCCCGGCACTTTGCCGAATCCGAAGGCGATCCACCTGGCGAGATGGGGCGAGAGGAGAAGCCCCGCCGCGGAAACGAGGCCGGTCACGACGAACAACACATTGAAGATGTTCGAAGCCAGGCGGTTCTGGAATTCCTTCCCCTTAGCCCGCTCGCTTGTCAGGACCGGGATGAACGCGGCCGAGAGCGCCGTTTCGGCAAAAAGGTCCCGGAGCATATTCGGGATACGGAAGGCGACGTTGAAAGCGTCCGCGGCCGCGCTCTGGCTGGCGCCGAAGAGGTGGGCGAAGACCATTTCCCGCGCCAGGCCCATGACGCGGCTGACGGCGGTGCCGATCGTGAAAGAGCGCACGCCGCGAGCGATGTCTTCCATGGCCCTCCGATTATATGAAAATTTCAGAAGCGCTTTTTCAGAATCCAGTCGGCGACGGGTTGCGGCAGAAATTCCAGGAAGGCCGCGGCCTTGGCCATGTGGCCGACCGAGTACCGCCGTTTGGGTTTTTCAGCCGTGAGGGCCCGCACGACGACGTCGGCGACTTTGCCGGCGTCCGTCCGCTTTTCGTCGAAGGCCGCCATGTCTTTCGCCCATTTCCGGAGCGCCCCGTCGTAAAGGGCGACGCGGTCCGGCGGCCCGCCCCGGAGGACGGCTTCCACATCCGGCACAGTCCTCATTCCAGCGGGCGTCTTGATCCCTCCGCACCGGATCATGATATTCGGGATCCGCCAGGCCTTGAGCTCGATGTCGAGTGTCCGGGCCAGGCAGTTGACGGCGAAGTCGCAGATGTGGATGCCCGCCACGTAGGGCGTGGGAATCAGGGCCGGGGTCATGATCCAGACGATCCGTCCTCCCGCCCGGCGTAAGAGCGGCAGGACGCCCTGGACGAGCGCGAGGGAACCCAGCACGCGCGTCCGGAGCTCCGTATGGAACTCGGCCAGCGGCAGAAGCTCCACGGGCATCGGCCGGCCCGCGCCGGCGTTGTTGACAAGGGCGTAGAGGCCGTTCATGCCCCTCCGCGCCAGCTCATGGGCCACGAACGCGGCCGTTTGGGAGGCGTCCTCTTGATCGGCGAGGTCGACGGGGCAGACGGGAACGAGCCCGGGCATGTTCAGGCCGCGGAGACATTCGGCGTCGGTTTCCTTCCGGACGGTCGCGAACACGGTGAACCCCCGCCCGGCCAAAGCCAGGGCGGCCCGTCGCCCGATCCCCGATGAGCACCCCGTGATCAGAACCCCTTCGCCGGCGGGACGGAATCCCCCGCTGTGCGGCTCGGTCATGCGCGTCTCCTCCTCACCGTGGGGCCTCATGAGAGAATCTGTCTCAGTGCTGCCGTGATTATAAGGCAAAAGTTGATTCAGGGACAGGGGACGATGGTCGCCTTGAGCTCACCCGGGAAATACCTGCGCTTGAAAAATAGGGCCACGTTGACCAGGCCGATCATGACCGGGACCTCGACGAGTGGGCCGATGACGGCGGCGAAGGCCTCGCCCGAATTGATGCCGAAGACGGCCACGGCCACGGCGATGGCCAGCTCGAAGTTGTTGCTGGCCGCCGTGAAGGATAGCGTCGCGGACTTGGCGTAATCCGCGCCCGCTTTGCGGCTGAGGGCAAACGAGACGAGGAACATGACGACGAAATAGATGAGGAGCGGCACGGCGATGCGCAGGACGTCGAGCGGTATCTTGACGATGAACTCGCCCTTGAGCGAGAACATGACGACGATGGTGAAGAGGAGCGCGATCAGGGTGATGGGGCTGATGCGCGGGATGAACTTCGTCTCGTACCACGTCCGCCCCTTGAGTTTGAGCAAGCTAAAGCGCGTGATGAGCCCGGCCAGGAACGGGATGCCGAGATAGATGAAGACGCTCTTGGCGATCTGGCCGATGGTGACATTGACCGCTGTCCCCTTGAGTCCGAGCCAGGTCGGGAAGACGGTGATGAAGATATAGGCGTAAATGGAGAAGAACAGGACCTGGAAGATCGAGTTGAAGGCGACGAGTCCGGCCGCGTACTCCCTGTCCCCCCGGGCCAGGTCGTTCCAGACGATGACCATGGCGATGCAGCGGGCCAGGCCGATCATGATCAGGCCGTACATGTATTCGGGCTTATCGCGCAGGAATATGACGGCCAGGGCGAACATGAGAAGCGGCCCGATGACCCAGTTCTGGACGAGGGACAACGTCAGGACCTTGACGTTCTTGAAGACGTCCCCGAGCTCTTCGTATTTCACCTTGGCCAGCGGCGGATACATCATGAGGATGAGCCCGATGGCGATGGGGACGTTGGTCGTGCCCGATTGGAACGTGTTGATGAAACCGACGACGGCCGGGACAAGGTACCCTAGCCCGACGCCGACGGCCATGGCCAGGAAGATCCAGAGGGTCAGGTATCTGTCGAGGAACTTGAGCCGTGGGTTTCCGGGGGTCATGTGTAACTCCTCTCTCCCGATGTGAAGCGGTCCGGCCGTCCCATCTCCGCCGCCCGACGGATGTCCGGGCAGGAAACTTTACGCCCCATCGGCGTTTCCCGCACGGACAATAATGTCCGGTTCGATAATGACCTGGCTCTTGACAGAGTTGGCGACAAGGCTAAATTTTTGGGCCGATTCGAGCGCCCGGCGGACCCGCTTTTCAACAGCCTCGGGGAGTTCGTTCCCGAGGCTGACGGCGATCCGGGGTTTCAGGACGACCCGGGTGAAGATTTCGGTCCGGTCAAGCTCGATGAGCTTCGTCCCCTCTGCACGGCAATCATAAGAGACGACGTCCAGCCGGAAGCGTTTAGCTGCCCAGATGAACATCAGCATGACGCAGGTATTGACGGCGCCGACGAAGGCATCCTCGGGCGTCAGGACGCCCGCCTCACCGTGTGAAGCCGGTGGCGCGGAAAAGTCCATCTCAGGCCCGTTGCCGAGCTTCAGGTGTCCCCGGTGGCCGCCCGTCCAGACAACGGAGGTTTCATAGAGTTCGGTCTTGGCCATCAGCCTATCTCCTCGGAAGAAGACTTCGCGCGCGGCTTTTTCAACAGCCGGTCCGTTTCCTCGACGATTCTCCGGGCGACGGCCTCGGCCAGCCGTATCCCGCTCTCATTCAGCCGCCGGGCCGTGCCGATCACCGTGCAGCCTGTCTCCTTCCCGATCCCGCTAACCACGATGGCGGCGGCGGGCTTCGCGCTGTATTTTTCGGTCGCCAAGGCCGCGCACCGCTTCTCGCATCCGTCCACCGCGATTGTCGGGTAATGACGGGCGAAGGCCCTCTCCCCCTCTCCCCCGGCCAGGAAAAGCGGCAGGCAGAGAGTCACGGTGTCCTCGGGCCGGAGCGATTCGAGCACCTTCCGGACGGCACGCCTGGTCACGGTACCCTCGGCCAATTCCTCCCCCGAGCAGGAGATCAGCCCCACTTTTTTTCTCGGCAGGTTAGGCATGGCCAACCTCCGCATCGATATCGTCGACGATCTTCGCGGCCTCGTCAGCAGTCGCCCGTGCCAGCCGCAGGCCGTCCTCGTTGAGGTCGCAGACGCCCTCGGGCTTGAGGCCGCGATGGCGCCGGACGACGTCGAAGACCGCGACCTTGTGCACCTTGGCGGCGCCCGAACAGGCAAGCCCCTTGGCGGCGCATTCGAGCTTGCAGCCGTCGATGGCAATGGCCGCGCCGCCCGCGACTTCGCGCCGTGCGTCTTCGTCCCCAAGGACGAGGAGGGATAGGGCGACAATATTCGTTTTGTCGGGACGAAGGTCCTCGGCGAGGACATAGGCCGCTTCGCGGGCCGCAGCACCGAGGCTTTTGCCGATCCCGCTGCAGGGGACGACGGGGATCTTACGCTTCATCTCAAGATCTCCGCTTCCGCCTGGACTTTGGCCACGGCCAGGTAGTCAACGGCTGTCTTCAAAGCTCGTCGCGCCGCTTCACCGTTCTCGATTTCGAGGACAGCCAGCCAGCCCTTCCCGTAGGGGTCCTGGTTAACGAGCTCGGGAGCGGTCAAGAGTCCGCCGTTGATTTCGACGACCTTACCGCTGACGGGCGACGGGATACTGAGGTTGACCTTGATCGTTTCGACCACGGCCACCTCGTCCCCCAACCGGACCGGCGTTCCAACGTCTTTTGGTTCGGCGAAGGCTACGTCCCCGTTTCTCTGCTGGGTGAAGTCCGAAAGGCCGATCCGGGCTTTTTGCCCTTCGAATCTCACCCAGATCCCGGCCTCGCTGTAATAGAGGTCGGAGGGAAAGCAAAACAGGAATTTATCAACGGCAAGTTCCAGCACCTGCTCATTCATGGCCCCCCCTCCCGGCTCGAACCCGGGCGTCAGCCAGCCGGTCAACGGTCCTCACCCCCGCTCCCCCTTGACGAAGGTCTTTTCGATCCATTGCCGGATCTCGTCCCGGCTGCGGCGAAAGCAGTTCAGAACCTCCTCGTCCGTTCCCTTGCAGGCCGCCGGGTCGTCGAAGGCATGGTGGATGTACTCCTTCCCGCCGGGGAAGAACGGGCAATCCGGCTGGGAATCGTCGCAGACCATGACCACATAATCGAACCGTTGGTCCGTGAACTCGTCGATGCTCTTTGAACGATGACCGGAAATATCGATCCCGATCTCGGCCATGGCCTTGATCGCCACGGGATGGACCCGCGTGGCCTCCGTCCCGCCGCTGAAGGCCCGGAACCGGTCGGCATAAAAGGCATTGACAAGGCCCTCGGCCATCTGGGACCGGGCCGAGTTGTGGGTGCAGATGAACAGGATCTTCTTTATCATGGCAACAAGGCCACCTTAGCCTTTAGCTCTCCTCCCCCGTTCCCGGGCCGTCCCGGGACGGCTCCCATGCTTGAGGCGGATTTCCTCTCTCAGGCAGATATCCATCCGCTTGACATCCCGTAGGACATCCGCCGACTCTTTAAGGTCATGCCGGAGGATTGTTCGCGAAAGGGTCTCCAGGGTTTTACGGGCAGCAGGCGTGATCCGGTAGATCATCCACCGTCCCTCGCGGACGTCCTCGACCATACCTGCGTGACGCAAGGCCCTCAGCTGATGAGACAAGCGCGACTGCTCCTTCTTCAGGATAAACATCAGCTCGCACACGCACAGGTCTTTTTCCATCAGGAGCAGCACGATCCGGAGCCGCGTCGGCTCGGACAGAACTTTGAATGTCCGGACGGCGTCTTTCATGGGCATTGGATGATCCCCTGCGCCCAGAGACATCCTCCGCAGACCGGAAACGTGTTGCCGTAGCAGTCCTCCTCGTTTTTTTCGAGCATCGAACAGCCGCCGCAGACGTGGCACGGCGAAAAATCAAAATCCCGGACCTTTTCCCGGAACCCGGCGTACGCGGCGGAGTTCCAGATATCGTACAGCTCGCCGGCGGCGATATCCCCGAGGGTGTAAGCGGATACGGTCCTCTCCAGCCCATAGAGATAGGTGCGGTGCGTATGCAGGAGCCCGGCGCAGGGGGCGACTTGGCCGTCCCACCTGATGAAGGTCGAGCGGTCGTGTATAAAACGGCAACGCCGCGCGGCGACACTGAGGGGGTTTCCCATGAAGGACAGGTTCTCGAAGCCCTGGAGGAGGCTGAACAGGACGTCCTTCGTCGTATTGTTGACGTCCAGGCGCGGGAGGTCGAGCTCGGTCTTCCCGCTGGCCGCGGTGAACGTATCCAAGGTCAGCGTCTGGAGGCAGAGCATTTCTTTTTCCATGGCCGCGCTATAAGGAAGGACATGGCTGACGGAAACGCGCCGGGCCCCGACGGTCCGGGCGAGCTTGTCCAGGTCCTTGAGGTCGGCCAGGTTGCGCCGCAGGAGAACGAAGGCGATGCCGACTTCAACGGGCCGCGGGGCCCGGGCGTTCAGACGCCGGAGCCGCTGGAGGTTCTCCACGATTTTGGCGAAGTCGGCCCCCTGGCGGATGTCCTCGTAGCTCTTTTCCGTCGCGCCGTCGAGCGAAACCCAGAGGACGTCCAGGCCGCTCGAGATCAATTCGTCGATCCACGCGCCGTCCATCCGCGTCCCGTTGGTGACCATCTCCGCCCGGAGGCCGAGCGCTTTGACCTTCCGGACCATGGCCGTGATGCCGGGGTGCAGCGTGGGCTCGCCGATCCCGCCAAACATGACGGATTCAAGGGAGGGAAAGCGGGGCAATTGGACAGCCAGGCGATCGAACACCGCCGGCGCCATGTCGCCGGCCGGCTCATTCCAGGTCGTCCGGAGGCAGGTCCGGCAGCTCAGCCCGCAGCGGGACGTGGGTTCAATATAGATCCGGCTCAGGCTGTGGATGTCGGGCACGATTTCCAGGCGGCCCCGCTCGATCCGCAGATCGGCCGCTGAACCGGGGACAAGGCCCAGGCGTTTCGCGACGCCGGGGGGGATAACCACGCTCCCGTCTCTCCGGACACGGCAGCGGTGGGCCGTCTTCCCGGCCGTTGCCAGAGCGTGCCCGCCGGCCCTCCGCACGGCCGCAGGGCCTTTCTCGCCTTTCCCGAGATAAGTCAAAGGCCCCTGGCTCTCGGGCGGTTTCCGGCCGGATGTGTCGTGTGTCATGGCCCTGATATATGAAGACATATTCATATATCAAGGACGCCCGTTTGTCAAACGGGCTCGCCCCGCCACCCCGGCCCGCTTACGCCTTGTAGATCTTATAGACGAGGGAGGAAATCCTGGCGATTATCCTTTTGGCGATGGTCGCGCCCGTATCGCCCTCCGTGAGAACGCAGATCAGCACATCCCCCTTGTCCGTGAAAACGATTCCGGCGTCGTGGCAGACTTTGTTCTCCAGGCCGGTCTTGTGGGCGACGAGGACGTTGCGGGGCAGGTAGCGGGGGATGCGGTCGTTTACTTTCTGGCCCTTGAGGCAAACCAGGCATTTCTCCGAAGCCTGCGGGCTGACGCAGGTCCTGCGGTAAATCTTTTCCAGGATCTCCGCCATCTCCCGCGGCGTCGTGTAGTTTTCGATCCCATTGGCCCGGGAGCGGAAATCCATCATTTTGCGGGACAGGTTCGTCTGGTCGAGCCCGAAGTCCTTGAAGGCGCTCCTGAGGTATTCGAAACCGAGGAGGTCGATGAGCATGTTGGCGGCGGTGTTGTCGCTGCCCGTGATCATGAGCTCGATCAGCTTCTCGACCGTGACCGCCGTCCCGGCCGGCGCGGCCCGGAGCGTTCCCGATCCCCGGACCTTGTCCGTCCTCTTCAGGGTCAGGACGTCCGCGAGCGAGATCCGGCCCTCCTCGGCCGCCTTGTAGCAGGCGGCCATGATCGGCACCTTGACCATGCTGGCCGACGGGAAACGCTTATCCGCATCGTGGACGATGGCATGGCCGGACCGGAGGTCCTTGATGACGAAACCGAGCTCGCCCTGGAAATCCCGGAGCATCCTCAGGATGTCCTTCTCGAGCTGCGCCCATTTGGCCGGGTCGGGCGCGGCGCCGGGTTCCTGCGGGGCGACGTACTGGCCGGGGAGCGCGGCCGCCGGGGCGAGAAAGATCGTGGCCGCGCCGAGGGCGAGAGCCAGGAGAGAGCCTATCGTGATGTTTCTATTCATCGTCCGTTGCTAAAGATGTCTATATTACCAGCACTCGCGGCCTATTTGAAGCCGGGATCGACTTTTTAAACGGAATTCTTTCCCGCCGGGGAAGACGGTCCTGCGATCCCTCCGGCTTGTTTCTCCAAAGCCCTGATGGCCCAGGCCCAAATGGCCAGGATGAGGAGCGCCGAGAGAAACCGCAGCGCATGGGAGAACGTCAGGTAGTCGAAAAGGCCGTGAAAGAAGCCGGCCAGGCCGAGGCCGATGACGGCAGCCGGCACGATCGACCGGTTCGCAAGGTGCGCCCGGCCGACGGCGTATCCCCAGACGGACGAGAAGACCGCATGAGTCAGGGGGCTGGCGAACGCCCGGCCCAGGAACGCCAGGCCTTTCATCGCCGGGAGATAGCCCAGGTTTTCGAAGCTCGCGAAGCCGACGGCCAGGGCCGCGGCGTAGACGATCCCATCGATCGGCTCGTCGAAGTCTTTGAACCTCAGAACGATGAAGACGAAAGGCAAGAACTTGAAGATCTCCTCGATGAGCCCGACGATGACAACGGAATAGGAAAAAAACTGAAAGTGCGTCGTCCGCGAGAGAACGTCTGTGAAGTCCGGCAGAATCTGCGCCCGGCCCAGGACACCGTAGACCTGATAGCAGATAAAGCCGGAGGCAAATCCCAGCACGAAGGCGATGAACAGGTTGCCCAGGGGCTCGGGGCGGCGGCGGTCTTTGTAATAGAAATAACCGACCCAGAAAACGGCCGGCGCAACGATGGCGGCGGCGATCTTCAGAACAGCCACAGCCTCTACGTTAAAGGGCGCGGTCTCGATTGTCAACTCGGCGTGTCACGTCTTTGTCCTCAAGGCCTTCCCGTCGTCCGAGCCGTGTCCGGATTCGGCCGTGGGACTCCTGTTCTTCTTCCCATTCGCGGCCGGGAACGCCGGTTGCGGATAAGAAAGCGGGCAGGTTGGACCGTTGCTCAGGGCGGCGGTATAATGGCGGCCGGGGATCAAGATGCTTGAAGGGCACACCGGCCTCTACACGGACATGTACGAGCTCACGATGGCCCAGGCCTATTTCCGGGACGGCACGGCGGAAGCACCCGCGTGTTTCGACTACTTCTTCCGGAAGATCCCATTTGGCGGCGGCTTCGTCATTTTCGCGGGGCTCGCCGACGTCCTCGAACTCGTCGGGGAATTCCGATTCTCCGCCGGAGACTTGGCCTACCTCGAATCGCTCGGATTCGCGCCGGATTTCCTGCAAGACCTGGCCCGGTTCCGGTTCAAGGGCTCCGTATTCTCCGTCAGGGAGGGCGAAATCGTCTTCCCGCTGGAGCCCGTCGTCCGGGTCGAGGCCCCTCTCATCCAAGCCCAGGTGATCGAAACGCTCCTCCTCAATTTCCTCAATTTCGAAAGCCTCGTCGCGACCAAGGCGGCCCGCCTGCGCCTGGCCGCCGGGCCGCGCGGCCTGAGCGAGTTCGGCCTGCGCCGCTCGCACGGCTTCGGGGGCATTCACGCCAGCCGGGCGGCCGTCATCGGCGGCTGCGACACGACCTCCAACGTTTATGCGGCGTGGCGCTTCGGCCTCCGGCCGGCAGGGACCATGGCCCATTCCTACATCGAGAGCCACGGCGACGAGCTCGAGGCGTTCCGGCGGTATTCCGAATCCCATCCCGAGGGCTGCATCTTCCTCGTCGACACCTACGACACCCTCCGGAGCGGCGTCCCGAACGCCATCCGGGCGGCCAAGGAAATGGAAGGGCGGGGGCGGCGGCTCTACGCGGTACGTCTCGACAGCGGCGACCTCGCCTACCTGGCCAAGCAGGCCCGGCGGATGCTCGACGAGTCCGGGCTCGGTTACGTCAAGATCGTCGCTTCGAACCTCCTCGATGAGCACGTCATCAGGAGCCTTCTCGAGCAGGGCGCGCCCATCGACCTCTTCGGCGTCGGAACGCGGCTGGTCACGGGCGCTCCGGACGCTGCCCTGGACGGCGTGTACAAGCTGGCCGAGGTCGGGGGCGATCCGCGGCTGAAATTATCCGAAAGCCTGGCCAAGACGACGCTCCCCGGCCGGAAGAAGGTCATCAGGTATTCGGATCGCCAGGGCTTGTTCCGGGCCGACGCCATCGTGCTGGAGGAGGAAGCCGGGGTCGGCTTGATGGTCCATCCGTTCGAGCCGGACAAGTCTCTGCGCCTCGCGGATTTACGGGCGGAGACGCTCCTCGCCAAGGTCATAGAGAACGGCGAGCGGCTGGCCTGTCCGGAATCCGTCGACCGGATCGCGGAATACGCCCGCGGACGGCTGGCGTCGCTCCCCGCGGAGCACACCCGGTTCGAGAATCCCCACATTTACAAAGTCGGCCTAAGCGAGCGCCTAGCAGGGCTGCGGAATGACCTCGTCATGCGATACAGGAAGGAGGGTTGACATGGACGCGCTCATCCTCGTCGACATCCAGAACGATTTCCTGCCGGGCGGCGCGCTGGCCGTGCCGAGGGGAGACGAAATCATCGCGGTGGCGAACCGTCTCCAGGAGCGCTTCGGGCTGGTTGTCGCCACCCAGGACTGGCATCCGGCAGGCCACGCGAGTTTCGCTTCGAGCCACCCGGGGGAAAATGTCTATGAGGCGGTCGTGATCGACGGCGTGGAGCAGATCCTCTGGCCGGACCATTGCGTCCAGGGAAGCCGGGGCGCGGAGCTTGCCCGGGCGTTCAACACGAACCGGGTGGAGGCCATCTTCCGCAAAGGGACGGACCCGGGGATCGACAGCTACAGCACGTTCTACGACAACGCTCGCCGCAAGTCGACGGGACTCGAGGGCTATCTCAAGTGGAAGAAGGTCGACCGCGTCTTCCTGGCCGGGCTGGCGGCGGACTTCTGCGTCAGCTACAGCATCATGGACGCTCTGGCCATGGGCTTCGGGGCGGTGCTGGTCAAGGACGCGACCCGGGCCATCAGCGAAGAGGGCTTCCGGGCGGCGGAGAAGGCGATTGTCGCCAAGGGGGGAACGGTCGTCCTGAGCAATGAGATCTAAGAAGGGGTCAAATCTACGCGATGCCAGTTTCTAAATAGAGGATTATATCCACTTTAGTTCCAGCCTCCTCCGCGCTCGAGTCTGGTTTTGGGAGAATTGGCATCGCGTAGATTTGACCCCATCTTTTTTCGTCTTGTCCCTGCGGGAATGGACGAGAAAATCAGTCTCTTTCGCCCGCCGTCCCACCCAGCATCCTTCTCTGGGCCTTTTTCTCGGCGTAGGGGCGGGGGACATAAACATTCTCGCCGGTGACCGGGTCTTTTCCCGTGTGATACATGCATGTCGAGCGGGTCATGGGCGTCGGGGTGAAGATTTGCACGCCCTCGACGGGCTTCTCTCCGCCTTTTTCGAGCTCCTTCAAATACGCGGCCAGTTCCTTGGCTTCCTTGTCCGAGGTCCCCGGGTGGGCGACCATGAAGTAATACTTGAGATGCTGCGGGCTCGCCCACCGGCCGCGCCCCGCCTTCCGATTGACCTCCTCGAAAACGCGCCGGAATTCATCGAGCGACTTCCGCCCCCCGCTTTTCCCCATCAGGCGTAGGACCGCTTCCGAGACGTGCTCCGGCGCGATCTTCAGGAGCCCCGATATGTGATGCTTCGAGAGCTCTTCGATATACTCCCGGCTCTCCAGGGCCAGGTCGTAGCGGATGCCGCTCCGGACGAAGATCTTCTTCACCCCGGGGATGCGCCGCGCTTTCCGCATCAGGCCGATGAGCCGCCTGTGGCTTCGTTCGGTCCGGGCGCAGGACAGGCAATCTCCGTCCTCGCACGGGGATTCGCAGTCCATCCCGTACATATTGGCCGTCGGGCCGCCGAGGTCGTCGATAATGCCCTGGAAGCCGGGGTGCTGCGTCAGGCGTCGGATCTCGTCCAGAATGGACGCCTCGCTCCGCGAAACGATCCGGTCCCCCTGATGCAGGGACAGCGAGCAGAAGGAACAGCGGCCGAAACAGCCCCGGTGGGTCACGACGGAAAACTTCGCCATCTCGAGCTCGGGATACTCCTCGGGGATCACCCTCGAAAACGGCAGGCCGTAAACCCAGTCGAGGTCGTTCGGCTTGTAGTCGGGGGCGGGGTACTGGACGACGAACCGGTTCGCGTGCGCTTGGGCCAGAAGCTCCCGGTTGGAAAGCCGGCACTGCGCCTCGCAGAACAGGTCCTTGTCGCGAGTCACGTCCTCGAAAGACGCGAGCGTCTGCGCCCCTGCCGACGGCTCGCCCCGGATGACGCATGTTCCCGGTATTCCATCCAGGCCGTCCCCCTTTTCGAGCCGCTTGGCGATCTTCATGACCTGGATTTCGCCCGGCCCGTAAACCAGGATATCGGCCCGCGTGTCGAGGAGGATGGACCGGCGGACCGCGTCGTCCCAATAATCATAATGGGCGAAGCGGCGGAGGGAGGCCTCGATGCCGCCCAGGACGACCGGCACACCGCGGTGAAGCTCACGGACCCTGTTGGCATAAACGGTGACCGCCCGGTCGGGCATCCGGGCGATATAGGGGACGTTGCGGTCGCGGGCCCGGTCGCGCTTGAGGGGCGAATAATTGACGAGCATGCTGTCGATCGAGCCCGATGTGATGCCGAAAAAGAGCCGCGGCCGGCCGAGTTTCAGAAAATCGTCGCGGCCCTTCCAGTCCGGCGACCCGATAATCCCCACGCTGTACCCCCGCGCGTCGAGAACGCGGGCGATCACGCCGGCGGGAGAGAGCGGATGGTCGGCGTATGGCTCCCCGCTCACGAGGATGACGTCGAATCCGGAGCCGCTCGTCGCGATCATGGGACGTATTGTAGCACGCTCAGACGGGGGCCGTCGCGGCGTCCCCGCGGCCGCCCTCCCGCGGTACGGCGTAGAGCCCAAAGACGGCGTTGGCGGCGAGAAGCGCCCCCGCGATATAAAAGGGATACTGGAGCCCGGCCCGGAAACCAAGCGACGAGAAAACCAGGGCCCCGGTCATCAGGCCCATGGTCTGGAACGACATGAGGATCCCCGCGCTCCCCCCGATCAGGCGCTTTTCGAAGAGCCGGGAGACGGTTAGCAGGACCAGGGCGCCCAGCAGGCCGTCGCCCGCCTCGTGCACGACACGGAAGAGGAAGGAGAGCCGGACGTCGCTCTGGACCATGGCCATGAGCCCCAGGCCCGAAAGCGCGATGCCGAGGAGAAGAAGCGCGCGGTTTCTCTCCGGCCGGAAGGCCAGGCGGCTCACGGCCAGGGACCCCGAGGCGAGTGCCAGGTAGGCCAGCGCCATATAGGCCGCGACTTCAAAGTCGTTGAGCCCGAAGCGCGCCCGGAGAAACGGGCTGTAAACGGTCCCCTCGACCCCCCAATGCGTCGCCAGGATGAAGAGGAATGCCGAAAAGGCCAGGGTCCCTTTGCTGAGGATCGTCGAGCGGTATTCCCGGATGGTGACCATGGAGAATCTCTCGCCGCCGAAGCCGCGGGCGGCCAGGGCCGAGAGGGCGGTGACGACCGCGAAGACGGCCAGGAGCGTCCGGTAGCCCGAATAGTAGGACAAGGCCCCGCCGGTCAGGAGGCCGACGGGCGGGCCGACCGCCAGCCAGAAATTGTAGACCCCGAATTTCCGGTTGGGGTTCCGTTCCGTGTCGTCCTTGTAGTAGAGACTGTTTGCGGAAACATCGAGGGCGTTGTTGGCGATGCCGACGAAGAGAAAGACGGCCGCCATGAGCCCGGGGCCCCGGACGAGGACGATGGCGACGAACAGGACGGCCTGGGCGAGCAGGGCCGTGAGGATCACCTTTTTCATCGAAAAGCGGTCGTTCATCCAGCCCGTCGGGAACGAGAAAACGATGGGCGCGAAGGAAAAGCACATGACAATGATCCCGATCTGGAGGCCGCTGAACCCGAGCTTCAGAAAGTGCAGGGGCGCCAGGAAAAGGACGGTCGTCAGGGTGAGTTTCCGGACGAAATTGACGAAATGGACGCGGCGGATCATCTTCTAAGGGGGACATCATAACACGGCCGGTTCATTTATCGTAACGGCCCGCCTTGACATTCTCTCCGGTCGTCATTTAGCATCAGATAAAGGGCTGAGCGCGTGATTGCGCCGGGAGGGAAACAGCCATGATGGAAAAATTTGCTTTTCTTCTGGGGACATGGCACCTCGACTATCGGATTCCCAAGAGCCGGCTCGGCGAAGCGGCGACGGGCTCGGGGACCGGAGAGTTCAAGCGGGCGTTGAGCGATAAATACGTTTTTTTTGACTACGAGGCCGCGATGGCGACGGGCGCCAGGACCCGGGCCCACGCGATCTTCGCCTGGGACGAGAAATCGAAACTCCACAGGTACTGGTGGTTCGAGGATTCGGGGAATTTCCTGGAAGCCACCTGCTATTTTCTCGAAGACGGGAGCCTCTTCCTGAGCTGGCAGGGAACGCCGTTCGTCCAGACCTTCAGGAAAACAGGGGCCGACGAGGTGACCTTGTGGATGGGCCAACCGGCCGCGGGGGGGAAGCACGAAACGCTCCTCGAGGTCGTCATGACCCGGGCATAAAAAAAAGACGGCCGGCGGGCCACCCATTCTCTACTAGGGGGACACAATACTCTGTCCCGCAATATTCAGGGACAGAGTATTGTGTCCCCCTATGGTTTGTTTAGCGCTTTTTGATCTCGATGTTGCCGCTGAAGCTCTTGGCCCTGATCCTGGCGCCGCCCTTGTTGACGGTCCCGTGGATTTCCTTCGGCGAAATCTTGCCTTCGACGACGATCTGGAAATCGCTGTCGATGACCCCGCTGAAGGTGCTGGCCTCGAGGTCGAAGGAGGCGTTGGCCGGGATCTGCATGACGACGTTCCCGCTGTGCGCCGTGAGCTCGTAGTTTCCGCCCGCCAGGATGGTCCCGACATACGTGATGTCGCCGCTGATGGTCTTGCCGGTCACGGTCCGGGCCTCGGACACGTCTTTGAGCTCGAGGTCGCCGCTGACGGACTCCGTTTCGACCGACCCCTGGACCTTGGTCGCCTTGACGGTCCCCGAGACGGTCTTGATGTAGGCGTCGCCCATGATATTCGCGACCGTGAGGTCGCCGCTGGTCAGGTTGACGTCGGCCCCGGCCGCGCCGAGGACGTCGACGTTGCCGCTGATCGATCGCACCTTCGCCGAACCACCGATCGGATCCAGGTGGACGTCGCCGCTCACGGATTTCACGTCGACGGACGCTTTCTCGGGAATCCAGAGCTTATAGGATACGCTGACGTTGATGGAGTTGTTTCCCCAGAAGCCCCGGCCTGAGGGATACTTGGTCTCGATCCGGAGAACGCTGGCTCCATTGGTCACTTCGATCGGGACGAGCGCCGCGTTCTCCTTGGCCTTGTCGACCGTCGACGCTTCGGAAACTTTGAGGGCTTCGATCTTGACCTGGTCTTCCTTCCAGGTCTTGATCTCGATGTCGCCGGAGATATTGGCCAGGTAAACTTTCCCGTCCTTGGCCAGGGCTTCGGTCTTGGCGAACTTCTCTTCGTATTTCTCGCGGCCAAAGGCCAGGCCGACGCCGACTGTCGCGACGAAAATCAGGCCCAGGGAGATGGCCAGCGCTTTTTTCATTCTCAGATTTTTCATGATCGTCCTCCTTCTCCGTGTTTTATAAGCTCTTCCCCCGCGTCGGGGCGCCCGGAGCCTGTCTTTGGGACTCCAGGGCCGTGTCGAGGAAGCTCACTTTGTCCATGTAGGCGGTCAGCAGATAATTCCGGGCTTGAAGGTCGTCCGGCTCCTTCAAGACGGCTTGCCGGCACGCCTGAATGGTGGCGTCGATGACGGACAGGTTCTTCTCGAATATCTCGGCTACATGGGGGACCATTGTCCCCTTCTCCGCGGCGAACGCCTCGCTCAGGGATTTGATGGCTTTTTGATAATACCGTTCGGCTTCGTCCAGCTTGGCCAGCGTGTAGCCCTCGGAATTCCTGGGGTATGTCACGGTCCCCTTCTGTCCGAGGCCGCGGCCGATAATGATGCCCGAAACGATGAGGACAAGAGCGAGGGCCGCCGTTCCGGCGAACCTCAGGGCCGGCGTGCCCAGCCCGAACGCCCATCTCCCGGGCGCCTCCTGGCTCCGGGCCGGCACGGCTGACCGGCCCGTATCTCCCGCTGCCAGGCGGGCCTCGATTTTGCGCCAGACGCCCTCCCCCGCCTCCGGCACGTCCAGCGCCCGGGCGCCGGCCGTCAGGCCCCGGAAATCCGCGAGGACTTCCCGGCAGGCCGCGCACGTCTCGATGTGCCGCTCGAGGCCGGCGGCCTTCCGGGGCTCGAGGGAACCATCCACATATTCGCTGATGTATCTTTGAGCTTTACGGCATCTCATGATCTTTCTCCGTCAAACGGCTTGGCCGGCCTTGAGAAGGGCCCGCAGCTTCATCCTCGCCTTGAAAAGCTGAGACTTCGAGGTCCCCACGGAACATCGGAGGAGCCGGGAAATCTCCTCGTGCTTATAGCCCTGGACATCATGGAGGATGAACACGCTCCGCAAACCCGGGGGGAGGGACTGGATGGCCCTGTCCAGGGGCCCCTTGAGGTCGCTTTCCACGGCGTCGGCGCGTTCGTCCACGATCTGACCTTCCATTTCACCTAGGGGAACGGCCCTTCCGTCCTGGATCTTTTTCTGCCGGAGGAAGCTGTAGCAGGTGTTGAGGGCGATCCGGAAGACCCAGCCCGGGAAGGTGGCCACGTCGCGGACGTCCTTGAGATGGGTGAAGACTCGCAGGAAAACGTCTTGGAGGAGGTCCTCGGCAACGACGCGGTTCATCGTATGCCGGTACTGGAGGTTGAACACCGGGCGCTTGAACATCTCGTAAATGGCTTCCATCGCCGTGAGGTCGCCGGCCCGGCTGCGTTCGACGAGGTCGGCCAGGCGGGCCTTGTCGACGGTTCCCCAGGCGGGCTGTTCCCGCTTGATCTCGCTCATGAACCCGGCCGCCCACAGGAATTCGCCCAGCTGGTCATGGACCTTATTATCCATGATTTCCCCGGGGACCGCCAGGATCAACTCGGCTGCGTCCATTTCTTTCCTCACCCGTAATAGATGAGTTAGGGGGGGAAAAGGTTGCCTGGGGAAAGGAGGCCGCCCCGAGGGAGCGGAAGCTTTCTTTAGGGATTACGACGACGGAAAATGGCGATTATTGGTTGTTAATATAGTGGGCGTCGAGCGTGACTTAGTGCGGCAAGCTCAGCCCAGCCGGATGGCTAGCCTGGAGACGGACCCCCCGCAACCTTCGGGCAGCGCTTTGCGTATTCTCCTGTGTGCCCGTTATATCCGACAAACGGAGAATCCCATTGAAAAAAACGAGCGCCCTAATGGTCTGTCTAATGACTGGCATCTTCCTGATCGGTCCCATCGCCCAAGTCCGAGGAGAGAGGGGCTCTTCGCCGCTCCCCGGGCAGGATGCGGCCGTCGCCAACATTCAGACCTTGATCCCTTCGTTGATCAAGGAAGCCCGGATTCCAGGCCTTCAGATCGCCCTGATCCGCGACGGGAAGGTCGCCTGGCATGAAAACTTCGGCCTGAAGAACGCAACGACCGGGGAGCCAGTCACGGACGAAACCATCTTCGAAGCCGCTTCGTTCACCAAGCCTTTTTTCGCCTACTACGCCAGGAAGCTGGTCGAACAGGGTGTCCTAAGTCTCGACAAGCCCCTCGTCAGCTACGTTTCGGCGGAGTTCATGGAAAAGCTCCTGGGCCATCCGCTCGACGAAAAGGGTTTCCATCGCGACTGGTTCGAAAAGATCACGGCCCGCCGGATCCTGAGCCATTCGAGCGGCATGCCTCATGGAGAAAGCGGCACGCCCTTTCCGCTCTACTTCGAGCCGGGCACGAAATGGAAATATTCCGCGGACGGATATTTTTTCCTGCAAAGAGCGATCGAATCCCTCAAGAGCGACAAGCTCGAGAACCTCATACGGAAGGAGGTCCTCGACCCGTTGGGCATGACCCGGAGCTGCCTCGTGTGGCGGGACGATTATGAAAAGACGATGGCCAACGGCCACGACTTTTTCGGAACGCCCGAGGCCTTCCGCAAAAGGACGGAATCCCACGCCGGCGCTTCCCTCTATACGACGGCCGAGGATTACGCCAAGTTCGTCTGCGCGGTTTTGAACGGGGAGGGCCTCCGGCCCGAAACGCTCAAGGAGATGCTGACCCCAGAGATCGACGTGGACAAGGACAAGGGCCTGGGCTGGAGCCTGGGCTTCGGCACGCAGGCCGACTCTCGCGGGCTGGCCATATGGCAATGGGGGGACTACGGCATCTTCCGCAACTATATCATGGCCTACCCCGCGGAAAAATCGGGGGTCGTCTACCTGACCAATAGCTTCTATGGGCTGGGGATTGCGCCGGAGGTCACCGTCCACGGCCTCGGCGCGCAGCCCTTGGGCAGCATCGCCCTGAATTACTGGCACTATGATTCCCCCGTCTACCGGATCGGCTGGGAATTGTCGGAAAAAGGGCCGGGCGTCGCGGCTGAGCTTCCGGAACTGGCGAAAAAATTCCCGGACGCGTTTTCGAAGGACGGCATCGGCTTTCTGACGGAGATTTTCGCCGGGACCGACAAACAGCCCACGATGGTCGCCCTGCTCCAATTTTACGGCAGGGCGCATCCCAGTTCGGGCGAGGCGCAACTCGCTCTGGCCCGGGCTCTGATGCAGACGGGAGACCGGCGGCAGGCCCGGCTCTGCCTGAAGAAGGCCGCGCGGGCCAAGGAGGATAAAGTCCAGCCCTTCACTCTCAAGTGGAACCTGCAGTACATCCAGGCCCTGGACAAGCCGCTGAAGCTCAAAGAAAGCTATCTGGGGAAGCTCGCCGGCGCTTACGGACCGCGCCGCCTCGAGCTCAGGAACGGGCAGTTGTATTATTTTCGCGAGGGCGGATCATCCCCGGAGTACCGGCCGCTGGTGGCCATGTCCAAGGACACCTTCGTCCTGGAAACGATGTCCTCGTTCCGCCTGAGGATCGAATTCGACAGGAAAGGCCGGCCCGCCAAGGCCGTCGGGCTCTACGACGACGGGCGCCGCGACGAAACGCTCCGGGACAAGTAGACCCTCAGTTCGGGCCCCAGGGCCATCAATCCCTTACGATGTGGCGAAGGATGCTCGTCCCTTTGCCGAAGGGTTCTCCCCGCTTCCGGGAAATCTCCCGCTGGGAACGTCCTTAAAAGCGGACCCTGGCCCCCGCCAGGACGATAACGGACGGGACCGCGAAGTCTCCGAAGTCCTCCAAACCGAACTTACCCGCAAATGCGCTGCCCTCGATGTTCAAACCGATGGACCTGTTGAGCCAGAAAATGGTGCCTAATGTGAACTGGAGATACGTATAGGTGCCGGCCTGCCAATGGATGTCGGAAAAAGTATCCTCCGATTTTCCGTAGTGGACGTAGTTGAAGCGCCCCACGAAATAGGGCTCAAAGGACTTGGACTTGTAGCTCAGCACTGGCCCGCCATAGGCGTAGGAACCGGAAGCGACGGCGCCCCCGCCCAGGACGCCGGCCAAGGAGAATCCCCGCTCTTTGTTGTTGACGAACGAATATTTTCCGAAGATCCCCAAGCTGGCACTCTCCATCTGCAAACCGAGGTCAAAATTTGAAAGCAGGCCAACGGCGATCTTGCAGGCGGGCAGGGCGCCGCCGAGCGTCAGCACTCCTCCGTCCACCTCGACCCTCCCGGCGCCCAGGGACCTGGCCGTGAAATTGCTCGAGAGCGGGGCCAAGCAGCCCGAGGCGAGCAGAGCGAGAAGGACGACCATTGATGCATTTCGATAAAACTTGAACATCTTATCCCTCCCTAGGATCCTGAATCATGATCTTTTCGTCATCCGGTGCCACCCCGAATATGGGGAAATCCCGGTGGGAAGTTGTCAAGGATTTGTCAAAGAGTTGTCAATAAATTCTGAAGGGGACGTCCTCCAGGCCAATTTTGTTCGAACCGAGGCCCAGACGGCCTTCTCATCGTTGGTTTGATCGGAGGCCAAACGGACGGGAGTTAAATCAAGGATGATTCGGAAGCTTAGTTCGGCCCCCAACGCGTCAGAACCGGCAGGACCAAAGCCAGCGCCGCGAACAGGACCCAGGCGATGAGGAGTGGCACCATCCACTTCGCCCATTTCTCCCACTTCAGCCCGGCCAGGCCCAGGACGCCCATCGTGACGCCGGATGTCGGCAGGACGGGGTTGATATATTCGGCGAGTTGGAAGGCGAAGACCGCGGTCTGCCGCGTGATGCCGACCAAGTCCCCGAGCGGGGCCATGATCGGGATGGTCAGGGCGGCCTGGGCCGTCCCCGAATGCACGAAGAAATTGATGACGCACTGGGAGACGAACATGAGCTCCGCGGAGACGAGCGGGTGGAACCGCGAGATGGCGCCGGCCATTCCCGCCAGGATGGTGTCCAGGATCCTGCCGTCCTGGGCCACGATCAGGATGGCCCGGGCCGTGCCGATGATAAGGGCCGCGTTGACCATGTCCTTGGCTCCATCGACGAATGACTTCCCCAACTCGTCGCCCTTGAGCCTGCCCAGGATCCCGGCGAAAATCCCCATGGCCAGGAAGACGCCGCCGATCTCAAAGATGAACCAGTGGTATTTCAGGATGCCGAAGACCATGAAGGCGAAGCCGGCGAAAAAAACACCCATCACGCGTTTGTGGGCGGCCGTGAGCGGGAGCTTCTCGATGACCGGGCCGCCGACCTGGAGTTTTTGCCGTTTCTCAAGGTCCTCTTCATAGGTCAGGCTGAGCTTCGGGTTTTTAAGGATCCGGGCCGCGTAGCGCATGACGATGGCGATGACGATGGATGTCCCGGCCGCCCAGACGATCAGCCGGTAGCCCAATCCCGAGTAGAGGGGCAGTCCGGCGATGCCCTGGGCGATCCCGACCGTGAACGGGTTGAAGAAGGCGCCCGCGAATCCGGACGCCGCCCCCAGGAACGGCAAAGCGACGCCGATGATCGTGTCGTAGCCGAGCGAAAGCGAGAGCGGCACGAAGATCAGGATGAAGGGCATGGTCTCCTCGCACATGCCCCAGATGGCGCCCCCCAATGAAAAGATGATCATGGTCACGGGGATGAAAAGGACGCGCAGGGTCTTGCTCTGGCCGAAATTCACGGACAGGTTATGGATGACCGTGGTCATGGCCCCGGTCCTCTGGATGACCGAGAAGGCGCCGCCGCAGATGAAGACGATGATGATGATGGCCGCGGCGTCCACGAACCCTTTGGCCGGCGAGACGAAAAGGGCCCCGAGCCCCTGGGGCCGGCTCTCGGCCCGCTGGTAGGAGCCGGCCACGGGGATTGTCCGGCCGTCCTTCTCGACGCGCTTGTACTGCCCGCCGGGGATGATCCAGGTGGCGGCCGCCGTCAGGACGACCATGATGTAGATGAGGATGAGCGTATGGGGGAGTTTGACTTTCTTCAGGCTCATCGGCCTTCCACTTTTCCCGAGGCCAGATTGTAAAAGTCGCCGGGAAGGAGGACGTGGAGGGTCATGCCGCGGACGCCGAGACGCTTGTCCGCGGCCTGGAACGTCTGGCCGCGCCGCGCGTCGAAGACGAGGACCTGGCTCTCGCCCAGGACCTCGTAGCGGCCGTCGGGCCGGACGAGGACGGCCGTGGACTCGTCGATGCCGACGCCGACGAGCTTGGGGTTCTCGATGACGGTGGCGATGAGCCGGTTCAACCGCCGGCGGACCACAAAGTGCTGGTCGATGACCGCGGCCTTGACGAAGCCGAAGCCCCGAGTCCGGATGACGTCATCCGCCCAGATAACCTCCCAGGATCCCTCCTTGTTGTCGGTCCGCTTCTCGTCGCCCGTGATCATGACTTCGCTCATGACCGCCGCCCCGGCGCTCGTGCCGCCGATGACGCAGCCCTTCTCGTAGAGCTCGAACATCTTCTTGTGGATGGGCGTATCCAGGAGGGCCGCGGTCAATCGCGCCTGGTCGCCGCCGGAAAACCAGATGCCGCCGACACCGTCGAGGATCTTCTCGCCCCCCGGCTTCATGGCCTCGTCGTGCGTGAGTTGATAATAAACGACGTCCTTGACGCCGAGCGCCTTGAATTCGGCGACGAGTTCCGGGCCGGCTTCCAGGGGGACGCCGCTGGCCATGGTGAAGACCACGACTCTCCCCGTGCCGAAGCCCGCGGCGAGCTTGACGTAGCGTTCCATGAGCGGCTTGTCGCGTTCGCCGCCGCCGATGATGAAGAGATAGCCCTTGGGCCTGGCTTGGGCGGCCAGAGCGGTGGCCAGGAGAAGGAACAGGACAGCGATCGAGTTTTTTTTCACGCGGCTCCTCCAGACGAAGGACGATTCACAGAGGCCTATCTTACCAAAATGGGGCGGGATCTGTCCCCTCATAAATTTCGCAACCCCGGAGACATCGGCGAACTGAACCTCCGCGGACTCTCGTCCGTGGGATCCAACTTTCGCCGGCCTCGGAGCGCCCGCCCCCGAAAATGGGGACGGTCCTGTTTTTCCCAGGCCGGCAAAACAGGCCCGGGCGCAAACGCAGAGGGGAAAAACAGGACCGTCCCCATTTTTCCGGGATTCCACGCATTCGCGTTTGTGGAATCACGAGTACGGGGTTGACGGAACTTACGGATTTTGTTAGACGTTGATCGGTGTCCGGAACCCCTTCTGAGGGGCGGAAGGTCAATAAAGACATATGAGAGCACCCACGCTCACATTCGCGCCGATCTCCCTTTATCCGCCGGGCACATTATCGGATCTCATCCATAGAAGTTATGCAGGATTGATTCAAGAACGTCCCGCGTACTGGAAACAGGAGTGCGAGAAGTGGGATGATTTCGACAGGCAGTCGTTCGCCCATCCTGACACCATTGGAAAATGTGTTTTTGTGAGCTGCCTTGATGACAAATCCATTGGCTTGGCTTCCTATGATCCGCGCCATGAACCGCACTTCGGCCTCATTGGTCAAAATTGCGTCTTGCCGGAATATCGCGGAAGAGGCTTTGGGAAACAGCAGATTCTCGAAATCCTCAGAAGGTTCGGAGAAAGCCATACCAGACTCGCTCGCGTGTCGACGAGCGAGCATCCGTTCTTCCTGCCCGCAAGGAAGATGTACGAGTCTCTGGGTTTCAAAGAGGTCCGGCGTTTCGCCGGCGGGCCTGATCCGGCTCACGAACTGATCGAGCTGGAGATGCCGCTCGTCCCTTTAGATAAAAGGTGACTGAACAGGACTGCTCCCTGGATTCCTTATCGTCCATCTTATCCGCGCGATTTCTGAACCCAATTGGTCGATACATGATTGCCTAAACGGGGTTGGACGGAATAAGGGGACGGTCCTGGTTTTTCCTGCCGCGTCTGAGTCCGGGCCTTTTTCGCTAGCCTGGGAAAAACCAGGACCGTCCCCTTTTTTGGTCCCCTTTTTTGTTAGAACTGGACTTCGAGCGCCAGCGGCTGGCCGGGCTTGATCACCACGGGCTTAGGCCACAGAATGCGGACGACCGTCCCCTCCCGCTTGAACGCGGGCTTCGCCGGGGCGTTCCCGAGCGTCGCTTTGACCGACTTCAGCTTCGCGGCCTGCATATCCGGCGGCACGGTGAACGAGAATTCTTTAAGCGTCAGCTCGCCGGCGCCCGCCTCGAGCGTCAGCCCGGCCGAATTTCCGGCCGAGATCTTCTGCGAATAGGTCCCCCAACCGGACCCGGCCGTCCAGATTGTCCGGAAATCGGCTGCCGCGACCTTGGGGTCGAACCCCATGGTCATCGCCGGGGCCGAATAGGAAATCCCCCCGAGCGCCAGCAGGACGCCCCACGACGACATGGCCCGGGCGTAATGGTGGCCGCATTCAACCTCGTCCCAGGGATTGCGCCGACGGCCGTCGTACCTGTCGCGGACGGCCTTGACGACGCTCAGCCCTTCTTCGACGAGCCCCTCGTAGATCAGGTGCGAGGCGACCTGGTATTCGATCCCGGTCCAGACCTCGTCAGAATAGGGGAAGGGGAGCGGCGGCCGGCCGCCCCTGGGCCAGGAGCAGAGGAGGAGGCCCTTTTCGTCGCCCAGCGCGTAGGTCCTCTGAACGTTCGAAAAATTCCGGAAGTCGGGCAGGAAGTTGTGCGCGTAGACGGCCCCCAGCGCCGACCGGATCCGCTCCCGGGGCAGATAGCGGCCGAGGCCCGAGACCATGCCCAGCCATTGGCCCAGGAGCTGGTCCGAGAGGCAGCCCTCTCCGTACTGGTATTTTTTCTCCATGACCTTGTCGTATTTCTGGACGTAGTACTCGCCGTTCCAGAGGACCGCGTCGTAGTTGCGGCGGCCCTTGTCATAGAGGGCGCGGAAGGAGGCGGCCGCGGGCCGGTCGGCCATGGCCACGGCCATTTCTGTCGCGGCCTTTAGCGCGCCCAGATAGAAGCCGCCCATCATGCTGTTCGGGCCGTAGAATTCGATGTCGTAGGTGTTGTGCTGCTCGCCTTCCATGAGACCGTCTTTATCCGCATCCCAGGATTTCCAGGCGTATTCCATGGCTTTCTTGGCCTGCGGCCAGAGCTTCGTGAGCCAGGCGGTGTCGCCCGAGATTTGCCAGTCGCGGTAGAGGCTGATCATCCGGCCCATCTGGCCGTCGGCGGCCGGCTTGAAGTTCCAGAAAACCCCGCTCCCGAGCGGCAGGGATGTTCGGAACATCATGGCGCCGTCGGGCTTGACGTTATTGAGAAAGTCGGTCTCTCGCATGGACCGCTCGAGCGACGGGAAGAGGAAAGCCAGCGATTGCTCGTAGTTCCAGACATGGGCGCAGTTGAGGGGGCAGCAGCCCGTCTGGTCGCCGCAGCCCTCGAAGCCGAAGAACTTGCCGCCTTCGAGCCAGAAGCAGGTCGGCGTCCGGATGATGGCCGCCTGGCTGGAGACCGCGTCCAGGACGTAGGGAGGCAGGCTCGAGGCGAAAAGCGCGTCATGGAACCGGCGGCTTTCCTTCTCCAGCCGGTCCAGGTTCGCCTGGAGGTATTCGGCCGCCTCCCAGGCGTCCTTGAAACGTTCGGCGTAGTGGTTTTTGAAAATGCGGCCGCGTTGCTCGGGCACGACGTCGAAGTCGTCCAGGAAATTGGGGAAGCTCCAGGAGAGGATGAACGGCAGCGTGACCTCCTCGCCGGGCCCGATGGCGGCCACGAGGCCGAGTGTCCCGACGTCGGACTGCTTGTCAGGCGACGGCGAAACCTCCGCCAGGTCCTTGAGCCGGCCGTCGGCCGCGAAATCGTCCCAGAAAATCTGGAGGTCGTCCCACCAGTCGCCCCGCACCCAATGGGTGAGGTAGGTGATGTCGTTCCAGGGCGTCGCAAGGGACATCGTGCCGAACGCGGGGGATCCGGCCTTCACCTTGTTCGAGCTCATGGCCAGGCCGCGAAGGGAGGCCGTCTTCCTGATCTCGTTGATGTTCCCGCCGAATTTCTCGTTCCCGAGGCCCCCGACTTGACCCACGCCGTCGTAGCCGACCGGGTTGAGCACGGATCCGGCGATCGTGACCCGGGCCGGAGCCTGGCTCAGGTTCTTGACCTTGAATCGCAGGACAACGGCGGGGATGCCGGAGTCTTCCGCCTGAAGCGGAACGAAGGGATTGAACGCTTCGAGCGTGACCACCAGCGGGACCTGGCTGTCGGAAAGCTCGACCCCGGCAAAGGGATATTCGCCCTTGAAACGGGCCTTCTCCATTCTCGGCAGGCCGGGGACGTCCTCGCGCCGGAAGCCGAACCCCGTCGTGAAGGGCGGCTCAAGGGGGCCCTCGAGGACGCGGACGAGCTTTTTCCCCTCCTGCTCGAAGTAGAGGGCGAAGAAGGTGAAGGGGAGGTTGACGCCCTTGCCGGGACGGTTGAAGATTTCCCAGTCGCGAAGGTTGCCGCGCCCGCCAAGGGACACTATCCCCGTTCCGATGCCGCCGAGCGGGAAGGCGATCTCCTTGAGCGCCGCCCCCTCGAAAACGCGCTGGGCGCCCAGCCCGAGGAGCTCGGCGCTTGAATAGGCCGGCCCGCGTTTGTCCTGACCGGAGGCCCCGCCGAGGCCGGCCGCGCGGCCGGGAAAAATAAGGAACGAAAGGACCGGCAGCAGCAGACAAAGAATGAAGACATGGGGTCGGCGTCTCGACGTCATGGGAAAACCCTCCTCACAAGCGCGGGGTCATGGTTCTGTCCCTCTTCTATCGGATTGAGGGCGCAAAGTCAATCACGCCGGCGGCTCAGAATCTCCCCGATCTTCTTTTCCATGTCGCCGAAGTGGGTCCCCTGCCAGAACACTCGGCCGCAGCCGGGGCATATGGCGAACGACTCGGCATGCTCCAGGACATAGGGGGTGACAAGGTTCCGGGCGCGCGCCTTGGGCAACGGCTTGAGGGCCAGGTTGCATGCGATGCATCGGGTGTTGGGCCGGATGTCGTCCCAGAGGTTGAAGACGTCGAGGACCTGGATGACCTGGTCATGCCAATCGTCGCTGGCCACGAAAAAACGGCTCTTCTGCTTTTTCGTTTTTTCGATGAGGCCCGTATCGCGGGTCAAGAGGACGCGCCCCTCGCGGCGGGAGATGTCGATGAGGTCCTTGTCCTCCGCCTTGGAGAAATAAAGGACATCGAATCCCAGAATTTTCAGCCACTTGGCCAGGCGCCCCAGCATGCAGTCGGCAACGAACGTCATGGGCTAAAGCCCGAGGAATTGGACGGTCAGGCCGGAGACGAAAATCATCAGGCCGGCCAGGGCGTGCGAATACCGCTCCAGTTTTCCCAGCCGGATGAAACTCGCGCCCCAGGAGGCGGCGGCGATGATGCTCAGCATCGTGACGATCGTCGCCAGCCCGAAAGCCCCGGCGACCAGGATGACCCCGGAGGTGCTGTGTCGGGCGGCCGGGTACATGACCAGGGGGATGAGGGGCTCGCAGGGGCCGAAGACAAAGATCGTGAACAGGACCCAGGGCGTAATGTTGACCTTCCCTTTTTCACCGTGCAGGTGGATGTGCTCCGGGCCGGCATGCGTATGGGTGTGCTCGTGGGCCCCGTCGTGGCCGTGGATGTGGGCGTGAGCGTGGGGCTTGTTTTTCCAGGCCCTCCGCATCCCCCAGACAAAATAGGCGAAGCCGAAGCCGATGAGGAGCCAGGCCGCGATCTGGCCCCGCGCGGCTTCCGCGCCCGCGAGCCTGGCCACGGCGATGCCCAGGGCGATGCCCAAGAGGCCGAGGGCGACGGAGCTCAAAATGTGCCCCAACCCCGCCAGCAAGGACACGAGCAGAGTTTTGCGGAGCGTCCAGCGCCGGGCCCGGCCGATGACGATAAACGGGAGGTAGTGGTCGGGACCGATGATGGTGTGGACGAGGCCGATCGAAGCCGCCGTTCCGGCCAGGAGCCAGATTTCGCGGGAAATCATCCGGGCACCTCTCCGTCCCGGGGAATCTGGTCCGCCGCCCGGGAGAAAAAAATGGTGGACGGTAGGAGACTCGAACTCCCGACCTCAGCGTTGCGAACGCCGCGCTCTCCCAGCTGAGCTAACCGCCCACGGCTTGAGCTTATAACCTATTTATTATCTGATGATTCCAAAACAAACTTTGAAAGTTCCGTCCAATAAATGACAACCAGGCCCTTTCCGGCCCCTGGAAAGCTCCATCATAATAGCAGAACAACCGCACGCCTTCAACCGCATGTCGAGGTCTGAGCTCCGAGGCGTTCTAATATCAACGACTATCAAAACCAATGTTTGCGTTAGGGCTAGCCCGCTTATTCCTATTTTTCGACGATTATATACTCATAAAACTTTACGCTGCGGTCGCTGTCGAGAAGGAAAAGGCGGTCCTTGTGAATCCAGATCATGTCGACAAAATGAGTCAGCGGGACTTCTCCCAAAAGGACGCCGTCCGGCTTAAAGACTTCGAGTTTGTACATGTCTGTTGTCCGGAGGTCCGTGTTACCCTCCGTCTTACGTGTCATCCCGGACGGAGAGCCGGAGGTGATGGTGGTAACGATTTCTTCCTTCTTGATTTGCCTGTTGCAGGTCACCACCCAGGCCCGGCCCTGATCATCCGCGGCAATGCCGACTGCCACGCGATTGAACTTGGGGGCGATGTACGTAGCGCTGTTGGGCGTGATTTTCTGTCCCCCCTTTTCGATAAGCTTCGTCGGAAAGTTGAGCTCGCGGTCCGCCCGCCAGAGAAGCTCTCCCTCGGACGAATATTTCTCAATACGGTTCTGATTGGCGAAACAAATAAAAATATGGTCCTTTCCGTCCACTGCAAACGTCCATGAGTTACCGACCGTATTCGTTATCATATCTCCGTAATCGAACGGTTCGCCGAATTCAGCGCGAACTTCAAGGTCGGGATTCAGCAGCTTGACCAGCTTGGGCAGATTTTTCGGGTTTGGGGCTCCCGAGATGCCAAAAGCTGTATAACTCCGAATGACGAGCGCTCCAGACTTGAGCAGGCGCATCCGGTCGATCCCGATGTTGGTCGTCCGGATGGATTTCAGCACCTCCCCATTCGCCGCGAATACCTGGATCCGTTTTTGACCTATATCCAGGACATGCAGGCGTCCTTCGGCATCGATGTCGATAGAATTCAGGTTAGCAAACTCGCCGGGCCCTTGCCCTTTCCTGCCGATGGCGCGCACAAAACGGCCGTCCGGGCCAAACACCTGGATCCGCTGGTTGCCGCTGTCGAGGATATAGATACTGCCGGCATCGTCCATCGCCATGTCGAGAGGCGAGTTAAACGCCAGGTTCTCGTCATCCGTATCTACATCTCCGATCGTCCGGGCCAATTCGAGTGATACCTTGGGATTGCTTCCCCATTCCCCACCCTTGACATTGTGAACGACCCGAAGGCCTTTCTCATTTTCGATTTTTTGAGCAGACGTGTCCGCCAACAGCCCAGATCCAAGGATGAAAGAACCGCTGCATATAATGGCAATGGATAAAGCATCTGCTAGACGGTTACCCTTCGTTCGTAGCGTCATTGAGAGGAACATCCTTCTCTTTTCAGAAAAGACGCTTCCATATCGGCTTGATTCCGCTCGGTACTGTCTCCCAATTATGAGTACGGGATCTTCCGAATGTCAAACGCTCATTAAGACCCGGTGGCACCTTGACCAAGTTTTGACCAACTCAATGGTAAAACAAAGAAATCCCGGGATGAACCGGGATGTTCCGGGCTTTTTTTCCAGACCCCCATTGCCGCGGATGCGGTTCCTGAAGCTCCGCGAACTTACAGCCGGGGGGTCCTGTTGGCTTGAACCCCCGCAGTCATCAAGAGGCCGCCGAGGGCGGCCTCTTGATGGCGTCCGTGGATTCCACGAACGGGATTGATCGGTGTCCCCCTTTGCCCTAGAATGACAGCGGGGAGGATCATCATGGGTAAAGCCTTTCTCGTCTTTCTCCTTATAGCGGTCGCCGCCTTCTTCATCTACAAGCAAACGAGTAAGCCGGTTTCGGATGAGGAGCTGAAGGTCAAGGCCGTCGAGGAACGATTCCTCATGGCCTCCGCCAAATTCATGGGGACGGCAGGCTCCGGCCTGGCTGACGGGCTGGACGTGGCCGAGGCCGCCGTCATCCAGGTTCAGAAGATCCGGAACGAGTTGGCCCGCCTCAGGAAGTCGCTGACCGAGGATACGGCGCTCCTCAGGGCAGACGAGCTCAGGGGCAAAATAGACGCGTTCTGCCGCAAGAACGATATCGATTGAGCGGAAGCTAGTGCGGCTTTTCGGAAAACCCGTTCGAGCCGGGCGATCGGTCCGCCGCTTGGGCAGCTCGCGGCTTGAGATCAACGTCGAAAAAGCCGGCCGCGGCTTAATCGTCCGCGGGACAGTCTCGGGGCGTCCGGGCCGGGTCGAGGTCCTGCGCCTGCCCGTCCCGTCGACGTTCCTGATGAATAACTGGCAGTCCTGGGGTCCGACGCAGAAAGCGGCGCCGTCGGACACGTTTCCCGAGCTCGGGCCGATCCATTCGACGAATCCCTACGGATTCTCCCCGCTCCTCGGAGAGCTTCTGCCCCGCGTCTGGAGCGATTATTTCATCGCCTGGGACCGGGCGGTCCTGGGCTTCCTGACGTCGAGAATCGCCCACCCCTTCTTCCTCGTCGAAGGGGCCGAGCTTATCGGCTGCCTTGAGTATTTCGACGCGTCGTTCGACGATCCCGTGCCGCTCGAGCCCCTGGCCGTCCTCAGCGGAGGGGACGTCGAGGATTTGCTCGATGTCTACGGCTTGCTCGTCAAAAAAGAAAACCGGGTCCGCATCAACCCGTGGAACCCCGTCGGCTGGTGCAGCTGGTACCATTACTTCGGCAACCTGACCTGGGATGACGTCGTCCGGAACGTCGAGACGGCCCGGACGCTCAAGACGGACTTCCCCTTCGAGGTCTTCCAGGTCGACGACGGCTACGAGCGGGATATCGGCGACTGGATGACCGCCAAGCCGGGATACCCGGGCCTCGACGGCCTGGCCCGGGCCATCACACGAAACGGTTTCCGGGCCGGGATCTGGACGGCGCCCTTCAGTGCGGCGGAGACTTCGGAAGTCTTTGCGGCGCACCCCGGCTGGATGGTCTCCGAGGTCGGCCGCCCCAAATTTTGCCACCGGAGCTGGAATAGGGTGATCCACGCCCTGGACCTGTCGAACCCGGAAGTCCTGGCTCACATCCACGAACTCTTTTTGGCCCTGAAGGCGGCGGGATTCGACTATTTCAAGATCGATTTCCTGTTCGGCTCGGCCATGCCGGGCGGCCGGCGGAAAAACATGACGCCCATCCACGCCTACCGGCAAGGCCTTCGCGCCATCCGGAAAGCGGTAGGTCCGGGATTCATCCTTGGCTGCGGCGCTCCGCTGCTGCCTTCGGCCGGATTGGTGGACGGGATGAGAATCGGCGAGGACACGGCCCCCTACTGGAAGACGCGACCGTCCGCTTTCCAGGGGCCGAACGCCTACTTCGCCCTGAAAAACGCCCTGCTCCGGCAGTTCATGCACCGGAAATTCTGGCTCAACGACCCGGACTGCCTCCTGCTCCGGGACCGGGAGATCGAGCTCACCCGGAACGAACGGGAGCTTTACGCCCTGGCGTGCGGCGCCTTGGACAATATGCTCATCGACAGCGACAACCTCTCTCTCGTAGGGGCGGAGGGAAAAACTCTGTTCAGACGGGCGCTCGGTCTCAGGGGCGGGAAGAGCCGGGTCCTGGGCCTTCTCGGGGACGACGTTTACACGATCAGGTCCACAGGCGGCCCTGCAGGAGAATTCGATCTGAAGGTCAACCTGGCGGACAAAATACAGGAAATCGGAGGGGTTACGGTCGCCCCCCGCTCTGGAACGATGACGGGGGCGGCTGAATAGAGAACCCCCTCGTGCTCTTTAACTCACCGGATTGGTTCCCCGACACCGCACCTTGATTGGTCCCGGCGATATCAACATAGTGGGAATCTACGCTAAGTCAATAGCCATTTCCCGAATGTCAGATGATGTCAGATTATGTCACATTGGCGGGCAAAAAATGGCTGAGTTTTTTTAAAAATAGTTTATTAGGAATGTTTAGAAAGTATGCCTCAACATCAAAGGATGATTACGTCCCGGGCTCCTTTGACCACTTCGCCGATGATCCAGGCCTTCTGCCCTAGCCGGGCGAAGAGGGAAAGGGTCCGGTCCGCATATCGCGGCGAAACGACCAGGGCCATGCCGATTCCCATGTTGAACGTCCGGAACATTTCTCTTTCGCCGACTCGGCCCTTCGACGCAATCTTCTGGAAAATCGGGGGGACGGGCCAGGCGCCTTTGGCGATCCGGACCCCCAGCCCTCCGGGAATCACGCGCGGGATATTGTCATAGAATCCGCCGCCCGTGATATGGGCCATAGACTTGATAGGGACGGTTTTCAGGACCTCGAGAATATCCAGGCAGTAAATCTTCGTCGGCCTGAGGAGTTCTTTCCCGACATCCCTCTTGATCTCCTTGTCGGTGAAGGCCGCCCGGGCCAGAGAATAACCGTTGCTGTGAAGGCCTGACGAGGCCAGGCCGATGACCGCATCCCCGGCCCGGCATTTCCGGCCGTCGATGATTTTCGGCTCATCGACGATCCCCACGCAGAACCCGGCCAGGTCCCACTTGTCCGGGGCGTAGAGCCCCGGGAGCTCGGCGGTCTCACCGCCGATCAGGGTGCACCGGGCCGCGCGGCAGCCCTTAACGATGCCTTTCATGATTTCATAAAGGACCCGGGGCTGGACCTTGCCCACGGCGATATAGTCCAGGAAGAACAGCGGTTCCGCTCCGAGGACGATGACGTCGTCGACGCACATGGCTACCAGGTCGATCCCCACCGTGTCGTATCGTCCGAGCATCTCCGCGATCATGAGTTTCGTGCCCACGCCGTCGGTCGAGGAAACGAGGACCGGCTTCTTCATGCGCGTTAGCCGGGGACGGAAAAGCCCGCTGAAGCCGCCGATCGTGCCCAGAACCTCAGGCCTCTCGGTCTTGCGGACGAGCGGCTTGATCATCCGGATGAACCGGTCGGCCGCATCGATACTGACCCCGGCTTTCGCGTAGCTCGGTCGCGCCATGGTGCGTTCTCCCTGGGAAATCCGCCCTTTTTATAACATCCCCCTCCCCCCAAGTCAAACTGGCGGAATGGAGATTGGTGGCACGGTGCATGAGAAAGGGCTGAGGGGAATGGCCGGAACGTCATGTGCGGCTTAGCGCAAGACGCACTCTGGAGTGGAGGCCATCCGCTCGGCCCTTTCTGGGACGCAACGTGACAGGACCCATCCAACCTTTAAGGGGACGGGTTCAAAAAAGGCCTGATTGGGTGTAACCTTTTACTCAAAGGGCGGTAATTACCCATGAACGGCGAGAATTCAAACGGAGAGAAGACCGGCCTCATGCCTCCCACCGACAACGAACTGATGGAACTGGTCAGGGACGGAAAGGTTGAAAAACTGGCCATTCTATTCGAAAGGTACCAGACGATGCTTTATAACTTCTTCCTCCGCCTCACGGGAAACCGGGCGGCGAGCGAAGACCTCGTCCAGGAGGTCTTCATCCGCATCCTGAAATACCGGGCGGGCTACCAGGGGGAGAACCGGTTTGTCGTCTGGATGTTCCAGATCGCCCGGAATGCCCACGTCGATTTCCTGAGGAAAAAGAAGGGCGAAGTCGCGCTCGACGACCAGTTCGCGGAGGCCCCGAGCCAAGAACCTCTGCCGGAGGAGCGCTTCGAGGCCGACCAGGAGGCCGCGCTCGTCCGCCGGACCCTGGACAAGCTTCCGCCGAAAAAAAGGGAGCTCCTCGTCCTCTTCCGCTTCCAAAACCTCAAGCTCCGCGAGATCGCCGAGCTCCTCGATGTCCAGGTGGGCACCGTCAAGGTCCAGGTCCACCGGGCCCTCAAGGACCTCAGCCGGATCTATCTCGAACTCCAGGGAGGGAAAGCCTCATGAACTGCGATAAAATTCAGGACCGGTTCGCCGATTACCTCACCGGTGACCTCGACGAGGAATCCCGGCGGGACGTCCAGGACCATATTTCCGCCTGCGCCCCTTGCCGGGAGGAGATCGAGAACCTGACCGCCGTCTGGGCCAAGCTGGGCGTCCTGCCCGAGGAACAGCCGTCAGGCGAGCTCCGTCATCGCTTCTACGCGATGCTCGAGGCCGGCAAAGCCGAACTCGCCGCCGCCGAACGGCGACCCGCCCGGGCCCGCCTCCTTTCGGACTGGCGGGAATGGTTTTCGTTCCGGCGGCCGGCTTTCGCCGCCTCATTTTCGGCCTTCCTCCTGCTCCTGGGCATCGGCACCGGCTGGCTCCTGAGCGGGAGCGGCGGGAAATCCGCCCGTCTCTCCTCTCTTCAGAGAGAGGTTCAGGACATGCGGCAGACGGTCGCCATCTCGCTCCTCAGCCAACCCGCGGCGTCGCAACGGCTCCAGGGGATCAGCTATACATCGGCCGTCCAGAACCCCAACATGAAGACGCTGACCGCCCTGGTCAACACGCTGAACACGGACCCCAACCCCAACGTCCGCCTGGCCGCCGTCGAGGCCCTCTACCTCTTCCGGAACCAGCCGGGCGTCAGGGACAGTCTCGTCAACGCGCTCGCCGTCCAGGATTCGGCCCTCGTCCAGGTCGCCTTGATCGACCTCCTCGTCGAAATCCGGGAACAACGGGCCTCCGAGGCCCTCAAGGCGCTCATCCGGAACGAGAAGCTCAATCCCGACGTGAAAAAGTTGGCTGAGCAGGGCATCAAGCAGCTGATTTAAGGGGAATCAACCATGCCTAAACTAAGGCTCATCATCGGGACAATCCTGATCGCGGCAGCCCTGGCCCTTTCGGCGGCCGCGGCCGGGACCGAGTACGGCCGGGATTATCCCGTCCAGAAGAAAGAGGAGATCCAGAAAACCCTGAAGTTCGCCGACCCATCGAAGCCCGCCGAAGTGGTCATCGACAACGTCTTCGGGCCCGTCAAGGTCGAGGGGTACGGCGGCGCGGACGTCCTCCTCGTCGCCCACAAGACGATTTACGCCAAGACCGAAGACAAGGCCGCCCTCGCCGCGCAGGAGGTCAAGCTCGATATCACCGAGAAGACCG
>JBEKVN010000025.1:0-49986 GCA_049513915.1 Candidatus Aminicenantales bacterium | reverse complement strand
GATTTTTACGCTAGAATCGGCGTCCGGGAAGGAGCGGAGGATGAAGAAGAATCGGTTCAAGGAGGTTAAGATCGCCTTCCACATGCGGAAGGCATACCACGCTATATATCACATATATGTCACAAAAAATGCTTAAACCCGCCTAATTCTGATTAAAGGTGCTTAAGAGGAAAACGTCGTTCATATGGGGGAAATCCGATTTTCCCCTGGAAGATGCCGATTCCCATAGGTCATTCCTAATCCGTTTGTCGCCTGTTCGAGTCAGGGCAGGGGGCACTTCATTTGACTCGCTGATTCTGAGGGGGTCCTGGGAAGCCCCGCGGTCCCCGGGACGGCGTGCCCCTCCGGCCTCACTCCTTGAACTTGGCGGGGAACTGTTTCACGATGCCTTCGGTCAGCATATCCGCGAACATCAGCATGTGAAGATGTCCCTTGTCGTAGGCCTCGATGTCGGCCGTCCACTCCTTCTTGAGCCTGGAGACGACCTCGTCGGTCGTATAATCTAGATGCTTGTGGAGCATGTCGGTGAGAGCAGGTTTGGGCCAGTGCGGATTGGCGCCGCTCAGGAAGGCGGCGATGTCGTCGGCGTTCCCAGTCCATTTCTTCTGGGCTGCGGTCAGATCCATGGAGTTCCCCATCTTGGCGGCCTTGACGACTTCGGTGGCGATGAGGATATGGTCGCGCAGGAGCGCGGCCAGCTTATTCCCGGCTTCCTCGCCGTAGAACGGCTTGACGGCGTTTCCGATGTCGTCCTGGTTGGCCAGGAGCCGCTTGGCGACCGCGCCGACATCCTCGGAGCCGGCCAGGGCGCTGACGATGTAGTTCCTCGTCCAGGTGATGTGGTCCTCCCAGAGCTTCCTTATGGCCGTGCGAAGCTCCACGGCCGACTTTGAGATGGGCATCATACCGCTTTTCCCACCCTGCACCATCGGCTGCGCCGGAGCGAAGACGGCCAATGCCAGGACGGACACCGCCAGGAGTCCCGTGATGATTGTCCTTTTCATTTGTCCTCCTTTTGATAATCTTCAGGGGGAAGGGACCGCCCATCCTGGGTTCCCCCCCTCCCAGCAAGCAGGAACGCCTGCCCACGCCCGGAAAGTATATAAGAATCATGCTACATAGTGGGGGCCGGAAATCATCCCCACCTATTCAGCCGCGCGGCCGACCGGAGGTTCCGGCGCTGCCCAGCGGGAGCTGCCGCTCGCGGCCTATTTGCCCACCTTGACCATGTCGACGCCGCAGGTGCACTTGGCCGGGGTTTGGCTGATCGAATCGCAGGTGCAGCCAGCAGGGCACGCACAGGCGTACTTGCCGACGGTCTTGAAGGTTTGCTCCTTGTCCCCGATCATAAGAACCGCAGTCCCTTTTCCGACAGATTTGACCTTGGCCTTGACCATCGGCACTCCGCAGCCGCATTTGCCTTCGTTACGAGAGATCATTTGGCACGGACACGATGCGCCGCAATTACAGGCGTAAACCTCGTCGCCGGCTTTGAGCACGATCTTGCCTTTTTCGGCCGGCGCGAGCGCGGCGGCCACGGAGACGACGAACAAGACTCCCAAGGCCCAAACCAAACCTTTTTTCATTTTATCTCCTCACGGGGACATCCCGTTTTCCTGAATGAACTTTCTATAATTATACCATATCGATCGGGACATAGACAATAGCCCTGACCTGTTCTCTGATTCAAACTCTACCCCGTCGATTTGGCACAGATTTGTCATAGATTGTGCTTAAACGCGTTTAATTCTGACTAATGGTGCTTAAAGGAAAACAAGACATTTCCCTCTGGAAATCGGGTTTTCCCCATATGTCCAAGGAGGTAGAGCGTTGGACTCCGGATCCAAAGGGCTACGGCTGCCATATTGCGAACGAGCCGTTCTTGCGGGCTCGGATTCTAACGGCAATTGATCACTTATCCTTCTGAGATGAGTCGACCAGTTTGGCCAGCGTGGCAGTTATGGGATCCAATTGACTAGCGTATTCACCCGCCCATTGTATCCAGGACCTATATTCTTGCTTTGTTTGTTCTGTGTACGGCCCATCCATAAGGCGTTCTTCGAATTCCTGGATGAATGACCTCAACTGTTTGCTCTTAACCCAATTCTGAACATGAACATCAAGTGCTCTCCTGCGGGCCTCCTCTTCAGCAAGCCTCTTCTCCTCTTCGATTCTCTTCATCCTTTGCTCGGCTGCTAATTGTTCTGCCTTCTTTTGCCTTTCTGCTTCCTTTCGTAACTCACCAGCTAGTGAGACGGCCCCCACGATGACGTCTCGGAGTTGATCCTCAAGGGGTTTCCTGGCGGAATCGGACCATTTCTTTTTATATCCCACAGCTCCCCAGATTTCCGGATCTAAGTTGAGCTCAAGATGTCCCGTGGGAAGGAAATCGTACTTGTTTGTGAAGACGGGTTTTCCTTGCTTCTTCCTGGCCATCTCCTCTTTTGTTAATACATGATCGATCTGCTTTGCTTTTTCTTTAAACTGGAATCGAATTCTTTGGCCCAGAATCTCGAAATACTGGACTTTGTTAGAGGCGTCCTCACCCCGAACATCGTATCCAAGCCTCCTTAGTCCCTTAACTAGTGCATCCATTAGACGCATAGCTCTGCCCATACTAGTTGGGTATACGTTGAGACTGAGGTGCGGAAGGCGATTGGGCTCAGAATAAACATATGGTCGTCTGCCCAGCCACGCTTTCGCATTCCTGACGAGGGGGTCCGGATCAATGAGCCGTTGGGGGACCTTTATCGTAGGGACTCTGTTTAGCAGTTCTTGTATAGCTGGATCAATCACTTTAGTACGCTTGCGATCCTCATCCACGATGTGCACGAATTCGGCCCGTTCTCCCGGGCTCAACGGGGGGAGGGGAGGGCGGCGGGCTTTCTTTCCATGTTTAATCTTCATCCAATAGCCTGCGGAAGGCTTTGGTACCCTTAGCTTTTTACAGATTATCGCCAGCCTCGTATCTGAGACCCGGTATTCCTTCGCCAGTTGTTTGGCTGGAGTCTGCCATATCTGCTCATAGAGTTCCTCTCGTTTAATAACGATTTTCAGATGATCGCTCATTCTTGCCTCCGCAAGCCCTCGAATCTATTGGCTTGAGCCACTCTCGGAAGCCAATTTTAGTACAGGAACTGGCTGTGGAGGCAAGGCAAGCCTTTCCCTCCATGTCACCGCTACGTAACAGATTGTGCCTAAACTCGCCTAATTCTGCCTAATGGTGCTTAAAAGGCAATAAACATAAATCTCTGAATTATCAGGGGAAAATAGGGGGAATCAGATGGCTGGGAAGCAAGGATTCGAACCTTGATTGCATGATCCAGAGTCATGAGTCCTGCCGTTGGACGACTTCCCAGCAGGGACCACTATATTAAAGAAACTCGCGGCAATTTTCAAGCCATAACGCGCAATTTTTCTCTTATCCATTATGGCGGGGAGAGGCGAGGATACGGAAGGGCGGCTTCGGCACCCCTTTTCCGCGCGGGTTGAGCGCCCGTTCCCTTCATGATAAGATGGACCGAACCGGATGAAAAAGAAAGCTCTGAAAGGCCTGGCTGTCGTGGCCCTGACGGCTGTTTTTTTCTACTTTTTCGCGCGGAGCGTCAGTTGGAGCCAGGTCCTGGGGTACCTCGAAGGCGTTAACGTCCCGCTATTCCTGCTCCTTTTTCCCTTGGCGCTTCTGCACTTCATCACGCGCAGCCTCCGCTGGCGATACCTCCTCGTCCACGAGAAAAAGAGTGTCCGATTTTCGAACATGGTCAACGCCAACATTGTGGGTTTCACGGTCACGTTCATTTTCCCCGGCCGGATTGGAGAGGTGGTCAAACCGCTTTACTTAGCTCAGAAGGAGCGCATCCGGAAGGGTTTCGCCGTCGGGACCGTGGTCGTGGAGCGCATTTTCGACATCTTCACGATGGTCCTGTTCGTGGGGCTCTTTCTCCTCGCCCGGCCCCTGTTCCCGGGGCTTTTCGATGTCGCTCCAGAGGCCTACAGCCGGCTGACGTTCTGGGGGATCGTGGGCCTGGGGATCGCGTCCCTCCTTCTCGCGCTGATCGTCGTCATTTGCGTCATGAGAGAGAGGGCCCTCGGCGTCCTCGGTTTCATCCTCAAGCCGCTCCCCGAACGGATCCGGCTCCGGGTCCGTGAACTCGCCTGCGAGTTCATCGACGGCCTGAAATTTTTTCACTCCGCCGGCAACCTCGTGATGTACACGCTCCTGTCCTTTGTCGTCTGGCTGGGCATCATCTTCTATTACTGGGTCCTGATGTTCGCCTTCGGCGTCCACGTCCCGTATTTTCTGCTCGTCCCCTACGTGTTCATGACCATGATCGGGGCCTCCATCCCGACGCCCGGCATGGCTGGCGGATACGATTACTTCAGCAAGGTCGGCATGGTCTCGCTCCTTCACCTGAACCCCGACAAGGCCGTCGGGATGACCCTGGTCATGCACGCCCTCCAGGTCCTGATGACATGCGCCGCGGGTTATGTTATATTAGGCAAAGAAGGGCTATCCCTCTTTCAGATCAAGAAGATGGGAGAGAGCGCGAAACCATGAGATGCCCGTATTGCGGCTTCCTCGAAAGCAAGGTCATCGACTCCCGGGAGAGCAAAAAAGGCCTGTCCATTCGCCGGCGCCGGGAGTGCTTGTCCTGCAAGCGCCGCTTCACGACCTACGAAAAAATCGAGGAGATCCCCTACATGGTCGTGAAAAAAGACGGCACGCGCCAGCCCTACGACAGCCAGAAACTCCTCCGGGGCATGATGAAGGCCTGCGAAAAACGGCCCATTCAGATCAGCCAGCTCGAGGAGATCGTGGAGGAGATCGAATCCCTCCTCCAGGAGCGGCCGGACAAGGAGATCGGCGTCTCCGAGATCGGCCAGCTCGTCATGGACAGGCTCAAGGCCATGGACAAGGTCGCCTACGTGAGGTTCGCCTCCGTCTACCGCGAGTTCAAGGACGTCGCCGAGTTCAAGCAGGAACTCGAGAACCTCATGAAGGAAAAATAGCCCCGGTCCCTCCGATGGTCCGCCGCATCAAGCCCGTTTCCCGCAGCCGGAAGATGGAAACCGAGGTCCGGAGGACGGAGAACGCCGCCCCGCCCGAGCGCCGGCCCCTGCCGGGTCTCGGCGAGCTGACCCTGCCGGCCGTGGACATCTACGAAAAAGAGGCGGAGATTATCGTCGAGATGGAGCTGCCCGGCGTCCACGAGAAGGACATCAAAATCCTCCTCTACGCGAGCCGGATGGAGGTCGCCGGCCTCAAAAGGGAGGACGTCAACGACCGGGGGGCCCGGTACATCAGGCTGGAGCGCGAGTTCGGCGCCTTCCGGCGGGACGTCGTGATGCCCTGCGCCGTCGACCCGGAGAAGACGTACGCTTCCCTCGAAAACGGGATCCTGACCGTCGTCCTCCGCAAGCCGGCGAAAAAGACGCGCGACGTGGACATCAAGAGCCGCAAGCACGCGGGATAGGAATGGAGAACTCTCATGGCCCAACTGGACAATAAGAACGGCGAGCCCTTCGAAGGGCTTCTCGAGGAGCAGAGCCAGAAGCTGCACATTCCGACCAAGCTTCCCGTGCTGCTCCTGCGGGACACCGTGATCTTCCCCTACATGATCGCCCCCCTGTTCGTCGGGCGGGAGAAATCGAAGAACGCGATCGACCAGTCGCTCTCGACAAACCGCATGATCCTCCTCCTGACCCAGAAGGACGTCGAGGTCGAAGAGCCCAAGCGGGAGGACGTTTACGACACGGGTACGGTCGCCCTGATCATGCGCATGCTCAAGCTCCCGGACGGCCGCGTCCGGATCCTGGCCCAGGGCCTGGTCCGGGCCCGGGTCGAGTCCTTCGAGGAGGACGGCACATTCATCAACGCCGAGGTCGCGGTCGTCAATGAAACCGACAAGGTCGAGAAGTCCCTGGAGAGCGAGGCCATGATCCGGAACGTCCGGTCGGGCCTCGAGCGCGCCACCTCCCTCGGGAAGAGCGTCCCTCCCGAGGTCCTCATCATCGCCTCCAATGTCGACGAACCAGGCCGCCTGGCGGACCTCACCGCGAGCAACCTCGAGCTCAAAGTCCAGGAGGCCCAGGACATCCTGGAGATCCTCGACCCCCTCCAGCGCCTGAAGCGCGTCTACGAGTTCCTGACGCGGGAGCTCGAGCTCCTGGACGTCCAGTCCAAAATCTCGACCGAGGCCAAAGGCGAGATGGATAAGCTCCAGAAGCAGTATTTCCTGCGCCAGCAAATGAAAGCCATCCAGAAGGAGCTCGGCGAGGGCACCGAGATCCAGGAAGAGCTCAAGGCCTACCAGGACAAGCTCCGCAAGATCAAGGTCGCCGACGAGGTCAAGGAAGAGCTCGACAAGCAGATCAGCCGCCTGGCCCAGATGCATCCCGAGTCGGCGGAAACGGCCGTCGTCCGGAACTACCTGGACTGGATGTTCTCCCTGCCATGGAACAAGGGGACCGTCGACAACCTCGACCTCCACAAGGCCAAGAAAATCCTCGACGACGACCACTACGGGCTTCAGAAAGTCAAGGAGAGGATCCTCGAATACCTGGGTGTCCGCAAGCTCTCCAAGACGATCAAGGGGCCCATCCTCTGCTTCGTCGGGCCTCCCGGCGTCGGCAAAACCTCCCTGGGGCGGTCCATCGCCCGGGCCCTAGGCCGGAAATTCGTCCGCATCTCCCTCGGCGGCATCCACGACGAGGCGGAGATCCGGGGCCACCGCCGGACGTATGTCGGGGCCATGCCCGGACGCATAATCCAGGGCGTCCGGCGCGCGGGGTCCAACAACCCCGTCTTCATGATGGACGAGGTGGACAAGATCGGCTCGGACTTTCGCGGCGACCCGTCATCGGCCCTGCTCGAGGTCCTGGACCCGGAGCAGAACAACCAGTTCCGCGACCATTATCTCGGTGTGCCCTACGACCTGTCCAAGGTCCTGTTCATCACGACGGCCAACCTCCTCGATCCCATCCAGCCGGCCTTCCGGGACCGGATGGAGGTCCTGGAGCTCCCCGGCTACACCGAGGAGGAGAAACTTCAGATCGCGGTCCGGCACCTGATCCCCAAGCAGGTCGCCGAGAACGCCCTGAGCGATAAGCTCATCCGTATCTCGGACGGGGCGCTCAAGAAGATCATCTCGCTTTACACGCGGGAGGCCGGCGTCCGGAACCTCGAGCGTGAGATCGCCTCGGTCTGCCGCAAGGTCGTCCGGAAGGTGGCCGAGGGCAAGAAGGGACGGACCCTCATCACGTCCCAGAACATCGAAACTTACCTCGGGCCGCCGAAGATCTTCAAGGACCAGCTCCTCCACAAGGACCAGGTCGGCATCGCCACGGGCGTCGCCTGGACGGCGACGGGCGGCGAGATCCTGTTTGTCGAGGCCACCAAGATGCAGGGCAAGGGGAACCTCTCCCTGACCGGCTCCCTCGGCGAGGTCATGAAGGAGTCGGCCCAGGCGGCCCTGAGCTACGCCCGGGCCCACGCCTCCGACTTCGGCATCGACAGCCGGATGTTTTACCTGAACGATTTTCACATCCACATCCCGGAGGGCGCGATTCCCAAGGACGGGCCTTCGGCCGGCGTGACCATTGCCACCTCCTTCATCTCCGTCTGCACGAACACCAAGGTCCGCTGGGACGTCGCCATGACGGGCGAGATCACCCTGCGCGGGAACGTCCTGCCAGTGGGCGGCGTCAAGGAGAAGGTCCTGGCGGCCCAGCGGGCGGGGGTCAGGAAGATGATCATGCCGGCGGCCAACCAGAAGGACCTGATCGAGATCCCGAAGAAAGTCCTCCGCGACATGGAATTCATCTTTGTCGAGGACGTCAAGGAAGTCCTCTATCACGCCCTGGAAAAATCCGTCATTAAGAAAGCCGTCCGGAAAAGGAAATAACTCGGCGGTCCGCTCATGCGGCTGAAGGACCTCGGCGAACGCGGCATCATCTCCGGGATCCGGAGCCTGTCGACCCGGCGGCGGTCCGACGTCATTCTCGGCATCGGCGATGACGCGGCCGTCGTGCGCGCCCCGGGAAAACTGCTGATCACCAACGACCTCCTGGTCGAGGACGTGGATTTCCGCCGGACGCTTTATCCGCCCCGGCTCCTCGGCCGGAAATCCCTCAACGTCAACTTGAGCGACGTCGCGGCCATGGGTGGACGGCCCCTCCACGCCGTCCTGGGCCTGGCCTTGCCCGGGAAGCTCGAGGCGGCGTGGCTCACGGATTTCCTGGCCGGATTCCGGGAAGCCGCCCGCCGCGCGGGGGTCGTCCTCATCGGAGGGGACATCTCCCGGGCCCGCCGGATCCTCATCTCCGTGACGGTCACGGGAGGGGCGGAGTCGTTCGTGCCGAGAAGCGGTGCGAAGCCCGGGGATTGGATCTTCGTTTCTGGAACGCTCGGCGACGCGGCGCAGGGCCTCCGGCTTTTGGAAAAGGGCTTTCGCCCCGGACGGGATAGGACCGCGGGCCGGCTTCTCAAGGCCTTCCTCGATCCCGAGCCCCGGCTCGAGCTGGGCGCCATTCTGGCCCGCCGGAAGCTCGCCTCGGCCATGATCGACGTCTCGGACGGCCTTTCCGTCGACCTGGCGCACATTTGCGAGGAAAGCGGGGTGGGGGCCGTGATAGAAACCGCCCGGATCCCGATCTCTGAGGCGCTACGCCGCTTCCGGAAGCAACCCCTGCCTCTGGCGCTCAACGGGGGAGAGGATTTCGAGCTCCTCTTCACGGTCCGGCCGCGAAACGTTCCGCGCCTCCTCCGGCTCGCGCGGCGGTTCCCGATCACGCCCATCGGCCGCGTCACCGCCGGGAAGACCATTTTTGCCCTCGATCCCGCCGGCAAGCTAAAGCCGTTGCCAATTAGGGGGTATGAACACTTTAGGTAGAGCAGGGCTTCGGGATATGGCCGAAACGTCATGCGCGGTTTAGCCCGAGAATTGCGTCCTTCGAGGGAAGTTGCAGGGGCAACCGACAAAACTTGTCTGAGCTTGGCGTAGCGTACGCCAAGCGAGTTGTTTTGACGCCGAGAAGGGCGTGATTCTCGGGCGTTAAGAACCGTGCTCTGGAGTGGAGGCTATTCCCGAAGCCCTGCTCTACCCTTAAATAGCTGGATATTCCCCTTCGAAGACGATCTCCGCCGGTCCGGTCTGGTAGACCTGATCGTCGGGCGGCCACTCCACGGTGAGGGCTCCCATGCTGGTCCAGACCTTGACTTTCCGGTCCGTCAGGCCCTTGAGGATGGCCGCGACGGCCGCGGCGGACGAGCCGCTGCCCGAGGACAGCGTTTCGCCGACCCCCCGCTCCCAGAAGAGGACGTCGATCTCGCCGCGGTTGAGGACGCGGATGAACTCGACGTTCGTCCGGTTGGGGAAAAAAGGATGAGACTCGATCTCCCGGCCGATCTGGTGCCACTCGATCCGGGCCGGGAAACGGTCGACGAAGATGTCGCAGTGCGGATTGCCCACCGACAGGCAGGTGATGTCGTAGACTTTCTGGTTGATGGGCATGGGATAGTCGATGACGCGTTCCAGGGACTGGCCGTCATCGAACGGGATATCGGAGGAGCGCAGTCGCGGCATGCCCATATCGTTCCTGATCTCGTAGAGCGTCCCCTTGACCTCGATGACCTCACAGGTCCGGCTCCCGGCCGGCGTCTGGAATACGACCCGGGTGCCTTGGACCTTCTGATGGTGGACTAGGCAGGCCATGGCGCAGCGCAGACCGTTGCCGGAGATCTCGGCCTCGGTGCCGTCGGCGTTGAAGATCCGGAAGCTCCCTTCGTTCCGGGCCGGGTCGTCCTGGGCGACGAGGAGCAGGCCGTCGGCGCCGACGCCCGTGTGTCGCTCGCATATCCGGCGGGCGAAGTCCCCGATCCGGGTCATGTCCAGTTCCTCGTTCGGGCAGATGACCAGAAAGTCGTTGCCGAGCGAGTGCAGCTTGCTGAACCTCATCACCGGACCTTGAGGGTGAAGATCGTGTCCTGAGCCCTGTTCTCGGCTTCGTACCTCACGAGGAGGATGAGCTCGTCGTCCGGGCCGGCTTTTTTCAGGATGTCGTCGAACTGCCGGACCGTGGTGACCTTGATGCGGTTGACCTCGAGGATGATCATGCCGGGCTCGAGGTTCTTCCGGGCCGCCTCGCTGAGGGGCTCGACTTCCGTGATCAGGAGCCCTTCCGTTGTCCGGAGGCCGTAACGGCGGGCCAGGCCCGGAGTCAAGGGCTGGAGGGAAAGCCCGATATTCTTGTCCGGGGCAGCGACCTGGCCCTTCTCCGGTGTCGCTTCCCGGTCCTCGACCGTCGCGGTGGCCGTCGTCTCCTGGCCGTCCCGGATGATTTTCAGGACGGCCTTCTTGCCGGGCTCGATGTCCGCGATCTTGTTGCGGAGGTCGGTCCGGTCTTTGACGGGCTCGCCGTTGATCTCGGTGACGACGTCGTACTGCCTAAGCTTCGCCTTCTCAGCCGGAGAGTCGGGGTCGACGGTGGCGATGATGGCCCCCGTTTTCGATTTGAGCTTGAGCTGTTTCATCATCCCGTCGGAGATGTCCTGGACTTGAACGCCGAGCTTTCCCCGGGTCACCCGCCCCTTTTCCTTGAGCTGGACGACGACCTTTTTGGCCATGTTGGAGGGGATGGCGAAGCCGATTCCGATATTCCCGCCGGTCGGCGTGAAGATGTTCGAGGTGATGCCGATGACCTCCCCCTTCATGTTGATGAGAGGGCCGCCGGAGTTGCCGCGGTTGATGGCGGCGTCGGTCTGGATGAAGTCCTGGTAGGTCGAGGAATCGCCGAGATCCCGGCCTTTGGCGCTGACGATTCCGGCGGTCACCGTGTGGTCAAGGCCGTAGGGGTTCCCGATGGCCAGGACCCATTCTCCGACCTTCATTTGGGCCGAATCCCCCAGCTCGGCGAAGGGCGTGTCCTTGGCCTCGACCTTGATGAGGGCGATGTCGGTCACGGAGTCGGCGCCAATGACCTTGGCCGCGTATTCCTTGCCCTGGACCGTGTTGACGGTCAGTTTCTCGGCCTTCTCGACGATATGATTGTTCGTCAGGATGTAGCCGTCGGAGCTGATGAAAAAGCCGGTTCCCTGGGCGGTCACGGGCTGTTCCTGCTGCTGCCGGGGACGCGGCTGACCGAAGAACCGGTCCCAGAAGTCCTGGAAGGGGTCGCCCTCGTCCATCCCGAACGCGCTCATCTTTTCCCTGCGCATCGCCTCGATCTTGACGACCGCCGGGCCGACCTTCTCCGAGATGGTCACGAAGTCGAGGTTCGCCTTGACCTCGGGGGAGGGCGACGCGAACAGGGCGGTCGCCGGGCCCGCGGACGGCGCTTTTTCGAACGGGCCGGCGCTTTGGGCGTTCTTCTCGGGGAGATAGACGAAAACGTATCCCGCGACGAGCAGGCCCAGGAAGAAGCTGGATAAAGCAATCCAGACGTATTTTTTCATATTGTACCTCCGGGACGAGAGATTCTAAAATATCATATCCACCCTGGAAATTCAATCCCGTTCGCAGACTCCTCTTAACTCCGCGGGCATGGAGAAAGTTGCGTTTCCCCGGGGTTGAGGTTAATATGAGCCGGAACGTCCATGAAGCTTGGCCACGGTCTCCTCATCGTCCTCGAAGGGATCGACGGGTCCGGAAAAACCACGCAGGCCAGGTCTCTTCTGAGGCGGCTCCGCTCCCGGGGATGGGAGGCCGTCTTTTTCCGGGAGCCGACCAGGGGGAAATGGGGCCGAGAGATCAAACGGAAGGCGGCCAGGGCGGATTCTCTGACCCCGTCGGAAGAGCTCGATCTCTTCGTCAAAGACCGCCGGGAAAACATCGAAAAGAACCTGAAGCCGGCCCTGGGGAAAGGAAAGGTCGTCGTGCTCGACAGGTACTATTTCTCGACCATCGCCTACCAGGGGGCCAAGGGGATCGATCCCCGGCGCATCCGCCGGATGAACGAAGCCTTTGCCCTGAAGCCCGACCTCGTCATCATCCTCGATGTCGCGGCCGGGGAGGGGCTGGCGCGGATCGCGGGCCGGAAAACCCGGGACGAGCTCTTCGAGCGGGAGGACTATCTGGCCAGGGTCGGGCAGATTTTCCAGAGCTTCCGGGGTCCCGGCATCCTTCACCTGGACGGCCGCGGCGACCGGCTGTCGGTCGGCCGGGCCATTTGGACGCGAGTCGCGACTCTCCTCCCGCGCCCTTAATTCGGTGACACACAACTAATTACCGAATTAGCTTCCCTGTCTGACCACCCATACGATGGGCCAGATAAGGCTAAAAACCGCTCCACGCGCTGAATAGGGGTTTCCGCCTATTTCGGTAATTAGTTGTGTGTCACCAAAATAACCCGTTTTTGTCTTTTGCCGCCTGATTTGCTATGATTGACATCTGATATCCATGGCCATCACGTCCCTCAAGATCACCATCCGGAAATTTCGCCGGCGCGACTTTCTCCGGGCGCTCCTCATCCTGGCGATCGCCGGGACCGCCGCCGCGCTGGGGGCGCTCTTCGGCGCCTATATCGCCATCAAAGACGACCTCCCCTCAATCACCGAGCTCGAGAGCATGAAGCCCAAACTCATCACGACCGTCTATGCGGCCTCCGGAGAGGCCATCAAGGAGTTCGCCGAGCAGCGACGGATCGAAGTCCCCTACGAACAGATGCCCGACATCCTGATCAAGGCCATCGTCGCCACCGAGGACAACCGGTATTTCAGCCACTCGGGCGTCGATTATCGGGGGATTCTCCGGGCCATCAAGGATGACGTCCCGAGGATCCTGCGGGGCCAGCGTCCCCAGGGCGCGAGTACGATCACCCAGCAGTTGGCCCGGGACCTGTTCCTTCACCGGGACGTGAGCCTGCGGCGGAAACTCAAGGAGGCGTTCCTGGCCCGCGAGATCGAGAAACAGTACTCCAAGCGGAGGATCCTCGAACTCTACTGCAATTCCTTTTTCCTCGGGGACGGCGGGTACGGCGTGGGGTCGGCGGCCGATCTTTTCTTCGGCAAGAACGTCATGGACCTGGAGCTTGAGGAGGCCGCCCTGATCGCCGGGATCTTTCAGGCGCCCGGCCGCTATTCCCCGTACACCAACCCCAAGCTCACCCTAGCCCGCCGCAACCATGTCCTCAACCGGCTGGCCGAAGAGGGGTACATCAGCAAAGAGCGGGCCGAGGAAGCAAAAAAGGCGCCCATGAAGGTCCTGCCCCCCAGGAAAACGGGCGGAGAATTCGGGGCCTATTTCTTCGAAGAAGTCCGCAAGTATGTCGAAAAAAATTACGGGGCCGAGGCCCTGAAGACCGGCGGCCTCCGCGTTTACACAACGCTCGACCCCACGCTTCAAAAATACGCCGAATCGGCCCTGCGGAAGGGCCTCCGGGACATCGAGAACCAGAAAAACGGCTGGCGCGCGGACAAAGTCAGCCTGCTCACGGCCGCCCCCGAAATCAAAAAGAATCTCGTCGAGAAGCCGCAGAGCGAGCTCGAGGTCCAGTGGCTCAAAAGCTGGGGGAATCAGGCGCTCGAGCCGCAGGAGGTCTACGACGCCATTGTTCTCTCCTCCGGCCGGACGGACGCGACGGTCCGCGTGAAGAACTTTACGGGCAAGATGACGAACAAGGACATCGCCTGGACCAAGGCGACGGCCCTGAACGCGCTTGTCAGGCGTGGCGATGTGGTCCAGGTGAAAATCAACGCCGTCGACGACACGGACAAAGAGGCCCAGGTCTCCCTCGACCAGAATCCCATCCGGAACGGCGGCTTCCTGGCCATCGAACCCCAGAGCGGCCAAATTAAGGCCATGGTCGGCGGCTATTCGTTCCGGGGGAGCCAGTTCAACCGGGCGACCCAGGCGCCGCGCCAAACGGGGTCGGCCATCAAGCCTTTCCTCTATACGGCCGCTATCGAGAACGGCTTCACTCCGGCCAGCGTGATCGTCGATGAGCCCACGACCTTCATCGATCCATGGAACGGAGAACCATGGTCCCCCCGGAATTACGACCGCCAGTACAAGGGGGCCGTGACGGTCCGCCTCGGCCTCGAAGAATCACGGAACGTCGTCACGGCCAAACTGCTGTATTACGTGTCTCCCCAGGTCGGGGTGGACTATTGCCGGCGGTTCGGCATCACTTCGCCTGTCTACCCATACCTGGCCTTGAGCCTGGGGGCCTTTGAGATCACACTGGCCGAGCTGGTCTCCGGCTATTCGGTGTTCCCCGCGAAAGGCCTCCGCTATAAGCCCTACTTCATCGCCAGGATCGAAGACAAGGACGGTAACGTCCTCGAGGAAACCCGGCCGGAGTCGGAGGAAGTCCTTTCGCCCCAGACGGCCTACGTCATGACCTATCTCATGCAGGGCGTGGTCAAGGAAGGAACGGGCATCGCGGCCAGCATCCTCAACTGGCCCCTGGCCGGGAAAACCGGCACGACCGACAAATACTCGGACGCCTGGTTCGTGGGTTTTTCGCCCAGCCTCTGCGCGGGCGTCTGGGTCGGCAACGATAAGCAGGTCTCGCTCGGTGAGAGGCAGACCGGGGCCTCGGCCGCCCTGCCCATCTGGCAGGATTTTTTCAGCCGGGTGATCGAGGACAAGAAAAAAACCGCCGCGGCCTCCGGCGCTGAAGAGGTCGTCCCAGAGGATTTTGACGTCCCGTCCAACCTCGTTTTCGTCGATATCGACCGGAAGACGGGCCTCCTGGCGACCCCCATTTGCCTCTACCCGTTTCGCGAGGTCTTTTTCCCCGGAACCGAGCCCAACCGTTTTTGCACGAACGCCGACCACCTGCGGTGCCTGGATTATTACTCGGCCCAGAAGGCCAGCGAAGAGCACTAAAGTTCCACGGATTTGCAGCCGGGGGGGCGTGTTGGCTTGAACCCCGCAGTCATCAAGAGGCTGCCGAGGGCGGCCTCTTAATGGCGTCCGTGGAATCCCGCGAAGGGGATTGATAAAAAAAGGGGACGCCCCTTTCAAACCGGCTCAGCCGAAAGAGGCGCCCCCCTATGGGAAAGGGGTCAATTACCTTTTTCGGGACCCGCCCCCGCTCGAGCGCGAACCCGAGGAAGAACCCCGGGAGACCGAGGACCGGCCCGAAGAGCTCCCCGACCGGGGCGAGACCCGCCCGGAGGACGAGCCTCCCGAACGCGTCGACCTCGACGGCCCGACGCTCCTTCCTCCGTACGAGCGGATGCCCGCGCCCCGGTTCGTGAACGATCCGGCCCTTGCGGCGCCGCCGTCACCGTAATTTTGGGGGCGGCTGACGCTCGGCGAGGACGGATAGGTCCGGATGGACCTCGCTCCCGGGCTCTGCTGGGCGCCGGGTCCGGCGACCGAGGCGGACGAGCCGCGGGGTGCGCTGGACATATCATAAGACGGCGAGGACCCGGCGTCCTTTTTCCGGATCTTGCGGGCCCCGGAGCTCCCCGAACTCTTCGATCCCGAGGAACCGGAGGACCTGGCGGGCGCCGCTTTCTCGGACCCGCCGCTCTTCTTGACGCTGGGGGAATTCGAGGTCTGGCCCTGGCCCCGGTTAACGCCCGCGCCCTGACCCGCCGACCGGCCCGCGGAGTTAAGCCCGGTGCCGCGGCCGGGGACGAGACCGCCCGAATCCGCGCCCTTGCGGAGCATCACCCGGTTGCCGCTGAGCGGCTGGACGGTCAGCCTGGCCCCCACCGGCCGCACGTTCGGCGCCTGGACGGAGGGGGTCATCCTGGAAAAGCTCCTCAGCGTGTTCGCGTCTCTCACCGCCACGCGGGAGATATTGGGGTCTCTGAGCTGGTTCCGGTGGACGACGGTCATCCCTCGGAAACCGCCACGGAAGGAATTCCCGAAGAAGGGGTAGCCCCCGCCGTAGAAACCGCCGTAATACCCGCCGTAGAATCCGCCGAAGAGGTTAAAGCCGAATCCAAAGCCCGGGTATCCCCAATAGCTCATGGGGCCCCAGCCGAAATAGAAGTCATCCCACCACCAGTTGACCCACGCCGGGCCCCACATGGAGCTCGGGATCCAGTACCAGCCGAGGTCGAGCCCCCAGTTCCAGCGGCCATAGTGGTAAGGTGCCCAACCCCACGGCTCGTAGGGGAGCCACGTCCAGCCGCTCATGCCCAGATAAGTCCAGCGGCCGTCGTAATAGGGCCGCCAATCCTCGCCCATTCCCGACGGCACCCAGACATCGCCGTAGGGAGCGAGGTAGCTCCACTGGCCGTTCTGGTCGAGTTCGGATTCATAGTCCTCGAGATCGCCGGACAGGTGCCTTTTGCCGTTGTTCTTGGCGAACTGCTCGCCGAGCTGGGAGTTTCTCGAAGTGTTGAAACGGTCAAATCCGTCGTCGGGGACCGCCATGAACGCCGACGGCTTGCCGTCGAACCGGCCCTCGGCGACCTCGAGTCTCTGCTCCGCCTTGACCAGGGTTGAACCCCCTTCCCCGGCGGCCTCGATGAGGCCCCGGAAAACGAGAACCTCGGTGTCGCGGTTCTCCCGGACGTTAACCCTGTAGATGCCCTTGTCGAGGACATAGAAGGATGAGTCCGCCGTATGGATCTCGATGCCTTTTTCCTTGGCCAGGTTGCTCACGACGAGGTACATGCTGCCCGACCAGACGCGCATCCGGGCGATGTCATCGCCCTTTTTGGGCAGGTTCAGGATGTCGAGCTTGGAATCGTTATCGAGACGGATATAATTGCCGCGGCCGAAATGGACTTCCATCCGGCCTTCGGCCGTGCCGAGGCGATCGCCCTCGCTGATGGGCGCATTCAGGACGCCGTCCTCGAAGCCGAGGTCCGACGCCCGTTGGATGAACGTTTTGCCCTCCACAAAGCTCAGGCGGGCGACGGAATCGTTCGTGTACTTCGCGTCCTGGGGCTGCTGCGGCTTGGGTTGCTGGGCCGCATGAGGCTTTTCTTGGGCCTGCTGAGGATCCTGGGCCCAAGCGACCGAGAAAACTAGAATGAGAGCGGCGACGATGATGAATGCTCTTCTCATGGATTGTCTCCTTTACACTTTCTATACCTATATTAGCAAGAAGTATGCCAAAGGCCTCCCCTGTAAAACGGCCTCCGCCTCTCAGATTTTGTCCTATAAAAGGGACGCTTTTCCCCCTGGAGGACACTCCTTGAGTCCAGGGGCGCAAAGCGTCAGGCCGGCTTCGGCGGCCGCGGGGCCGAGACTCAGAATTCCCAGAAGTCCCGGAAAGTCTGGAAACAAGGCTCGAGCTCGCGCGCCGTAACCGTGGAGACCGCGGGGTCGGGGAGGGGAGCGGGGACTTTGCGAGAGAGCCTTTCGAGGCACTCCCGGACGCCGTCCCGGAGCGTCGGAAGGTCGTAACCGCCCTCCAGAACCAGGGCGACCCGGCCCGGGCAGAACTGTCCGGCGATCGCGAGGAGGGAGTCCGCGAGCAGGCCGAACCCCTCGCGGTCGACCAACATCCCTCCCAGCGGATCGCCGCGGCCGATATCGAATCCGGCGCTCACCAGGACGAACTCCGGCTTGAATTGAGCGGCGATGGGGGAGAGGATCCTGCGGTAAATATGCAGGAAATCTTCGTCGCCTTTGCCCGCGGACAGCGGCACGTTCAGGTTATAACCCTTCCCCGGGCCGTCGCCGGTCTCGCGCGCCGCTCCGGTCCCGGGGTAAAGGGGAACTTGGTGAGTCGAAAAGTAGAGGACGTCGCGCCTCGAATAGAACGCGTGCTGGGTGCCGTTGCCGTGGTGGAGGTCCCAGTCGACAATGAGGACGCGCCGGAGCCCGTGCCTGCGGACGAGATACTCCGCGCCGACGGCCACGTTGTTGAAGAAGCAGAACCCCATGGCTTGGGAGGCTTCGGCGTGGTGCCCGGGCGGCCGGACGAGGGCTATCGCGTTGCGCGCGCGTCCCTCGAGGACCGCGTCGAGCGCGCTGAGGAATCCGCCGGCGGCCTCTTCTTCGAGCATCCGGTTTAGGACCAGGATGCGCTCGGGGCTCTCGACATGGTAAGGGCCCATGGAGTGGTCGGCGAACCGGCGGTCAAAGACAACGCCAGGCTTCATTTTTTCGGGAACAACTTTTCCAATTCCTCGGGCTTGGGTTTCGGGGTCAGGAGGCTGACGACGACGAGCGCGCCGAGCGAGGCGAAGAGGGCCGGATAGATGAGCGGGATGCCCCACGGGTCGCCGTCGGGCACCTGGGCCGCCGGCAGGACCTTGGACAGGACGACCAGGAAGAGGCAGACGACGGTGCCCGAGATAATGGAGGCCAGGCCGCCCGCTTTCGTGGCCCGTTTCCAGGCCAGGGCCGCGATGAGGGCCGGGGTGATGGCGACGCCGTAAATCGTGTAGGCGAAGAAGCTCATCTCGAGGACGCTCTTGAGCTGGGTCGCGAGCAGAAAGGCCAGAACGCCGATGACGACGATCAGGACCTTCTGGAGCCCGACCATCTTCTTCGGGTCGGCGTCTTTTTTCATGAACCGCTGGTAGATGTCCCGCATGAGGGTCGTCGAAGGGGAGAGGAGGTAGTTCATGCCCGTGGAGATGACGACGGCGCAGGCCGCGCCGAGGAGCAGGACGCCGACGGGCCAGGGTACCAGGCTCCGGGCCGCCATGAGCACCACCTTGCCGCCCGCCTTGGGGATGCTGAGGTCGATCTGTCCCTTGAACTTGCTGTAGGCGAAAACGGCGATGACGACCACGATGGTCTCGACGAAGATCGTCCCGACCGTCCACCAGGCGACGGCCTTCTTGGCGTCCCGGCCCGACTTGGCGCTGTAGAACTTCTGGTACATGCTCTGGACGCCCATGAGCAGGAACATCGTCGACAGGAAATACCCGACGGCCTTGAGCCAGGGGTGGGCGCCGAACTGATTGTTGACGACGGCGAAGTAGCCGGCGGGGAGGGCCTCCTTGGCCCCAGCCAGGCCGCCCGCCGCCGTGATGACGAAGGGCACGGCCAGGAGGCAGGCCAGGACGATGATGATCCCGTTCGGGAGGTCCGTGTAGGCGATGGCCACCATGCCGCCGAGCGTCGTGAACAGGATGACGAAGGCCGCGGCGATGAACGTGCCCGTCGACTCGGAGATCTTGCCGTCCGTGATGACGTTCAGGATGAAGCCGCCGGCCACGAACTGGTAGGACACGATGGACACGAAGGACATGATCAGGGCGATGGCTCCGAACAGCCGGGCCGCGGGTCCGTAGCGGACCTCGAGGACGTCGCCGACCGTGTACTGCCCGAAGGTGTGGATTTTGGCGGCGAGGAAATAGATGATGATGATCCCCACCCACGCGCCGCCCGACAGCCACAGGGCCGAGAACCCGGACTTCGAGGCGAACTCGGCGCCGCTGATGAATGTCCCCGAACCGATCCACGTGCAGATCAGCGTGAAGACCATGACCTGCCACTTGAGGCTGCGGCCGGCGACCATGAACTGTTCCTGGCTTTTGATCCGCCGCGAGCGGATGAAGTTCAGGGTCGTGAGGGCCAGGAGATAGGCCAGGATGATCCAGAGATAGATCGACATAATACCCTCCTCCTATGTTCCGGGATTCTCCAAAGCTGCGGCGTCCGCCATGTTCGCGGCTATTTCTTACGATTCACCATTCAGGACCTCGCCGCCGGCCTTTTTCTCGAGCTTCACGGACAGCAGCTTGGTCATGTTGGGCTCCGACATCGTGGTGCCGTAGATGTAATCCGCCACTTCCATGGTCTTATAGTTGTGGGTGATGAGGACGAACTGGGTCTGGTGCTTGATTTTTTTTAGGAGGTCGAGGAAGCGGGCCAGGTTGACGTCGTCCAGGGCCGCGTCCACCTCGTCCAGGAAGCAGAAGGGGGAGGGCCGGTAGCGGAACAGGGCGAATAGGAAAGACAGGCTCGTCAGGGACTTCTCGCCTCCCGAGAGGAGGTTGAGGTTCTGGACCCTTTTTCCCGGCGGCTGGGCGATGATCTCGACCCCGCTCTCCAGCACGTTCTCAGGCTCGAGGAGCTTGACCTCCGCGTTCCCCCCCTTGAAAAGGGCCGTGAAGATTTCCTGAAAGTTCTTGTTGACCTCTTCGAGCGCCTTGAGGAACTGGGCTTTGCTTTCCTCGTCGATCTTGAGAATAGCCTCCTCCGTGGAATGGATGGATTCGCGGAGGTCCTGGCGCTGTTCCGCGAGGAAGTCGTAGCGCTTCTTCTGGTCGAGGTACTCCTCCTCGGCCATGAGATTGACGGCCTTGTAACGGTTGAGGTTCTCCTTGGATTCTTCGAGCTCCCGTTCAACCTCGTCGTCGGCCATCTCGGCGAGCGGCTTCCATTTTTTCGCGGCCCGGCGGGGCTTTCCGCCTTCGGGCTGAGCTCCGGTTTTTTCCGCCGGCACTTCGCCTTCGGCCGTGGCCTCCCCGGCTTCCTCTTCCGGAGCCTCGCCGAGGTCCTCGAGCTCAGGTTCCGTTGCGGCGGGGGGGGCGGCCGGCGTCTGCTTTCCGGCCTCGGCTTCGGCCTTGAGCTCGGCCAGGGTTTTCTTGAGCTCCTGCCAGCACATCTCGTCTAAGTTGACCAGATCGCGCTCCACCTCGGCCTTGTGGATCTCGTGCTTGACCCTCTCGTCCTTGACCGCTTCCTCTTCCGCCCTCGTGCCCTGGATCGCGGCCTCGGATTCCTCGAGCTCTTTGCGGATCTTCTGGAGCCCGGCTTCGGACGAGGCCAGCGCGGACTCCCCCGCGGCCTGATCAGCCTCGAGGGCCTTGACGTTCTCCCGCAGGCCTTGGATGGCCTCCTTGAGCCGGGCCCGGTCCTCGTCGCTGCGGCGGGCGTCTTCCTCGAGCAGGTTGATCTTGGCCCCGGCGGCTTCTTTCCGTTTCTCGACGCCCTCGATCCGGCCGCGGAGGCCGTTCATCCTTTCCTGGAGGAGGTCGAGGCCGGCCTTGGTCTCGAAATGGCGGCGTTCCACGGCAGTCACGGCTTCAAGATGCCCGGCCAGCGCGCGCCCTTTCTCCTCGATCTCCTCCTTGAGGGCGGCGGCTTCGGCTTCCCGGGCCACGACCTTTGCCTCGAGCCCGACGAGGCTCCGGCCGAGCCCATCCCTATCGGCGCGCAGAAGATCGATCTCCCTCCGCAGGACGTCCCGGGCCGTTTGGATTCTTTCTCCCTCGGCCTGGCTGAACTTGAGCTCTTTTTCGCGGTCCTGAAGCGATCGTTCCGCGCGCCCGAGCAGGTCTTTCTCGTCTTCGATGTCCGCTTCGAGGGCGGCACTTTCCCCGGCCCTCTCGCCGATGCGCGAAACGAGGGGGGCCATCTCGGCGTCGAGCCGGGCCGTCTCGTCCATGAGTTTCCGGATCTCCGAGGTCAGGGCGATCATGCCTTCCGATTTCTGGCCGACCTTGAGGAGACCGGAGGAGAGGAGGAGGTCGCCCGCGGGCGTCAGGAAGTTCAGTTCCGGGTGCTTGAGCCAGATCCTGACGGCTTCGCCGATCCCCTTGACGATGACGGCGTCCTCCAGGCGTGCCAAACCTTCCCTCACCCGGTCGTCGGCTTCGAGCCGGCTCTTGAGGAGGCCCACGACTTCCGGGCGGCGCAGGACGTCGTCCGGGATGCCGGGCCTGGCCGTCGCGGGAATGAGCAGGTAGCTTCCCCTGAGCCCCTCCGGCACGCCCTTCAGGAATTCCTCCGCGGGGACAACGCGCGATTTCGCCTCTTCCCTCCAGAAAGCGTCGAAGAGCGGCGCGTTCTCAGGGCTCGTCCGGATGAGGTCGGCCAGAAGCCCCAGCCCGCCGGGCATGTCTTCCGTGGCGGCCTCGCCGCGTTCCTTGTCCTCGATTTTCCTGAGGGCCTGAAGGTGATAGGCCGCCTCGTCCCGTTTGATCTTCAGGGCGTCGAGTTCCAACTGGATCTCGGCGAGGGAGGTCCGTGCGGCGTCCAGCGTGGTCCTGAGGTTCTGCGACCTCTGCTCCGCCGACCCTTTGAGGGCGAGGTGGCCGGCGATATCTTTTTCGAGCTCCTCCGTCCGGGCGCCGTTTTCCTCGAACTCCCGGCTTTGGTCGTCGAACTGCCCGGCCAGCTTCTCCTCCTGGCGGGCGAGGAGCTCGATTTCCTTGTCGGCCCTGACGTGCTCGTTCTTCGTTTCCGTAAGGTCCTGCAAGGCCCGAAGATAGGCCTCCCGGCGGCCCTCGATCTCCTGCTCCGCCCGCTCCTTCTCTTCGCGCGCCCGTCCCAGCTCGTCCTCGGTCCCTCCGGACTCGACCCGGCTGGCCTCGAACGCGACGTTCAGCTCGTCCAGCCGGCTCCTCGTCTCCTCGAGCTCCTGCGCGAGGAGAATGACATCCTCGAGGAGCTCGTCCCGGTCGGCCTCGGACCTTTTCTTCTTTTCCTCGAAGAACTCGGTCCTCTTGGACTCCCGCTCGATGTCGCTTTCGAGCCGGGCGATGCGGGATTTCAAGCCGTAGAGGCGCTCCTGGTTATCCTTGAGCGACTTTTCCAGGTCCCAGAGCTCTTTGCGCTTGGCGGCGATGTCCTTTTCCTCGCCGCGGATCCGGGCCGTCATGGCCTGCTCCCGGGCGAGGCTTTCGGAGTAAAGGGCGGCGGCATCCCTTTGAACGATTTCCAGATGGGCGAACTTCCTCTGGTAATGATGCGAGGTCAGCTCGCGGATGCGCTCCCGCAGCCTGCGGTACCGGTTGGCCGCCTGGGCCTGGCGCTGGAGGGAGTTCTTGGCCTTTTCGACCTCGATAATGATGTCCTCGAGCCGGATGAGGTTCTGCCCGGTCGTCTCGAGCTTCGATTGGGCCTGCCTTTTCTTGTCCTTGTAATAGGCCGTGCCGGCCGCCTCCTCGATGAGGGCCCGTTTTTCGTTGGGCTTGGAGGTGACGAAATTCCCGATGGCCCCCTGCTCGATGACGAAGTATTCCTTCTCCCCGATGGCGTGCTTCCAGAGCTCGTCCATGATGTCTTTGAGGCGGACGGTTTTGCCGTTCATCCGGTACTCGCTCTCGCCCGTCCGGAAGACGCGGTGCGATATTGCGAGCTCCTGGTCGTCGCCGCCCAGGGTCAGAACGGCGTCGGCCATGTTCAGCGCCGGCTTCTTGGCGTTCCCGTTGAAAATGACGTCCTCGGTCCGGTCGCCGCGGACAATTTTCTGGTGGTGGCCCCCGAGGACCCAGAGCATGGCGTCGACGAGGTTGCTCTTGCCGGTGCCGTTGGGGCCCACGATGGCCGTGATACCGGGATGGAAAACGATCTTGGTCCTATCGGCGAAGGACTTGAATCCCTGCAATTCGAGCTTCTTAATGATCATACTCATGAGTCTTGGTACTCGCGGCGCATGCGGAATAGCGGCTTCAACCGTCCGGCTGAAACAGAGTGCTATTGTATGCGATTCGCCTCCGTTTGCAAATAGGGAATATTTGGCGGCGCGGTTTGTATTATGAATGGAAGCGAAAGCTTCCGGAACCGGTCGAAAGGAGGCGATCATGTTCCAAGACGTGCTTTTCGTACCGGAAAGGAACGCCGGCCTGAGAGCGGTGGTCCTGCCGCTGGCGGCCCTGGCGCATGGGCTTCTGGCGCTTCTCCTGGTGACCATCCCGATCATGCGGCCCGGAGACGTGCCGCGGGTTGACCTCACCAGCGTTTTCGTGGCGCCCGCGCCGCCCACCCCGCCGCCTCCGCCCCCCAAGGCTAGGGGTCACGCAGGCACAGCCGGGAGGAGGATCAAGCCTGTGGCGGCTGTCGGCTTAGGGGCCTCGGCGATCTTGACGGCCCCCGTGGTCATTCCGGATGCCATCACCGAAGAGCCCCTCGATCAGGGTGGTGCGGAGTACGGCATTCCGGGAGGCGTGGATTACGGAGCGGCCGGAGGGTATCCGAAGAACCTCGTCGGCGACGCGCTCTATAGGATCATCGGCGACGAGGCCGCGCCCATCAGGGCGGCGGGGGAGGTGAGGATGCCGCGGCTCGTTAAGCGCGTCGAGCCCGCCTATCCCGAGATCGCCCGCCAGGCCCATATCCAGGGGACGGTCATCCTCGAAGCGACCACAGATACCTATGGGCGCGTCGCGGGCGTCAAGGTCCTTCGCTCCGTCCCCTTGCTCGACGAGGCGGCGGTCGACGCGGTCCGTCAATGGCTCTACGAGCCGATGGTGGTCAACGGCAGGCCACGCGGCGTCGTCTTCACGGTCACGCTGCGCTTCGAGCTCAAGTAAGACTACGGTTTCTGCGCTTCAATAGGAGCGGGGGGGGACATGACCCGATTCCTGCCGGAATCGGGATCGTGTCCCCCCCCGCTCCTGCCTTGACAGACCGGGCCAAATCGTTTAATTTCTATATACTTTCCTCGGCCCCCTGAAGCCAGCGTAGCTCAGTTGGTAGAGCAACTGATTCGTAATCAGTAGGTCGGAGGTTCAATTCCTCTCGCTGGCTCCATCATCTGCCTCGAGAAACCGAGCCTTTAGTCATCATTCCCAGCGCTTTAAACCTATCGCAATTTTGCACAACTCTATACCGTTTTAGGCCTCTGCTGAGCACAATTTGAGCACAGTCAGGGCGGGGGAGGCTACCTGGAACGCCGGCCTGTCACGCCGGAGGTCGCCGGTTCGAGCCTCGTCGGGCCAGCCGCTCGTTGGCTCCTCGAAATGCCGTCTGTATTTTAACCCGGGCTCAGGCTCTTGACATGGGACAGAGACCGGAGATACGTTAGCTGAGACGGGGACCGCTGCCAGTCTTTAAAAGTGAGCGTGGTTTGGGTGGGAATAAGGAAGCGACCATGAAGACCGTTATCAAGTCGGTTTTGGGTTGTCTTATTTTCGGAGCCTCTGTAGGCTCAATCGCCGAACGTCCGCAGCCGGTAAATACGGCGGGGTGGAATCATGCCGCCGTCGCCCCACGAACAGACGCCAAATTCGGGCGGATGCCGCTTTCTTTTATCCCAAACGAGGGCCAGCTCCACAAAGGCGTGATCTATTACGCAGCGGGCCGCGACACGTGTATCTATTTTGAGTCCACGGGAATTTCGATATCTCTCATCCGTTTTGCCGCTCCCGGGAACGCCGCGCCAGGTTACGGTACGGCTGTCCCACTCTTGAGGGATAAACAAAACCAGAAAAGCCGCTGGACCGTCAAACTGGACTTCGTCGGGGCCGCCGCGGATGCCCGCCCCTCTGGAGAGAAGAAGACCGAATCGGTCATCTCCTATTTTAGGGGCCGTCCGGATGAATGGAAGTCAGGCCTCCCGGCCTTTTCCCGGATCGTTTATAAGGACCTCTGGCCTGGAATCGACCTGGCGTATACGGGCAGCACCGATTGTCTCAAGTACGAGTTTGTCGTCCAGCCGGGCGTCGACCCTTCGACGATCCGGCTGGCCTATCGTGGGGCCTCGCGAGTCGCGGTCAACGCCAGCGGGCAACTCGAGGTGGACACGCCCCTGGGCGGTTTCCATGATCAGGCGCCCATGGCGTATCAGGATCGTTACGGAGAGAGAGTGCCCGTCCCCGCCGCTATCCGGATCGAGGAATCCGCGGTCCCATCAGGCGCCTTTGGCTTTGTGGTCGGCGCGTATGACCGGAGCCTGCCGCTCGTGATCGACCCCGCGATTGTCATCTCGTGCGGCTTCCTCGGCGGTTCGGCCGACGATGCTGGCGCGGGCGTGGCCATCGACAGCTCCGGCAGCGTCTATGTGGCAGGGACGACCGCCTCGCTCGATTTTCCCGTTGAGGCCGGTCTCGACACGACCTTCAACGGCCCGGCGGGCGGGAGCGACGCCTTCGTGGCCAAGGTGAATCCCGCGGGGACGGATCTCGTTTACTGTTGTTTTCTCGGCGGGGCCGCGAACGACGTCTGCAGCGGCGTCGCCGTCGACCCGTCCGGAAACGCCTATATCACGGGGTGGACGTTTTCCCCCGACTTTCCGGTCTCCTACGGACCTGGGCTGACTCCTCAGCCCAATATCTCCGAATTTAGCGATGCCTTTGTGACGAAGATCCTCTTTACCGGCACCGCCCTGATCTTCTCGGGATTCGTCGGCGGGTCCAAAACGGACAAGGCATTGGCCATCGCCGTGAATGACATGGGCGACGCCGTCATTACAGGATCGACGGAATCGGACGATCTGCCCGAGAGATTCTATCGCCGCCAATACCAGGGCGCGGAGGATGCTTTCGTCTCCCAAATCTGGCGCGATGGCCTCGCCGTATCGTATTCGGTTTGCATCGGCGGTCTGGGCTCGGATCTCGGGACGGCGATCGCGGTCGACCATTATGCCAATGTCTATATCACAGGGCGCACGAACTCCGCGCCGGAAGACGGTTTCCCCGTCGTCGGTGGGCCCGGCTTGAATTATTCCGGCAATCAGGACGCCTTCGTGGCTAACATCCAGAGTGGTGGTTACGAGATTTTGTACTGCGGATACCTCGGCGGGGCCGGGATCGACGGCGGGACCGGGATCGCGATCGACAAATCCGGCAGCGCCTATGTGACGGGAACGACAGATTCCGGGGCCGGGTTCCCGACCAAAGCGGGTCCATGCGCGTCACACTCCGGGGGAGACGATGTCTTCGTGGTCAAGGTGACTCCGGCGGGAACGGGACTCGTCTATTCGGGGTTCATCGGCGGCGTCGGCAACGACCGCGGGACGGCCATCGCCGTCGACGCTGCGGGCAATGCCTACGTCGCGGGCACGACGGATTCCGCGATCGGCTTTCCGGTGGCGGGGGGGCCCCAGGTCGTCCCGTCCGGGCTGACGGATGCGTTCGTCGCGACCGTGCGCTATACGGGCGCGGACTTGATATACTCCGGTTATTTGGGGGGGAGCCAGGATGATGCGGCCGCTGGTATCGCTACGGACGGCATGGGAAATGTCTTTGTGGCCGGCACGACCCGTTCCACGGATTTCCCCGTTTTGGTGGGGCCGATCCTGACCCCGGGGGACGGGGCCGGCGCAACGACGGACGCGTTCGTTGCTCGGATCTTCGAAAAGATGCCCCCGACGGTGCCGGAGGGTCTGCACTTCGGCACAGTAACGGCCTCGGACATCGAAATCGCCTGGACCGACCCCTCTGGGCGCGCGGAGGGTTTCAGGATCGAGCGCAAGGACGGGGAGGACGGGACATGGGCCGAGGTCGGCCAAACCGGCACCGGCGAAACGACCTTCCACGAATCCGGCTTCGGCGAAGGGTCGGACCATTATTACCGCGTCATGGCCTGGAACGACATCGGAGATTCCGCCTTTTCCGCCGAGCTCTTGGTGTGGACGCGGCCGACCGCGCCTTCGGACCTGAAGGCGACCGTCATCAACGAGCGGGAGGTCGACCTCTATTGGGTCGACCATTCGAACACCGAGTTATCCTTCGCTCTGCAACGCAAGCTCAACCCCGAAGACCCGTGGCTCGATTGGCAAGGTTTCGCTATGACGGACGCCAACGTGACGACATTCCGGGACGTCTACGTTGTCGAGGACACGACGTACATCTACAGGGTTCGGGCGGCCAACCTCCAGGGATACTCGGACCCGGCCAACGAGGTCACGGTGACGACGCCGCATCTGACCCTTCCGGCCGCGCCAACGAATCTCCAGGCGACTGCCCTGGACGCGACCCGTGTCCTGTTAACGTGGGAGGACAATGCTTACAACGAATCCTACTATAAGATCGAGCAGAAGACGGGCGCCGGGACTTGGTATCAGCTCACCCAACACGGCTACCCAAATTGCATAATCGAGGGCCTTGCCGCGGAGACCATGTACTCGTTCCGGGTCCGGGCCGCGAACAGTGCCGGAGACTCCGCGTATTCCAACGAGGCCTTGTTGACGACCCCGGCCTACCGGCCCGTCCTGCGGCTGCCGATCTGGGACCTCAGCTTCGGTTACGTGAACGTGTGCACGGGCGTCTACGAAACGACGTTCCTTTACAACGACGGTGACGCTCCCCTGGTCGTGGGCAGCGTTATATTGGCCTCCGGGTCCTCTGATTTCGGCTACCTGGGCCCGCCCACGCCGTTCTCCATCCCGCCGGGAGGATTTATCGAGATTGGGATCGGGTTCCGGCCCTCCGCGGGAGGCCCGGTGTCGGCCGTTTTTGTTGTCCACTCGAACGATCCCGTGAACGGCAGCGCCCCCTTCACGGCCACCGGCCAAGGCATGGGTCTTTCCGTCTCGGCGCAGCTCCAAGTCGAGCGCGGGTTCGTCAGGGGCTGGATCGCGCGGATGGAATATGCCCGGATCAACGCAGAGGTCACTCTGTCGGCGCCTCAGAGCGCGGTCACCTTTCGCTTGATGCGGAAGGCGGGCAGCGCTGCCTACCAGGCCATTAAGCATTTCACGTGGGCCGACATCGTGGCAGGTCACTGGACGTACACCGACATGTTCCTCGCGAGCAATATGAGTTATGCCTATAAGATCGAGGCAGTGGACTGCCGGGGCGTCCTGATCTATGCCTCGCAGGGGCTTGACATTTCGCCTTTTCCTCAGCAGCAGAAGCTGGAGAAGGATCCCCTGCGTAGAATCGTGAAGAGGTAGAAGGCCATGAAAAAGGCGGCTCTCGTTCTTGTCTTCCTGTGCGTGTCCGGTCCGGGTCGAGCTGCCGACCGTTTGCTGCTCTCGGCCGGGGCAAGTTACATGAAGCATGCGGATGCCAATTACCGCGCGACCTACGGCAGCGGCGCCGTCCAGTCTGAATTTGAGCTCGGCTTCAGGATCTACCGGAGCCTCTATGTGATGGGAGGGTACGGGGCCGTCAGCAGGAGCGGCAAAATCCCGGACTTCGGCTTCGACGCCCGGTCAACGCAGAGTTTCCTTTCGGCCGGGTTCGCATTCGTCGATAGGATATGGAAAAGACTGATGTTTAAGCTCGAGGCGGGCCTGGCCGATGTGATGTACACCGAAGACGCTCTGGAGTCCAGCTTCTCAGGATCGAGGCTCGGTTATCAAGCCGAGGCGGGTCTGCTCGTGGCCGGGAAGATCGTTTTTGCGGAAGTCAAGGTCGGCTATATCTCCGCCTCGGAGACAATCGGGGACGTCAGGTTCAAGCTGGGAGGCGCCCGCATCTGCCTTTTGGCCGGGATTAGGCTTTAGCGGCTTGCCGTCCGCACAGCCAAGTCAGGCGAGATTGAACACAATTTGTAACACCCGTGTCATCAGTAGGTCGGAGGTTCAATCCCTCTCGCTGGCTCTCGCGACTTTCCCCCTGTTGGCCCGAGGCCCCTGCATTTAATACCGATCACGGCCCGCCGGGACGCTGGCCGGAGGAGCGCCCGTGGTCTGGAGTGGACCGATGCCCTTTCCGGCGATCGAGGCGTTAAAAGCTGGAAGTTCCTTGTCAATCAGGTTCCGATAGAGCGCCTGAACCTCCCCGATTTCTTTTTCGAAATCGGCCACGAGGCCGACCGCCGTTTCGGTCGGTCCGTAATCGGCGCTGCCGGCTACGTCGCCTCCACCCTGGCCGATCACCTGATTGGTCCAGATAAGATTGACATAGAGTTTGTAGCGCTCGACAAAGTATTTATCGTCGCTGAGGGCCTCCGACCTCGAGATGAGATGCGTGTACTCGATGTCCTGCATCTTTTTGTCGAACGCCGCCAGCGTCTTGATGAGAGCCTCCTTGCCTTTCTGCCCGGCCAGCGACTTTTGCGCGTCTTCGATTTGCCGGCGCAGCCACTCGATCGTGTTCGTCATGTCGGCGACGGCGCTGATGTCGTCGCGCACACGCAGCTGAAGCTTCACGATGTCCTGAATTTCGGCTTCGGTGGCATGAGCGTCGGGCGGCAGCAGGACCTGGAGAGGTTGGGCTACGCTCTGGCCGTCCACGGTGAGGCGCACGTTATACCATCCCGGGGCGGCCGTCGGACCTTGGATCGGAACGACTCCCCAGTGCGTGATGGGCCGGGTTTGGGCGCCACGGAAGCGTGGCTCTTCCCAGATATGCGGATTTTGGGGAGGTGTCGTGCGGAGCGCAACCTGCCGCGCCCCTTCCCCGTAGCGCAGGTCCCAAAATATGCGGTTGAGTCCGACGGTCCCTGCGGCCTGCGGGATCTTGCGAATGACCGTTCCGGATTGATCGAGGATCTCGACCTGAGGTGGATTCTTGGGCGCCGCATTGAGCACGTAACTGACCAGGGCACGTCCGCCCCGGGCCGTCCGGTAGGCGGGGCGCGGCGCGACGAGTTGAACGGCCTCGTTCGAAACCCCTCCGACGACTCCCTGTTCGAGAGGCGTGATATCTTCCAGGATATAGAGCCCGCGGCCGTAGGTTGAGACGACCAGGTCATGAGCCTGTTTCTGGACGACGATCCAAGACACCGGCGCCGGCGGCAAACCCTCCTTGAACCGGATCCAATGAGCGCCGTCATCCATCGAGTAATAGAGCGCGTTGCCCGTCCCCGCGAACAACATCCCCTTGCGGTTCGGGTTCTCGGTGATGACCCGGGCATAGGCGAGCGTGCCTTTGGGAAGATCTCCAATGATCTTTGTCCACGTCTGGCCGAAGTCCGTTGTCTTATAGAGCCACGGGTCGCGGTTGTCCATCAGGTGAAAATCGACGGCGATATAGGCCGTGCCGGCGTCGAAGTGGGACGGCTCGATTTTTGAGACGACGCCCCAGGCGGGCAGGCCGACGATATTCTTGGTGACATCGTTCCAGTTGCCGCCGCCGTCTTTCGTATACCAGACTTTTCCGTCGTTTGTCCCCGCCCAGATGAGGTCCTTCTGGATCTCCGAGGGCGCAATGGAAAAAACGACCTCGCCATAGAACTGACCGAGATTGTCTCCGACAATCCCTCCTGAAGAGATGATGCGGCGGGGGTCCTGCGTCGAGAGGTCGGGACTGATGACGCTCCAGCTCGCGCCGCCGTTCGTCGTCTTGAAGATGACCTGGGCGCCGAAAAAGACGGCGTTATGGTCAAAAGGATCTATGGCCAGGGGAGGGGTCCAGTGGGCCCGGTATTTGAGTTTGTTGGGCTCCGAGTCGAGCGTGTGCATCCAGGGGCTGACCGAGCGGGCGAGCTTGGTCCGATGGTCATAGCGGGTCACTTCAAGCCCATAACACGTCGCCCAGATGATGTTCGAATCGGTGGGATCGGGAATCGTGAATCCGGATTCACAGCCGCCCAATCTATGGTCCCAGACGCCGGTCGTCGGGCCCGAGCCTCCGCGCCCGAAACCGCCGCCACCTCCGGCGACCGGGGTGCCGGGCGTGGCTTCGGGGGTCGTGCTGAGTCCGCGCATCGTTCCGTCGTCCTGCATGTTGCCGTAGATGTGATAGGGGACATCGTTGTCGACAGCGACGTGGTACATCTGGCCGATGGGGAGCGAGATCCGATGCGACGTTTTTCCGTGGTCGGTGGTCATATACATCCCGCCGTCGTCGGTGACGAGGATGCGGCCGGCGTCGGTCGGGTCGATCCAGATGTCATGGGTGTCCCCGCCCCAGGGCAGGGCGCGAAAGGACTGGCCTCCGTCCGTGGATTGGTGGAAGCTGCTGTTGGCCACGAACACCTCATTGGGGTCCGTCGGTGAAACAGCAAGCCGGATATAGTAGCCGGCGCGTCCGATAAGCGCCCTCTGCCAGCTCCCGACCTTCCAATTGTTGCCGCCATCGTCCGAGCGCCAGATGGAGCCCTGGTCGGCGGTTTGGATGAGCGCATAGACGCGCTTGGAATCCTTGGCCGCGACGGCCACGTCGATTTTTCCGACGGGGGACTTGGGCAGGCCGTGGCCTTCCAGCCGCTTCCAGGTGGAGCCGCCGTCGCGGGAAACATAAACGCCGCTCCCGGGCCCGCCGCTGAACAGGCCGTAGGTGTGCATTTCCACCTGCCACATGCCGGCGAACAGCACTTGGGGATTGTTCGGGTCCATGGCCAGGCCAGAACAGCCCGTATTCGGGTTGACGAAGAGAACGCGCTGCCAGCTTTTGCCGCCGTCGGTCGTGCGGAACACGCCGCGTTCCTGCTGGGGACCGGTGAGGCGGCCGAGCGCGGCGGCGAAAACGATGTCCGGATTGGTCGGGTGGACGATGACGCGGCCGATGCGCCCGGTTTCGTCGAGCCCCATGTGCGTCCAGGCCTGTCCGGCGTCGGTCGACTTATAGATCCCGTCGCCCATCATGTCCACATCGCGGATGGCCCAGGCCTCGCCGGTCCCGGCCCAGACGATGCTGGGATTGGACGGGGACACGGCCAAGGAACCGATCGCGGCCACCGGCTGGTCGTCGAAAATGGGATTCCAACGGTTGCCGCCGTCAGTGGACTTCCAGACGCCGCCTGAAGCCGCCCCGGCGTAGTAGGTGTTCGGGTCGCCGGGAATGCCCGCGGCGGCGGAGATTCTGTTGCCCACGGCCGGACCCATGAAGCGGAACCTTAAGCCCTCGGGCGGACGGACCTCCGGGCTCTGCCGCTGCGCCGACCCCGGTCCGGTCGTGAGGGCCATCCCGAGACATGCCAGGAGAACGTTTCGACAGAAACGACGCGGTAATTTCACGGTGCCTCCTCCTACGAAGAAATCCCGTTGGCTGTTGCCGAATTCTCCGCCAATCATATTTCTTTGAGGCCGCCGGAGTCAATGAACCCGCCCGCCGTTGACCGCCATCCTGTGCTTCTTGACAGATGGCGCGCGGCGCATGAGAATGGGGCCACCCGAAAGGAGAATCGACAATGTCAGCTATCCGGCGAACCGTAATGGCCGCCTGTCTTGCGATCGCGTTGATCGCTGCAAACGGCCTGTTCAACGTCTTCGCCCAGCAGCCTCTTCCACAGGATCTTTTCTCGGGGTTGCGGTGGCGGTTGGTCGGACCATTTCGCGGAGGCCGGGTGAACGCCGTGAGCGGCGTGGCTGGACAACCGAACACATTCTATTATGGCTCGGTCTGCGGGGGCGTGTGGAAATCCACGAATGCAGGTCGCACGTGGACTCCTATATTCGATGGGCAGCCGGTCGCCTCGATCGGCGCCATAGGGGTCGCCCCGTCGAATCCGAACGTCTTATACATCGGTACCGGTGAAAGCGATATGCGCGACTCGATCTCGTTCGGAAACGGGATGTACAAATCCACAGACGCCGGAACGACCTGGAGGCCCATCGGCTTGGAGAGCACACGTCAGATCGCGCGCGTGCTGGTCGATCCGAAAAACCCCGAGATTGTCTTTGTCGCGGCCTTGGGCCACGCCTATGGGCCGAGTCCGGACCGCGGCGTTTATCGCTCACGCGATGGAGGCGCGACCTGGCAGAAGGTCCTCTACAGGGGTGACGGCGTCGGCGCCGTCGATCTTGCGTTCGATGCGAGGAATTCGAAGGTCATATACGCGACGATGTGGGCCACTCGCCGTCCCCCATGGTACATCTATGGTCCGTCCCTTGGCCCCGGAGGCGGCCTGTTCAAATCCACCGATGGCGGGACGACGTGGAAACAACTTCTGATGGGCCTTCCGGCCGAAAACTTCGGGCGCAGCGGCATCGCGGTGGCGCCAACGAATTCCAAGCGGGTGTATGCCATTATTGATGCCAAGGGTGGCGGGCTCTTCCGTTCCGATGACGCCGGGGCGACGTGGCGAAGGATGTCGGGCGACAATCGAATCTGGGGCCGCGGCTGGTACTTCGGCAAGCTCGCGGTCGACCCGGAGAATCCGGACATCGTCTATGTGTCCAATACGGCGCTTTACAAATCCGTCGATGGGGGCAAGAGCTGGGCCCCGATCAAGGGGGCGCCCGGCGGGGATGACTATCATCAGCTCTGGATTGCTCCCGAGGACCCCAAGCGCATGATCCTGGCCAGTGATCAGGGGGCCATCGTCACGATCGACGGCGCCCTGACGTGGAGTTCGTGGTACAACCAGTCGACCGCCCAGCTGTATCACATCGCCGCCGACTATCGATTCCCGTACTGGCTCATCGGCGCCCAGCAGGACAGCGGCCCCGTGGGCGTGCCGGTGCGAAGCTTCCATTCCGTGATCTCCATGCATGATTGGACAGGCGTGGGCGCCGGCGGCGAGAGCAGCTACACCGCGCCCGATCCGCTGCATCCCGAGATTTTGTATGGGGGTGCCGTCACGCGCTGGAATAATGTGACGGGTTCATCCCAAAACGTCTCTCCCGAACGAGGCGCCAAGGGGGGACCGTTCAGGCATGACTGGACCCAGCCGCTGGTGTTCTCCCCGGCTGACCGGCATGCGCTCTACTTCGCCAATCAGTATCTCTACAAAACGACGACCGGTGGTGACAGCTGGACACAGATCAGCCCTGACCTGACGCGGGAAGATCCCGGCGTGCCGCCCAATTTGGACGCGGCGGCTGCGGCGGATGCTCCGCCGGGCGGGGGCACTCGTCGCGGCGTCATTTACACCATCGCGCCGTCGCCGGTCCGCGCGCCGCTGATCTGGATTGGCACCGATGACGGCCTCATTCAGGTTACGCCGGATGACGGCGAGACCTGGCAGAATGTGACGCCGCCGGCCTTGACGTCGTGGAGTAAGGTGACGATGATCGACGCATCGCACTCTGATCCAAATGAAGCCTACGCCGCTGTGGAACGGCATCAGCTCGAGGATTACGAGCCGTACATTTATCGCACGCGCGACGGCGGCAAAACCTGGCAGAAGATTACCAATGGATTGCCCGCGGGCGTGTACGTGCAAACAGTCAAGGAAGACACGTCACGACGGGGGCTGCTCTTCGCGGGGACTGAGCTCGGAGTCTACGTGTCGTTTGACGATGGCGACACCTGGCAGTCCCTGCAGCTCAACCTGCCTCCGACGTCGATGCGAGACTTCGCCATGCACGGCGACGATCTCGCCGTTGCCACGCACGGACGCGGATTCTGGGTCCTCGACGATATCACCGTGTTGCGTCAGATCGACGGCACGGCCGCGAATGCCGAAGCGATCCTCTTCAAACCGGCCGACGCCGTCAACATGCCGCCCGGAAGCGAGTATGGTACGCCCCTCCCCAAGGACGAGCCGTTCGCCGAAAATCCGCCGAATGGCGCCATGATTGACTACTTCCTGAAGTCCGCCGCCACCGAGCCAGTCACGCTGGAGATTTTGGATCAGGCGGGCCAGACGTTGCGCCGCTACTCAAGCGACAATCGGACGCCTCCGCGCAATCCTGACACGCTCACTGTCCAGGCCATTTGGATGCCTGGGCCCGAACCGCTTTCGACGGCGGCGGGGATGCATCGCTGGGTCTGGGATTTGCGTGGCCCAGCGCCTGCCGGCGGCGAAGAGAGAGGCGGCGGTGGCTTTTCCCGAGGAAGAGGCGCCTTCGTTCAGCCGGGGACCTACACGGTCAGACTGACAGTCGATGGGAGGACCTATGCCCAACCGCTCACAGTGAAGCCCGATCCCCGCTCGATGAATCCCGGCGGATGAGCGACCGCAATCCGTTATGGCCGTTTATAGACCACCCCGCCTTTCATGACGAAGCGCACGTCACGGGCGGCCAAAATGTTTTGTGTTGGATCGCCGGCCACGGCCACCAGATCCGCCAGCAAATTGGGTCGGATCCGGCCAAGTTGATCTTGCATGCGGATGATCCGGGCGTTGACCGCGGTGGCCGCCAACAGGGCCTGCGTTGGAGTCATGCCTCCGCGCACCATCCACTCGAGCTCGCGGTAGTTGGCACCGTGAGCGAAGACGCCAACGTCGCTGCCCAGCCCCATCGTGACACCAACCGCGAGGGCCGTCTTGAAGGCCCGCAAGGCCTGCTGCATCCCCGGCGTTGGGGATTGCCCTTGCTTATACCCCTCGAAGTACTCCGCATAGGCCTCCTCGGCTGTCAGCGTGGGTAAATAGGCCACGCCGTGCTGGGCCATAAGGCGGAAAACGTCTTCGGTGCCGCCATAGCCGTGTTCGATCGAATCCACGCCGGCTACGGTCGCCCGGCGCATCCCCTCCGCGGTCGTGGCATGGGCGGACACCGGCCGTCCGGCGGAGTGAGCTTCCGCGACGAGTACCCGCAATTCCTCTTCGCTGAAGGTGGGAACCGTCCCGCTTACCCCATGCCGGTAGTCCGCATACACTTTGACCCAATCGGCGCCATGCCCGACCTGCTCGCGGACCGCCTTTAGGATCTCGGCCTGCCCGCTCGCTTCCTGTCCGCCTTTCGGCAGGATCAGGTCGGGAGCAAAGCCGGCCGGCCCCGGCCCATAGCTCGCGGTGGCGACGATCGCCAACGTCGCCACTAACAAGCGCGGCCCTGGGATTAACCCCTCGCGGATGGCCCTCTGAACGGAGATATCCGCGTAGCCGGCGCCCTCGGTGCCGAGATCCCGGAGAAGAGTGAATCCGGCCATAAGGGTGCGCTCGCAGTGGATCACCGCCTCAATGGTCCGATAGGCGAGCGGCTCCTTCAAAACCTGGTCGTTCCAGAGGGTCTCGTTATATGGGTGGAGGAAAATGTGCGAATGGATATCCATGAGGCCCGGCAGCAGGGTCATTCCGGGCAGCTCGATCGTCTTTGTGCCTCCAGGGACAGCGACCTGCGCCTTCGGTCCGACGGCGGCGATCCTATCTCCTTTTACAAGGACGACCCAACCCTCATGCGTCTTGCCGTCCTCCGCGTCGAACACCCGCGCCGGGATGAGGAGAGTGGCCGCTGTCGCATTTTGAGGTCCAGCGGATGGCGCGCCAACGGCGCCTTTCTGGGCGGCCGCTGAAGCTGACGAAAGGGCAATCCCCGCACTGATAAGAATGGAGACCACATTTTTTCTGATTCGTTTGATTGGGGCGTGTTTCATGGGACTCCTCCTTCCGGTCTGGCCGGAACTGTGCCTGGGCGCGGCATCGCGTAAGGCCGCCTAGTACGAAATTCTAAAATTTGCCAGGCTGAACGGGCTGGCACGGTGGACACTCTTCCCGACCTTCGTTTTCCTCCGGCTTGCAAGTATGCTAAATCATGACGAAAAGAGATGTCAAGGCAAACGAGGAGCGTTGTCTTGACGCACCACGGAAGCTTGTTGACTTCGCTACGACTCGCCGCCTATACTTTCCCCGGCGCAGGGTTTGGAAGAAAAGGCCGGAAGATATCCAGCCGTAACCCCGGCCAAGGAGAACCGCATGGGCCGCGTTGCCGGACGAAGGATATTCCTGATATTGGTCATCGGCCTGGCTCTCATTGCAGGCCTCGGCATGGGCCGGGAAACCGTATATGATCTGATTTTCGCGGGCGGCCGCGTGGTCGACGGGACGGGCGCGCCCTGGTTTCGGGCCGATGTCGGCGTCGTCGGTGACCGGATCGTCGCCGTCGGCGACCTCTCAAAATCCCCGGCGACGCGCCGGATAGACGCTTCCCGACTCGTCGTCGCCCCCGGGTTCATCGACATGATGGGTCAATCCGAATACAGGGTCCTGGTCGATAATCGCGTGGCCAGCAAAATCACCCAGGGCATCACGACCGAAATCACGGGCGAGGGGTCGTCGATCGCCCCCCTGAACGACCGGATGATCGAAGAGGGGCGGGACGTCTGGAGGCGGTACGGCGTGACTCCCAGTTGGACGACGCTCTCCGGTTATTGGAAAGAGTTCGAGCGAACGCGGTCCGCCGTCAATTTGGGGACGTTCGTGGGCGCAGGCGGCATTCGCAACCTCGTCATCGGCAAGGAAAACCGCCGTGCCCGGCCGGAAGAACTCGAGACTATGAAGGCGGCCGTGGCCCGGGCCATGGAAGAAGGGGCCCTCGGGCTTTCGACGGCGCTCATTTATGTGCCCGACCGCTACGCCTCGACGGAGGAGATCATCGCCCTCGCCCGCGTCGCCGCTTCCTACGGGGGAAGTTACATCACACACCAGCGGGACGAGGGTAACGACCATAGTGGCGGCATCGACGCCAGCCTGGATGAGGTGTTCCGCATCGCACGTGAAGCGGCGATCCCTGCGGAGATCTACCACCTCAAGACGTCCGGAAAGGAAAACTGGGGCCGCATGCCGGCCGTCCTCAAAAGGCTGGAGGAAGCGCGGGTGCAGGGCCTGGATGTCTCCGCCGACCAGTATCCGTGGACGGCGAGTTCGAACGGGCTCGTGGACAGTCTGCCCTCGTGGCTTCAGGAAGGCAGCCTCGAGCAGCTCCTGGCGCGACTCCGCGACCCGGCGATGCGTACTCGGGCCAGACGCGAATTCCTGGCGGAAAATCCCGACTGGCCCGAGGGCGCCTCACGCATCCTCATCACGAGCGTCCTCAATCTCGAACTTAAGAAGTACGAGGGCCGGACGATCGCCCAGATCGCTCGGGACGAGGCCAAAGACCCTCTTGACGCCATCATGGACATCCTGCTCGCCGACCGCGCGAACACCATGCGCGTAACGTTCGGGATGAGCGAGGAGGACGTCCAGGCGGCCCTCAAGCACCCGCTCGTTTCCATGTGCACCGACTCGGAGACTTCGGCCGAGGATGGCATTTTTTCGCAGGAAAAATCCCACCCGCGAGGCTGGGCCACGACGGCCCGCATCCTCGGCCATTACGTGCGCGAGGTCAAGCTGCTCAGGCTCGAAGAGGCGATCCGCAAGATGACCTCGCTGCCGGCCTCGCGGATGCGCCTTCGCGACCGGGGCCTCCTCCGGCCGGGAATGGCGGCGGACATCGTGGCCTTCGACCCGGACACGGTCCAGGAGCGGTCAACCTATGCCGACCCGAACCACTACAGCCAGGGTTTCGCGTATGTGGCGGTCAACGGCGAGCTCGTCGTCGACGGCGGGAAGATCACGAACGCGCGTCCCGGCCGGCCGCTCTTTGGCCCCGGCTACCGCCCCGGCGGCGGGAAAGGCAAGTGACCCGACCTTCGGATTCGGTGTGCGTCGGATAGCCCTGGACGAGAAGTCTTGCTGTCGATAATTATGTCGAGGTCGCTCCGATTCCCTGACCCGCCGTGAAATCTCGATTAAAAGAAGCCGTCCATGATGATGGACAAGTTATAGCAGGGGCTTTTTGCCAGAGGCCGTTCCTTTCATAGCGGCCTGCGAACCCGCAATCGCTGGGCAGATCAGGCGGGGAGCACGGGCTAGCTCTAATGCCGCCCGTCGGATTGTGGTATACTTTGGTTATCGATGTAACTACTAACGGCTCAACTTCCAAACAGAAAACACTCGGTCCCAGTCTTTCCTGGACATGGCAGAGGCGGTAGCGCTGGAGTGGCCGCCTCTTTGCGTTCATTGGCCGAGAGATCAGAACAGGGGACAGGCAGGAGATACTCGTCATGGAATATGGCTCAGCCAATTCAACCATCAAGCGCATCGCCTTCATCGGCAACTACCTGCCACGGCAGTGCGGCATCGCTACGTTCACGACTGATTTATGTGAGGCTATCGCTGCTGAATATGCCAGCACGACCTGTATCGCCCTGCCTGTCAACGACACCGAGGCTGGCTATGACTATCCAGCCCGCGTTCGATTTGAACTGACGGAGAAGGATATTGAGTCCTACCGCCGCGCCGCCGACTTCCTGAATATCAACAACGTCGATCTGGTGTGCCTGCAATTCGAATACGGCATCTTCGGTGGAAGGGCGGGCAGCCACATCCTGGCCCTCTTGCGTGAATTGCGCATGCCCATCGTCACAACCTTACATACCATTCTAAACGAGCCCGACCCTGATCAGCGCCGGGTGTTGGAAGAAGTCGCCGCACTGTCAGATCGGCTGGTCGTCATGAGCGAACGCGGCTCCGAATTCTTGCAGGCGGTCTATCATGTGCCGCCGGAGAAGATTGATCTGATTCCCCACGGCATCCCTGATGTGCCCTTTGTCGACCCGAGCTTCAACAAAGACCTCTTTGGCGTCGAGGGCAAGATCGTTTTGCTCAGCTTCGGTTTGCTATCGGCGAACAAAGGGATCGAAACTGTTATCTCTGCCCTTCCCGCTGTCGTGGCCCGCTATCCTGATATCGTGTATATAGTTGTCGGCGCCACACATCCCCATGTGATCCTGCACGAAGGCGAAACGTATCGGCTGTCGCTACAATGGCTGGCTCAAGAGAAGGGCGTGGAAGGTCACGTGATCTTCTACAATCGCTTCGTCAGTCTGGAGGAGCTCGTTGAGTTCATCGGCGCAGCGGACGTTTACATCACTCCTTATCTGAACGTGCAGCAGATCACTTCTGGAACACTGGCCTACACAGTCGGAGCGGGCAAAGCCGTGATTTCGACCCCGTACTGGTATGCGGAAGAGTTGCTGTCCGAAGGACGAGGCGTGCTGGTCCCGTTCCGTGACCCGGCAGCCTTAACCGAACGGATAATCTACTTATTGGAAAACGAGGCCGAGCGCCACGCCATGCGCAAGCGGGCTTACATGTTTGGACGGGCGATGATCTGGCCGAAGGTGGCGCGACGCTACATGGAGAGTTTTGACCGCGCCCGCACAGAACGCCGGCATTTCACTCCCCCAGGCTTCACAGCCAAAGCGCTGGACAAACATCCGGGGGATCTGCCTCCTCTCAAGCTGGATCACTTGCGCCACATGACAGACGAAACCGGCATGTTGCAGCATGCCATTTTCACAGTCCCCAATTATCGCGAGGGCTACTGCACCGACGACAATGCCCGAGCGCTGATGGTGAGCGCGCTCATGGAGGCGCTGGGCATCAAAGAGTCCTTCGAACTGGCATCACGCTATCTCGCCTTCCTCTGGTATGCCTTCAATACTGAGACCAGGCGCTTTCGCAACTTCATGGATTACCAGCGCCAGTGGCAGGGGGAAAGCGGATCAGACGACAGCCACGGTCGTGCCTTATGGGCGTTAGGCACTGTGTTGGGCCATGCTACCACACCCGCCCTCCAAAATATGGCTGGCTGGTTATTCGAGCAGGCCTTGCCTGCAATTTGCGACACGACCAGTCCGCGCGCCTGGGCATTCGCGCTCATCGGCATCCATGAGTATCTACGGCGGTATGCCGGTGACCGGAGGGCAAGCCAAGTCCGGGAGAAATTGGCCGGGGGGCTGCTGACTTTGTATCAAAGCCACCGTTCGGACGAATGGCGATGGTTCGAGGATGGGCTGAGTTATTGCAACGCCGCGCTGCCGCAGGCCTTGCTGATGTGCGGCCAATCGATAACGGATAAGACCATGGCCGAGGCTGGACTGGAGTCACTCAGTTGGCTGGCCGATCTGCAGCGCTCGGACGCGGGTGGGGGGCATTTTGTCCCTATCGGATCCAACGGCTTCTATCAGCGCGGCGGTGAGCGTGCCCGGTTCGATCAGCAGCCGGTGGAAGCCCAAGCGATGGTATCAGCCTGCCTCGAAGCCTACCGGGTTACGGGAGACAAACGCTGGAACAAAGAAGCCCGCCGTGCCTTCGATTGGTTCATCGGGCGCAACGACCTCAACCTCCCTATCTACGACCCGACTACCGGCGGTTGTCGAGACGGTCTACATCCCGACCGCCCGAACGAGAATCAGGGTGCGGAATCTACACTAGCCTTTCTGCAGGCCCTGCTGGAATTGCGCTTGGCTGAGAATACGCTTTTATCTATGGAGGCCCGATCTCAATGAATAATCATCACCCCGAGCTCTTTCGCCGTCATAAGCTCAACCCCATCTTGACCGCCGCCAATTGGACCTATCCGGCCAATAGCGTGTTTAACCCCGGCGCCACGCTGCTGCCCGATGGCACGACTTTGCTTTTGTGCCGTGTAGAGGATCGCCGTGGGCAATCTCATCTCTGCGCGGCCCGCTCCACCAATGGCGAGGGTGATTGGCAGATTGACCCTCAGCCCACCCTGTTGGCTGATCCCAAGCACTTTCCAGAAGAGATGTGGGGCATTGAAGATCCACGCATCACCTATCTTCCCGAATTAAGCAAGTATGCCATAGTCTACACCGCCTACACACGTGAGGGTCCGGGCGTGGCTCTGGCGCTCACGGAAGATTTCCACCACTTCGAGCGCTACGGCGTGATCATGCCGCCAGAAGATAAAGATGCTGCCCTGTTGCCTCATCGGATTGGCGGCCATTGGGCTTTGATCCATCGCCCGGTCAGTTCTCCTAGAGCAAATATATGGATGTCTTATTCGCCCGACCTGCGCCACTGGGGCGGTCACAAGCTGATGTTGGAATCCCGCCGCGGGGGGTGGTGGGATGCTAACAAAATCGGCCTCTCGCCCCCACCCATCGAAACCCCGAAGGGTTGGCTGATGATTTACCACGGTGTGCGGCAGACAGCGGCCGGCTCGCTTTATCGGCTAGGGCTTGCTCTTTTTGATTTGAACGCACCGGAGCGTTGCCTAAAGCGCAGTGATGAGTGGTTCTTTGGCCCGGAAGCACATTACGAACAGCACGGGGATGTTGGCTACGTCGTTTTCCCCTGTGGCTGCACCATTGCCCCCGATGGCGACACCATCAAACTGTATTATGGAGCGGCTGATTCGAGCATTGCCCTAGCCACCGGCAGTGTTCGCGCCCTTCTCGAGTGGCTTGCATGATGAACCCTCGTTCTGAGGAGAGCATGCCGGTCATCAAGAAATACTCACGGAGAGCCGCGTGGGCGTCTGGATTTCTCTTGGTTGTATGGAGCACCGTGTTGGCAGTCTCGGCTAAGCCCACCGCCGCGGTTGACCCGTTCGATCAGGTCAAGCGCCTCGGCCGGGCGTGAACATTCTCGGCTATGATACTAAAAATGGGGGCCGCGGCATGACCATCCTCACGCTCACCGCGATCGTGTTGGGCGTCTCGCTCGGGGCCGGCTTCCTGGGCGCCCTAACGGGCCTCGGCGGGGGAGTGGTGATCGTGCCGTTCCTGACCCTGGCCTTGGGCGTTGACATCCGCTACGCCATCGGCGCCTCGCTCGTTTCCGTGATCGCCACATCGTCGGGGGCCGCCTCCGCCTATGTCAAGGAAGGCTTCAGCAACATCCGGGTCGGCATGTTCCTCGAGGTCGGCACGACCCTCGGCGCCATCGCCGGCGCCTTCCTGGCCGCTGTGGTCAGCCCTCCGGTGATCGCCGTCATTTTCGGATTCGTCCTCATCGTCAACGTGTTCTTTTCCTTGGCCAAGCATCCCGGTCCCGCCTCGGATATTCCCGCTCCGTCCGACCGCTTGGCGGCCCGGCTGCGGCTCGACGGAGAATATCCGTCGCTAAGGGGAATCGTCGCTTACCGCGTCCAGCGTGTTCTTTCCGGCCTCGGTCTGATGTCCGTCGCCGGGGTGCTTTCGGGCCTGCTCGGGATCGGCTCGGGTGCGCTCAAGGTCATCGCCATGGACCGCGTGATGAGAATTCCGTTCAAGGTCTCGACGGCGACCAGCAACTTCATGATCGGCGTCACCGCGGCGAGCAGCGCGGGCATCTATCTTCACCGGGGGTACATCGACCCGGGCCTGACCATGCCCGTCATGCTCGGCGTGCTGGCCGGATCCATTCTGGGGACCCGGGTCCTGGTCCGGACGCCGACCCGGCGCCTGCGTCTGCTCTTTGACATCGTCATATTCGCGCTCGGCGTGGAGATGATTCTCAATGGACTCACCGGAAAGCTCTAAGCCCGAGTCCGGCCACGGCTGGACCGGCGTCCAGGTCGACCGGATCATCGGCAACCTGCTGCGTCTGGGCCTGGTCCTCTCGGCCGCCGTCGTGGTTATCGGCGCCGCGATATATTTGGCGCGGCACGGAGGTCAGACGGCCATGTATCATGTCTTCCACCGGAATGCGCCGGACTTCCGCCTCGTCGAAAACATCTTCGGGTCGGGGGCCCGGTTCCGTGGGCGGGGCTTCATCATGGCCGGGCTGGTCCTGCTCATCGCGACGCCCGTGGCCCGGGTCGCCTTTTCGGTTCTGGCCTTCATCCGCCAGCGCGACTACCTTTTTACCGCAGTGACGATCTTTGTCCTGACTGTCCTGCTGTTCAGCATTTTCTGGCTGGGCCTGCGCTGAAACGGGCGCGCCGGCGCACCAGTCCGCGTCACAGCTGGAACCTGTAGGAGAATTTGAGCAGAAAGATATTCTCGCCCGGCGCGCGGAATATGGCTCCGAGGTCGTCCCAGAGGTCGTGCTCCCCGTCCAGGGTGGTGTCGGCCCGCTTCTGGGTCCAGACGAAATAGAGCATCGACCCCGGCCTGTACTCCCAGCGAAGGACGAACGTCCCGCGCAGCGACCGGAGACGGAAATCCGGGTTGCTGAACGTGAACGACGGGGCCGGGCCGGCGGCTCCGTCCGGATCGACCGCGTAGACGCCGTTGGCAAATGTGATGGTCGAACTGTTGTACTCGCCGAAGAAGTTGAAGTCGAATGTCCTGGCCGCCTTCAGCTCCTTGAACCTCCGGTAATCGCCCGACCCTACGAACGGCTGAAGGTACGCCTGCAGGCTCAGCCGCGCCGTGAACGTCCAGTTCAGCCGGATCTCGACGGGGAGCGTTTTCTGGATGATGTCGGCGAGGATGTAGCGCGTGCCGTAGGTTTCGACTTTGAGGGGGTCGACGACGGCCATGACCCATTCGCCGTTGGAGTACCGCCATGTGTAGCTCGGCCCGACCGACAGGCTGATGTTGGTCCGCGGGTTCCAGGTTACGCCGCCCTCGACCGTCCAGTTATAGCCGCCGCTGGGGTGGGTGCGCAGGCGGCCGCTGAGCTTGAAGACGAAGGGCCTTCGGCTGTCGCTCCCGATCGTACCGCTGTACGTCGTGCCCGCGGGGTAATAGGCCATCGGCCCGCCGCGCGTCAGGTAATGGCTGTACTTCGGCGTCTCGTAGTCGTAGTGGAGCGCGGCGCTCCAATAATTCAGGAACTGGCCGGCGGCGTCGAGATAAATAATTTCGCCGATCCGGTTCCCGCCGAAATCATAATTCCTGAAATACGTGACCGTCGTGCTCCATTTCCGGAAAATTCTGTCCGGGTGGAACGTCTGATAGCCGAACATGGCATGGCCGTTGATGAGGTCGCCGCGCGTGTGGTAACCGAGGTCGTTGGCCTCGAAGCCCGGCGACATGGCCCCCAGGGCGGCGTTGAAGATGACGTTGCCTTTCTGCTTGTTGACGAAGACGCGGCCGGCCCAGCCCTCGAGGGAGGTCGCCGTCTCGTCGACGTGGACGTAGTCCACGTCAGGCCGCTGGAAGTAGTGAAGGGAGGAGCGCTGGAGCGCGGTGATGGCCGCCGTCGTCCCGGTGACCTCCGTCGCGCCGGCCCAGCCGGAAACAACCCAGCCCCTGTTCCGGTCGAGGAACGTCCAGCCGTCGACGCCCAGGGCGAGGGCGCTCCGGGTCAGCTGGTCTTCAAGCGAGCCGGCGCGGAGGTCGCGGACGACCGATGTGGCCATGAAGCCGAGGCCCTGTCGACCGTCTGAGAACTCCTTGAGGCCGCGGGCGACACTGTAGTTCGAAAACGGCTCGACCTCGGCGCTGGACCTCGTCCCCTCGAAATCGACCTGGGCGTATTCCCGTTGCGTCAGGGCCGTTATGGCGCCGATATTGAAGGCCTGGCCGACCTTCCCCGTGACCTTGGCCGCGCCCAGGATGGTCGTCCAGTCCGGCGTGTCGACGAAGCCCGGCCCGGAAACGGCGCCCTGCGGCGAGCGTCCGATACGGCGGCTGTAAAAGAGCTGGGGGTCCGTCCAGCCGTAAGCCTTATTCACGTTGAGGCCGCCCATCCCGAAATTGAAGATGCTCGACCCCTCGACGAAAAAGGGCCGCTTCTCGAGATAATAAGTTTCCTGGTCGCTGATGTTGATGACGGCCGGGTCAACCTCTACCTGGCCGAAGTCGGGATTGACCGTGGCGTCGAGGGTGAGGTTGCTCTTCAAGCCGGCCTTGAGGTCAAAGCCGGCGTTCCCGCTGAAGTCGCTCCCGGTCTGGAACGGATTTCCGGGCTGCTCGGGGCTGGTCGCAGCCTGCCCCGCCGCGTAAGGATAGGCCTCGAGCCGGCTGCCCCGGTCGATATCCCGGACCCCGGCGAGGTCGACGAACCGGGAGACCAGGCCGCTCTCCTCCTTGGGCTTCCAGGCGTAATAATCGATTTCGTGCTTCCTCTTGATGTCGCGCTCGAAGTTGACGGCCCACACGTACTCATCCATTTTCTTGAAGCGCAGTTGGTCGAACGGAATCCTCATCTCAACCGACCAGCCCTGCCCGTCGGTTCTGACCGCGCTCTCCCAGACGCCGTCCCAGGTCGCGTCCGTGAACTCGTCGTTGTAAAGCGTTCCGTCCTTGATCGAACCGGCCGGGTTGATGCCGAAATAGTAGCCGCTCCGCCGGTCGTAGTACGGGTCGATCGCGAAGTAGAACCAATCGGACTCGACCTCCTCATCGCGCCGGGCCAGGAGCCGGATGATGCCGTCCGGCCGCGAGTCCCGGCAGCGGGCGGCCACGTAGAGGTTTTCGCGGTCGTAGGCGATCCAGACCGTGGTCTCCTCCGACGCCGGCGCGCCGTCCCGGGGATCGGACTGGGTGAATCCCCCGAACCCCGGCCCCTGCCACACGTCTTCGGTCAGCCGGCCGTCGATGCGGATCGGGCCGGCCGTGCGGATGGCCGTCACCGTTTTTCCCGTCGGAGCCTCGGCCGCCGAGAGGACCCCCGCGGCCAGAAGAAGGCAGAAAGCGGCCAGGGTTGGTTGCGGCATAAGAAACGTTCTTATCCCTTCCGCTATTGGGTGTCAATCCCCGTCGCGGCATGTTTCTCCCTGATGAGTTGTCAAGAACACCGCAATCCGATATTATTGATGCCGATTCAGCCCGGGCCCCGGCATGGCCCCGCGATGGGAGTGGACATGAAATCAGCCTGGAAATTCTTCGCGTCGGTCAAGCTGGCCATCGTCCTTCTGATCCTCCTGGCCGTGGCTTCGGTTATAGGAACGCTCATTCCCCAGGGGCGGCCCCCGGCCGAGTACGCCGCCCGCTACGGGCAGCTGGCCGGCTTATTCGCCGGCCTTCAACTGACGTCGCTCTACCATTCCGGCTGGTACCTGGTCCTGCTTTTCTTCCTGGCGCTGAACACGATCGTCTGCACCGTGTCGCGCCTTCCCGCGAAATGGCGCCGCGCCTTCAGCCCCAAGGTCGAGGCCGAGCCGTCCGCGCTTCTGGCTTTCAAGGTGAAGAGCCGGTTCGGGAAAAACATCCCCGTTGCCGAGGCGCGGGCGAAGCTCGAAGCGCTCCTCGCCTCCCGCCATTACCGCGTCAAGAGCCAGTCCGCCGAGAAGCGGGTGTCCGTCCTGGCCCAGAAACGGAAGTTTGGCCACTTCGGCCCGGACGCCGTCCACCTCGGGCTGCTGGTCGTCATCGCCGGCGGGATCGTCAGCGGCCTGGCCGGGTCCCGCGCCCAGCTTGAATTGACGGAGGGCCAAACGTCCCCGGTCCCCAGGGCCCCCTTCGAAATCCGGCTCGACCGGTTCGAAACGGAGTACTATCCCCAAGGCATGGTCAAGGCCTGGAAGAGCACCGTGACCGTCGTCGAGGGGGGAACCGGGGTCCTGACCCAGGCCATCCTGGTCAACAAGCCGTTGACCTATAAGGGGTTTTCCTTTTACCAGACGAGCTACGGCTCGGACTGGAACAACCCGAAACTCGAGGTCACGGTCAAAAAGAAAAACGACCCGTCCTTCTCCCGCACCGTCACGCTGAACGTGGGCGAACGGGCCGCCGTGGACGATAAGGACGTCAGCCAGATTTCGGTCAAGCGCTTCGTCCCCGATTTCGTGATCGGGGATGCCGGGCAGGTCGAGACCAGGTCCGAGCAGCCGAACAACCCGGCCGCCCAGGTCGAAGGCTGGAAAGGCGCCGAGCAGGTTTTTTCCGGCTGGGTTTTCGCCAAGTACCCCGATTTCGAACAGATGCACGCCGGCAAGCCGACGGACCTCTCTTTCGTCCTGAAGTCGTACCGCGGCTCCGAATATTCCGTCATCGAGGCGGCCCGGGACCCGGGCGTCTGGCTGATCTGGATCGGATGCCTCCTCGTGACCGCCGGGTTCTTTCTGGCCTTCTACTGGCCGCCCTTCGAGATCAGGGCTGTCATCGAGGAAGGCCGGGAGCGCACCGAGGTCACGGCCGGAGGCCATGCCGCGAAAAGCCGGGAGAGCTTCCAGGCCGAATTTGATGATCTGATGGATTCCCTAAGGAGGTCCGCATGAACGAATCGACCCTGTTCACCGTAACGTTCATTCTGTATATCGTGGCCGCGTTCTTCTATCTGGCCATGCTGTTCACGAAGAAGGAGAAATGGGCGAAGACCGGCCGGGCCCTGGCCATTGCGGGGCTGGCATTTCACACCGCCGCCCTGATCATGAGGACGTTTCAGAGCGGGCACGCGCCTTTCACCAACATGTACGAGTCCCTGTCCTTCCTCTCCTGGGGCATGGTCCTGGCCTACGTTCTCATCGACCGCAAATCCAACATCCCGCGGATCGGGCCCTACCTGATGCTGATCGTCGTCGGCCTCGTCGCCCTGGCCTCTTCGCCCCTCATGCCCAAGGAGGCGACGCCCCTCGTCCCGGCGCTCCAGAGCTACTGGCTCTGGCTCCACGTTTCGGTCACGCTCCTGGGCGAGGCGTTTTTCGCGGTGGCCTTCGTCACGAGCATTCTTTACCTGACCGCCGATACGGAAGAAAAGAAAAACAAGATGGACGCCGCGAGCTACCGCTGCGTGGCCGTGGGATTCCCCCTGTTCACGCTGGGCGGCCTCGTCTTCGGCATGGTCTGGGCCTACAAAGCCTGGGGGACCTATTGGAGCTGGGACCCCAAAGAGGTCTGGAGCCTCATCACCTGGCTCGTCTTCGCCCTCTACCTGCATACCCGGATCGTCATGGGCTGGAAGGGGAGGAGGTCGGCGATCATCGCCATCGTGGGCTTCCTGGCCGCGCTCTTCACTTATTTCGGCGTGAACTACCTTTTGTCCGGCCTCCACAGCTACGCCTGAGGTCCGGAAGGGAATAAATGGCGCTGGGACTTGTATAACCCTATGGGAGCTCCGAACAAGCCGAACGGACATCCGGAGGATGCCGTCCAGATTCGGAAAGCCCAAGAGGGAGACGTGGACGCTTTTGAAAGCCTGGTCAGGAAATACCAGCAGACGATTTATGCTCTCTGCCGGCGCCTGACCGGCGCGCACCAATCGGCCGACGACCTCGCCCAGGAGACCTTCATCAAAGCCTACTTCGCTCTGGCCAAGTTCGACACCCGGTGGCCCCTCTATCCCTGGCTCCGAAAGATCGCCGTGAACACGAGTCTCAATTACCTGAAGGTCAGGAACAGGGAAAGGCCGCTCGACGACGAGGCGATGGCCGTCCGTGGGCCGGGCCCGCGGCCGCCCCAAAACCTTCCCCAGGCGAGGCTCGAGCAGGCCGAGTTCGAAGAGAGGTTCGCGCGCGCCGTGGCGTCTTTGCCCGAGGACCAGAAGAGCGTCTTCGTCCTGAGGTTCTATGAGGGCCTGAGTTACGAGGAGATTTCCCGTGCTCTTGGCGTGCCGCACGGCACGGTCATGTCGCGGCTCAACCGCGCCAGGCAGAAGCTGAAGGCCCTCCTGGCGGATTCCCTGGAGAGGAGAGCTTGAGATGAGTCACCGAAAACTCCAGGAACTCCTCGGCGCCTACCATGACGGCGAGCTCCGGGGCGGAAAACGGGACCGGGCGGAAAAGCACCTCAAGTCCTGCCCGGAATGCCGCCGCGACCTCGAGTTTCTCCGCGCTCTCGATGCCGTCCCGAGAACGTCTCCCTCCGTTCCGCAGGAAGCGGAATACTGGGCTTCCTTTTCCGGCCGCGTCCGGGCCGGGATCGCCCGCCGGCAGGCCGGGGCCCCCGCAATCCAGGTCTTGGAGGGCCGAGTGTTCAAAGATGTCTTTTTTAAGCCGGACAAGAATACGGGGCTGAGGGCCGCCGTTTTTCCGATGTCCCTCGCGGCGCATGTAATCATCATCCTGCTTCTCATCATGATTCCGCTCATGAAAACCGGAGAGCTGCCGAAGGTCGAAGTGTACAGCGCGTTCCTGGCGCCGCCGCCGCCGCCACCGCCGCCACCGCCGCCGCCGGCCAAGAAGAAGGCCGCGGCCAAGACGGCGCGGATCAAGCCGGTCCAGGCCCAGGCGGCCGTGGAGCCGGGGCGTCTGGTGGCGCCCGTCGAGATCCCGGACCAGATCGCCGAAGAGAAGCTGTCGGACATCGGGGTCGAGGGCGGTGTTGAGGGCGGCGTCGAA